>JBBRWY010000016.1:0-57852 GCA_038248875.1 Treponematales bacterium
CACCGACATACAACAGGTCATCGCAACCCATCCCCAAGAAACGCTGGCGCTTGAATACGAACGAAATGGGCAGATTTTTTCATCTACTATTAAACCAATTCTCGACAAGAAGACAGGAGCGGGCAAGATTGGGGTGTATCCATACATACCGCTCGTGATCGGTGAAGTCAAAAATGGTTCAGCAGCCGAAAGCACCGGATTGAAGGCGGGCGATATCATCACCGCGGTGAACGGCATTCCGGTAACCCACTATCTGCAATTTTCCGCTATGCTCGACAAAAAACCCGAACAAACAGTGGTCTCGGTCAACAGAAACAATATCGCTCTCAACTACACACTAGTGCTCCTCTATGGAGCAGACGGTACGGTCGAGACGGGCATTGACTGGAAAACCGTACAGGTCACCAGTAAGGGCACCGGTTTCGTGCAGAGCATCATGAAAGGATTTACCGAAACGGGAAAAACCATGGCCCTTACCATCAAGAGTATCGGTCTCCTCTTTCGCGGGGTAGACCTGACGGAAGCGGTTTCGGGACCGGTACGAATCACCTTGATGCTTGGCGAGGTAGCAAGTACAGGACTTTCGGGTCTGGCAGAATTTCTCAGCATCATCTGCGTGTCCCTTTTCATCATGAATCTCCTGCCTATCCCGATTCTCGATGGCGGGCTCATTCTATTTTCGCTCATTGAATGGATAAGCCATAAGCAAATCAAACCTAAAATACTGTATTACGTGCAGTTTATAGGCGTCGGTTTTATCATGTTCATTTTCCTTTTTTCCCTGTTTGGCGACATACGTTTTTTGATGAAATAATCCCGAGAAGGAGAAACTGATGAGAAAAATTACCTGTCCCTGCGAACAAGTTTTCAGTGTCGACATTCCTGAAGTGGTCAATCTCGACACCTCGAGCGATACGATCGAAAAAATAGAAAACGGATCTTTTCTTGCCTGTATATGCCCAGCCTGCAATTCAGTGCTGCATACCGACATCCGCACCCGCTTTGAATGGCCCTCGAAAAAAACGAATTTGCTCCTGATTCCCGAAATTGAACGACTTGCATTTATGTCGGGAAATCTTGAAACCGAGGCGGATGCTCAGACAGTAATAGGCTTCGCAGAACTTTCCGACCGAATAGCCGTGCTCAAGGAAGGGCTTGACCCACTTGCAATAGAAGCGGTCAAATATCACCTAGCCGTGAAGGCCGGGACGGCAAGTCCCGAAGCCCGCCTGACAATCCTGTTCGAGAAAAAGCGCGAAAATGGCGATCTCGAATTCCACATCCACGGACTCAAGGCAGACGAAGTCGCAATAACGGTCATACCGCCGCGCATTTACGATAACCTTATAAATGACATCGCTTCTCATCCCGATACCGAACCGTATACATCCCTCTGTAATGGCACCTACCTTTCAGTACAGAACATACTGATCGAGGATGGATCAAATGCTTAAACGAACTGTACTAGCCGGTATCGCCGGTCTTTCCCTTATTTCGTGCGCTTCGGTGAACGCGAAGCAGTCGCCTACACTCGAGGAAATTGCAGGATTTTCGACTGGACTGGCGGCTACTGGAACTGTTTCCGCCCCGTCATCACTGAAGGCGCGCCGACATCTCGGTCCAGTCCAGGTCCTGGCCCGCATTCCGGGAACCGACACCTTTTTTTCCGGAGGCACTGACGGTTTTCTTTCCTCTCATAAACCAGAGGGACCAGATGAAACCTGGCAAATTTCAGATATCCCGATACGGGGAGTCGCGATACATCCCGATGGAAATCTCCTCGCTGTTTACGAATCGGATGGATACAGTATTTACCGTATTTCAGTCTGGGACTGGAACAAACGAACGCGGCTCTACGCCAAGCGCTTCAGGGATTCGATACTCTCCCTTTCCTGGTCCGCCCGCGGCTCCTACCTGATGATAGGCAATACATCGCTCGAGGGAATAACAATTCTCGACGGTACCACGGGTGAAACTCGCAATTTATTTTCTTCCCCGCCTGGTATCGTTTCCCTGGGCGTCACAGGCGCGTCAGAAACCAGCATGATAACCTACGGACCTTCAGGTCGCATTCTCTATACCGACATTACCACAAAAAAGGAACGTGCGAGCTATATCGGAGAAAGCGACTTACTCGATCCTGCCCTCTTCGCCAATAATCTCCGGCTAGCGGGCTATCGGGACGGAAAAATTTGGGTACTCGATACCACCAGCGGTAAAACAATCGCGAGCTTTTCGACCGGTAAACCAGTTATGGCCGTAAATCCAGCGACACAGGAGCCGGTTTGGTTTGAGGAAAAGGAAGCAGGCTTGTGGCGTCTCCGCATCGGAGATGCTGCCTCTGCCGCTTTCAACATACCTGATGGTTCCGCCATTACTTCAGCCCTGCATACCGGCACCCGGATACTATTCGGAACAGCTACGGGCTTCGTTTTTGCTATTGCGGAAACAAATGGAACTGGCGAAGTCCTCAAGCCGTTACAGCTCGTCGACGATTCGGTACGCCCGATAGACGACATTGCCTCTGACGGTTTCCGTCTATTCCTCCTGTCCGCCGGTTCTGTATTCATTTCCCCTGGTCCAGGAAAAGCCCCTGTTTTTGCCTTCGACGGTGTCGAGGCAGACAGACTTACCCTCATGGAAAACTCTCTTTTATTTTGGTCCGCCGCCCGACCAAATCCCGTGCTGCGGATAGACTTTGACGGTCAAAATAAAACAGAACTGTGGCAACCCAAAGAAGGCCTCCGTTCACTTGCAGTTAACGGTTCGGTTCTTGCGTTCATTGAAGGTAACAGCCAGGCAACCGTCATTGACACCAGGTCCACCCGACCGCCTTTCACCTATTCCGGTGCTGGCCTCCAGGATGTCATTCCACTTTCCACCGAGCGCATTATCGTGTCCAAATCGGCAACGATGCGCTCATCCAATCCACTTTTACTCATCACGACAAAAACGGGAGAAACAGTACCGCTCCCCGTAACCGGTGAACTATGCTTCGGCATCAGGCAGGATCCGGGAAACAATACCCGATTTTACGGATTTATCGTTAGGCAAGGTACGTCAGCATCCTCGACAGAGCTTGTGACGGTCACGATCGAACCGGCTTCGCTTGCAACCACCCGGATCAAAACTGAAGCTGCTTACGCAGATGAAGATCTCATGGCCACCGTACTTCCTTCCGGCGATCGGCTCATAACTAACCTCGGCAAATGGTCTCTCGTCGAAATCAGTTCGGATGGGATACAGCGCCGATTTGATCGCGGGTATGCATTACCGCTAAAAGCCGCAAGTATGGAACAGTTTATCGTTTCGCTCAACCATGATGGTTCCCTCACCTGGTTCGGGCGTGACTCTCTCGCTATCATTTCGACAGCATTCATAACAACCGACGGTTTATGGGCAGAAAAAGAATAAAGAACGGGAGTAATGTTGCTTGACAGCTTTCATTATATTGATAGAATTACAGTTCATTTTTTAAACGAATCCAACATCCAGGAGATAGTATGGGGCAAGACAGTCCACTCCTTTCAGTCGAACATGTCTCTAAGGAATTTTACGGCAATGTTGTATTGCATGACGTTTCATTCGATTTAAGAGCCGGCGAGATTCTCGCTCTCGTAGGCGAAAACGGAGCAGGAAAAACAACCCTCATGGGTATACTTTTCGGTAAGCCGGTAATCGCCGAAACTGGCGGCTACAAGGGCAAAGTGTCCCTAAACGGGACGGAAGTGCATTTCGCGAGCCCTTTCGAGGCCCTTGATGCAGGCCTCGGTATGGTACACCAGGAATTCAGTCTGCTCCCCGGCTTTACCACCACCGAAAACATAGTCCTCAATCGGGAACCCATGAAGGCAACATTCCTCAACGAGGTCTTCGGCGAACGGATGAGCCGACTTGACCGACCGGCCATGAGGGAACGCGCAGAAACTGCCATCGAAAAGTTGGGCATCAATCTTGATCCGGACATGCTCATTTCGGAGATGCCGGTTGGGCATAAACAGTTCACCGAAATAGCCCGCGAGATCAACCGGGAAAAAACAAAAATACTGATTCTTGATGAACCGACGGCAGTTCTTACCGAGACAGAAGCAGAAGTGCTCATTCAGGCACTACGCAATCTTGCAAAACAGGGCATCGGTATCATCTTCATTTCGCACCGCCTCCAGGAGGTCGTCAACGTAGCCGACCGAATCGTCGTACTGCGCGACGGACTCACGGTCAAAGATACTCCCATCGAAGGAGTCACCGTGCGCGACATCGCCGGTTGGATGGTCGGTCGCAATATTGTAACAGAACGGGTTACCGATGTAGGAGAGCGTACGTTCGGACCAGAAATTCTCACAGTTGACCACCTGTGGGTTGATATGCCCGGCGAAACGGTACGCGACGTCAGCTTCGCGGTGAAAAAAGGCGAAATTTTCGGCTTCGGCGGCCTTGCCGGCCAGGGAAAGCTGGGTATTCCAAACGGGATCATGGGTCTCTTTCCTTCTGGCGGCAGCGTAAAACTGCATGATCGCCCCTCCCCGCTGAACGAGCCTCGAAAAGTACTCGAACAGGGCATGGCCTTCGTCTCCGAAGACCGGCGCGGCGTGGGACTGCTCCTCGACGAAAGCCTTTCATGGAATATCGCGTTTACTGCGATGCAAATACAGGGTAAATACCTCAAGTCCTTTTTGGGTGGACTCTTCAAAATTCGTGATGAGGAATCCATGCGCCGGTTGACAGAAGATTACATCTCGATGCTCGACATCAAGTGCACGAGCACCTCGCAGAAGGCAAAAGAACTCTCCGGTGGAAACCAACAGAAAATATGCCTCGCCAAAGCTTTTGCGGTTAAACCTGATATCCTCTTTGTTTCCGAGCCGACCCGCGGCATCGACGTTGGTGCTAAAAAACTCGTACTCGAGACACTCCACCGTTACAACCGCGAATACGGAACTACCATTGTTATGATCTCGAGCGAGCTCGAGGAACTGAGGACAATCTGTGACCGGATTGCAATAGTTGATGAGGGAAAAATTGCGGGCATCCTGCCGCCAACAGCCAACCTGACTGACTTCGGTTTCCTCATGTCGGGTGTAGCCAAGAAAACAGAACAAACATCGGACAAGGAGCCAAACCGTGGATAAATTCAAGCAGTTCGTGACCGACTTCGGATGGCCGCGCATAATCATTTTCTTTTTTCTCGTCTCCCTTTTTATTGCCGCTCCCTTTGTCGGAGTCCGGATTGACGCTTCCCTCAGCGATGTTATTAACCGCTTCGGCCAGAACGGACTGTTTGTGCTTGCTATGGTTCCGATGATCCAGTCGGGCTGCGGTCTCAACTTTGGCCTGTCACTCGGTATTATCGCCGGCCTCATCGGGGCGACGCTTTCCGTGCAGCTTGGCTTCGCCGGGGCCTTCGGTTTTTTCGGTGCACTTGGTCTCGCCCTTCCCTTTGCAATCGTGCTTGGGGCCTTGTATGGTAAACTTCTCAACAAGGTTAAAGGCGAAGAAATGACGATAGCCATGTACGTCGGTTTTGCCGGCGTCATGTTCATGTGTATCATGTGGCTGGTTCTCCCCTTCAACGCGCCCACAATGATTTGGGCATATGCCGGAAAGGGACTGAGGACCACCATCACTGTTGAGGGTTTCTACGACCGGGTACTAAATAATTTTCTCGCACTCAGGTTGGGCGATTCTTTCGTCTTCCCGACGGGCGAAATTCTGTTCGTGATATGTAGCGCCTTTCTTGTCTGGCTGTTCTTCCGCACTAAAACCGGAACAGCCATGACCGCGGTAGGTTCCAATCCCGACTATGCGCGGGCTTCGGGCATCAGCTCCGACCGGATGCGTACAATTTCGGTAATCATTTCGACCGTACTCGGCGCAGCGGGAATTCTCGTGTACCAGCAGAGTTATGGTTTCATCCAGCTCTATACCGCGCCTCTCCAGATGCCTTTCGCAGCCGTCGCAGCTATCCTCATCGGCGGAGCTTCGGTCAACAAGGCCAACATGCTCAACGTGATTATCGGAACTTTCCTCTTTCAGGGAATTTTGACCATGACTCCCTCGGTTATCAACTCGGCTCTCCAGACGGACATATCCGAGGTGGTGCGCATCATCATCTCGCAGGGCATCATCATCTATGCTCTGACCCGGAAAACGAAGGTAACAAAATGACCAACACAAAAAAAGACGGTCGGCATAGCGTCGGCCGATTCTTCGTCGACAATGCGGTTATTATCGTGTTCCTGCTCGTCACCGTACTGGCTACGCCCTTTTCGGGCCTCTCTGTTACGTATATCGTCCAGGAAATGATCACCCGCCTTGGCAGAAATTCGTTTCTCGTGCTTGCACTTCTCTTGCCTATTTTTGCAGGTATGGGACTCAACTTCGGGATGACGCTTGGCGCCATGTCGGGTCAGATCGGGCTCATTCTCGCTATCAACTGGAATATCTGTGGCATAGAGGGCCTTATTTTCGCGGCCCTTCTCGGCACCCCGATCTCGATATTTATGGGATGGATCTGCGGCTCGGTACTGAACAAGGCAAAAGGGCGGGAAATGGTCACCGGCTACATTCTGGCTTTCTTTATCAATGGAATCTACCAGCTGGTTGTCCTGTACATGATGGGATCCATTATCCCGATCAGCTCACCGGCCATCGTCCTGTCACGAGGCTACGGCATCCGCAACACTCTCAATCTCGAAGGTGTGCGCCAGGCACTCGACATCTTGTTCAAAATGAAAATAGGCCCCTTTATTATCCCGGCCGCCACCTTCCTCGTGATTGCCGCTCTTTGCGTATTTATTGAATGGTTCAAAAAGACCAAACTTGGTCAGGATATGCGAGCTGTTGGAAACGACATGTCGGTAGCTGAAGCCTCGGGAATACCGGTTGACCGCACCCGAATTCTTGCCATCATAATTTCGACCGTACTTGCCTGTTTCGGCCAGATCATTTTTTTGCAGAACATGGGAAACATGGCCACCTATAACGCCCATGACCAAACGAGCTTTTTCGCGATAGCTGCCATCCTCGTTGGAGGCGCCTCGGTCAAAAAGGCGACGCTACCGAACGTGTTCATTGGCGTCATCCTGCTCCATCTTCTTTTCGTTGTGTCTCCGCGAGCTGGCCAGAATTTGTTTGGCTCGGCGATGATTGGCGAATATTTCCGCCAGTTTATAGGCTACGGCGTTATTGCACTCTCACTCGTGCTGTATGCCTGGCGAAGCCGTAATGAGGCTATCCGCTCGCGCGAAGGACTGCGGGGTGCAGCTTCGGAAACTGAAGGAGGGGCAAAATGAGCAAGCACTCAAAAAAACTTCTGGTACGCGCAGCCCTTGTCACGCTTTTTGTAGCCCTCCTCGTAATAACGTTCCTGACCGGCAGAGGTCACTCGATCCTTATCGACAACCGAGACTCGGAAGATGGTACGGTCAAAGCAATCAACGGAGTGCTCGTTTCCGTGAACGGACGGGAAGAACTGGAGCTGTATCCTCGTGACCGGGATATGCAGAAGGTGAAAGGGCAGACGCACACGGTCAGGATCAAGTCGCTCGAAAAAGATACGATTTTCGAAACCAAAATAACGCTTCCGCTCATGTCCGACATAATGCTTCTTTCAATTCCAATGTTGCTGGCAGGAAAAGAGCCGTCGCTAACCGTTTTCGTGCCCCTCGACCAGGCCCCGCCTGATGACGGGGCAATTGGCAACACAAATGCCTACACCTCGCCGGACGCCGTCTTTCTTGAGGAAGCACCGCTGATACAATGATTTTTTCTTTTCTTGACGACGAGAATAAACTATTCTATACTGTGGCTTTATTGTCACTTGAGTTAAATAGGAGGAATTATGCAGAAAGTGAAAGCAGTAGCGATTGCATGTATCGCGCTGACTGTGTTATTGACCGGTTGTGGAAAAACCAAAGAAACTGCAAAAGTTAAATACCATATCGGTATTGTAACGGGAACAGTATCCCAGTCCGAAGACGATCTTCGTGGTGCTGAAGAGCTCATCAAGAAGTACGGCGACGTAAAGACCGGCGGAATTGTACAGCACATCACCTATCCCGACGATTTCATGTCCCAGCAGGAAACATTTATATCTTCTGTGGTCGCACTTGCTGATGATCCCCTCATGAAGGCCATTATCATCAACCAGGCAATCCCCGGAACAACCGAATCATTCAAGCGTGTCAGAGAAAAACGCGCCGACATCCTTCTGTTCGCCGGTGAAGCCCACGAAGATCCGCTCGTAATCCAGAGTGCAGCCGACCTTGCCGTCAGCGCCGACTTTGTATCGCGTGGATACACCATCATCTGGGCTGCCAAACAGCTCGGAGCGAAAACATTCGTCCATATTTCCTTCCCTCGTCATATGTCCTACGAAAGCCTCGGCCGCCGCCGCGCCATCATGGAAGAAGCTTGCAAAGACCTCGGAATCAAATTCGTGTTCGAAACCGCTCCTGACCCGACTTCCGACGTAGGAATGGCCGGTGCCCAGCAGTTCATCATGGAAAAGACTCCCCAGTGGATCAAGGAATACGGAAAAGATACCGTTTTCTTCTGCACCAATGACGGTCATACCGAACCCCTCCTCCGCCAGCTTCTTGCTTACGGCGGAATGTTCGTTGAAGCCGACCTTCCTTCCCCGCTCATGGGTTATCCCGCAGCACTTGGAATCGATCTTTCCAAGGAAGCGGGCAATTTCCCCGCTATCCTCAAAAAAGTTGAAGAAGCCGTCGTTGCCAAAGGCGGAGCCGGAAAGTTCGGAACCTGGGCATTCTCTTACGGTTATACCCTCAGTGCCGGTCTCGGCGACTTTGCCATGCAGGTCATTGAAGGAAAAGCCAAGAAGGATTCACTTAGTGATCTGTATACATCCCTCGGCAAGTATACTCCTGGCGCAAAATGGAACGGAGCTTACTACACCGACATGAACACCGGTGTCCGGGCTAAGAACCAGATCCTGATCTACATGGATACCTATATCTTTGGAAATCCGGGAAAATTCCTTCCGACCACAGAACAGAAAGTACCTGAAAAATACTACACCGTCAAAAAGACGAACTAGTGCATTGAAGGCATAGACGCCTTCGACACACAAAAAAAGGCTGTCCGGCATATGTCGGGCAGCCTTTTTTTTATACCGGGAATAGTCATGACGGTGTGTCTGTATGAATTGAAGGGCTGCTTATTTCGGTTGATTATTTCGGTTGAGGGAAAGCTTGTCTTAGCCCTGCGTTCGGGAGACGAATTTGGTGTAGCGGGGAAGAAAGAGAATATTGATGTCGCCGATTGGACCGTTACGCTGTTTGGCAACAATGAGCTCGGTCTCGATAGCTTGATCCTTGTCCGAGCCGTCCTTCGTTGAAGTAACCCGTTCGCGGTGCAAAAACATGACGACGTCCGCATCCTGTTCGATGGAACCTGATTCCCGGAGGTCGGCAAGCATAGGTTTTTTACCTTCGGCGTCGCGACGAACCTGCGAAAGTGCAACTACCGGAATATTCAATTCGCGAGCAAGGCTCTTGAGGGAACGGGAAATTTCTGCAATCTGTTCGTGCCGCGGTATCATACTATTTTCGCTCGAGATCAGGGTGAGATAATCTATAAAGATAATCTGTACGTCGAACTGAGCCCGCAGCCGGCGGCACATGGCACGAAGATCAAGTAGTTTCATGTTCGGCATATCCACAATATAAAGAGGTGCATCGTAGATATGGCCTGCAGCATCCTGGATACTCTGAAAGTCGCTCATTTTGAGAAGGCCAGAACGGATTTTTTCAGAAGGAATCTTCGATTCGGAAGATATGAGGCGCGACATGAGTTGCATGTCGGACATTTCAAGCGAGAAGAATGCGGTCGGAATTTTTTCCTTGATCGCGATATGAGCTGCCATCGTGAGAGCGAGCGCTGTCTTTCCGACCGAGGGTCGCGCGCCGATGATGATCAGTTCCGATTTTTGGAAACCGCTCGTCATCTGGTCGAGCTCGATGATGCCAGAAGGAACGCCGGTAAAGGCATCCCGGGTATGGTACAGTTTTTCGATTGCTTCGATAACGCGGGGAATAATATCTTTTGGGGTCTTGAAGGTTGCCAACTGGTTGGCATCGGTAAGTTCAAAAATACGTTTTTGGGCATCCTCAAGTACCGCGCGGCTCCCAGTTGATTCATCATGTGCATCAGAAATTATTTTATGCGAAATGGTTAAAAGAGCGCGGCGAACCGAGCTTTCAAGAACAACTTTCGCGTAGTATTCGACATTGGCACTCGTGGGAACGGTATCGGTTAGCGTAGCTATGTAGCCGGGACCGCCGGCGGAATCAAGAGCACCACTCTGCCTAAGCTCTTCGGTGATAGTGATCAGGTCCGAACGTTGACCTTTGTTAAAAAGTGAAATTATGGCCTGGAATATTTTTTGGTTCTGAAGGGAATAGAAGTTATCAGGCCGCAGGAACCGTATGACGGTCCCCACGGCTTCCGCATCCAGTAAAAGTGCTCCCAGTGTAGCCTGTTCAGCTTCCAGATTATGGGGCGGCACCTTGTCTTTCAGCGAATTTGCACTCATCTTGTAGAGTTCAACTGATTATTCTGCATCTGCGGCCGGAGCGGCTTCTGAAGCGACAGCATCGTTTGCACGATTATCATATCTCTTTTTCGGGGCGCGGTCGGTCTTGGGTGTGGAATGATCCTTGTTTTCTGCCTGTGCATCGACGATAACGGCAACGCTTGCCGAGGACGTTTCGTAGAGGCGAATATTGACATGGTATTTACCGACGCTCTTGAAGGTCAGGCCAGGAACTTCTATACGCTTGCGTTCGATCTCGAAACCAAGTTTCTTGAATTCGTCCGCGATAGTCTGGTTGGTGACAGCACCGTACAGCTTTCCATTGGCACCGGCGGGCATGACAAACGTGAGGACAGTTGCTTCGAGTTTTTCTTTCTGGCTGGCGGCATCCGCACGCTTGGCGGCTTTCTTGGCATCAATTTCGGCCTTGCGGCTTTCAAAAAAGGCCATAGAAGCTGTATTGCAGGGTACTGCAAAACCGCGGGGGAACAAATAGTTCCGTGCATAACCATTGGCCACGTCCTTGACGTCGCCTTCTTCGCCGAGGTGTTTTACATCCTGGTTAAGAATTACTTTCATCTTCGAGCTCCTTACTAGTTGTGATCAGTATCGCGTCCAGGAGTTGGATCGGTACTGTCTTGCATTTGTAGATAATTAAAAACAGAAGTTGTTAATTATCATCATTATTATCAAATCGTGCGCGGAGCGGAACAAACAGTTCAACCACGCCGGCGACTAATAAACAACCCAAAAAAACCATCCAGCCATTCAAAAGGAGCAGGATAGTCGTAAACAGAAAAAATATAAAAAAACGAGACCGCGTTTTTTTTTGCATTAGTTGTATAAAAAAATGCAAAATTCCGAAACCTTGGAAAATGAAAAACAAGCCTGCAGCAAGAGTAACGTTCCAGGAAATGATTGACACGAGCCGGATTTCGGTCATTTTGCCGACCATTATTCCGCACATACCGATTATTAAGGGATAGAACAGAAAAAAGTCGTTGAAAAACAACGTCGAACGGAATAACGGGAAGCGATCCTTCCGAAACATCCGTACCAGAGAAGCGGCAAATCTGCAGCTTACCGCATACATAAGAATGCAAATGGGCAGTACTGAAAAAAGCAGGATGTCCCGCACAAACGTAAACAACCGATCCGGTGTAAGCTGGGCCATGAACGTAGCACGTTCAAATCCTTCAGGTATCATTTCATACAGCATCTCGGCCGAGGAAGTAGAAAGCTCACGCATCATTCTTTCGAGGCTCACCCCTGCATCGGTAACCATGAAAAACAAGATCCAGGAAAAAGTTGCAATGATGCCGGCGAGGGCCAGTCGATAACGTAGCCGAACCTTACTACCGGTCATCATGAAAAGCACCGGTAAAATGAAAAAACCGGATCCGAAAATAGCACTCGCAAGAATGGAAAGGGTAACCGGACTTCCTCCCCACGCAGCAGTAAAAACCGAGACGAGCGAATCGAGCACAAAGGCAGTTAGAACAGAAATAGCGAAAATCTTTCTTTCCCGGACAAAATAGAGCACAAAAAGGGGAACGGAAAAGAAGAATGACAATACTGGCAGCCAATGGATGCAGGCGACGACCGCAAGGCCGGCAACCAGCACGGCCGGTACAGACTTTGACATCTGGTTCCGGCTGCCGGTATCGGAAATGAGTTCCACGCTCAGCTTACAACGTAAGGGAGCATGGCGAGAGCGCGTGCCCGCTTGATCTCGAGGGCGAGACGGCGCTGGTGCTTGGCGCAGGTACCGGTGATGCGGCGGGGAAGAATCTTGCCGCGCTCGGTGGTATAGCGGCGAAGACCGTCCGCGTCTTTGTAGTCAATCTTTGTTTTCTGGGTGCAGAAGCGGCATACCTTCTTGCGAAAGAATACTTTTCCCTTGCGGCCTGCTCCACGATCATCTGAATCGCGAAGTACATCCTGCATCTGCATATCTCCATCCATATCTTTCATCTTGTCATCAGCCATACCTGTTTCTCCTTAAAATGGAATGTCATCCGGAAAATCCGGTGGTGTGGAATCTTCCATACCGGAAGACGGTCCCTGTTCGGAACTTTGGCGTTTCTGGTACGGTCCGGTCGAACCGCCGGTTGGAGCGGAAAAATTTCCGCCCGAACTTGCGTTGCCGCTGTAACCGCCCGCGCCCGATCCGGAATTGCCGGAAGCATTGCTTCCCGAGGTACCGCCAAGCAGCTGCACGTTAGTTGCCATAATTTCGATCTTACTGCGTGCCTGCCCGTCCTGTTCCCACCGGTTCTGGTGCAATTCGCCTTCAACAGCGACCTGCTTGCCCTTGACCAGATACTGGTTCAGCGTTTCTCCCGACCGGCCCCAAAGGACGATATCGAAAAAACTCGCTTCCTCAACCCACTGGTCTCCGCTTTTTTTGCGTCTGTTGACAGCTATAGCAAATTTACAGACAGCCTGACCGCCGGAAGTGTATTTCAGTTCCGCATCACGGGTAAGCCGTCCTATCAGTATTACGTGGTTTACGTCTGCCATAGGTGTCTCCTTTTATTCCTTATTCTTCGACACGGACGAAAAGGAAGTTCATTACATTTACGTTGAGTTTGAGCTGGTGATCCATCTCGACGATTTTTTCGGGGGATGCCGAAATGGTGAACAGGACATAGCGGCCGCGGGTGCGCTTCTGGATTTCATAGGTAAGTTCGCGATCACCGTAGGGTTCTTCGCTGATCACCTGCGCGCCAAAATCGGCAAGGGTTTTGCGCACGGCTTCTACGCCGGGCTTGAACATCTCTTCCTCAAGCGGGAATACCACCATCAATTCATACTTTCTCATGTTTCCTCCTCATGGACACATTTCTGGGCCCGCTTATCAATAAACAGCGTGTATTGATAAGCGGGCGGGAGTTGTTGGACGGCAATTTGCCGCCCCGACCTGTCATCCGACAGAATGTCGAATATACAAATTAGCAGTTTTAGGGACTTTGGTCAAGATGAACGGCCTTTCTGCCGATATACTGGACAGTGATCCGGAGGAATTAAGCCATGCTGCAAAAAATCGTTTTTCAGGACAATATTTACCAGCTTTCGCGTTCCATCGATACGGTGTACGAAGGATTGATGCTCGATCTCTCGGGCGAATACTTTTTCGATAAGACCGTAGATGATCTGCTCTTTTTCGACGTTTCAATCCAAAAATTGTACCGCCAAATCCAGGCCAACACCCAACTTTCACTCTATATTCCCATAATGCAGTCCCTCAATTCATGCCAGAACCGTTATATCCGTCTGGTTGATTCCGTCCTCCATGGAACTACCTGCTTGAAGGAAGAATTCGTTTCTCTTCTTCCCAAACTGACCATCATTTCTGAACTGCACACAAAACTTCGTACAGAAATGATGCTAAAAATCCAGAAAAACGACAAAACCGACGATTCATGGGATATCGTGTCCCAAAACGAGTTGAGCGAACTTCTGAATTTCTGATATACTTATTAGCGTATGCAAAGCTATGACTGTATTATTGTTGGTTCCGGTCCTGCGGGACTCGGCGCTGCGTTCGAACTGCTTGCCCAAAAACCCGACGCTCGCATCCTGCTACTTGAACGAGAAAAAGTATCCTCGGGTGGGCTTCGCAACGACTGTAAAATGAATTTTACGTTTCCCATCGGTTTTCCCGATGAATACTGGAACAAGGAGAACTCGGCCGGTTATCTCGAGCGAGTTGAAAAATTCCTCAACCCCGACATTCTTCCCCAGAAAAACCTTTCAATATATCAAAAACGAGCAGCACGCATCGGCGCTGAACTGCTCTTAATCCGTCAGTCACATCTCGGCACTGATGGCGGGCTGAAACTGATCAAGCAACTCGTTGCAGCCCTTTCTGACGCCGGCGTAGAAGTATGCCTCGAAGAAACTTTCCTTTCTCTTGATCAGCAGAACAAAATCGCGCGGACTGACAAACGCGAGGTCGCCTACCACCAGATCATCATAGCTCCCGGAAGACACGGATTCGACTTTCTGCGCAAATTTATGAAAGAAACCGAAATCCGTTATACCGACAACAGCATCGACGTCGGTGTACGGGTTGAAACCCGCATAGAACACTATCCTATCGTCAAAGATTACTATGATCCAAAGTTCATATTTCCGGAACGAACACGCACCTTCTGCACTAATTCGGGGGCAGCCCACGTCGTCCAGGAAAAATACACGGCAACCAACGGCCAGACCTACTACAGCGTAAACGGCCATGCCTATTCCCATGAAAAGGAATCCAACGGACTCGTAAACTTTGCGATCCTCCGCAGTGTCGAGTTTACCGAACCGCTCGCCTCTGGACAGGATTACGCCGAGTTTCTCGCATCCCTTGCCATGCTTACCGGAGGCGGACATCCGATCATGCAGCGCATCGGAGATTTTCGGCTCGGCAAACGCACTACACGGGACGGTCTCAACGACGATCTGTACGACTTCATTCCCTCCCTGTCATCCTGCACACCCGGTGACATCAGCATTGCAATGCCCGCAAAATTTTTGCGTTCCATCTGGAAAGCTTTGAAACAACTTGACACCATTGTTCCCGGCGTCCTACATCCGGGAACAATACTGTACTATCCCGAGATCAAGCTGTATGCGAACAAGCCACGTTTTATAAATGACTACTTTATGGCCGCCCAGGATATCTACCTGATAGGTGACGGAGCAGGCACTTCGCGAGGAATTACCGGAGCCTGGGCTTCGGGCATACGTGCCGCAGATGGCATCAAGATCAGGATGGGCTGGTAGCATGCGCATAACGGGTGGTAGCCTTAAAGGCCGAATTATCGAGTGTCCGGCAGGAGTAATCAGGCCGGCGATGGACCGCATGCGAGAATCCCTCTTCGCCATTCTCGGCGATCTAACCGGAAAATCCTTTCTCGACCTTTTTTCGGGTTCGGGAATCTGTGCCTTAGAGGCCGCCTCGCGCGGCGCCGATCCGGTATTTCTGGTTGAAAAGGATCCCCTCAAGGTAAAAACTGTATTTGACAACGTTTCGATCGCAGAACACCGTATTGAATGCAAATTCATGTCAGTTGAACTATTTTTGAAGCGCACTAAGGAAAACTTTGATATAATATATTTTGATCCGCCGTTTCCCTATAAATTTCATGCAAGCCTGGTAGAAATGGCAGGTTCCCTTCCGGTGTTGAAATCGGGGGGGCTGGCCGTGATGCACCGGCCAAAAGAGCGTGAAATGGCTGAAACGATCGGAAACATGCACAGAACAGATCAGCGGATATATGGCAGATCAATTGTGGATTTCTATACAAAAAACTAGGAATTTACACATAAGGCTTGCACTATATTTTTAAATTTCTTATTATACTACTAGGGTTAGATTTGAATTCCAAAATTGCAGAAGATTTTAGCCGCTTTGAAGGCACCGGTCTCATAAAAACAACCGATTCCCCTGTACAGAATTTGAACGGCGAACAAAAAGCTGCTTTAAATCGTAAGGGCAATGCTTTTTTCAACGAAGGTGAAATTGAAGCTGCAAAGCGGATTTTCATCACAACCGGTTATTCTGACGGACTTACTCGAGTTGGCGCATATTACGAACAGAAGGGCCTCGATCTTGATGCTCTGAAACTATACTGGCTTGCACACAACAAGAGGAAGGCAGATCCGATTATCGCCAAATTGGCGTTGGTCATCGAATCACTGATAAGAGTTTAAAAAAAGAGGTGAACTGTGTCTGATTTATTGAACGAAATGCCGCCGATCCCGGAACCTACCGCAGGGGTTACCGAAGAAGAAAAACGTTTTAACGAAATAGCCGAACTTTCCAAGAATGGCTATCTTCTGCTTAAGGACAACAAGATTGATGAGGCCGAAAACGCCTTCAACAAAATACTTTCCCTGGAAAAGGATAACAACTATGCATTGGTAGGGCTTGGCGACGCTGCCCGCAAGCGTAACCATTTTCGCGAGGCGGTCGATTATTATTCGAACTGCCTTTCCTTCCATCCAGGAAATAACTATGCGCTTTTTGGTCTGGCGGATTGCTACAAGGCCCTCAACCAATACAATAAGGCCATCGAAATATGGGAACAGTATCTCCAACACGATGACCGCAATATTACCGTCCTTACCCGCGTAGCCGACGCGTACCGTAAAATCCGGGATTTTAAGCAGTCAAAAATCCTATACCTCCGCGTACTCGACATGGAAGAAAACAACCCCTACGCACTTATTGGACTCGGTCATCTTCATTATGACTTCAAGGAATACCGGGACGCACTGTACTATTGGCAGAAGATGCTCGAACTGAACGAGGATTCTGTTGACATCCGTGTGCTCACCTCGATCGGAAACTGCCATCGCAAACTAAAAACCTTCGAACAGGGCATATATTACTTCCAACGCGCACTTCGCATGGATCAGGATAATTTTTATGCTCTTTTCGGCCTTGCCGACTGTTACCGCGGCATGAACCAGCAATTCCGTTCGGTCGAATTCTGGAATAGAATTCTCGAAAAAGATCCAAACAACAAAGTGATCCTGACCCGTGCCGGCGACGCGTACCGCAACTTGGGTGAATACGACCTGGCCCAGGACTACTACCAGAAAGCCCTCGATATCGAATTTGACGTATTTGCCGTGCTAGGTCTTGCAATGATCTGCAAGATACAGGGTAAATTTGACGAGGCGGGACTAAGCCTGTCACGCCTGATCCAGTCCGATCCCAAGAATTACCGCTTATATCTCGAGCTCGCCGAATGTCAGGTTAACAACGGCCAAAAACAGAAAGCTATCGAGACGCTCCAGGAATTCCAGAAACTCGGAATTCGAAACCAGCTTATTGCCGAGATGGCTGACAAACTGCGGGCTTGAAAATAAATGCCCGCTCATGATCCTCCTAACTCTCTTTCCGGCATGCTTCCGGAGGAGCTCTGTAACGCACTCGGTTTTGATAAATCATGGCGCGGACTGCAGATTTTCAAATGGATATCTGACGGGGCAAGAACCTTCGATGCAATGACCAATCTGCCACTTGCCGACCGAACCCGCCTTTTCGCGGAACATTCTCTTTTTTCGACACAGGTAGCCTGCACGCTCCGGGATCCTGACGGCACGGTTAAACTGCAGATTACTCTTCCCGATGGTGGAGCTATCGAAACGGTGCTCCTTTCGGACGCAGAAGACCGTAAAACAGCCTGCGTCTCATGTCAGGTCGGCTGCCCGATGAACTGTGCCTTCTGCCAGACAGGACACATCGGCTACACCCGAAACCTGACCGCCGGCGAGATTGTCGAGCAGTTTTACCATCTGGAAGATGCGGTCGGAAAACTCGACAACATTGTCTTCATGGGAATGGGCGAACCGATGCTGAATCTTGACGCAATACGAAAATCCATCGCCATCTTGACCCACCCGAAAGGTCGGGCTCTTTCACGCAGGCGTATCACAATATCGACTTCCGGACTCTGCGAGGGAATCCTCTCCCTTGCCAATGAGGGACCGGACGTCCGGCTTGCCGTTTCGCTTACCACCGCAAACCAGGAACTGCGTACCCAGCTGATGCCCGTAAATAAATCCAACAGCCTCACCGAACTGCGCAAAGCAATAGCTTATTTTATTGAAAAATCGGGAAAACGGGTAACACTCGAGGCTGCTCTCATGGGTACAGTAAATACAAATCCCGCGAATGCACGCGAAATCGCCGATTTTGCGCGGGATCTCAATGTGCACATAAACCTGATTCCCTGGAATCCCGTCCCCACCCTACCCTTCAAATCACCGACATCCGCAGAAACGGCGGCATTTTTGCGAATGCTTGAAGGATACGGCTTGAACGTAACGCTGAGAACCCGTCGCGGAGAAAAGATCGGCGGAGCCTGCGGCCAGCTTGGGCGCAGTACAGCAGAATAGAAGGTAGTAGCAATTTTATTCGAAGAGAGCCGCTGCCGTTTTAGCTTTATCCATGCTTGAATACAACTGCACGGAGGATTCTGCCACCCACCCTGTTCCCAAATTGATCCATAGCACCGTAGTCTTGTCTCCCTGCACCAGGCGGTTTCCGCTGACGGAATAAATTTCTCCACGCCTGCCGTGCGAAATGGTTATTCCGTCTTTACCTGGCTGGTCGCGCATCGAAATATAGGGGTCGATAACAAGGGCGAAGCGTTCCACAGTGGAAACAGCCGGTGTCGCGGGGAAAGAAAGAGTATTGATGGTACGACCGCGGGAACACGAAAGAGGCAAAAACAGCAACAACGCCAACATCGTCAGGCAGCAAACAGAATAGAAGTCTTTAGTTTTCATCGGTGAACCGCTTTCTGAGGCAAGGAAACAGGAGTCTATCGGAATCAACAAATTCGAGAGCCTCGATTTCGCTCATCGTTGCCCACTTGATTTCGGAATGCTCGCATAGGGTAATTTCGGGGTTTTCGGGAAAGTAGAGTCGGTATGCCAACAGCTGGACAGGTCCATTCCGGTTGTTAAAGCCGACTGTGGTAATGCATTCGCCAATCGTCACCGTAATGTTCATTTCCTCGCGAAATTCCCGAAGGATGGCGACTTCCGGGGTTTCGCCCGGATCAACCTTGCCGCCGGGAAATTCCCAGCGTCCACCCATTTCGCCGACTGGAAGCCGACGACCGATGAGATATTTGTTGTCGGAATAAAAAATGCCCGCTATTGACTGCTTCATTCTGTCCTAAAGGAAAAGGATGGTAGGGAAAAGGAAATGGAATCCTGCAGCAATGAGACAGGCAACGCCTACATAGCGCTTGCCCAAAATTATTTTCTGGATAAACGGAGGAAGGTTGTCTTCTTCGATTGTCGAACGAGTCTTGTAGAATTCATACAACAAGGTAAAACCGCCGGCGAGACCAGCGAAGGCAGGAACGAGATCACCTATTACGGGAACATCGCCGCGAACTGCAGTGAGAAGCTTGAAAAAACCGGTAACGCCGGTAAGAATGCCGAGAACCAGACGGAATGTTTCGTCTCGTGCAATAGCCGGAACCTTCACTTGGGAAAGCGTATCAATCTCATCCCTGTCCGCAAACAACAGCACGAGGCCGGTGATTGTATTGAGTAGAATGGAAAGGAAATAAAACTGCAGCATTTTTTTCTCCTGATATAATGAGTCTCTTGCAAAAGTCGGTTACTTTTGCAAGAGACTCTTGGAGAATTCTAACAAGTCTTTGTAAAACAACAACTTGTTAGAATTCTCCACCTACATTATTTGTTGATCTTGTAAAACTTTCTAAGTTTTGCAAGATCCTCTAATAAGAATATAAAAAAGATTACGTCCGGTCAACAGTTACAGAGAGGATAGCATCGGTTTTATTGAATTTAACCGATGCGGTGACCGTTTTCAGTTCATAATCTTGCATGGTTGTACGGAGGAGCAATTCCTTTCCGTTATATACCCCGGAAGCTTCTTTTTCGAAAACAGTCACGCCGTCAGGATCAAGTCCCCGCAACACGGCCTGCACAGCTACCGGAGCTGTTTTTTCGGACTCCTTGCAGGAGACGGTGATGTACACTGTTTCTTCATAAAGGAAGGCTTTCAACCGGACCTCTACCCCTTCGACAGTCGAACCGGATGAAGAATTCCCCAGAAGCGTAACGCCGAAGATGGTGACACTCATGATAATTATAACAAAAAAAATACTTCGCAGACCGGTGTTGGCGGTAAGGCCCTTGATGAAGCCCCGATTCGGTGTCCACCCATTCTCGTAGGCGCGCTTGACTTCCTCCGGCGCATGTTCAAGCCGGCGCTCGCGATTGTAGTGAAACTTGAGCCCTTCCGGGTCCCTGTCACTCATCGCCGGATCTCCCCGATAAGTGCATCCGTTCGCCACCAGACCACCGAAGCGTCGTAGGATGTAGCAAGCAGGGCGGAAAGAATACCATCATTGGAAAGCATCAGAGCATTGTAGGCGAGTTCATCTTCTCGTACTGACAGGGTTCGCTTGTGGATACGCCGGGATTTCGTGTCGAGGATTTCGAGTGCATAACCGCCCTGCTGCGGGGTCGAAAGGAATATCCATCCACTCGAAGTGATACCGAGAAATTCGTAGGGCTTCTTGAATGTGAGCGTTCCCAGATTGTCCTTGTCGACACCATTATAGGAAGGAACATCGATACGATCACCATACTTTGCTGCATCAATATCAAACGGATACACGCAGCTGCGGTCATAGCTGATGCCGGCATTGGACTGTGTCGCCGGATCGATGATCTCGGCATAGTAATCAATTTTAAGATAGATACGCCGGGAATCCGGATCCGGAATGATTTTCTCGAGGGACGAAAGAATGACTTTGTCTTTTTCGTAGGGAGAAGGAAGATTTTTGAAACTGACCGGAATGCGGAACAGGAGTGTCCCTTCGTCATTGTACCAGAACACCTTAATTCCTACCTGGGTTTTTGCCATCACGATCGTTTCGTTACGGGTATTGTTGTAGACCCCGATGATCGGAGGAAAAGGCGTACCGCCGGGTCCTTCCTGGCCAAGATAGTCGACAAAGCGACCGTCAAGATTGAAGCGGAGCACCACGTCCCGAAGGATCACCTGATCCTCGTTATCGTATTCGAAGCGTTCCTGGGGAACCTGGTCAACGATGAAAAGCCGCTTCAGCGAATCGACAGAAAGGTACACCGGATGGTTGAAAGGGTAGGAAATCGCTTTACGGGTGGTCGTGACTGAAGACGAGGCAGTACCTGCTTCGGGGGACACTGATTCGGCGAAAGAAGGAACGGGATTTGTTTCCGGATTGTAATATACCGAAAGAAGGTCCCCGAAGGATGTGAGCTGCAGGATTTTTTTTGAACCGGAGTTGGCGATGTAAAACATGCCGTCCTTCATGAAAATCTGGGTATCGGGACCTGTCGATTGAGAATCGAGCTGAAAAAGGTCGATCTCGTCCTCGAAGCGTCCATACGACAGGGTGAACAGCTTTTCTCGCTCGACCAGGCTAACCTGTTCTTTGGAGCAGGATGAAAAAAAGACTGAAAAAGACAGACTGAGGACTAGGGTCAAAGACAATGTATGACGAATATTCATGCAGCCTCCGCGAGACAGGGTAGAATTCATTTTCATGCTTGTCAACCGTGTAGTCTTTTAGTACAATATATCAATGATAACAGATAAAATAATACGATTTTTCTTCGGCTCCCAGCACGAACGCGACATCAAGGCACTTTTACCCCTCCTTCATGAAGTAAACGCAAAAGAATCCTGGGCTCTTTCACTTCTCGCGGAAGAATTTCCGAAAAAATCGGCCGAATTCCGGACCCGGTTCGCAAACGGCGAATCCCTGGACACCTTCCTTCCCGAAGCATTTGCCCTCGCGCGCGAAGCCGCACGACGGGTACTCGGCGAACGTCCCTTCGATGTACAGATTTTGGGTTCCATCGTGCTCCACACCGGACGCATCGTCGAAATGAAAACAGGTGAGGGAAAAACACTCATGTCGGTAGCTGCCGCTTACCTCAACAGCCTCACTGGCAAGGGCGTGCACATCGTCACCGTCAACGACTATCTCGCAGAGCGCGACGCGGACTGGATGCGTCCCGTTTATGCCTATCTCGGAGCAAGCGTCGGCTCGATCCTCTCGAACATGGACAATGAAATCAGGCGAAAATCCTATACCTGTGACATCACTTATGCGACAAACAACGAACTCGGGTTCGACTACCTGCGCGATAACATGAAATGGGAAACATCCGAACGGACCCAGCGGGAATTTTCGTTTGCGATTGTCGACGAAATAGACTCCATCCTCATCGACGAGGCACGTACCCCGCTCATTATCTCCGGTTCTGCCGAAGATGATACCGCCCGCTTTTTTGACGTTGACAAGCTCATCAGTCAGCTGAAGGAAGTGGATAAAAATCCAGCGACCGGCGAGTACCCCAATGAGGACCAGGGCGAAATCATGGTGGGCGACTACAAGCTTGAAGAGAAAAACCGGAAAATATCTTTCACCAACGACGGCATGATGCATATTGAAGAAATTCTGCAAAAGCGCAGCCTTATTACCGGCAGCCTCTTTAACGAGGAAAACTTCGAGTACATTCATTATTTTACCCAGTCGGTACGTGCACATAAGCTGTACCACATCGACGTCGATTACGTGGTCAAGGAAGGACTCGTGCAGATTGTTGACGAATTTACCGGCCGTATCCTCGAAGGACGGCGATATTCGGACGGCCTGCATCAAGCGATTGAAGCAAAAGAAAAAATTCGCATTGCCCAGCGCAACCGAACTATGGCAACGATCACCTTCCAGAATTTTTTCCGCATGTACGCAAAATTGTCCGGAATGACCGGAACTGCCGATACCGAAGCAGTTGAATTCAACAAAATTTATGGACTCGAAGTTGTCGTAATCCCGACCAACTTGCCCGTTGCAAGAAAGGACGAGGATGATGTCGTTTACCTGAACGAAACCGAAAAATGGAACGCTCTGTGTACCGAGATTGCAGATGCCTTCAAGCGCGGCCAGCCCGTGCTCGTCGGTACGGTATCGATCGACAAGTCGGAACGCATCTCGTCGCTTTTAACCCGAAAGGGTGTGCGCCACGAAGTTCTCAATGCTAAAAACCATGCACGGGAAGCGCTAATCATCTCGGAAGCCGGCGCGAATGGCTCGATCACCATAGCGACGAACATGGCAGGCCGCGGTACCGACATCAAACTCGGTGGCAACCCCGAATATCGCGCACGAAAACGTGCTGGAACGGGAGCTACTCCCGAGCAGTACGCCGCGATTTTTCAAGAAGAATATAAAAAATGGCAGGCTGACTATAACGAAGTCAAAAATCTCGGCGGCCTCTATGTTATCGGTACCGAACGGCACGAAAGCCGCCGCATCGATAACCAGTTGCGCGGACGTTCAGGCCGTCAGGGTGACCCCGGCCGCTCACGTTTTTTCATCTCGCTCGATGACGATCTCATGCGCCTGTTCGGCGGTGAAAACCTCAAACGGCTTATGTCCAAAATCGGCATGGAACCGGGAGAACCAATATTCCATCCCTGGCTCAACCGGAGCATCGAGAAAGCCCAGTCCAAAGTTGAAGAGCGCAACTTCGATATCCGCAAACATCTACTTGAATACGACGACGTTCTCAACGAACAGCGTACATTCATATATAACCAGCGGAACAGTATCCTGTCAGACACGAACCTGACCGAGCGAATCCTCAACACGGCCGAAGAATACATCGGAGACTATCTTGACGTATTCACGACGGCGAGCAAAAAAAACCGGGACGAGGCCGCAAGCGCGCTCTCAAAAATCTTCCGCGAAAAGTTCGGCTGTATTCTCGGCGAAGAAGATATTGCCCTGTGCGTGAAGAATCCCGAAGAGGCGAAAGCGGCACTCATGAAGCGCTTCAACACAGATATTGCGGAAAAAACCGGCATGGCAGGCAAGGACAATCTCAATACATTCATTCGTTTCCAGTACCTGCAGGCAATAGACAAAAAGTGGCTTGACCATCTGGAAAACCTCGAATCTCTTCGCGAAGCTGTGTATCTCCGTTCATACGGTCAGAAAAACCCGCTTACCGAGTACAAACTGGAAGGTTTTGATATTTTCTACAATATGCTCGACGATATCCGTCTCGAAATCGCCTCGCGACTCTTCCTGGTGAAGGTGAAAGTCGAAGGTGAAGCTGCACCAGTTCGCCAAATTCGGCAGGTCACCGGAAATGCCCAGCATAACGTGGTGAGCACCTTCAGCGGATCAAACGGCGGAGCAAAGGCAGCACCCATGAGCGCGAGCAATCCTGCCAACGTGCAGGTTGTCCGGGCTGTCCCGAAAGTAGGCCGTAACGAACCCTGCCCCTGCGGCAGCGGAAAAAAATACAAGCACTGCCACGGAGTGTGAGGATTCTTTGGGTCAGGCCTTGAGGATAGCAATGAAGGGAACCGTCAGTTCCATGACAAGAGGGAAGTCAGCTGCAGTCAGAAGGTGAGCTTCACCATCGAACTGCACGAGGATGTTTTCATAGTAATCAAAAACAATGCGATCAGCGCTGTACAACACTACTTCCGGGATTGCAGCATGACTGCCGCTCAAGATATACGGCTTGAGCGCAAGCTTGCGGAGAAGCGACATTTCTCGTATACCGCAGACATTGTTCGCATCAGGCAGAATCTTCTGGTTCGAGCCATAGGTACGAAATCCCGATGCGCCCATCACATACAACGCCATTTGTTCGGTGTGCTCCATGACAACCGTACCATCCGCTGCGGTAGCCCGAGCTTTCATTGTACCGATACGATAGATACGATTATAAAACACGCAGGCGATATCCACCCACACTTTGTATGAATCTCCCGGCATAAAATTTTTGACCCGGTTGGTCATGTGCGTAACGAACGCATCAAGTCCGATACTCGCAATGTTAAAAGCATACCAGGGACTGTCCGCCTTGTTCGAAGCATACACCCGAACTGCACGCTGGAGAGTAAAATGAGCCTTACCAGTCAGAAGGCGCAGGGCTTCTTCAATAGTTCGCCCGTCAGAGCCGTCGTTTCCGGTGCCAAGGGGCAGGCGGAGCAAACAAACACGGGAAACAAGAATATCGCTCTTATCTTGAAACACTGCATGAGCGAACGTTGTCTGCACTTCGAGACTGGTTCCGTCGCCACCGGCCGTCACAATAAAAAAAAGCACGTCCAGGTCACTTTCGGCTAAAGCAAGCTCGAGGGCCGTGTGAGCAAGCTGTCGAGCATGACCGGCTGCTGCAGTCAGGTGTTGTGTGATGGAACAGCTTGTAGTAACGATGGGCCGGTCTTTTACGAGTTCTAAGGCGGCATTAAACTGTGAAAGGTTGATTTTAGCCCGTTTCTTGATGGTAAAGCCGCCAGCCACCGGATTTGCGATGACAGTGACGACCACTTTACGACCAGCAAAAACAGTGGCTTTCTCCACCAGCGACTTGAGACCTTCGATATATTGCATGCGCTTACTGGCCTTTCTGTACGAAAGCGTCCTTGAAACCGAGAGATTTGAACCGCTCGAGAACCGCACCGTATTCATCTTTTTTAATCGGTCCGATAAAAACTTTCAGCACTTCTCTGCCTTTCGTCGCAGAAAGTTCGACTGCCACCGGATATTTTTTGGCATAATTGTTAACAACTTTTTGTGCATTCAGCGGGTCGGAATAACTCGCAATCTGGACATAGTAACCGCCTTTGATGAACGAGGTAATATAAGGAAGCTGAACCGAACTCAAGGCAGGCACTTCGGGTAGAAATACTGGTACTGGATGTTTTTCTACCGGAACGGATACGACAACAACCGGCCCGACTTCCGGAATATCTGAAGGTACGTCAAGAACCGGAGAAGCGGGAGGATTTGGTTCGGCAGGAATAAGTGTAACCGCGAACTCGGGGTCGGCTCCGCCTTCTGAAAGAGCGGACGTATCACTATCTATTACCGGTGCTACAAGGTCCGACGCTGAAAGGTCCGACGCTACTAACGTCGGCTCATCAATGAAAATAATGGATGCAAGAGATGCTTCCGGTGCGGCTTCAGTGTTTGCTAACGAGGTTTCGGGTACATTTATAGTATCACGGTTTTCGAGAACGGCTACCGGTGCAGGTTCTGCCAAGGGAACGAGCGGATCTTCAGAGGCGTTGGCAAGTGCAAAAAAAGGAATCTCGGCTGGAACGGGTTGGGGCGTCACAGGGGCTGCCGTGCCGGGAATCGTGGAAGATATGGCAGCGGTAGACGCAGCAGCGGCAGCGGCAGCGGCAGCAGCAGCTGAGGAAGGATTCACATCGGGATCGGAAGTTTTTACTCCAGTACCGCTTGCAATCGTACCGGGCGCAGGGCGTTCAGAAACTGGTGATGGTACAGAAATCCTGACACGACTGACCGAACCTGTGCGGATTTGCAGGGTTGAAGCGGTTAGCGGTGAAAGAACTGCAACAAGACCAGGGACACCGGCAGTTCCGGTGATTACCGCACGCACGGTAATTTCAGTTTCAAGATTGCGTATTTCTACAACCGTGTTTTTGGGGAACAAATCACTTCGGGCATACATGCCGGCTTGGGGGAATTCGCTTGCGGATGCTATACCCGCGTTCCCTTCCCACTCGGCCCAGGCGGAACCGGCCGAAATGGCCAGAAACATGCAAATACAGGCAATGACGAATACACATCGTTTCATTTATTTTTTCTCCCCACGCTTCGAACCCTGCACAACAGCTATGGTTTGTGCTCCGACCATGTCGGCAACAATACGAGACTGCTGGTACGGGTCAAAATCCGTTATCTTGACTTTTGACATATCTATAGTAGATTCACCCAATATTTCTGAAGACAGAACCCGTACTACCCGCCAGGTCAGCGAATTAAGTTCCGCAAAAGACTGTTTTTTTTCGACGTTTTTCCGTTCGGCCGGCCCGAAATGGAGGTACACGACAACCAGAAAATCCGAAAGACCAAACGCTGCTTCTTTGATACCGTAATTCGGTTCCGAAAAACGGGATCCATCTAAATGGATATCAGAATTCGAAATGATATGACCGGAATCAAAAAAATTGCCGAACAGTTCATCCTCAATTGTCTGACTCATTTGCAATGCAATGGCAGGCGCCTGCTCGTTTTGCACCACGGACAGCGAAATAGTCGCCGCTGAGGCACCGGAGAGAACAAACAGGGAAAAAAACAGGGGCAGGACGAATTTGATCAAGCGCATACAGCCTCACTTTCCTGTATAGAATATCGGTATATATAGGGAACAAGTGAGATTTTTTTAGTTCTATTTTCTTTTTTGAAAAACTGTGATACCGTTCAAATCATGAACTATTATGCTCTTCAGGTCAAAACAAGTTCTGAAGATTTATTTATCAAACGCGTCCAGCTGGCCCTCGATCCGGTTTCTGCGGTCGACATGAGGCTTATATTCCCGAAACGAAAGATGCAGGTCAGAAAAGCAGGCGTTTCCAAAAGTCAGATTGAACCGGTCTTTCCCGGCTACATATTCCTCGAAACCGAAACTCTCGAGCGCCCGCTGTACTGGTCAATACGCACCACCCCCGGTTTTTTTCGCTTCCTGCCCGACAACCGGATGCCGAAACCCCTCGATGGGAGGGATTTATCCACTCTGAAGCATTTTACCTCGTTTGGAGATGTCGCAGACAAGTCAAAAGTGCTCTTTGATGCGAATGATCGCATACAAGTTGTCGAAGGACCGTTAAAAGGACTTGAAGGAAAGATAGTTAAGGTCGATAAGAGAAAGGGACGTGCAAAGATTAAACTTGACATGTACGATGAGTCTTTTCTCATCGATCTTGCTTTCGAAATAATAGGCCAAAAGTAAATGACACAGGACTATTCTGAAACCAGCATCTACATAATCGGGGCGGGACTCGCCGGAACCATGGTTGCCCGGGAAATCCGCGAAAAAGGCATTTTCGGGACGGTCATCGCGTTTCTCGACGACGATGGAAACAAAATCGGCAAAGATATTGACGGGATACCGGTTCTTGGACCTATCCGCCAGATAGCCCGACTCGTCCGTATCGGCTCCAAGGACGAAGCTCTTATTGCCATCCCGAGCGCGAGTCCGGAAACACTCCGTACCATCTATACGACCCTTAAGGAAGCGGGATTTTCCCGTATACGCCTGCTCCCCGGTATCGCACAAATTCTCGAAGGCAAGGCGCACCTGATCCAGGCGCGCGAAATCAATCCACAGGATCTCCTTGGACGTGCACCGGTCGCCATCAGCTTGCGAAAAAGCCTTGCCTACCTTCGAGGAAAGCGGGTGCTCATTACCGGAGCAGGCGGCTCTATCGGCAGCGAATTGGCACGGCAGCTTCTTTCAGGCGGTGCCGAGCGCATCTACCTCTTCGGTCACGGAGAGAATTCCATTTATCAGATAGACCGCGAGCTTCGACTTTTACAGGATGGTGGAGTCGGAGAAAAAGCAACGATTGTTCCGGTCATAGGCGAACTCAAGGACCGGGAATATATGAAGTACATCATCAAGCAACTGAAGTGCGATGTCGTTTTTCATACTGCAGCTTACAAGCATGTGCCCCTTATGGAAGCAAATCCCGTCGCCGTCATCGAAAACAACGTATTCGGCACAGCTAACCTTCTCGATGCATGCATGGAAGCAGGCGTCAAGCGGTTCGTACTCGTGTCAACAGACAAAGCCGTCGATCCGGTGTCGATTTATGGCACCTCGAAAATGCTCTGTGAAAAACTGGTGCTGGCCGCGGCGAAAAAGAACGGAAGTGTTACTGGGGAACATTCCTACATGTTTGTCCGCTTCGGCAACGTACTCGGTTCCCGCGGATCAATCCTGCCCCTCTTCATCGACCAGATCAAAAAGGGCGGGCCGGTTACTGTTACCGATCCCGCAATGGTCCGCTTCTTTATGACCATACCCGAAGCCTGTTCCCTCGTGCTTAAAACGGGAGGCGTCGGGATAAACGGCGAATCCTATCTTCTCGATATGGGCGAACCGGTTAAAATAATCGATGTAGCCGAGCAGCTCATCCGCTTCATGGGCTATGAGCCAGGTACTGATATTCCGATTACCATCATCGGTAGCCGCCCAGGCGAACGCCTTGACGAACCATTGTGGGCCAAATCGGAGGAACCGGTCAAAACTGAATTTCCGAAAATCTTGCGCCTCGAGCAAAAAGAAGCCGCATATTCACCCGACATACCGGCTCTGCTAGAAAAACTCGCTCCCTTCTGTCTTTTCGATTCCGAACATACAGAACTTTTTCGGAATCGTCAAAAACTCATGAAAATACTCTGCGACGCCATTCCTTCAATCAGGAAGCACTATAATGAACAACACTGAAAAACCCGGTTTCATACCCTTTTTTCTTCCCTCCATTTCCACGGCCGAGGAAGACGCTGTCCTTCGGGTTCTTCGCTCGGGATGGCTCACCACAGGAAAGGAAGCACTTGCCTTCGAGAAAGAATTCGGCGAGTTTACCGGTAGTCCGTATTCACTCGCGGTTAACAGTGCCACCTCGGGCCTCTTGCTCGCTATGGATGCCTTCGCAGTAGGAAGCGGCACCAAAATACTGACGACTCCCTATACATTTGTATCGACAGCCACAAGTGCCCGGCATCTCGGTGCCGAAATCGCGTACGCCGATATCGAAACTGACACCTACAATATTGATCCCGCATCGATCGAAGCAGCGCTCCGCAAAGATCCGTCGATCCGGGCAATCGTGCCGGTACACATCGCCGGAAACGTCTGCCGCATGGACGAAATTTGTGCGCTCGGAAAAAAATACGGCGTGGCAGTTATCGAAGACGCAGCCCATTCTTTTCCCTCGCGCACGAAAGCCGGATTTGCCGGAACACTCGGTGATGCCGGGGTGTTTTCGTTCTACGCTACAAAGACGATAACTACCGGAGAAGGCGGAATGGTCTGTGTGAAGGATGCGGACAAGGCGAAGCGAATATCGATGATGCGCTCGCACGGTATCGACCGGACAATCTGGGATCGCTACACATCGAAAGAGGCATCCTGGAAATATGATGTCATTGAAGATGGCTGGAAATGCAACCTTCCCGATATTCTCGCCGCCATCGGACGTGTACAACTCACCAAGGCCGATGATTTTTTTCGAAAAAGATCCCGCATCGCTGCCGAGTTCAACGCGGCCTTTTCTGGATGTGACTATCTCGAAATTCCACCTGATGGAGAAGGAAATGCCTGGCACTTGTATCCACTGCGGATTATTCCAGAAAAACTTGACACGGACCGCGACGGCTTCGCACAGGAACTGCAAGATGCCGGCCTCGGTATTTCGGTTCACTTCATTCCCCATTTTGAATTGACCTGGTTTAAAAAGCGGTACAACCTCAGGCGCGAGGACTTTCCCGAAGCCGCACGAAAATTTGATACGACCATCAGCCTTCCCTTCTGGCCCGACATGACCGACGAAATGACCACACGGGTAATTCGTGCGGTACGCGACGCAGGTAACCGGCACTACCGGCGGAACCGCTGATGGACACCGCTTTTTTTAGTGACATGGAGATGCCGGGACAATACCATGGAGTGCTTGTTCGCTCGTCAATACAGCGGGGACACCTCGTCGATATAAAAGCGCCCTCGATGCCTGACGGCTATCACTTATATACCGCTACCGACATTCCCGGCGAAAACCGACTCACCGCTATGGGCACCTCCATTCCTATATTCACTCCCTACGAAATCCAGTATTACGGTGAACCACTCGGTATCATCGTCGGCCCCGACCTGCAGATAGTACAAGAGCTTGTCGCCGAAGTTTTTATAGAAACTGAAATACTCGAACCCTACAAGTTTGGAGAAAAATTCGCAGCATCGCAAGTTGTCGGTAAACGCATCATTTTTTCTGGCGATACAGAGGCGTTCCCCGGTGAAACAAAACGGGTGTTCGAAAGCACCTGCGAAATAGGCCCGCAGGATCATTTCTACGCAGAACCGCTCGGGGCAGCGGTACGGATAACCAAGCACAAACTGGAGATATTTACGGCTACCCAATGGCCGTTCCATGTGCGCTCGACCGTCTCTGCAGTGCTTGACCTTGATCCCGAAGAAATCACGGTGACCCCGACGGCGATAGGTGAACCGATAGACGGCAAAATTTGGTATCCCTCGCTAATTGCCGCTCAAGCCGCGCTCGCCTCGGTGCTTTGCAAGAAGCCGGTCAAAATCGCCTTTTCACGCCAGGAAGATTTTCTGTTCACCGCCAAATCCGCGCCCGTCCAAATTCGCCACCGTACAGTCATCGCCGAGGACGGTTCGATAGATTCGATGGTGGTGCGCATCCTGATAAATGCAGGAGCATACAGTCCGCTCATAGACGAGATGATTGACCGTATGACCATAACTGCGACGGGCATGTATGAAGTACGTGCTTGGCGTATAGAGACATACGCGTTGCGGACCAACTTGCCACCGATGGGTGCCCTTTCAGGCTGGGGCGAGGCACAATCCTTTTTTGCACTCGAAAACCATTTTGCATCCATCATTCCCCGAATAGGTTTTTCTCCGGTCGAATGGAAACTCCTCAATGCACAAAGCCGCGGCCGCACAAGCATTACTGGCTCGGAAATCAAGGAAGATTATCGGTTTGCAGAACTCTTCGCGGAAGTGTGCACCAAAAGCGACTTTCTACGCAAATACAGTGCCTATGTATGTCTCAACAAAATTCGAAAAAATTATCGCGACGGGCCCGTGCGCGGAATCGGAATCGTATACGGCTTTCAGGGCAACGGTTTTATCGGTAAAACATCCGATATTACCCGCTACTCGATGGAAATCACCATGGAAACAGACGGAAGGGTGCACATCAAGTCTGGATTCCATTCTGACGCGATGAAACAGGTTATGAAACAGATATGCAGCCGTATACTCGGCATCGAAAAGAATCTCATCTTGTTTACCGGTACGGATACCTCGACAATGTCCCTGACCGGACCCGAAACGCTCTCGAGCAAAATTACCATTCTCGCGCCATTAGTCGAAAAATGCTGCATAACAATCCAGAAACAGCGGTTCCGTCAGCCACTACCCATCACAGTAAGCAAAATATACAAGCCGTCGAAAACTGATATTTGGAACAGCCAGACGCTCAAGGGAAAGCCTTTCGTCTCGATCACGCCCGGTGTCTGTGCGATTGAACTGGAGCTTGATCCCGTAACATATGAAGCGGAGATCCGCGGTGTTTGGTTCGCCTGCGACGCTGGGGAGCTACTCAACGGACAAGCGGCCATGACCACTGTCAAAAAAACCATACCGCTTGCTCTCTCAAAAATGCTTGCCGAGCATATAATCATCAGCGACGGAAAGATAGCGCCAAAGGATAGCGTCCAGTACGACGTGCTATCACCCTCAATGATACCGACGGTTGATGTCACTTTTCTCGATTCAAAAGAAAATCCCCGGGGCATAGGCTCTCTCTCCCTCAATCTGCTACCTGCAGCATATGCCGCAGCCCTTGCCCAGATCACCGGAAAAAGGGTAACTTCGATTCCCCTTGACTTGACTACTGTCTATGATGCACTGGAAAGTCAGGAGGCCGATACATGATTATTCCGTTTGAGCTCAATAACAACGCGGTGTATGTCGACACAAATCCCGGCGAGCGCCTTGTGCATATATTACGAAGAAAATTTAAACTCCTTGGCGCCAAGGAAGGATGTCTTTCAGGCCGCTGCGGCTCGTGCATGGTCCTCATGAACGATGCTCCCGTACCCTCCTGCATTCTTCCCGTATTCCAGGTACGAAATGCATCGATCATAACTTTGGAGCATTTTACTCCGACCGAGGACTGCGAGGACATTCTGCAGGGATTCGAAGCGGCAGGCGTTTCGATGTGCGGTTTCTGTAATGCAGGAAAGGTATTCATCGCACATATGATACTCACTGCAAATCTGCGTCCGGCAAAAGAAGATATCAGGGATGCTTTTTCGGGAAACATGTGCCGATGCACGAGCATCGACGATCTCATAACCGGTGTAAAAAATGCGGCATCGATAAGGCGGATACGACAAAATGTTAAATAAATACACCACGGTCTATCACGCTGCCTCTATTTCCGAAATACAGATGCTCCTCAAAAACATAACAGGCCTTTCCCTCGTCGCTGGCTGTACAGAAATCGCACGGAGACAGACAGGCAGGTCGCTACAACTGCCGGCCAATATTTTGGCACTATCCCGCATTCCGGAAATGTGCACGGTAAACAAAACGGAACGATACATAGAATTCGGCGCTTGCGTCTCGCTCGGCGCCGTCCTGCAGTTGGGCATAAAAAATGTGCCGGACGTATTGTACGAAGCCGTACGTAAAATGGCGAACCCGGCCGTGCGTTCGATAGCAACCCTCGGAGGCAACATTTCGGCAAAAGGACAACGGTTGTCGACCTTTGCTCCCCTTCTGGCCCTGGACACGCGCCTCGAAATTCGTACCCCCTTCGAAGCTACCTGGATTCCCATGATTCGTTATTTCTCGAACATCCCGCGATCCCCTTCGAAGGATCCCGAGTTCATCAGCAAGATCCGTATCCCGACTGAAAGCTGGGATATCGCGCTTAACCGCCGCATAGGACGGCCTGGAGTAGTCACCGATCGCACCGCGTCCTTTGTATTTCTGGTAAAATCTCAGAAAAATATCCTTGCTGATATCCGTATCGCCTGGGCGGGAATGAATTTTTTCCGCAAAAGGGAATTCGAGAACCTCATGATAGGCCGCTCCCTGCCGTTTTCCGAGAAGGATATTATTAACCTGATGGACAAGGCCGAACTTTTTTTCGAGAAAGAACTGTTCCCGCCATCCTACGAACGAAAGTGCCTGTTTAATCTTCTGGAAGAATCGCTTCGAATGCTTACCTAGGAGTTTGTCGGACTTGTCCTTCAAATAATGGAAAAATTGCATTATATGCGATTTTTCTACCTTGTAAACTCCCAAAGGAGCCCTTATATCGGGATTTTGAGCGCTTATTAGCACTCAAAATCCACAAGTCCGACAGGCTCCTAGACTGACAAAAATCTAGCGAATAAGCATTGCGTCACCATAGGAAAAGAAACGGTATTTTTTTTCGATGGCATGACGATACGCGCTCAGTATCCGTTCCTTGCCTGCAAAAGCCGAAACGAGCATGAGAAGCGTCGATTCGGGCGTATGAAAATTCGTAAACACCTGATCCACCACATTAAATGTGTAGCCCGGATACATAAAAATACATGTCGAATTTTCGCCAGTACGCAATTTACCGCAAGACATGTCCCAGGCCGATTCAAGGGTGCGGATACTCGTGGTTCCCACTGCAAGTACCGGCCTTCCTTCTTTTTTTGCTTTTTCTACCTTTGCCGCTGTCACCGCCGAAACAGAATATGATTCTTCATGCATTACATGATCCTCGATTGCTTCGCTCCGCACCGGAAGAAAGGTACCGATTCCGACATGGAGCGTTACCGATGTCCGCTCGACGCCCTTTGCGTCGAGTGCGGCAAGAACCTCGGGGGTAAAATGAAGACCTGCAGTGGGAGCGGCAACCGAACCGATGTTTCGGGAGTAGACGGTCTGGTAACGATCAGCATCAGCCAGTTCGTCTCCGCGCCGTATGTAGGGAGGAAGCGGAAGATGGCCATTGAAGTCAAGCCATAGGTCATCGATCGGGCGTTCAAACTCGAGGAGGCGAAATTCGGTTCCGTCCAGCTGGCCTTCGGGATCTTCCCTGATCTGTGCCTTCATACCATCCGGGAAAACATACCGGCGGCCGCTCTTCTGGCGTTTCGCATTTTTGGCCATAACTTTCCATACGGCACCTGGCTGGGTACCGGGAATGAGTTGCTGAGCGATAAGAAGAAATTCCGCCTGACCCCCGCTCGATTCGACCGAGGCATAAATACGGGCGCGCCTGACCCGGGAATCGTTGAATACCATAAGGGTGCCCTTTTCAACAAGATCGGGAAGGTCTCTAAACAGGTGGTCGTGAACGGAGCCGTCCGAACGATCGAGACACAGAAGCCGGTCGCCTCCACGCTCGCCGCACGGATTCTGCGCGATCAGTTCTTCGGGGAGGTCAAAATAAAAGTCTTTCGTTTGCATCGGTATTCTCTCTTGGCGGTATGCGGCCCTCGAGGCCGAGATGGGTGTAGGCTTTATCAGTCACCATGCGTCCGCGGGGGGTGCGCTGCAAAAGACCTGCTTGAATGAGATAGGGCTCGTAATAATCCTCGAGGGTGTCGAGGGCTTCGCCGACGGAAATAGCGAGGGTTTCGGCGCCAACGGGGCCGCCCGCGTAATTATTGATGATCGATGCAAGTATTTGCCGGTCGTACTGTTCGAGTCCGAGACTGTCGATTTCGAGCTGCTCGAGCCCCAAAGCAACCACCTTGCGGGTGATAAGACCGTCACCGAGCACCTGAGCGTAGTCGCGCATCCGTCTAAGCAAACGATTTGCGACGCGGGGCGTACCACGGGAACATTGCGCGAGGGCAAGGGCCGCGTCGGGAGTAATCGTAACCCCGAGAATACCGGCTGAACGGCAGATGATAGCAGTGAGTTCCAAGTTGGAATAGAAAGTGAAGCGCTGGACAATGCCGAAGCGGCTGATAAGCGGGCTCGAAACCATACCCGCACGGGTGGTGGCACCAATGAGGGTGAACGGCGGAATCGGAATGCGTACGGTGCGAGCACTCGGCCCCTGACCGATGATCCAGTCAAGCTCATAGTCCTCCATCGCGATGTAGAGCATTTCTTCTATTGCAGGCTTAAGTCGGTGAATTTCATCGATAAAAAAAACTGTCCGTTCGGTCACCGAGGTCAGGATACCCGCGAGATCCTTGGGCTTGTCGAGGGCAGGGGCACTCGTAACCTTAAAGTCGACACCGAGTTCGTTGGCTGTTATCTGGGCAAGCGTTGTCTTTCCGAGTCCCGGAGGCCCGATCAGGAAAAGATGGTCGAGACTTTCGTTCCGCTCGCGCGCAGCCTGGATAAAAACTGACAGGTTGTTCCTAATCTGTTCCTGTCCCTGAAAATCCGCGAGGGCGCGGGGCCTGAGCGCACGATCATGGTCATCGTCGAGAACGGAATCGCTGCGTACAATATTCTGCTCTGCTTCGTTCATGTTACGTAATCCTACGAACTCAGGGCAACAATAGCCCTACGGAAAATTTCCTGTTCGGTTTGAGCGACATTCGGGGCTGTCTTTCCCGATTTGGGAGCAGATGCATCCGATGCGGCACTTTCTGCCAGATCGCGAGCGATATCCTCTACCGCTTGCGCGGCAGCCTTACGGTCGAAACCCATTCCAGCGAGGGCGACGATGATATCTTCATGCGGTCCCTTCTTTTCGCTTCCCCGGGCTCTACCTGTATCAAGTTCATGGGTCAGCTTGCCTTTGAGGGTGAGGATCATTTTTTGCGCGGTTTTCTTGCCTATACCCGGCGCCGCTTCAAGGCGACCGAGGTCTTCGCCGTCGAGAGCTTTTTCAAGTTCTGAAGCGGTTATGTTTGAAAGTATTTTTATGGCTTGTTTGGGGCCAATGCCGTCAACTTTCATGAGATCGATGAAAATCTCACGCTCGCGGACCGAGGCAAAGCCGAACAAGCGCATCTGATCCTCACGGTGATAGAGCCAGGTGTAGACCCGGGCTTGTGAACCGACCGGCCCGAATGCATCCAGACTCAGAGACGGAACCATAAGGTCCCATTCGATACCCGCATTTTCCAGATACAGGGAGGCAGGTAATTTTGCGACTATAGTCCCGGACAGGCTGTTAAACATGGTTTCAGTATCCCTTTTTTAGCCCTTATTTACAAGATGGAATGTCGATGGTATGGATTTTCGTGATGGCAGCGGCGAGGGCATCGGCTGCGTGGTCGGGTTTTGGAATTGATGAAAGACCAAGAAGGAGCCGGACAGATTCCTGCACCTGGATCTTTTCGGCCCGTGCCGAACCGACAACCGCCTGTTTGATTCCGTGCGGGGTATACTCGCCGAGCTTGATGCCGCGGATGCCAAGTGCGAGCGTAACAACCCCGCGGGCTTCGGCCACACCCATCGCACTTGATACGTTTTTTGCAAAATAGAGTGTTTCCATGCCCGCTTCGAGCGGCGTGTACAGGTCGAGGACGGTATTCAGTTCGTTGAATATGATGAGAAGCCGCTCCTGATGGAGCAGCTTGGATGAGGTGGCAATAACCCCGTGGGCGACATACACAAGCCGATTTGCCTGTGCATGGACAATGCCCCAGCCGGTAGAAGCAAGGCCCGGATCGATGCCGATCACGCACCGTACGATGTCTGATTTTTTCATTTCTACAGTAATAGCATAAAAAAAAGGCCCTTGCCAGAGCAAGGACCATTCGTCAAAAAAGAACCGCCGGAGTTTCCGGTTTATTCTTCTTCATAGTCTTCGGGTACCTCTATGTTGGAGTACACGTTCTGGACGTCTTCATCTTCTTCGAGCTTGTCGATGAGCTTGAGCACCTTGCGGGTCATTTCAACATCGAGCGTGCTGTATACGTCGGGAACCATCGATACTTCGGCGGAAACAGACGCAAAACCTTTTGCTTGGAGGGCTTCAAGGGTTTTTTCGAAGTCTGCGGGATCGGTGGTCACGGTAATTACGCCGTCTTCCGAACCAACGTCTTCGGCACCAGCTTCGAGGGCAACTTCCATGAGCTGATCTTCATCAGTGGTTTCGGCATCGTATTCGATGACGCCTTGACGTTTGAACATATAGGATACCGAGCCCGTCGCACCGAGATTCCCGCCATTTTTGGCGAACAGATTGCGAACATTGGCTGCGGCACGGTTTTTATTGTCGGTGAGTACTTCAACGAGAACGGCGACACCGCCGGGACCGTATCCTTCATACGCGAGTTCTTCAAATATGCTGGCGCCGAGTTCACCAGTACCTTTCTTGATGGCGCGTTCGATGTTGTCTTTGGGCATGTTCGCCGCACGGGCCTTGAGAATCGCAGTGCGAAGGCGCGGATTCATGTTGGGATCGCCGCCGCTCATGCGTGCCGCAATCGAAATTTCCTTGATAAACTTGGTGAACATCTGACCGCGTTTAGCGTCAGCGAGTCCCTTGGCGTGCTTGATTGTCGCCCATTTACTATGTCCTGACATGATGTCTCCTTATACCATAAGAAAGCAATAATCCTATTTTTGTAATACTACCATAATGCAAAAAAGCATGTCAACGCGCAAAAAGGTATCTTCCGGTAAAAGATACCTTTTTCCGCATTGAACATGCTTCTGTTACTGCGAAAACGGGAAGTTTTCGACCCTGACTATACCGTCTCAGGGATGGCGGGTCGACACGCCTTTTTCAATCAATCCGATAACCTGCTGTTCATACCAGTCGGAAGAAAAGGGAAAGTGGCCGCGGACGATCGGGCGAAGTCTGGCGTCTATGCTATCCTTGCAGGGCTCGCAGACATCATATTCCCTGATCTGAAAATAACTTCGCGAGACAACGGGTGCTTCAAGTTCTTTTCGGCAAATATCGCAATACAGTGTTTTCATGTACTTCTCCTACAGTAAAGCCTTCATATCCGTAATGATACCCCATTGGCCCTTTTTTGTCGAGCATGTTTTTTCCGGCATATGCACAGTTGACAAAGATACAAGCCGGGATACAATCAAGGCATGCTTTTTACTAAAAACAGGATTTTTATTATAGCTGAAATTGGAACGGGCCACGGGGGCAACATGTTGCGTGCAAAGCAACTGGTCGATGCCGCCGCCGCAGCAGGTGCCGACTGTGCCAAATTCCAGATTGTTCATCCGGAAGAAATTCTTCATCCTGATACCGGTTTCGTACAGCTTCCCGGCGGTCCAGTCCGGCTTTTTGACCGTTTCGCCGAGCTCGAAGTATCGCTGTCGTTTTTTGCCGAAATTTCTGCGTACTGCGAGTCTAAGGGACTTATCTTTCTGTGTACACCATTCGGTCTCCGGAGCGCACGCGAACTGAAAAGCCTCGATCCTTCCTGTATAAAAATAGCCTCTCCCGAACTGAACCATTTCCCCCTGTTACGGGAAGTCGCCGGTTACGGCGTACCTCTTATCCTTTCCAGCGGCGTTTCGCTCCTTTCGGACATAGAAAAGGCGCTTGGGGCGACGGAAGCAGCAAACGAACGGATACTCCTTCACTGCATCACGAGCTATCCCGCTCCGGAAGAAGAATATAATCTGAACGTACTCGAAAGTCTTGCAGCGATTTTCGGGATTTCTGTCGGTCTCAGCGATCATTCCCTCGATCCGATTCTGGTGCCTATACTTGCAGCCGCGTGTGGCGCTTGCATCATCGAAAAGCACATTACCCTGTCACGGGATGATCCAGGGCTCGATGACCCGGTCGCCCTACCCGCCTCGGATTTTGCGTATATGGTGCGCGAAGTACGCGCGGTCGAAGGCATGACGAAAGAAGCAATTGTGACCATGATGGCTCGCCGATATGGAGATGAACGGGTGCAGAAAATTCTCGGTACAGGAAAAAAGGTGCTTGCACCTTCCGAAAAGGCCAACTATATCCGTACCAACCGGACCATTCACTTTCTGCGCGATCTCGATGCGGGACACTGCATTGCCGAAGAGGATATCGCCCTCCTCCGCACAGAAAAAGTATTAACCCCGGGCCTTTCCCCCGAATTTTTTGATATTGTATTGGGCGCCACCCTGGTTCGGGATGCAAAAAACGGGGCAGGCATCGAGTGGGAAGATATTGTCCAAAGATAAACCGAATTACCGGTCTTTTTAGCCGACCATCTCGGCGATAAGCTTGAGGCCACTCAGAGTCAACATCTCGTCCACTCGGTCAAAGATCCCGGTAACCGGAACGAGCACGTGTGAAAGCCCGCCGGTAGCGATTGCCGGAGCATCAGTGCCAAGGTCCTTCCTCATGCGAAGGATGAGTGACTCGACAAGACCCTGATAACCGAGCACGACGCCGGCCTGAATCGAATGGATGGTGTTGGTGCCAAGGCTTGACGGGGGTACCTCGATCGGGACAGATGGCAGCTGAGCAGTATCTCGGAATAGAGCCTTAACCGCAGTCCCGAGTCCGGGAGCGATTGCAACACCTTTTATTTCGCCGTCGAAACCGACTGCGGTAAACGTAAGGGCGGTGCCAAAATCGACAACGATACAGGCAGAATGATACCAAGTATAGGCAGCCACAGCATCGCACACAATATCAGTTCCGATTTCGTGGACAGCAGAGGCAGGCACCTTGACGGGAAGCTTTTCGTAAAGGGCGGGTCCGAGGACGAGCGGAGATTTACCCGTGAGCTTTTCGATCATGCGGGCAAAGGTATCGTTCAGCACCGGCACGACAGAAGAAATGACAGTCTTTTCGATGGTCCCCGGAGCAATACCTGAATCACGAAACAGGGAACGGAGAATAGAGCTGTATTCGTCGTCCGTGCGCCGAGGGTCGGTATACAAGCGCCAGTCCTGCACGAGGTCTTCGCCGTGAAAAAGGCCGACAACTATGTTAGTGTTTCCGATATCGACAACCATCAGCATCTAAAAGCGCTCCTTGCATAAAAATAATCTGCGCGGTATCATACCACCATGGCAGACCTTATACAACCCAGAGTTTTGAAGGGATTTCGCGATTTCCTTCCCGTAAACGAAATCGATCGTGCACTCCTCAGTGAAAAGCTGACCGCAACTTTCCGCTCATTCGGCTTCGTACCGATCGATACACCCGCCCTCGAATACTCGGAAATACTCCTACGCAAGAGCGACGGCGAAACCGAAAAACAAGTATTTCGCTTCGAGGACAACGGCGGTCGGGATGTGGCGCTCCGCTTCGACCTTACCGTACCCTTCGCACGCTTCGTGGCGGAGCACAAGGAAGAACTATATTTTCCCTTCAAGAGATACCATATAGCAAAAGTTTGGCGCGGTGAAAAACCACAAGCCGGCCGCTACCGCGAATTCGTGCAATGCGATTTTGACATCGTCGGCTCCGATTCCGCCGCAGTCGATTTCGAAATTCTCAACCTAATGAAGACAGCTCTCTCCGCAATTGGCGTGAATGCAGTGACCATACGGCTTTCGCACCGGGGAATTTTCAACCGCTTCCTTTCAAATAATGGCCTTGCGGACAAGAGCGAGGACATTCTGCGGACCGTCGACAAATTATCAAAAGTTGGTGAAGAAGAAGTCTTAAACCAGCTTACCGAGCTCGCAGGAGCCGACCTCGCACGGGACATCCTTTCCTACATAAAAGGTGCGGGCAACACGCCGGATCACTTCGACGAGACACTCGCCCTTCTCGAAAAAATGGCGGGAGGTCCCGATGCAGATACTAAACGACTCAGGGACATCCACGCCTATATGACCGAAACAGGCATCGCTTCCTCGTTCGTGCTCGATCCGTCGATTACCCGCGGCCTTGACTATTATACCGGTGTTGTGTACGAAACATTCCTCGACGATCTGCCCTCGATCGGTTCGGTATGTTCGGGCGGACGCTACAACAACCTCGCCGGCCTCTACATGAAAGACCGCGTACCGGGTGTCGGCTCGTCGATCGGTCTCGACCGCCTTATGGCAGGCCTCGAGCAGTTAGGAAAAAATACGGTACAGAACAGCTTTACCGACGTCGTTGTTTTTTGTCAGGATGAAGCGTTGATGGCTGTTTACCAGAAAACAGCAGCAGCATTCCGCACACTCGGCATCGCCTGCGAAGTGTTCCCCGACGCAAAAAAAATGCCGCAGCAATATGCCTGGGCGGAAAAAAAATCGATTGAATGGGGACTGACCGTGGAAAGCACGGGCCACTTCACTCTGAAAAACCTGCTGACGAGGGCTATCCATCAGGAGATATCGATTGAAACGGCTGTGGAACTCATCGCCAAAAAATAGTCTCAGGGCCTACATTCTATACTAAAAATCGCGAAAAAAGCGGGCAGCATGAACAATACGGATCTATACAAGAGGTATGGATTTTTTCATCCCGCTTTTTCCTTTTAAAACACTTATATATTTCGGTATCCTCGTTCCCTGTGCCATCTGTGACTTGAAAACGACTCAGGTACCGCGGGCGCCCCTTCTCTTCCTGATTATCACTATGATTGTCTCAACTCCCTTCGAAGCACTTCCCGGTTCTATTTTTGGCGCTACAGCAGGAATGATCGCATTCTGGCTTATCAGGAAAATGTCCGGAAACGGACTGGGACTTGCGGACGTATGGATGGCCGGGGCAACGGGAGCGTTTGGAGGAGCAGCATTCTGCGCTGAAACGACCTTCTTAGCAATCGTCCTGATAGTTCCGCGTGCTTTTTTCCTACTCCGGTTGAAATCTCATCAAAGCATCCCTTTTTTGCCCTCTCTTACCGCAGGTGCTTTTTTTTTACTTCTTGTCGAATATTTTTCGGGCAAATAGTGACTTTCCTGCTACAAGCAAGCGGGAAGGAAAAATGAAAAGAAAAAAAACGAAACTTACCGTATTGATGATTATTTTTTCTACGACAATCCTCTTCGCACAAAAAATCAGTTTCGATTTTGTGGATCAGAAATACGGAGACATCCTGTTCGCCCTTTCAACCTACAAGGGACTTTCCATCGTGGCGGATGATACCGTTACGGGTATCGCATCATTTCAGTTTTCCGGTACCGACTTTGACAAGGCATTCGCTTCGTTTCTTCTTACCAACCGTCTGTATGTCCGAAAGGAAGACAAGTTGTGGACCGTGTCGAGAATTCTCGTTTCGGGCAGCGCATCAACCATTGGCCTTTCTCTTGATGCCTTCGACGCCTCTCCCGGGCAGATACTCGAACGGGTTTCGCGATATACCGGAAAAACTATCGTATTCGATATGCTTCCCGCGACCCGAATTTCCATCCACATACCTACGGGAACGGTTGAAGACATTGCCGCTCTCGTTATGAAACCTTTTGCCGGATTCGCAATCGAGAATACACCTACACATCTCTTTGTAAAAAAAATTCCCGAAGGAAATGACCTTAGGCAAAATGGAGCACCCCAGAATGTGACACTGCAGAACAGACTCCTCATCGAGCGGTCGGGCGATGCCTGGACAGTGGAGGTCACTCAGGCACGGCTATCAGAAATTCTCGAAAGACTGTGCAAAGAAGAACACACGGGGTATTCAAACTTCATCAAAAACGATCCAGTACTCTCGGGAATCAGCACGAGCGGCGCGTCCTTCACCCGAACTGTAGATATAATTCTCGAACAGGCGGGGGGCGAAACATTCGTGAAGGACGGGATCAGATATTTCGTTCCTTCCACCTCCACAGACCCAGCAAAAAAAATGCGGGACGGCGAGCTCGAATGGAAGGAATATGTCCTTTCGAATATCCGGTTCAGAGAGATACAACCGCTCCTTACTACCCGTTTTCCTACCCTGCAAACTGTTGCACTTTCCGAGTCAGATAAGTTTCTTGCGGGTGTCAACGTAAAAACGGAAATGGATCTTTCGACATGGCTTTTGAAAACTGACCTGCCGGCGGAAAACGGAATCGTGAAACTCAAATATGTTTCTACCGCAGAATTTCTGAAGATTCTCCCGCCTTCGATAAGAAAGGAAGAACTCACCGATTCTGGAACAGGAAACAGTTTTTTCTACTCGGGTCCGGTCGGAGCAAAACAAATGCTTGTAGAAGAACTGAAGGAAATTGACCGCCCAAAGACACGCATCAGATACGATATGCTGATCATTCAGTACGATAAATCCTCGAATCTCGCCTGGAACCCGGAAGCCGAAGTTCGTCAGATGAAACCAGGAGACATGACTTCTATTTCTGGTAATTTCGGGAATCTTCTTAACCTTAACTTTGACGTAATCACCCTTTTCGGTTACCGGTTTTCTGCGCGCCTCAATACAGCTCTCGCGGAAAACAGGGCACAAGTGTTCACTGATACCACGCTGCAGGGGATTTCCGGAGAAAATATCAAGTTCCAGAATACCAGCACGTATCGCTACCGGGACTCGAATATCGATCCGGAAACAGGAAAACCGGTGTACACGGGTGTCACCCGTGAAATCGTCTCTGGTGTCATTCTCGAGCTAAACGGCTGGGTCTCGGGCGACGGGATGGTCACCATGAACATTCACGCCTCGGTGTCAAAACGTGGTGCCGACGTTTCAGGGCAATCGGCAAACCCGCCGCCCACTTCGGAAAAAAGTATTACCACAAAGTTGAATGCAGTGAACGGAGAACCGGTGATTCTCAGCGGTCTCACTCAGAACGATTCGAGCATCGCGGAACAACGGATTCCATTTATTTCACGTATTCCTCTTTTGGGGTGGCTTTTCCGTTCGCGGAATACTACCGCAGAGAAAACAGAAATGGTCATCTACATTGTGCCCCATATCACCAATGACAATAGTGCAGCCCTTGACGGGCCGGCGCTGGAACTCACCGCACTCAAACGGCTCATACCGGACGGAGGCGAAAAATGATTCAGTTTTCTCCCGAATTTTGTTCAGAAAACCGGATGCTCATCCATTCAGAAACAAAAGAAGAGATAACCGTTGCCGGAACCGGAGATGAACAGCCCTCTGTCCGTTCCCGGATAGAAAAGGTACTTATGCAGGTATGTCCGGACAAAAAAACCAGTTTTATCCGCCTTCCGGTTCCCGAACTGATGCTCCGGATATCAGCTCTCGAGCCGGCTTCACATTCTGTCAAAACTTCGCTGCCTATCGCATGGACGGAAAGCTGCGAGATTGGATCTATTTCTGCAGGAGCACCAGCGATCACGGTCCTAAACAGCCTCCTCCTTGAAGCGAAATACCGATCGGCTTCTGATATTCACATAGAGCGGAATAGAAGCGGCGCAGAAATCAGGTTTCGCATGGACGGAGTTCTCCGAACTGCACATCACTTTGACGGCGAAACGGGAAAGGCGCTTGCAATCCGCATCAAGTTGCTTGCGAACCTTAATACCCTCGAGATTCGCAAACCACAGGATGGACGATTCGGCATCACCGCAGGAGGCACCGAGCACGATATACGGGTATCGAGCATATCAACCATCGACGGCGAGTCGATCGTTCTGCGTTTCCTCGACACAGGAGATGTAGAAATCAGGCTGCAGGATCTATCGTTTCCACCTCCACTCGTTTCCTTTCTCGAACATGTCGCCCGCCTTCCCCAGGGACTGGTACTGGTTACCGGACCGACGGGAAGCGGAAAGACAACGACTCTTGCAGCCCTGATACGGGAATGCCGGACAGGTGAGCGAAAGATCATCAGTATCGAAGATCCGGTCGAATACCGCATTTGCGGGGTCACACAGATACAGACGAACGAAGGACTCGAGCTCGGTTTCAGCGCGCTCTTAAAGCGGATTCTGAGGCAAGATCCGGACATCATCATGATAGGTGAAATTCGCGATGGAGAAACGGCAGAGCTTGCCATCCGCGCCGCGCTCACTGGCCATCTGGTTTTTTCCACGCTTCATACTAGAAGTGCGAAAGAAAGCGTCGCTCGACTTGTAGAATTCGGCATCCCGAAAGAAACATTGAGCATGGTGCTGCATGCAGTGATCGGTCAACGGCTCCTAAGAAAAACCTGTCTACAATGCTCGGGCGAAGGCTGCATAGCCTGCTCTGCAACTGGATATGCAGGACGCGTTCCCGTTGCCGAACTGTATATCCCGGATGGAACGGTACCGCCTGCCTGCGGGGGATCTCTTGCCGACTCCGCTTCTGAACTGGCGGCATCGGGTCTGACCGACAGGAAGGAAGTCGAACGCGTTATTGGAGAACTGTTGGGAGAATCGCAATGAAAAAAGAGTATCTCTTCATAGACGCACTTGCAATGCTCCTTACGAAAGGCTGCACGATACGCGAATCTCTCGAACTCCTGTGCGAATACACAAATAGTACTACGGTCTCCCATACAGCTTCAGTTGTCCTTGAAGGTCTTAAAAAGGGAAACCATCTAGCAGAGATTTTGGCTACAGAATCGGTTTCTGGAGTCAGGCACGTGCGGCCGTACATTGGAATGATTACTCAAACAGGAAGCATCCTGCCGGCCCTGAAATTGGCCATGGCCGACGTAAAACGGAAAGAAGAGTACTCGACAAAAATGAGGGAGGCGCTTCTGTATCCGCTGTGCGTAACTGCATTTGCGTCAATGCTCCTCGCACTTCTTTTTGCAGTCGGTATTCCGTGGATGTCCCGATCAAATCTTTTTCCTGATCCCTCGATCATTCCAAAAATGAAATGGGGAGTCATCATGGCCGCCTCGTTCCTTGCCATCTCAACTGGTGCTGCATTTTTTTCTTCGTTGACGCTTCTTTCAAAAAAAAACAGGGACTACCTGTTTTGGTCGCTGCTCGACTGCCTTACCGATGCGGGCCTCACCTTTGACCAAGCACTCATCCTCTCTACGAAGTCGGCTCCTCTTCCCTGCACAACCGACGCGGACGGATATTTTTTTGACGCACCAGAATTGGATCTTTTTACCCGTACGACCTTGCATACGCTGCATCTTACCGGTGACTTTGGATCCGTTTTCGCTTCGATTGCAACTCACAAAAAAAAGGCCCTCGATTTACTGTATACCATGCTTGCCGGATTTGCAGAACCGATACTCCTCGCGATCACCGGCGTCGTAATGCTCATTTTGTCACTGACTGTTTTTCTTCCTGCATTAACGCAATACGGAGGTTTTCCATGAAACAACTACTGCGGACAGCTGACGACGGTTTCACTTTTATCGAGACGCTCATTGTGCTGGCACTGACGGTTATTCTGTCGGCGGGAATTGGAATCTCGTCCATCCAGTATATAGAAAAAGCCAAACGACTTGCCGCGCAAACACAGATCGAAACATTCAGAATTGCACTCCAGACCTGGTACCTCGATTGCAGTGCATATCCCTCGACGGAACAGGGACTCGATGCCCTGTTCGTCAAACCGCTACTCTCGCCCGTTCCCGAAAAATGGAATGGCCCGTATCTTGACAAAAAAACACCTGATGATCCCTGGGGTCATACATACGAATATCGTGCGCCCGGTCCTGATGGACTTCCGTACGCGATAGAGTCCCGGGGAGCTGACGGTCGCGAAGGAGGAACCGGACATGATGAAGATATCTATTCATGGAAATGATACCGGCTCCCTGTTGCCGTCTGTGGTTATTACTTCTTTCATGATCCTGTGTGTACTCCTCGCATTGAGTGCTTGGACGAACAGGTATGCGGAATATGCCCGAAAAAAGGAAACAGCCTTCCGTGCAGAGATCGGGTTGCAAAACGGCGAGGAGGTGAAAGCGAATGAAAATGATTGACCTAATTGCCGCCGCAACAATTGCTTTTCTTTTTACCGTCCTTTTTTTCAGGCTCTGGAACGGCATCGAAGAAATACATGAGGACACCCTCTCCAGGCTGCAGGCTCTTAGCGATGCGTCTATTCTTGTCTCGACATTCCGTAAAGAGACAACCGACGACGACCGACCTCCTGTTTTTCCGGTACCGCTTACAGCCAAATTTCGGGGAATTACGGGAATACGTCAAACAGTAACTACGGATTCACGGGAAAAACGCGGGTACATCCTGTTTTTTTCGCTCCTTGGAACGGAATACACAGTGCGTACGGGGAGCATTGAATGAAAACAGTATTTATCCCGCGTGATGCTTATGAAACGTATTTTATGCCTGCACCTACATACAGACCAACAGCTAAGGAAACCGCGGCATATCTTTCGGCCCGTCATCCGCTCTATGGACCGACGTGCTACGTTGACTGCCACAGGTGCCGGATTGCAGGCAGGAATTTCGTACTCCTGACGGTTCTGAACTGTCCGGCCAAGTCTTTCCGCAGGGAAGTCGGGAATGCGAGAATAGTGACAGTACCGGCCATCCTCGCCTCAAGCAACCTCGCGAGCAACCCTTGCACGATCCGTTGCGGTGGGGAGCTGATTATCTTTGGATTGCTACCCGAATTGATCGAAGAAGATCCTTCAAAGGATGGAAAAACCAAGGTAGATCATGACTTCGCTTCGGAAATCGACCTTTTAGACTTTGCCACAAAAGAAGGAATACGCGTATCTCTCTTTTCATCCCACTGGCGCATTCCGGCAAGTATTCTTACGGTGATCCTCTGCATTGTTCTCACCGCATTCATGGCATCACCATCGGCAGTTACCATTCCGATACGAAAAAACATCGTGATGGGAACCGTTCCGGCGATTACCGGAACATCCTTCCCGGATTTCTTTTCGGCTGTAATAGAAGCAATTGCTGCAAATAACAGTGTCATCGAAGAATATCGTTTTTCTTCAAAGGAAAATGATTTAACCTTGCTTGCTATCAAAAACGGAAATCCCGAAACACTCCGCTTTGCACTCTCGAGCATACCGTCACTTGCAAATCTCACAATACAAGATCTGCGATACGCAGACGGTACCTGGCACTATTCTGTCAGATTTTCATCTGGTATTGCCAGTGCTGGAATGGCTATTGGTGCAGGCGTTAGTGCCGATGAAAAACTTCAGACTTTTAATATGGTACATGCTCTTGAGAAGTTGTGCATCCCGCATCAGTGGCAACTTTCGGCGGCTTCGGCGGCTTCGCCGACAAGTCTACCGATTCTGTCCATAAAAGTTCCTTCGTCCTCGTTTTCCCTTTTCCCGACAGCTTTCTTCAGACATTGCTCGGAAAACAATCTCATAATAACTGAATTTCGTGCAGGCCGAAAGGACGGAAACAACACCTTTATGGTCGAACTCGGTATGGCAAAAGGCGGTACAGAAAATGAAAAATCACTGCCGAAACCGGACCTGGTTAGCTCGGCATTCGACTTGTACGAAAAACAGTACCCGCCTACGGTACGGACATCAGCCGTGAGCCGTACCGGAATGATAGGAAAAATTAAAGATTCGACAAGGGGCGTCTTCGTATTCAGCAAAACCCCTGCAGGAAAAATAACTCTACAAAAGGAGAATGAAAGATGAAATCGTATGTACGATTCATAGCAACAACGGCAATCTTGCTTGTTGCAGGATTTTTTTTCGCGGCCAGCTGTGCGAGCGCACCGCGTCCTGACGGAAAAAACGGAATCCTGCATGGCATGATCTATGATTATGACAATGCTCCGGTATGCGGCTATCTCGTCTTGGTGGATGATGCAGAAAAGGCGTATACGGACATCAACGGTCGGTTCACCATTCCGGATATCCCACTCGGCACACACAGGCTGTCAGGAGAAGGGAAGGATCATGGCTTGTACACCCAGATCGTCGATTTTGCTGACCGAACGCAGATTCTGTATCTGCGGATTCCTTCAAATCAATTCCTCTATACCCTAATTGATCGGCAGCTCACCGAAAAGGAGTACAGCATGGCACAGGATACGCTGCACCGGTTTTCAATGGAAGAACAGAAAAGTAAAAAATTTAACCTCTACAAAACTATAACGCTCTTCTACATTTCGCCCGAGGATGACCGTAGCGAATATTACTCGAAGGCCAGACTACTGACCAGAGACCTGATCAATGAGTAAGGTCACGGTGCTACTCCTTCTTTTCCTCATTGTATCCTGTTCGAACTTCGAAAATGCGCCACCCTATCTCGTCGGGGGACCAGTCGCATGTTGCACCGAAAAACCGGGAGCCTACCGATTTGCCGGAATTGAATTCGATTTTTACAACAAGAGCGCCGTTCCGGTTGAATCCTTTTCGGTTAGTTGCCGGGTGTATAGAACAGAAGACGGAAAAAATCCACTCGTAATCTCGAACACGGTTACCGCCCGCTTCAACGCTCCTGTCCAGCCGGGAGAACAAAAACACCTGTGCATTTCTCTCGACTCACGCATCATCGCAATACCACAATCTTCGTTTCTTGTCGATTTTTTTACAGTTCCAGAAATAGTTTATTCGGACGGCTCCATATGGACCGATTCCTTATGCTGTTTTTATACCCGGAGCTACCGATGAGTATAAAAAATATCACCTGGCTAATTTGCACAGTAATTCTAGCCTGCTCCTGCACTCAGTACATTCCCGTTGGTACAATCTTCGAGCCGTCTGTCCATACCATAAAAAAATGGACGTTCATCCTGTACATGGCAGCCGATAACGACCTTGAAAGCGCCGCGATCCAGGATTTAAACGAACTCGAAGCGGCGCAAACCGATACAAGTGAAATCAATATTCTGGTCCTTCTTGACCGCCATCCCGCCTATGACTCTACGAATGGAAACTGGACCGATACACGGCTCTATGAAATTATTCCAGATAAAGCAGGACCTAACAATGTTATTGTATCGAAACGTCTTGTCTGTCCGCCACTCGGGTTAACTACCACAGGCGAAACAGAACTGGATATGGCAAATCCCATAGTACTTGAATATCTTGTGGACTTTGCACTTGCTTCGTATCCGGCTGAAAACAGTGCGCTTATTTTCTGGGGACACGGTACCGGATGGCGCGGTTCGCCATCATATAACTCAATCAGTACGAACACTTCCCGGGCCTTGGCCATTGACGACACTTCATCCGCTTTCATGGGTATCGGTGAGGCCAACAGAGCTATTTCTGGTCGGGGGCTGTCGATAATCGGCTTCGATACCTGTTTCGGTGCTCTACTGGAAATTACGTATGAGTTCAAGGTTTCTGCGGACTGGCTTGCGGGTTCCGAAGGCATCATTCCTGCTTCCGGGTGGGATTACACTGAACTATTTACACGTTTTATGGCATCAGACTTTTCTCCCGAGTCCTTTGGAACAGCCCTTGTTGGACATTTCGCGGATCAATACGAGCTCACGCCGGGAGCTTCCGTTTCGTTCATCGACCTCTCTGTCGTAGACCGGCTTTATACGGATTTTGAACTCTTCTCACGGGTAGTAGCTGATTCGATTGTTTCCCAAACCGAACTGGACCTGACCCGAAACCTGTTGCTCGACGAAGGGAAGCTTTTACACGCGCTTTCGTATCCGTGCGATGCATTTATCGACATCGGATCCCTCAGCACAACGATTTTCGACAATCCCGAAAAAATAACCGCGTCTACAGGAAGGCAGGCGCTCATCTCCGAAGCGGCAGAAAAGCTGCAGGAATCGGTCTATGCGGCAGTACGCTCGTCATGGTCAACGGACACAGGAATCGCTAAGACACTTGCAGTCCATCTCGTTCCGCTCACCGCTTCAAACGTCCCACTGACCCCGCACAGCAGTGCATACACAAAAGGAAGCGGCGATCCCGGCCAGAGCGCCTTCGTTCGCGCTTCAACAAGCTGGGTTCCGACAGCATCGCATGAGGGAACCTTTCTTGATAAAATTTTCTACACTTTTTTTTAGCTCATTAATTAACAGAACCGTATAGATTTGAAAACCTTAGGAGTGTAAAAATGGAAAAAAAACTACGATTGGTAGTATGCATTATTAGTCTTATGATCACACAACATTCTTTTTTAAGTTTAACTGGATATTCCGTTGCTGCACCGAAGATACTGATGGCGGATGGAAGTGAGAAATCAATAGAAACGATCATTGAAGGAGATGTCGTTATTTCATTCGATATAATTCAAAATAAAATGGAACCTCAAATAGTCACTCACATAAAAACTGATATACAGAATGGGAATGAAGATGATTTTATCTTTCAAATTACTTTTGCTGATAACACAGTAACTGAGTGTACCAATAATCATGTTTTTTATGTCCCCGATAAGGGGTATGTCTCATATAAACCGGAACGAACGTTGTTAGAAGATAAAATATCTGTCGGACAACTTGCAATCGGTGATTATATTCTCAAGGCTGTCGATATTACTTCTGTAACACAAATAGCAATTACTTCCATTATAGAAATTAATGAACCGGTGCATACGTACGAATTAATTCAGGTATCAAAGAATTCTAATTATTTCGCAAATGGTATGTTAGTTCATAACTCCGACTGCGATTATAACGGTATTGACGATGAAGAAGAAATGCCCCCAATCACTCCTCCGAATCCCGGAGGAAGTGGAAACAACGATGATGATGATAACAATGGCGATGATGACGCTCCGGTTGAGCCAAGCCCCGAAGAAATAGCTGATTCGCAAGCTTCCGTGGTGTTGTCTTCTGCAACAGAGGCAGGAGGTCGGCTTGAAACGGTTATACATACTGAATTACAGAGTTCGCAATTGCAAACGTATAATAGTACCATGGAAATGCAATACGCAGCAAATGCAGCTCGAGGTCCGGTGGGCGGGGATCCGGTTCTCATTACTACAGGCAAGTACATTATCGAGGAATCTGATTTGTTCTTATCATCCAGCATATTCGATATAAAAAGAACATATATTTCAGATAATTCAATTTCCGGCAACTTGGGATTTGGTTGGCACTCATCTCTCGACACACGTCTTATCAGAGGCACGACATCGATTCAGGATTCAGTGCTAACCGATGTTTTCAATAAAGCCTACGATCTTGAAGGAAAATATCATACGATGAGTGATTTGCTTTCTCTATTCCCCTCATCAAGTTCAATTACAGCAAAACTGAGTATAATCGGTTCAATGTATTCGAGTGCTCTTCAGAGTGCCAATGACTTACAGGATACGGCCGATTTGGCAAATACGCTTCATGACTTGAATACATACGCGCTATTTTCCCGATCACCGGCATATTATGAAGGAACAGGAAATAACACCATTACCTTGATCGATGAATCGGGTACCCCTGTTCTGTTCAATTATATTTCCGCGGGTTACTGGATTCCCTGCGACTCAGGTACCGCAAAATACATCCATCTTGAAAGCCTGGATGGCAAGGCCGCAGATAGTGTTGCAGGTTTTGTCCTTTCCATCAAAAATGGCATTAAAAAATATTTCAATGGATACGGACTTCTGACAGCAATTGCTGATCGAAATGGAAACCGGACGGAATTTCTTCGTGATGCCGGAAGCGGAAAAGTCACCAGAGTCGAGGCCAATCATGATATCTATTCATTTACATATGAAAACGGTTTGATCAAGCACATAACCGGACCTGAAGGACAGTCAGTGACTTATGCATATTCTGCCGGGGTATTGACTCGCGTCACTGATACGGACGGGGATACCGTCAAATATGAATATACCGATGATAGACTCGTTAAAATAATCAAGCCCGATAACAGTTTCGTTCAGCTGGAGTATGGATATACAAGAGCGGACGGAACGAAGCTGACGACCAAAACCACACATGAGGAAGGGGCGAGCGAAAAGTTCGATTATTACCCGGAGCAAAAACTTACTGTCTATACCGATCATTCACTCGTTGTAACTAAATACTGGTATGACGATTCTCATCGCACCGTCCGGGAAGAGCATGCCGACGGAACGATCAAGACTTTCCAGTACAATGCGATGACCGGCAACCTTGATTCGGAAACCTTGAACGGGAGTATAACATCCTATACCTATGACGCGCGGGGCAACCGCGATTCTGTCCGGTATAGCGACGGTTCGCGCGAAACATGGATCTGGAATAATCTGGACGAAATGACCTCTTACCGAGACCGGGACGGAGTCGAAACAATCTGGAATTACGATCCGAAGGGCAACTGCACGAACATCTTCCGGGACGGCATACAGGTTTTCAGCGGAACGTATGACGGGTCTGGGCTTCTGGTCAGCTCGAAAACGGGCGAACGCGAGAGTGAATACTACACCTATGACGCATACGGAAATCTTGCAGGCAAAACAACCGGAACGGGAAGCGACGCCGTTACCGAGTCCTGGACAAGCGACGCGATCGGACGAGTTACCTCTTACGTTGACGGGGCGGGAAGAAAGACGACCTATTCCTATTCCGGGAAGAACGTAACCGAGCGTAGTCCGTCTGGTCTGGAGCGTATTTGGGCATACAACAACCGGAAGGACCTCGTTTCGGTTACCGAAAAAGATCTTGTCACTATGGAAGTGCGGGTTACCGGCATTGCCTATGACAAGCGGCATCTGCCGGTCACAATGACCGACGGAGAGGGCCGCGTAACCGAATATGCGTATCGTGAAGATGGAAAGCTGACTTCAGAAACGACGGGGAAATGGACAAGCGCATACCGGTATGACAGTGCCGGTCGTCCCTATGAAATAGTAAAAACAATGGTAGGAAGTTCCGAAAGCTATACCGAACGGTATGCGTACAGTTTGACTCCTTCCGGAGAGAAAAAGACGATACTCCGTCCGCTCGGTAAAACGAGCGTGTATCAATATGACGAGTGGAGCCGGATGACGCAGGTCACCAATGCGCTTTCGGAAATATCGGAGCGGACGCTGAGTCCCGGCGGACGGGTGAAAACCGAACAGGCTGCCTCGGGCGGAACGTTCGGATATACTTATGACGATTCCGGACGTCTGTCGGGAATTGGAAAGGAACATGACTCTGCCGTTAAAGTCACCTATTATCTTGACGGAAGCATCGCAACAAAGACCGACCGAAACAACAACACAACCGCCTACGCTTATAACGACAGGGGGCTATTGGTTACGGAAGAAACGGCCTTGAGCGTTAAATCGTATATCTATGACGCGACAGGCAGGGTTACCTCTCAGGTGACCACCACCAAAAATCTCGAGGAATCAGGCACTGGAAGGTATTCGACCACCTGGGCATACGCGGGTGACGGCCGCAGCGTGACGGTTACGGAAGGCGACTTGTATCCCGTTGTCTGGTCTCTGAATGCCTGGGGTGAAGTTGTGCGGAAAACAGATGGAGAGGGAAACTCCTTCTCGTACGTCTATGACCGGAACGGAAAGCTCAAAACGCCCCTCGACGGCTACGGAAAGCCGACGAATTATACCTGGAACGCGCTTGGTAAAGTAGAAACCGTTACTGGAGCGGACGGTTCAACAGAAACCTACAGCTATAATCATCTGGGTCTCGTGCGCTCGATTACCGATGCGCTCGGCACAAGCTGGACAGGGACCTATGACGCTGCAGGCAGACTGATCCGGGAAAAAAGCAGGCCGGGCATCGACAAGGAATACGCATATGACGAGCTTGACCGCATAACATCAATAAAATCGGGCGGGACCGTGATCGAAAAGTGGACCTACGGCAATCGGGGAAGAACAGTCACCTCGATAGACGGCAATAGCAAATCCTATGTCTACGACAAAGACGCGTTCGGCGTTCTCGCAGGTGAAACGAATCGGCTGGGTGATTCACTCGCATTCGAATACGACAGAGAAGGCCGAAACATCGGGACAAAAGAGTTTTCCGGAAAAACCATCACTACAGAGTTCGATGACGCGAAGGGCATGACTACAACGCGATACCGTGACGGCAGCGAGAGTGTTATCGTAAAGGATGCGTCGGGACGTATTACGAGGGCAAGCGGAGTGAGCGGCTCGATACTCTACCGTTATGACGAAGGGGGGAAACTTGTTCGCCAGTATGACGAGAATGCGGGCGAAGAAAGCCTCTACACGTACGACAAGGCAGGTCGGCGCATCGGAATGGACTCGGGCAATCGGGAGGTTTCCTGGCGGTACGGGAAGAATGGCGAACTTCTTGCCGTCGTCGATAACAAGCAGCAGCTCAAAGTCGCCTTCGCCTACGACGTGATGGGACGGGAAACTGCGCGCACTTACGGCAACGGTATCGTGCAGGAAACGAAATATGACAAGGCGGGGCGCACAGTCATGATACGGGAACTGTCTCCCCGCCGGGAATTACTCCGGGCGGAAGGCTACCTCTATGACGAGCAAGGCCGACGCAGCCACTCCATCGACGAGAAGGGAAACGTGACGGTGTATTTGTACGACAGCCAGTCCCGCCTCGAAACCGTGCTTTATCCGGCGACACCGGAAAAAATAGCCGTCGACAAGGCGGAAGCTGAACTCTCCGGCCTCTTTTTCTCTGCAGGCAAGGGGAATCCCGAGCGGTATACGATTTCTGCAAATCTGGTTAACCCGATCAGAGAAATTCTTGACCAGATGTCTGTCGCCAGAAGCAATATCTTCCGCTCCGGGCAAATCGTCTGGAGGGAATCGTATACCTACGATGCAAATGGTAACCGCCGCACGAAAACAACACCCTGGGGAACCATCACGTATGCGTATGACTCGGAAAACCGACTCCTTTCAATGGGAAACACTGTGTATACCTATGACAAAGACGGCAACCTACTCGGCGAAAAGAGCTTGCGAAAAACGGTAACGTACGGGTATACTGACTCTAATCGTATGAAATCATCGATCGTCACCGACATAACCAAAAAGACGCGCACCATGACCAATTACGCCTACGACGCGTTCGGCAGGCGCACTCTGGTGAAGGATGCAGGCGGCGAGACCATGCGGACGCTCTATGACGGCCTTTCGTTCGACGTGGTCAGAAGCAGCGTGACCCTCGCGGACGGCTCGTTTACGACAAATTACTCCGGGGGCAGAATTACCGCTGCAGGCACTGACGCTACATCAAGCCGATACCGCTGGATTGAGGACTCCTCCGACGATGACCGCTACCGGTCCATCGACGAGGACGGCTACGGAACGAGCCCCCAACGTTATACGGGCCTTCAGACGCCATTATTCGCCAACGGCGAAACCGTCGCCATGAACCGGAGCGCAAGTACTGGAAACGGTAAGTCAAGCAGGGGCGGAGACTCCTATTTCGGAACCGATCTTATGGGAAGCGTGCGCTCGGCAACCAACGAATACGGCAACGTCGAAGACCGCTACGAGTACGACGCCTTCGGTAAACCCTACCAGGGCGACTTTTCAAGCGGCCTTAACATCGGCTACACCGGAAAGCCCTACGACGCCGTCACCGGCATGTACGACTACGGTTACCGCGACTACACCCCCGCGACCGCACGCTTTACCACGGTCGATCCGATCAGGGACGGGAACAACTGGTTCGCGTATGTCAATAATGACCCGGTGAATTTCCTAGATGAGTTTGGGTTGAGTGCGAGTGAGAGAAATAATGCTGCTGATGCGAGAAAGATGGAAGCAAAAATAGATGCACAAACTCCAATATGGCCAACTGAATCTCGTAGAATTACTAACTATTTCACCGATGATCATCCCCTTGGTATTGATATTGGTGGAAAAGTAGCAGATGTTGTGGGTGACCCTTTAAAAGCAAGTATGGGAGGAACTGTGACAACTGCCGGTCAACCAAGTTGGTCTCCATCAGGTTCAAGTTATATTATTGTCAAAGGAAATGATGGGTATGAGTATCGATATACACATCCTGACATTTCTCCTACTGTGAAAGCTGGAGATACTGTCAAGAAAGGAGCGTTAATTGCTACAATGGGTTCTATAGGTGCTCCTGGTCAAGTACATCTTCATTATGAAATTCGTAAAGATGGAATTCCTCAAAACCCATTAAACATTTTACCTAAATAAATTTATTCATATTTTGCTAAGGATGTTTATTATGCGGTTAGGAAGATGAATTATAAGGAGTGCTAATTATGGTAAATAAGGTTGTTTCATTTTTTATTGTGTTATTTGTTTTTACAAGTTGTTTTGCCCAGAAAAGTTCGATAAATGATAAAAAAATATCTGAGCAAACAATAGTAACAAAAGGTATTAACACAAAATTAGAGTCTGTAAACCAATTGTTAATTCTCGACAAAAAATGGAGTATTGGCCAAATTGTAGATGGTGACATTCTTACAAAAACAAATTTGGATTTAATAGATAATTTCTTTGAAATTAAAATTGGTGATCTTAATGGATATGAAGAGAATGATACTCAAATTGGTTGGAACAACCAAAACCGAATAATTTATATATCAACAATAAATATAAATGCTACAACTCTTGATAAAATAGGTATAGGATCTACACGAAAAGAAGTAATTACTATCTTAGG
>JBBRWY010000017.1:0-57671 GCA_038248875.1 Treponematales bacterium
GCATCATGGCTACCGACATGACCTCTGCCGTAAAAGAGAAGTACGATGCGCTTATCGCAGAGGGCCTGGTCCCGCAGAAACGCTGGGGAACAGCAGCCGATGTCGGGCGGGCCGTGCGGTCACTCCTGGAAGGGGACTGGGTCTATTCTACCGGTTCGGTAATTCATGTGGATGGGGGCTTGCATCTGCCGCGCTTATAAATCGCACCTTCACGGAAGGCGCGCCAGACATTTTCGAACCAGTCGTCAGACTCCGGGATAGGTCTGCACGGTTCCCAGCGAGTTGAAAATGACACACCGTCAAAGTGAAGCTCCTGCAAAAATCGAGATAATTCTTTTTTTTCTCTAAGTGATTTCCATTCTTTGCTAAGGCCCGGATGGAGCGTGTCACCAGCGGGTCCTGTGACCAGGACTGAACCGCGAGATCCGCCTCCGGCTTCTACATAACTTGCAATAGCTTCAAGGTAAGCTGCATGGGCTAAGGAAAGTTGGCGTAGCTTAAAATACGACACAGACTGATCTACCGAACTAAATTTGATATGTGAAAAATGCAGAACCTGCTTGAGAGCCTGATCCGCAGCAGAGCGGGCTTCTTGTGCCGAACGAAGTATGCCGGCATGGCAGTCCATTCGCTCCTGGAACTCAGCTTGGCACGAGTCTAGGTTAAGGCCCTCATTTTCAGAGGCTTGCCGGGATTCAACTGAAGGATTTGCCGCACCTGCAACTAAGGCCGAATTTACCAAGCCCAGTAATTCGCTCATCTTTTGCTCGGCAGCATGCCGCCAATCGGTTTCACAAAGATCTGCCTGTGCATACGAGCCCAGAATCTTCCGCGCGGCCCTCTGCGCACCAACCTGACCTGCATTGAGGGCGGCTCCTCCGGGCCTATAGATCCCATGCGAACCGTTAACCTCTCCAACCGGGAACAGGCGTTCAATATTTATGGATTCCCACCAATGGTCCGCTGCCAGTCCCCCATTGTTGTGCTGAGCGGATACCGCTACTTCCAAAAGATCCCGGTTTAAATCGATACCATTCGCTTGATAGTGTTCGATAGCGAGAGGGTTCATAGTTTTAAGCCGATCGATGGGGCGCCCTTCCAGGGCTCCTGAACGTTCAAGATAGATTCTCGCTTCTTCATCAAGATGAGCAGGGTCCCAGGCAGACGGATTACGGGTAAAGTCCATATACACTTTTCTGCCCCGTTGCACTCGTTCCCGATGTACCAGAAGATCAACCAGGGAAGAGGACCCGCCGACTACTTTGCGCGGATCGAAGGGCCATTGGTACCCCTTCAGAAATACAGCACTGTCCCGCTTGCCGGGACTGGCAAAGAAGGGCGTCAAAAATTCTTCTTCATCTCCGTCCTCGCCTATAGAGACATAACGGGGGATAACCTGCTGATATGTTCCCGAAACATTCCAGCGGAACTGGGTGGAAGCTAGACCAAATTGACTTTCAGTCAGGTTGGCACAGGCTGCGCCAATTTCTATAGCAAGCCCGATAGCGCCTGAATGAACCTTGGGGTATACAGAGGCGCCATACAGCCCGCCAGGTCCTCCAACCCCGAAGATCACCGCATCGGCTACTATCAGCTGTATGCCATGGGTGGCTTCGCCAATCCGTCTTTCATCGATAAAGAAGGCTCCGAAAACCCGGCCGGGATTTTCTCCCCGGGGTCTTTCCGCAAGCAGGGCAATGGCATGCAGCCCTTCCATTATAGGGACATTGCGGGAACGGACTTCACAGAGAAGATGTTCTACCATGGACTTTGATGTATAGGGACCAATCGAAGTGCCGCGTTTACGGGGATCGTGGTCGGTCTTGTACCCGACATAGCCGCCCGATTCATTCATGGGAAATGGAACCCCGATAGAAACAAGATGATAAAATGCTTCGGCAGAGCCGAGGGCTTCCGCCAGTGCTATATCACCATGCACTGCACCGCCGGAGGACAGGGCTTCTGCCATCTCGTAGGGAGAATCTCCCGCCCGATCAGCCATGGAAAGACGATAATAGGTTTGTTTGTCCGAGCCTGTGTTGCGCGATGTTCCGCCTGCCAGAGATTCGGTAACAATAACTGTATCGGAGGCGATGGTTTCGCTGCTTGCCTGTGCGGCAAGAGCCGAAAGCCTATCTGCGGCGGCAAGCGAAGCTGCTCCCGATCCAATAACCAGGACACCGCAGCGTTGGACGGGAATAGAAAGCCCTGCGACGACAAGAGGTTTACAGACTTTCATTTTGCCGATCCGATGGTTTCACCACGCACATAGTCGCCCGCCAGCGTCATGCGCAGGGCCACCTCGGTGCGGTCGATAAGACGCGACTTTAGCCAGGTTCCGGTTCTGTGACCTAACTCTCTTATTGAAAAATCGATAGTATCGATACGGCGCGGGGCAAGATCCAGAACAGGGGCATTATCAAATCCGGTCAACATAAAATCGCGTGGAACATCCAGTCCCTCGCGCAGGGCACGATTATACACATGCACCGCAACAAGATCGTTAAAACAAAAAACGGCATTGTATCCGCGTTCAGGGAGAGAGCGGACAAAATTTCCGTCGAGTGCAGCAATGCTGTCAAATTCAAAACAATCTTCTGCGCTTAGGGAGATTCCCAGTTTGGAAGCGGCGCCCAGCAAGCCGGCTCGACGCTCGCGTGAAATATAAGCAACGGGGGTAAAGCCGAGAAAACAGGGCTTTACGTTTTTTCCCGAATCCACAACTTTACGAAGGAGGGTCTCCATACCAAGGTAATTATCAACCGCGACATAATTTCGCTCCGCATTAATACGATTGATATGGATAACTGGTGCTCCGCGTTCGGCATATCGTTCATACAGGAAATCATCTGCCTCTGTAAAAGCAAAAACAGCCGCATCCATGCTGCCCGTTTTTTTTGCCGCAAAGGAAACATCGGAACCATCGTTCAGACTGGTTACGATATTGAGGCGTACATCCCCAAACCCGCGCTGGATGCCATCGATGAGTTCGGCAACGTCATAGAAAAGGTGAACATACGCATCACGGCTTTCCGGGATGTAGAGCTTGATTGTCACTATTGAACGGGATTCTGGCCTGCGAATAGTTCTTCGTGCATAGCCTAGACGCTTAGCCGCGGCTAACACCAGTGAACGTGTTTCAGATCCGATAAGGTCTGATTCGTCCAAGGCCCGGGAGACGGTACTTGTCGAAAGACCGAGCTCCTTGGCTAAATCATAGACGGTAACCTTGCGTGCCGGTTTTACCATACTCCTAGGCCCCGGTTCCAGAGGAAAGGAGAGCCTTATAATAGGAATCGTAGAGGGTACAGCCGTCATTTACCTGCTTGACCATGAGGCGCGAACAACCCGAACAAGCAGCACACCAGCGTGGTTCTTCACCTGCAAAGAGCTTGGCCGGGGTTTCCGGATCGGCAAATTGCTGCCGACCAAAACCAGCAAAGTCGCTGTATCCTTTGGTGATACATTCGGCAGCCAGAGTGAGTGCATCGGCTTTTAAAAGGGAAAAGGCCGACTGAATGACGGTGGGCTTCTTTCCTGATAACGGATGCAGGGTTTCCATGACAAATTTGGCATACCGGATATGATCCAGATAAAACCAGCGTGCAGCAGGCACCGGTCTCGTGATTTCAGAGGTCTCACCGGGGATGCCCGCCGAAACGTTGATATAGTCCATTTCGAGTTGTGCCATAAGAAGGATCACTTTTTTCATTTCGGATAAATCTTCTACCAGCTCATCAGGGGAAGCAGTCCCGCAGCCTCCCCGGATACCTTCATACATAGAAATGCGGGAACCTATTAGAAATGAAGATTTTGAAGCGGCTCGAATTGCAGGGACGCAACCCCGCAGGAGTCGGGTGCGATTTTCAAAGGTTGCCCCCCAGCCATCACTCCGCAGATTTGTCGGGCGCAGCATTTCTGCACCCAGGTATCCATGGCAAAACTTAAAATCGATACCGTCTGCCCCCGCCGCTTCTGCAAGGCGTGCAGCCTTGATAAAGCAATCTGGCAATGCTTCAAGCTCCGGTGTACCGAGTAGGCGAGCCCCCACGGGCACAGGCTCGTTGAGAACGCAGGGAATGGTTCCTGCACCACCCTTCCGTCCCGAATGAGTAATCTGTATAAGGAGTAGGCCATCAGGATTTGCTTCCTTGTAGGCACCTACCAGGCGCTTGAAACCTTCCAGATTTTTATCTTCCAGGATAAGCTGATTCACCCGGGCAAGGCAGTCGGGAACTATCGATACCGCTTCTACAACCGTAACGCCCCATTTCCCCTTTCCAAGAGCTCCATACCGCGCTATGGTACGTGCGGAAGGGCAGCCGCCATTTTCTCCATCGTTGCCCTCCATGGGCTGGGCAAGAAAGCGGTTGGGTGCTTCCCGATGACCAAAAGGAGCAGGAGCACAGAGTATTGCGGGAATATCATACATTAGTAACCTCGAATTTTGTTGCATTGAGATGCATTTGTTGCATGCAACTAGTAAACCATGATTTTTTCTTCTCGTCAAGAAAAAAATACGTTGACAAACTGAAGGTTTCGACCAAATATGTACAGAACGAACCGGAAAGAGCAGGAGATTCTATGAAAGCGGACAAAAATAATTTGAAAATTTGTTATATCGGGGGCGGTTCACGCAACTGGGCTTGGGTACTTATAAAGGACTTGGCCTTTGAAAAAGAAATCGCAGGCACCATTCACCTCTATGATATCCAGTTCGAAGCCGCACAGGCTAACGAAGTCATCGGCAACCAGGTAATGCAGGAGCACAACAAGGGACGTTGGGCCTTCAAGGCAGAGGCTTCCTTGCAAAAGGCGCTCGAAGGAAGTGACTTTGTTATTATCTCGATCCTTCCCGGTGATTTTACGGAGATGCAAACGGATGTGCATGCACCTGAAAAGTACGGTATTTATCAATCGGTGGGGGATACTGTTGGACCGGGTGGGCTGATTCGGGCCCTGCGCACTATTCCGCTCTATCAGACTATTGCGGAGGCTATACGGTCGTGGGCTCCGGATGCCTGGGTCTTGAATTATACGAACCCCATGTCCATCTGTACCCGTACACTCTATCAGGTGTTTCCCAAGATCAAAGCTTTTGGCTGTTGCCATGAAGTATTCGGGACTCAAAAACTATTAAAAACAATACTTGAAAATTCCGGACTGGCCAAGGGAAAAGAGGTGAAACGGGAAGACATAATCACCCGTGTTATCGGCATCAATCATTTTACCTGGATTGACAAAGCAACCTGGCACGATATAGATCTCTTTCCCTTGTATGAAAGATTTGTTGCAGAACATGCAGAGAAGGGTTTTGAAGGCGGCGGAGACAAAAACTGGCTGAATAGTGTGTTTGAGTCCTGCGAACGGGTAAAGATGGATTTATTCAAGCGCTATCAATGCATCGCCGCAGCAGGCGACCGGCATCTTGCAGAATTCTGTCCGCCGTCCTGGTACCTTGCGAATCCCGAACAAGTTAAAGCCTGGAAATTTACGCTTACGCCGGTATCCCTTCGCATACAAATGCGGGAAGAGTTAAAGCGCAAAAGTCTTGCGTATAGGAATGGAAGCGAAAAATTGATACCGGAAAACTCCGGGGAAGAAGGAATCCGTCAGATAAAAGCCCTCCTCGGCTTGGGGAATTTGGTGACCAATGTCAATCTTCCCAACTACGGTCAAATGCCGGACCTCCCCCGGGATGCGGTAGTAGAAACCAATGCCTTCTTCTGCAGGGACAGTGTGCAGCCCATCGTCACACAGGGCATGCCAAACGCACTGCGCAATTTGACCCTGCGGCATATTGAAAATCAAGAAGGCATTCTCGAGGCAACCCTGGAACGGGATCTTGAAAAGGCCTTCCGTGTTTTTATCAACGACAGCCAGGTTCAAAAACTTTCCCTGAAGGATGCGCGCAGTTTGTTTACAGAAATGACAGACAACACGGTTCCATGGAAATAAACGAGCAATTTAAGAAACGTCTTTTTCGCTCCTATCTTGCCGCAGCACTTTTGCCTGCGGCAGTTTTCTTTATTCTTGGCCTGGTTTCGATTTTGCTCTCGTATGGCTATGCTGTTCGGGAAGCAAACCTTACAAATTTTGCCTCGCTCCGCCATGCGAGAGACTTGCTCGAGTCACTTCTCTCTGAAACTGATTCGGTTGTTCTTGGAATGAGTACCGATCCTGAATTTTCTACTACGGCACATAGGAGCCTGCGTGGAAATATAGATACCTATGAGGACCTTTTAGCGAGAAATATCTTTTTTACCACTTTAAATATGGCCGTCAATACCAGACCCTTTCTTCAGTCCATGTATGTATATGTACGTGGAAATACGGAATACCTGGCGGTCAGTTCCGTAGGTGTTGTCCCGAAAACATCGTTTTCGGATGCGGCTTGGATTGATGACTGGAAGAATGACCGCGATCAAATTGGTGCCATGATGAAGGTTCGGGAAGTCCATCCTCTCATGGATTTTCCTCTAAGCTATAATATTCTTACACTGTATAGAAATATGTTGTACGCAGGAAGTTTCCAGTACAATGGAATGATTGTAGCAAATATCGATATTAGTTATTTAAAAAAAATGCTGGTAGAGGATGCAAAACGAACCGGTGGTTTTATTCAGCTCCGCTCGATGGATGGCTCCATTGTTTTCGAGAGTGGAGATTTACAGGATACGAACCCGGTATACAACGAAATAACTTTAACGAAGTATCCTTTTACTCTGATTTCTGCTTCATCACGCGAAGTGTACTACCGACTCCCCAGAACTTTGGCCTTTACAAGCAGCCTTATCTTTCTTGTCGCTTTGGCTATGGGTTTTTTATCTGCATATATTTTAAGCCGTCGGAATTTCAAGAATATAGCTGCGGTGGTCGATATAATTCGTGCCGCAGAAAATAATCAGCCCTTACCTCAGGTGGAATTACCGGCAGGGGAGGGGCTTCATTATCTCGTGTATTCTATTCTAAAGACCTTTGTTGAAAGCCGATTCTTGCGAGTTCGCTTGAACGAAAAAGAACTGAGGCAAAAAGCCCTCGAACTCCTTGCCCTGCAGAGCCAGATGAATCCCCATTTCCTGTTCAATGTGCTGACAACCATTTCCTTTAAAACGATGCAATACACCGGCGGCCCGAATGATGCAACCCGCATGATCGATCATCTTTCCAAGATTCTGGAATACTCTCTTTCCGATCCCTCAAAGGAACAGACTCTTGCCGAAGAAATCGAACATACCAAGCGCTATGTTGCAATACAGGAATATCGATATAAAGATACATTTGAATTATCATGGGATATAGACAGCGCCGTCTTTGATTGTGTCAGCCAGCGTATGTGTATTCAACCTCTGGTAGAAAATGCGATCGATCATGGCTTGCGGGGTCTCGATCGTCCAATTCATATCGTTGTTCAATGTCACTTGAAAGATGATCGGGTACGTATACAGGTGAGCGATGACGGTTCCGGCATGAGCGAAGAAAAGGTTCAGCAACTTGAAAGCATGATTTTATCCGAAAAAGTAGAAAATGATTGCATCGGCTTGGTTAATACCTGCAGACGCATGATCCTCCGTTATGGGGCGAATGCTACATATGAAATTAATTCAAGTTTGGGTCTAGGCACAAGTATTGTATTGGAATATCCCTGTTAAGAATCCTGGATTTTGTATTCTCTGGGGCACTTTCCTCCCCAACGCTTGAAGGCCCGCACAAAATTTTTAGGGTCCGAATAACCGACCATTACACCAATCTCGTTTGTTTTATAACGTCCCTCTTTCAACATCTCGCACGCCTTCATCATACGAGTCTCCAGTAAAAGAGTGGAAAAGGTCTGCCCGCTTTTTTCCTTGAAATACGTACTCAGATAGTGTGAATTCATTCTAACCAGATTGGCAGCCGCCTCGATTGAAGCGTTGGCATAATTCCCCTCGATGTAGGTTTTAATGATGGTCAGCACAGAGTCGGAACCACAACACGATCCGGTGCTCGATTCGATTTCGGTCCGGATTTCAGAAAACACTCTGATTATTTCGGCCAGATCGGGCGGCTTCACGATATAACTGCGTACCCCATAGGCTAGTGCCTCCTGGGCATATTCAAATTTTCGGTAGGCGCTTAAAAAGACTATCCGGTACGTATGATTATGCTCGCGCGACCAGCGTGCAAAATCCAGACCACTGCCCCCGCCCATTCGTATGTCGCAGAGTACGGCATCAAACTTGTTTTTTTCAACCTGTGCTATAGCCGTAGCGACGCTTTCCGCCTGTCCTGCGACTATAAAGCCACACGTTTCCCAAGGAAAAGCCGTCGCAAGAGTACTGCGTATTTCGTATTCATCATCAACTATCAAAAGTTTTAGCACCTACATAGTATAGCTACTAGAATTCAATTCTGTAAAGCGTTCTGACCAAATGACCCTGTTTTCTGGTTTAATGACAACTATCTGGTATGAAATTCCAGTGCTATCCTTAAGTTAATTCAATCAAGGAACATCCAAAAAGTCGGCGTATGCCGGCCAACTTACAAGGGGGTATGAGATGAAGAAAGTATTTGTCGTAGTAGCCGCATTTTTCATTGCGGGCGTCGTATTTGCAGCAGGCTCAAAGGACCAGGGAGCCAAAAACGCACCAGCCAAGAAGGTCGAGCTGAAGGTAACCTGGTGGGGGTCTCAGGCCCGCCATGAGGGAACGATCAAGGTCATCGAACTGTACATGCAGAAAAATCCAAATGTGACTATCACCTATGAATTTGCAGGTTGGGGCGACTATTGGATCAAGGTAACCACTATGGCAGCCGGCGGACAGCTACCGGACGTCATGCAGCAGGACTATGCCCGTATCGATGAATGGGCCTCCCGTGGACTGCTTGTTCCGATGGATGATTTTGCCAAGGCCAAAACCCTTGACTTGAGCGACACCACCGAAAGCCAGATAGCTTCCGGACGAATCGGTGGAAAACTGTATGGGTTGAACCTGGGTACCAATTCCCAGACCATCGTTCTGGATGTGGATGCATTCAAAAAAGCCGGCGTTCCCCTTCCCCCCCAGAACTGGACTTGGGAAGAATTTGAAAAGACTGCACGTACCCTGCACGATAAACTCGGCACGTATGGTATGGGTATTGGTCTTGACAACGAACAGCTCTGGAAGAGCCTTTATTTCTCCAATGGACAGTGGTCCTATGCCAAAGATGGAAAGTCCCTGGGCTATACCAATGACCAACTCTTTATCGATTATCTAAATCGATTACTCGGCATGGTCAAGGACGGTATTGTCCCGAATAAGGCCGATTCTCAGTCCACCTACGGAGAGGCTGCCGGAAACGTACAGCTCATGCCCATCGTAACAGGTAAGAGTCCCATGGAATTTATGTGGAGCAATCAGGTAGTGGCGGTATCTTCCGCTGCCGGTGGAAATCGCAAATTTGCCCTTACCCATCTGCCCAGACTCACGAAGAATGGTCCTGCTTCCAATTACCTCAAGCCTTCCATGTTCTTCTCGATCTCTTCACAGAGCAAACAGCAGGTCGAAGCGGCAAAGTTCATCAGTTTCTTCGTGAACGATCCGGAAGCAAACAAGATCCTGATGGCGGAACGCGGCGTTCCGATAATGACCAAGGTGAGAGAAGCCCTTTCTCCCCAGCTACCCCCGGTCACACAGGAAGTATTTGCGTACGTTGCACGTGTAGCCAAAGATTCAAGCCCCATTCCTCCGCCCGATCCGGTTGGACATACCGAAATCGTCAATAATGTTTACAAACCTAATTTCGATAAGGTTATGTACGGAGTATTGCCGGTAGCAGATGCGGTAAAAATTCTGCGTGAACAGGCAAGTGTTATTCTAGCGAAGTAGATTCAGTAATAGGAGGAGGGAGCAGGCTCCCTCCTCATTCCCTTGGAGGACCTGTGAAGCCAACTAATCCGACCGTACCACATCGAAGTTTGGCTAAAAAACGCCATAGATCAGATTTTATCGCTGGCTATTGTTTTATCGGACTCTGGCTTTTTGGTTTTTTTACCCTCACCCTCATTCCCATAGTAGCCAGTTTTTTCCTTTCCTTTACCGACTATGACCTGCTTTCACCACCAGAATGGGTGGGGTTGGCAAACTACAAGTTTATGCTTTTCAAAGACCTGCGTTTTTGGAATAGCGTCCGGGTAACTTTATATTATGCAATATTCGCCGTTCCGCTTCGCTTGGCATTTGCCCTGCTTATAGCTATGGCACTCAATAGTAAACATAAGGTACAGGGCCTGTATCGTGCTATATATTACGCGCCTTCTGTTATTGGTGAAAGTGTGGCTGTTGCCGTTATGTGGCGCCAGATATTTGGTGGGGAGGGTCTCCTTAATTCGTTTATCGTGCTGCTTGGTGGAAAGGGCGGTACCGTCTGGCTGGGAGATCCGCGCTTTGCTATCTGGAGTTTAATTCTGCTTGCCGCCTGGCAGTTTGGCAGCCCTATGTTGATATTTCTTGCAGGCCTTAAACAGATACCTACAGAACTATATGAATCTGCAGATATCGATGGTGCCGGAGGAATACGTAAATTTTTCAAAATCACCCTTCCCATGTTAACCCCGATAATCTTGTTTAACCTTGTTATGCAAATGATCAATGGCTTTATAGTATTTACCCCCGCCCTTATTATCACTGGTGGTGGCCCCATCGACTCGACCAACTTCTTCGCCCTGTATTTATACAAGCGGGCCTTTGAGGATTTTGGCATGGGAATCGGATCGGGGATGGCCTGGCTTTTGCTTACCGTCGTTGCCCTGCTGTCTATCGTTGTGTTTAAGACATCAAGCCGTTGGGTCTTTTATGAATCGGAGGGGAAATAATGCGGATCAACCAGAAAATCAGACACAAAATACATTCAGCAACGTTTCATATTAGTGCGAGTCTCTTCGGCCTTCTCATGATATATCCGATATTATGGCTCGCGGGAAACTCGTTCAAACCCGATTCCGAGTTATGGACCCGTGTTTTCGCAATTTTCCCTCTTCAGCCAACACTGAAACATTTCGCCGACGGCTGGAAGGGATTCGGCGGCGTTTCCTTTGCCTGGTTTTATAGAAACTCCTTTATCTACGCCGGACTCGGAACTCTACTCGCCATCCTGTCATCCGCCATCATTGCATTCGGTTTTGCGCGTATCAATTTTCCCGGAAAAAAATTCTGGTTTGCCTGTATGCTTGCGACCCTCATGCTACCTACCCAGGTACAGATCATTCCGCAGTACATCGTATTTGCGAAGCTCGGGTGGCTTAATAGCTTTCTGCCCCTGCTGGTTCCCCGCCTTTTTGGACAGGCTTTCTTTATCTTCATGTTTGTGCAATTTATCCGGGGGATTCCCAACGATCTTGACGAGGCTGCAGAAATCGACGGCTGCGGAAAACTGCGTCTATTTGTCGAAATATTGTTACCCTTGCTCAAGCCGGCAATGTTCACCGCTTCTATTTTTTCATTCTACTGGACATGGAACGAGTTCCTCACGCCGTTAATTTATTTGAACTCACCCAAGCTCTACACCATTTCCCTTGCGCTCCGTTCGTTCTCCGATCCTTCCGGCATGACTGACTGGGGAGCTATTTATGCAATGAGCTTCCTTTCAATTGTACCGGTGATAGTACTTTTTATCGCCTTCCAGAAATATCTCACGCAGGGAATCGCCACTACCGGCATGAAGGGTTGATATCAAAATGGAATCTGGTGAAAGACATATAAAAATTGCGCTCGTCGGAATTGGCGGCTTTGGCAGCTTGTATGTGGATCAACTCCTGAATCTTGATGAGGCAAGCGGGGCTGTTTTTGTCGCCGCAATAGAGGCATACCCGGAGCGATGCCCCAAATTGGCGGACCTGCACGCCGCGGGTGTTCCCCTGTATCCTGATCTCTTTTCTTTTTACGAGAAGAATACAGCGGACCTCGTTATTATTGCAGCTCCGATACATCTCCATAAAGAGTTGTGTTGTCTGGCCTTGGCTCATCGCTCTAACGTACTGCTGGAAAAACCGCTCTGTGTTCGTACCGGCGATGCCGCCGAAATGCTGGAAGCAGAAAGGCTCTCCGGGAAGATAGTCGGGATCGGATATCAGTGGTCTTTTTCAGACCCGATTCTTTCACTTAAAAAAGATATTCTTTCAGGCGTATTCGGAAAGCCGATCCTGTTCAAAAGTCTCGTGCTCTGGCCAAGGGCCCATTCATATTACACACGCAATTCTTGGGCTGGCCGCATCAAGACCGAAGCAGGCACCTGGGTTTTGGATAGCCCCCTTAATAACGGAATGGCGCATTATTTACATAATATGTTTTTTCTATTGGGCGATTCCATGCATACAAGCAGCGCAGCAAAAACACTTACAGCAGAATTGTACAGGGCTAATGAAATTGAAAATTATGATACTGCTGCCCTGCAGGTTTTTACTGCAAATGGAACGGAATTATGTTTATACGTGGCTCATCCCATTCACGATACAGTAGATCCGCGGCTGCACTTCCGCTTTGAACATGCTGAAGTCACAATGGGTAAAGATATGATTTTGCAAGCCCACTTTGATGATGGAACAATAAAAATATATGGTAATCCGGATGCAGAACCGTTTAAGAAAATCTATACCATGATCAAGGCGATTCGTGAACACACAATTGCGCCCTGTGGTATTACCGCAAGTATAGCCCACACCGAATGCATCAATCGAGTCCAGGATATTCCTGTGCAGCCCTTCCCTCGGGATCGCCTGAATAGGGAGATGCAGGGTACGGACTGTCTGGTCTGGGTAACTGATCTAGCTACCGATTTTATGTCCCGTTTTTCATCAGAGCATTTTTAATAACTTTAACGACAAGAGGAGTAAAAATGAAAGACTTTGCCAAGATAGCCTTGGTTGGGACAGGAAACATGGGAAACCAGCATCTAAAAGAACTTTCCAATATGGAAGGGGTGAAGCTGGTAGCCGTTTGCGATACCGATACGGACAGGCTTGCAGCCGCAGCATCTACCTATTCGGTTCCTGCCTATTCCGATGCAGGCATATTGATGGAAAAGGAAAAACCCGATGGCATTGTCATTGCAACTCCGCATTTTTATCATCCCCCCATTGCGATGGAAGCCTTTACAAAAGGAATCAGTGTCCTAAGCGAAAAGCCAATCGCCGTAACGGTACGGGAAGCAAAGGCTTTGAATGCTGCCTATGAAAAAGCAAAAACACAGCATCCACAACTTGTGTATACCGCCATGTTCCAGCAGCGTACCCAGGGAAACTGGATGAAGGCCAAGTCCATGATTGATTCAGGCGAACTGGGTAGGATAGTCAGAACCTCCTGGATTATTACCGACTGGTTCCGTACTCAGGCTTATTATAATTCAGGCGGCTGGCGCGCAACCTGGTCAGGGGAAGGCGGTGGCGTCCTTATGAATCAATGCCCCCATAATCTTGACCTGTTTCAATGGTTTGTCGGTATGCCCTCCCGCGTTACTGCCTTTGCAGGTCTTGGCAAGTACCACAATATAGAAGTAGAAGACGAAGTGACCGCCTACCTTGAATACGACAACGGAATGGTAGGGCATTTTATCACCTCTACCGCAGAGGCTCCTGGCAGTAATCGGCTGGAGTTTGTGGGTGAAAATGGAAAGCTGATCTGCGAGAAGGGAAAGCTTTTCTTTTCCCGGAATGCTACATCCATGCTCACCCATCTAGCAGAAGCTACTTCCCCTTGGGAGCCACTCCCTTGTGAAGAGCTGGAAATACCGGTGGACGGCCCCATGACCGGCAACCATCGCATAGTGCTGGAAGATTTTGCCGCCGCCATTCGGGAAGGTCGGGCCCCTCGCATTGATGCGCGGGAAGGCATTAATATGGTTACCCTAGATAATGCCATAATGTATGCAGCCCTGGAAAAGCAAACGGTCACCCTGCCGCTCCAGGAAGGCTTATTTGAACAAAAACTGCAAACTTTACAGAAAGAGTCGCGGTTCGTTAAAGCGGTTCAGGATTTTTCCACGAACGCTGACGACTTTGCACGATCCTACAAAAAATAAAGGAAAGAATAAATGTCTATTCAATACACCGGCTTTGCGGATGAAGCAGCCGCGGGAATACAGGGCCAAATTGCAGCTACAAAAATTTTGGGCTGGACATCAATTGAATCGCGAAATATAGACGGCGTAAATCTCACCGATATAGATGATTCCAAATTTGATGAAGTAGAGGACGCACTGAAAAGCTCCGGAGTCAGGATCGACTGCTTTGGAAGCGCAGTGGCAAACTGGGCAAAGGACCCACGCAAGGAAGAAGATTTTCAGAAGAGTATTGCAGAGCTTAAACGGGCAATCCCCCGGATGCAGCGGCTCGGTACCAAGCTGATTCGTGGAATGAGCTTTGCAGTCGTCAAGGACGAAGCACCTGACAGCCCCCGTATCCAGAAACTGGTCATCGAAAAACTTTCTATTCTTGTACGGATGTGCGAGGAAGCCGGCATCACTTACCTGCACGAAAACTGCATGAATTTCGGCGGGCAATCTTGGGAACATACGCTCCATCTTGTAGATGCTATCAAATCTCCCTCCTTTGCGCTCGTCTTTGATACCGGGAATCCACCCTTCACTTTTGACCGGAGAACCCCTACCCAATTGCAGAGTTCCTGGGATTTTTACAGTCACGTAAAGCCTTTTATTAAACATATTCACATCAAGGATGCTATCTATGTCGGCCCTACCGACGGCATATTTCCCAAGGCCCGCTTTACCCTCCCTGGTGAGGGCAACGGCGATATAGTCCGAATTATTGAAGATGTGGTCGCATCCAAATGGACAGGTTTCCTTTCAATTGAACCCCACATGGAAATCGTGCATCATGAAGGTGACTTTGTCTCCAGCGAAGAGGCAAAAGCCGCAACCTACATTCGTTATGGCAAACGATTGATGGAATTGGTGGAAACGGCGAGAGGAGCACATTTTGAAGGATACACTGCCCTATAAAAATCCCGCACTTGATATCAAAGAACGTGCCAAAGATTTGGTTTCCCGCATGAGCCTTGAAGAGGCGATGGGACAATTACAATATGATGCCCCGGCGATTCCGCACCTTGAAGTCGAGGAATATAATTGGTGGAACGAAGCTCTGCATGGCGTTGCCCGAGCGGGAACGGCAACGGTTTTTCCCCAAGCAATCGCAATGGCTGCAACCTTCGATCCGGATCTGGTTTTCAAAGTTGCTGCGGTAATTTCCGATGAAGGCAGAGCCAAGTACCATGAAGCCGCCGGGGAGGGAGACAGAGATATTTATAAAGGCCTGACCTTCTGGTCGCCAAATATCAATATTTTCAGGGATCCCCGGTGGGGACGCGGCCATGAAACCTATGGAGAAGATCCCTGGTTAACCGCTCGACTCGGGGTAGCTTTTGTAAAGGGCTTGCAAGGCAATGATCCCCGTTACCTAAAGGCGGCAGCCTGTGCAAAACATTTTGCCGTTCATTCCGGGCCGGAAAACCTGCGTCATTCTTTTGACGCGGTAGTTACCGAAAAAGACCTGCGCGAAACCTATCTTCCCGCCTTTCGTGATCTGGTACAGGAGGCGGGGGTAGAATCCGTCATGGGTGCCTACAACCGGGTAAATGGCGAGCCGGCCTGTGGAAGCCTGCTTTTGTTGGATACAATTCTTCGTAAGGAATGGGGCTTTCAGGGTCACGTCGTCTCGGATTGCTGGGCAATCAAGGATTTCCACGAACACCATAAAGTTACTGAATCTCCCCTCCATTCTGTTGCCCTTGCCTTGGAGCGTGGCTGTGACCTGAACTGTGGATGTTGCTACCGTATGCTCGGCGAAGCATATAAGGCGGGGTTGATTAAAGAAGAATGGGTGCGCCGTTCTGCAGAACGATTAATGGCTACGCGAATAAAACTCGGGATGTTCGATCCGGAAGAAAGCAACCCGTATACACACATTCCGTACTCTGTGGTAGATTGCGCGGAACACAAAGCGCTGTCCCTCGAAGCTGCCAAACAGACTCTTGTTCTTCTTAAAAATGAAAACAACCTCTTGCCTCTCGAGCGTTCTAACGTAACGAGCATTGCGGTAATCGGTCCGAATGCGGACAGCGTTACGGTGTTAAAGGGTAATTACAGTGGAACACCCTCGGACCCGATAACGGTTCTCCGCGGCATTCGCCAGGCGGCGGCACCGGGAACCAGAATTTTCTACGCGGAAGGAAGCCATCTGTACAAGGACAGGGTGGAAAATTTGGGACGCGCCGATGACCGACTATCGGAAGCCGTTTCCGCAATAAAACATGCGGATGTCGCAGTACTTTGTCTGGGTTTGGATTCCACTATTGAAGGTGAAGAAGGGGATGCGTCCAACGAATATGCAGCCGGTGATAAGCGGGGACTCGATCTTCCAGAAAGCCAGAAGAAACTACTGACTGCGGCTATTCAAGCTTCCGAACAGTCTAAAACCCCGCTCATTCTTGTATCTTTAGCCGGCAGTGCATTAACTCTCGGTCATGCCGAAAAAAGCATTCAGGCCATTGTTCAAGCCTGGTATCCCGGTGCACAGGGGGGCGATGCCATAGCATCGCTGCTTTTTGGGGACTTTTCACCTTCGGCCCGACTGCCCGTAACTTTCTATCACAGTGATGCGGACTTGCCCAATTTTATCGATTACTCCATGAAGGGTCGGACGTACCGTTATTTTACCGGGGAAGCCTTATATCCCTTTGGATATGGTCTTTCCTATACCACATTTTCCTATAACGCCCTGGAAGCGCCTAAATCCATACCGGTTGGTGCAAATTATACAATTACCGCACGAGTGCGAAACGACGGAAATCGCGCGGGAACAGAAATCTGTCAGCTGTATGTTTCTGTCCCCAGTGCAGGAACGGGATTCCCCTTACGCGAACTCCGGGGTGTCCGGCGTCTTGAATTAAAAAGTGACGAAGAAAAGACAGTAACATTCACCCTGACCCCCCGTGATCTTTCATCAATTATGGCAGACGGTAGCCGTGTTCTTAAGGCCGGCACCTACCATATAACTGTTGGTGGGCACCAAGGCGATGCCCGTTCAATAGCGTTAACCGGAACCCGGGTTCTTAAAGCAGAACTGACGCTGCAAGGTGATGCCCTGACACTCGAATAGTAAGCCGCCCCCGGACGGTTTCTCGGAATAGAAGAGGTAGAATGATGCAAAAAAAAGACGGCATGAATTATGCCCCGGTTGCCCGGGGTGAAATCAAAAAGGTTTGCGCAGAAGGTGAATTCATTTTTTCCGTCATCGGGATGGATCACGGGCATATCTATGGTATGTGCAATGGCCTTATCGAGGCAGGTGCCACTCTTTCCAAAGCGTGGGATAAGGACCCGGTTAAACTTGCCTCTTTTCTAAAGACCTACCCGCAGACTATCGCGGCATCTTCCGCGGAAGAAATTCTTGGCGATGGCGAATGCCGGCTTATCGCAAGCGCAATTCAGCCCAATGAACGTGCCGGTTTGGGCTTGCGCGTAATGGAGGCGGGCAAGGACTATTTTGCTGATAAACCCGGCATGCTGAAGCTTGCGGAAATCGAAGCAGTTACAAAAGCCTGTGAGCGAACAGGCAGAAAATACCTCATTTATTTTAGTGAACGCATCCATGTTGAAGGCGCAGTCCTTGCCGAACAACTTATTCAAAAGGGATCTATTGGCCGTGTTATCCACGTTACTATTCTCGCACCGCACCGTCTTGCTAAAGCCACACGCCCAGAGTATTTTTTCGATCCTTCTCTAAACGGCGGCATCATCACCGATATCGGCAGCCATCAGATCGAGCAGTTCCTTTCATATTCAGGAGCAGAGACGGCCAGAGTAACTCACAGTACCCTGGCGAATTATGCCAACACCGACAAAGCCCTGTTTCATGACTACGGCGATGGCACTCTTATAGCAGACAACGGCGCTACCTGCTACTTCCGCGTCGACTGGTTCACCCCAGACGGCCTTGGATCCTGGGGAGACGGACGGGTTTTCATCATCGGCACCGAAGGCACCATCGAAATACGCAAATATATCGATGTCGCCAATTCACCCGAGGGCGACCGCGTCTACCTGGTGGACAAAAAGGGCGAACACCGGATAGATGCCAACGGCAAAACAGGTTTTCCCTTCTTCGGTGCACTTATCCTCGATTGCCTTAACCGTACTGGGACAGCCATAAGCCAACACCGGTGCCTCGAAGCCATGCGCATCACGATACAGGCCCAAGCCGCAGCCGAGATAGTATAAGGCTTGCCGGGAAAAGTGATTTCATTGCATCGTAATCATTGAAGACTTGTATAAAGGCAGAAAATTGACGGTGCGGTGTCCATGATGGATGGTAATTTCCTTACCGTCATAAAGAACGCAGGCCTGTAAAGTTTCCGGATAATATGCAAAAAAATGGAGAATCCCGGGAGGAATTTTACCTTCCGGCCAAGCGGATTTCACTTCTATCGGCAGGTACTGTCTGTCTTTTTCCAAAACAAAGTCCACTTCCTTTCCGTCCGAAGTTCGCCAAAAGTGTATGGTATACCTGATATCAAGATTTTTTCGTAATTCCCAATAGACGAATTGCTCGTTAATAGTACCGCTGTCCTTCCGAAGGGTTCTTTCCCGAAAATCTTGTAAAATACTGTTTAGCACACCCTGGTCATACAAATAATATTTGGGTTTTTTTACCAGTTCCTTCCCTTTATTTTGCGAAAGGGGTCGAACAAGTGCGATGGTGAATGTGCCTTCAAGAATATCAATATACTTGTCGATCTGTCGTGAAGATTCACCGCAAATGGTAGAGAGTGTGTTTTTATTGAGAAGGGTTCCATTGTGTACCGCAAGATATGAAATCATTTTGCTAAAGGAAAGAATTGACTCATTCTTCAGAAATGATTTTATATCTTTCGCAATATACGTTTGATAAATTCCATGAAGATATTCCCGTTTATCTATTTCTGTTTGATATTGAAGCAGACCCGGCATGGCTCCAAATCGTATAAATGGAATCAAGGCAGAGCGATATTTTTCCCCGATATCAACCGATGAAATTTCCCCGGGAAGCGGTAACGGCAACAAGGCCGAATCATACGATTGGAGCCATTCTGCGAAGGTGAGCGGAAAAATATTTCTTTCGATTTTTCTACCAGCCAGAGACTCTTTTAAGTGTGCCTGAATTTCAAGAGAAGACGAACCTGACGCGTAGAGTTTGATTTCCGGATTCAAATCATGGATTGCCTTGAAAATAGAGGAAATATTCTTGCAGTATTGAAACTCGTCGATAAAAACCAACAGAGCCGAATTCTGTCTGATAAACGAAGTATATCCCTCATTGAACAAGGATAGATGAAGCGGATTTTCCAGGTTGTAGTACGCTGAAACGCCACCAAGGCGTTCCCGTATTACTTGCAGCAAAGTAGATTTTCCGACTTGTCTACTGCCGATCTATATTCTGATAGAGTGTTTCTGTGCCTCTTTACAGAGTTGCTCCGTATATTTTCGTTCAATCATGATGAATTATATCATATACCGTGAATATTATCCGGATAATATTCACGAAATCTAATTGTAGTATGTGATTGGTACCGACCAAGGTGAACTTAATGCCGAAATTGCCGGACTGCCCTCGAAAATATCTAAGCGTTGAATGTCCTTAAAACTGTGTCTCCTAATGAATAAAGGTGATAACAAGAAGTTGTTTCACGTTCCAGACACAGGCACAGGCTAAGCTAGAATAAAATACATCGTACACTCCATAAAAAAAAGCGTACCATTAAAATTAAATTCGGTTAATGTTTGAGCTGGTAGCAGGCGTCAAGCAAAACTGGCCGCCGGGGAGTGTCAATGCATTTCAAAGAAGACTGGGATCAGGTTCAAAAACGATATATCGAATACTGGAACCTCGAAAACCACGACAGACCGCTTGTGACCATACGGGGCACGCGGGAGGATGTCACCAGACGCGTCGTTGCTCTGCCTTCGGCCAATCTGAAGGAATGCTGGACCAATACAGCCTTCGTGATTGACGCAAATCGGGCGTATTTCGAGGCAACCTTTTTCGGCGGGGAAGCGTACCCGGTCCTGTGGCCCAATCTCGGGCCGGATATCTTCGGCGCGTTTTATGGAGCGGACATCGAATTCGGAAGCGATACGAGCTGGGCTCATCCGGTGCTGCACGACTGGGAAAAGGCACCCGACTTCAAATTTGATCCGGAAAATTCCTGGTGGAAAAAAATCAAAGCGATGACGGAGGCAATCGTAGCAGACTGCCGGGGAGACTACTTCGTCGGCATCACCGACCTCCATCCCGGCTGCGACGGACTCGTTTCGCTCCGTGGGCCCGAGGAACTAGGCATGGACTTGTACGACCATCCCGAAGAAGTCAAAAAAGCCTCTGCGCAATTTTTCGCGGGATTCAGGACAGTGCTCGACGAACTCCATGGCATTGCCTCGACCGTGCAAAAAGGCAGCACCAACTGGCTCGGCCTCTGGCATCCGGGAAAATGGTACGTCACCTCGTGCGACTTCATCGGCATGATCTCGCCCGATATGTACCGGGAATTCGTCGAAAGCGAAATCAGGGCTGAACTAGCCATACTTGACGCGTCCATTTTTCATCTCGACGGGCCGGGCGCGCTCCGCCATCTGGATGCCCTCCTCGAACTGGACGATCTCGACGGCGTGCAATGGTGCTATGGCGCAGGACAGCCCACGGCGAAACACTGGCTACCGGTCTTAAAAAAAATACAGGCGGCGGGCAAGACAATCCATGTTTCAGCTGCCCCCGACGACATCGACACGCTGTTAACCGAATTAAAACCGGAAGGACTCCTTCTTGATATAAGTCCCTGTCCCAACGATATGACCACCCGGAGCTTCACCGAAACGGAGGCGAGGGATATCTTGAAAAAGATTGAAGGCGCCCGACGCAGTAACATATTCTGAATACAGTGGATTGTTCTGGTAATATTTATGCAACCTGCACATACCCTTTTGAATTTCACCTCTCTTCACGTAGAAATTGCCCCGGGGTTATTCCGATCTGGCGTCTGAAAACCTGAATGAAATACGAAAGATTGCGAAAGCCGGATTCGAAGCAGACAACGGTAACCGGCATCCCAGAGCGGAGCATGGCGCAGGCTTTTTCAATGCGAAGGCGTGATAAATAATCAACATAGCTGACTCCGGCTGCAGCCTTGAAAATCCGGCAAAAATGGGGAACCGAAACGCAGGCAACTGCAGCTGCCATCGACAATGTTATCGGTTCATGCCAATGCGCTTCACTGAACTCGATAATTCTCCGCATGTGGTCGCCGGACACCGGGTCATATCGCCGATACCGGCTGGCCTCAGCGAACATTTCTAGCACCGCACAAATTGGCTGAAGCAGGGAAACCGCGCGATGAAGACGGCTTCCGGAACCGGCCGAAAGTCCATCCATGATGTGCGAGAGCGGTTCCTCCAAAGCCGCATACCGTTCATGGTGAAAAGGGATTGTTTCAAGCCAGGAAAGATCTGCGAGATTCATTGCTTCGAGATATTCCGGTCCAAAAATGCGGCGAAAATCGGAAAAGGAAAGATGAAAAACGTGCACCTCTCCACCCTTCCGGATGTCATAGCCATGAGGCATATCGGGCGGCGCCACCAGTACCGGATGAAGTGCAAGGTCGAGTGCCTGACCGCCGATACGCGCAGTTCCCCGCGCACCCGAGAACAGGTTGATTTCTAAAGCATGATGATAATGAAGACCCACCTGTTCGGCTTGACCGAAGTCGCGAGAAGACGTGCGTACCGGCTGGAATAAATTCAATTCCATCTCGTTTTCTTTTAACCCGAGGGTATAATGCATGATAATATTACAACACTTTAAGCGAGGATTGTGCAAGCGGACCCAAAGCAGGGCGGATATGATCTATACTATTATAGGGGGGACTAAAAAATGAACCAGTATGAACGGGTAATGAACCGTATCGCAGGAAAACCGGTAGACCGCATTCCAAATACCAATATCATCATGCAGTTTGCCGCACGGGAAATCGGTGTCAAATACAGCGACTATGTCACCGACTATAGAAGACTGGTCGAAGGAAATCTAATCTGCTGCGAAAAATACGGCATCGATATGGTATCGACCATATCCGATCCCTTCCGTGAAGTGGCGGATCGGGGCGGGGACGTACGCATACTTCATGACGATGTCCCTGCCTGCCATGAATTTCTCATCAAGGATTTGGGCGACCTTAAAAAAATCAAAATAGTAGACCCCACCATCACCCCCCGCATGGCAGATCGTATAAAGGCATGCGCCTTGTTCAAAAAAGAAGCAGGCAAACAATTCCCGATACTCGGCTGGATCGAAGGCCCCATGGCGGAAGCCTGCGACCTGCGTGGAATCAACGAAATAATGACAGATCTGTACGACACCCCGGATTTTATCGAGGAGCTCCTGCGTAACTGCAATGAGCAAGCCATACGGTTCGCCCGGGCACAGGTTGATGCAGGCGCGGACATTATCGGAATCGGAGATGCCGCTGCCTCACTGATCGGTCCGGAACTGTATAAAGCACATGTCTTCGAGCGCGAAAAAGAACTGATCGAGGCTATCCACAAAATGGGTGCGAAAGCTAAACTGCATATTTGCGGAAACATCACCGCTCTCCTTTCCCTGCTTCCCGAGACAGGAGCCGACATTATAGACATAGACCAGCTGGTCGATTTTGAGGAAGCGGGAAGAATTCTTGGAGACCGTGTCAGCTACGCCGGCAACGTCGACACCGTCAAAACCATGCTCCAGGGCACGCCCCGGGATGTGTACGCCAACGTTATGGCTTGCGCCTCGAACGGCGGAACCAAGCTGTTTCTCCAGGCCGGCTGTGAAGTTCCGAAATTTACCCCACCCGAAAACCTGCTCGCATTCAGCGAAGCGGTGAAGGATTGCCCGGTATAAAAGCCGCTTTTAACGGGAGGTCCGGTATTCCGACGGTGTCATGCCCTTGAGCCTCCGGAATATCCGGTTGAAATGAGCGGTACTTGGAAAGCCCGAGTCAATCGCGATCGTAATGATCTTGGCGTCCGTTTCGGCAAGCTGCGTACAAGCAGCTTCGATACGCACACGATTAAGGCATTCCACGAAGCCGCATCCGCTGACCCGTTTGAAAAAAGCCGAAAACCAGGACGGGGTCATATGAGCCAAAGCTGCCGCCTGCTTCAGGGAGCACTCTTCTGCGTAATGAATAGAAATATAATTCATCACTTCCTGAATTTTAGCCAGTTGCAATTTCTTGGATCCCGGTGCAAATGACGGCATCCGGCAGCTGCGCAGATTCCGGTACAATAGAAGTGAAATCAGCATAAGGCGCGCCTGAATGACGCCTGTCCATCCATCCTTACGCTCACGAAACTCCCGGTGTATAGAATCAAGGTTCGCAACAATTTCCGGGTACAAAGCGTGCGAGGCAGTAATACGATTGTCGAAATCGGAACCCCGGTCAAAATAAATCTTCAGGGCATCGCCATCGCCACCTTGCACTGCGCCAAGCACAGCGGGGTCATGCACCGCCGTTCTGTGCAGCAGTTGCGGGTCAAACACAAAAACCATCTGGTGCATGCCGTTTTCATCAACTTCAAGATAATGGGGCTCGATATTGTTGATGACAACGATGTCGCCGGCCGTTACCGAACATACGCGGTCCTCGATATAATAGCGCCCACTACCTTTTTTAACCATTGATATTTCAAGGCACTCGTGCCAGTGAAACTTCCGGTCCATATCGTAAAAAGGAACCAGCTGCTGGTCGAGAACAGAAAAACGAATATCTGCGTCAAATGGAATAGTATCTTTGGAAAACATCACGGGCAATTATACCTTTTCCGGCAAAAATTGACATAGACGGGTCCATGTTTTTGAGCCTCGCCATCCTTTCTTCGCAGATGTACCGCAAGCTCGAGGGGACCGCGAAGAAACTTGAACTGCAGAAAGAAGTGCTGAAGCGGACCAACATCGCATTCGGCCGATTTGTCCCTCGCGAACTGCTCGGATTTCTGGGAATGGACACCGTCGTCGAGGTCTGTCTGGATGATCAGGTCCAAAAAAACATGACTATTCTTTTTTCGGATATTAGAAATTGCACTCAGATAACCGAACCGATGACACCCAAGGAAAGCTTCAATCTGCTTAACTCCTATCTTGGCCAGATGGGGCCGATCATACGCAACCAAGGAGACATCATGGCACTCTTTCCCGAATCTCCCGCGAAAGCAGTCGAAGCGGCCCTTGCGATGCGCCAACTGCTGGGCGACTATAATGCGGGCAGGGAACGAGCCGGATACTTCCCGCTGGACATGGGCATCATCAAGGTGAAGGGAAAGGAAAACGGATTGGCCCTTTATGAGATATTCGATCCGAATGATCCCCTTTTCGGTGCAAAATCGGAACACCTGGCCCTATTCGAGGCAGCGGTTCGAGGTCTTGAAGGCCTCGATCCCGCATCCAGTGCAGCCCTCTTCCATACATATCGTGATAAAGTACCCGGCGATACCTGTCTGGAGCAATTTCTGGCGCGACTCAGAACCAGCTAGGCAAGCTTGCAGGAACGGCAAATTGCCAGTATAGTGGGCTTCATGAAATCCCGCACCCGCCATGCCAACGGCCCCCTGTTTGCCGCCTTTTTCGCCCTCGTCAGCCTCTTCGCTTCCTGCACGCCCTCGGGCAGAAAAGCTGAAGCCTCGGCCGCAGAAACATCCCTAAAAATCGCATCCATGGCGCCTTCCTGCACCACGATTCTCGCGGCCCTCGGGCTTGCAGATTCAATTGTCGCCATCGATACCTGGTCTGCGGGAACCACCGGGCTCAAGGCCGACATTCCGCAGTTTGACATGATGAAACCTGATGTAGAACAACTCGCCGCAACGGGCAGTACCATCTTGTTCGTCTCTACGATGACCCAGCAGGGCACAAGCCAGGACCCCTTCAAACCGCTTTCCGATGCGGGAATACAAGTTGTATACATTCCGACAAGCAAAACCCTCGCCGACATCGGCACCGACGTAGCCCGCATCGCGAAACTCGTCGGGCGCGAGGCTGAAGGCCGGGTGCTCACCGAAACCATGAACACCGAAATCGAAAAAATCAGTGCCGTCGCACGCACCATTCCCGAGAACAAGCGTCGTTCGGTCATCTTCGAAATCTCGTCGGCACCTTCTATATACAGCTTCGGCCGCGGAGTCTATCTCAACGAACTGCTCGAAGCGGCAGGCGCGATCAACGCCCTCGGAAACGAAACCGGCTGGATCGCTGTCGGCGCGGAAACAATCGTGGCGGCAAATCCTGATGTAATCCTGACCAATGTCGGCTACCTTCCCGACCCAGTCGCCGAAATCAAGGGCCGCCCCGGATGGGACGGAATGAAGGCTGTAAAAAATGGGCACGTATATGGTATCGACAATCCCTCGAGCGCGCAGCCCACGCCGAATGTGGTCAAAGCACTCCGGGAAATCGCGGAGGCAGTATATCCAGAATATTTCAGGTAAAGTGCCGGTCCGAATCGCCTTTGCTCTGTGCACGGCTGCATCCCTTGCGGTCATCGTCATCGGAACGGGAGTCGGTTCGGTTTTCATTTCCCCTGCAGACTGCGTCGGGATACTCCTGCACAAGCTTGCCGGAACTCATCTCGGTGAGCATATCCTGCCTTCCTCGGCAGGCATCATCTGGAGCTTGCGCTTTCCCCGTGTACTATTAGCCTTTATCGCAGGAGCCGCCCTTTCTGTCAGCGGCGCGGTCATGCAGTCAATTCTGAAAAATCCGCTCGCCTCCTCATTCACCCTTGGCGTTTCCTCCGGAGCCTCGCTTGGCGCGGGACTCGTGATTATGGGCGGCCTTACCCTGCCCTTCGCCGGTTTCCTCGCAGTTCCGCTCGCCGGGTTCATTTTCAGCCTCCTCGCGGTCTTCGGTGTCATGAAATTCTCTCGCGCCATTGATCCCCGCCTCGAAAACAACACCATCATCCTCACCGGCATGGTGTTTTCCCTGTTTATAAACGCCATTCTCACTCTTATCTCGGCCCTTTCCAAGCAAGAAATCAATCGCCTGCTGTTCTGGCAGATGGGCAGTTTTTCACTCAAGGGCTGGGAACCGGTCATCCTGCTCACACCGATTCTTGCCATCGCCGCTGTTGCAGTACTCTTTTTCTGGCGCGAGCTGGACATCATGACCTTCGGTGATGACGAAGCCGCTTCGCTCGGGGTCCCGGTCAAACGCAACAAACGCGTCCTTATCGGCCTTGCTTCGGTTTTAACCGGCTGCACTGTGGCCTTTGTCGGCGTCGTGGGTTTTCTCGATCTCGTCGTACCGCATCTGGTCCGCCGCGTGTTTGGCCCATCGCACAAGACGCTCATACCCTTCTCCATGCTTGTCGGCGGCTCCTTTATGGTACTTGCCGACCTCCTTGCACGAACCCTTATTCCCCCGCTCGACCTGCCGGTCGGAGCCGTCACGGCGCTTATCGGCACACCCTTTTTCGCCTGGATCTACTTTTCCTCCCGGAGAGCGGCAATATGAGTGCGGCCAAGCAAGACGCCGATAGCGGCAAAATACTCCTGAACGCCGAAAATCTCTGTGCCGGATACGGCGGAGTGGACAAACCCGACGAGGACATCATCCACGACATCAGCTTCACCGTCTGCGAAGGCGAGCGACTGTGCATAATCGGACCGAATGGCTGCGGCAAGACGACCTTGCTGCGCGTCCTCGCCGGCACCCTGCCCTACCGCGGCTCGCTGAAGGTAACCATCCAGGATGAGGCCTCGCCGCGATATGGCAAGGAAACAGAACGCTCTTCGCTTGGTACCCGCGAAGCAGCCCGCGAAACCGGATTCCTTACCCAGCTTTCATCGGCCTACTTTTCGTTTACTGTTGCAGAAACGGTGCTCCTCGGCCGCTACGCCCACCAGAAGGGTGGCTGGTTGATGACCGCATCAAAAACAGATCATCACGCGGTTGATTCGGCGCTGGCGGTTTGCGGTATAACGGAAATCAGAGACGAAAACCTCGGGCACCTCTCGGGCGGCCAGCTGCAGCGGGTATTCCTTGCACGAACCATCGCCCAGGACCCGGCTGTGCTCCTCCTCGACGAACCGACCAACCATCTCGATCTCTATTACCAGCTGGAACTCCTAAAGCAACTTGAAACATGGATTGGAGGAGGCATCCATGCCTCCGTCGGCGTATTCCATGACCTCACTCTCGCGCTCCGTTTCGCCGACACCATGATGCTCCTCGACAAGGGGCGTATAGCCGCATACGGAAAGCCTGCAGAAGTAGTCAGGAGCGAAGCAGTCAATTCAGTCTACCGAATGGACGTTGCTTCATCGATGCGCGAGCTTTTACAAAACTGGTAAAATCTGCTATCCTTACAGATATGATACACAGAATAAAGAATGATATTCCCGAGATACATCCTTCCGCATTCATTGCACACAATGCCGAAGTTGCCGGCCAGGTAACCGTGGCGGAAGGGGCATCTGTCTGGTTTTCCGCCTCGGTCCGCGGCGATATTGCTCCGATCGTCATCGGAAAAAACTCGAACATCCAGGACGGCGCGGTAGTTCACTGTGATACCGGAGCGCCCTGTGTCCTCGGTGATGGTGTCACGGTCGGCCATGGAGCCATCGTACATTCATGTACGATCGGAAACAACACGCTGATCGGTATGGGTGCAATCCTCCTGAACGAAGCGGTCATCGGAGAGGACTGCATTGTAGGCGCAGGTGCCCTTGTCACAAGCGGAAAAGTCTTTCCCCCGCGCTCGATGATCATCGGAAGCCCTGCAAAAGTCCTCCGCGAACTCACTGACGCCGAAGTAGCTCACAACCGCGAAAATGCCCTCCATTACACCGACCTCGCACGGACGGCCGAATCCGACTATCAGGACTCGGAAACCCTTTGACGATTTGCAACATAGTCGACACGTTGCCTGCCCATGTGGTATACGGCGCCCCGGGCTACCAGAAGCTCGAGATCGGAAAAATCCTCGCTGGCGACATCATGAGCGACATACTGGTCTCGGTCGAGACCGATGTACTTTTGGTGACCAGTCTCGCTACAGAACAGACAATCCGGAGCGCCGATCTTGTTGGGGCCTCGGTGATCCTCCTGGTAAACGACAAACTGCCCCTCCAGATAATGAAAAAACTCGCCGAGGAATGCGGCATCTCCTTACTCGCGACGCCCATGCCCATGTATGAATCCTGCGTCGCCCTCAGCCGTATGCGGCAAGTAGGGTTTCAAGAGCACATACAATGAAAAAAAATACTGAAACTCCCGCGGAACTTGCGCGCGAGCTTGTCACATCCGGCATCACGGCCGCCACTCTTTCCGCTCCCCGCTCGACCAGTTTGCCCGAGAAGATCAAAATACGTCCGGTCACGCTCAAAACCGGTGAGGGTTTCCAGGTCGAACAGTTCCGGGGACCAAAGGTTTTTCACCTGAATGCGAACGCTGTCGAACTCGAAACACATCTGGCAGAATGGCTTGAAACCGGCTATTCCCGTGCCGAATTTGCGACAGCGACGGGAACCGTGCAGGTTATGGCAAACCGCCGAGGTGAACTGACCGCGCTCCGCAAGGCGAAACCCCGGAACGCATCCACAAGTATTCAGGCAAGCACACCGGAAAAAACATTGCACAACCGGACCAAAAACTACATTCTGAAAGAAGGCATTCCCGTTCCTTTTCTCGTCGACCTCGGTGTCATGACGAAAGAAGGCACGGTTATCAATGCCAAACAAGATAAATTCCGTCAGATTAACCGCTTCCTCGAGTTTATCGCCGACGTAGTGCCCGAGCTTAAAAAAGCGGTCGCCTCGGATAAGGGTAAAGCTTCACGTGAAGTGTCCATCATCGACTTCGGCTGCGGCAAATCATACCTCACCTTCGCGGTCTACTATTACCTTTCGGTGCTACAAGGCATGAGCGTCAGAATCATCGGACTCGATCTGAAGGAAGACGTGATCTCGAATTGTACAACCCTTGCCGCCCGGTACGGCTACACAGGACTCCATTTCGCGGTTGGTGATATCGCCAAGTATACAGAGACTGACGCTGCAGACATGGTCATCACCCTGCATGCTTGCGATACTGCCACCGATTTTGCCCTCGCGCAGGCAGTACGCTGGAATGCGCAGATAATCCTTTCGGTGCCCTGCTGCCAGCATGAACTGAATACCCAACTCGCCGAAGGCGAAACCGGCACGAAAAGCCCCGGACGCCACATTCTCTCACCTGCCCTCAAACACGGCATCATCAGGGAACGGATGGCCGCCCTCTTTACCGATGCCCTCCGTGCAGAGCTTCTGGAAGCTGAGGGATACCTGGTTCAGATCCTCGAATTCATCGACATGAGTCACACACCGAAAAATCTGCTGATCCGCGCGATCAAAATAAATCGGTTTATAGAATCTTCGCCATACACGGCACTCCGCGATTTTCTCGGCGTGCGTCCAACGCTCGAAACAGAACTTGCCAAGAGCGACGACAACGATCAAGGAGTATCCTGAAATGGCCAAAATACTTGTCGGCATGAGCGGAGGCGTCGACAGCTCGGTCGCCGCCAAGCTGCTCCTGGACCAGGGACACGAGGTGACCGGCGTCACCCTCAAGCTCTTTTCGGACGACGACATTGTCCTCGCGGAAAACGCAAGCCGCACCTGCTGTGCGCTCTCCGATGTGCAGGATGCAAAAAATGTCGCCTACAAACTCGGCATCGAACATTTCGTATACAACTTCCGAGATCTCTTTGTAGAAAAAGTCATCGGTCATTTTGTCGAAGCTTATCTCGAAGGACAAACGCCCAATCCCTGCATCGACTGCAACCATTACATAAAATTCGACAAACTGATCGAGCGAGCGATGCTGCTCGGCTTTGACTACGTGGCAACCGGCCATTACGCACTCATCGACCGCGACCAGGTCTCCGGTCGGTATGTGCTCAAGTGCGGTTTCGACCGTACAAAAGACCAGAGTTACGTGCTCTATACCCTCACACAAGAACAGCTTGCCCACACCCTGTTTCCTCTCGGGGGCATGGATAAAACAGCTGTCCGCGAGATTGCCGAAAAAGCCGGCCTTATCAATGCACGGAAGCCCGACAGCCAGGACATCTGCTTCGTTCCGGATGGCAACTATCCGGCCTTTATAGACAAGCGCGTACCGGGCAGAGTAGTACCGGGAAATTTCATCGACATAGACGGTAAAATAATTGGCACCCACAAGGGCGTCGCTCACTATACCATAGGCCAGCGGCGTGGAATCGCGACTTCCTTCGGAAAGCCCATGTACGTAGCGGCAAAAAACGCCAAAGACAATACAGTGACTCTCGGCGAGGACAAAGATCTTTTCACCTCAAGCCTTGTAGCTCACGATCTCAACCTCATTTCGATCGACCGCCTCGAAGGTCCGATGCCGGTGAGGGCAAAAATCCGCTACAACCAAAATGAACAAGAAGCCATCATCAGTCCAGAAGCCGATGGAACTATCCGCGTCGATTTCGCAGAGCCACAGCGTGCGGTCACCCCGGGCCAGGCGGTGGTTTTTTTCTCGAACGGAACAGTCGTTGGCGGCGGTACGATTTGACAACACAAGAATGAGTGACGTACACTTGACTAGCGACCGAAAAATCAACGGAGAGTAACATGATAGCTGAAAACGAAGCAACCGGAAAAATCCTCTACGAAGACGCAGATCATAAATTCATCTGGCTCGGCTCGGAGAACAAGTATCGAAAGGGCGTCATCCAGACTATGCAATATCTTATTATCGATAAGGGCCGCGGCACCCTGCTCGATCCGGGCGGAGTACACCTGTTTGCCCGTGTTGTGGCCTCGGTCAGCCGTTACATCTCCATCGACAAGATCGACAACATATTTTTCTCGCACCAGGATCCGGACGTTTCCTCCGGTATTGCCCTGTGGCTCGGCGTCACAAATGCGAAGGTATACATCTCGGCCCTCTGGACGCGTTTCCTCCCCCATTTCGGCATTGTGGATACAAGCCGCATGATTGCGATCGAGGACAAGGGTTCGCGAGTTCGGCTCCCTTCCGGAGCGGAAATGGTATTCGTCCCTGCCCACTTCATGCATTCTCCGGGACAGTTCTGTCTCTATGACACCCGTTCCCGCATTCTTTTTACCGGCGATGTAGGAGCTGCAGCTTTCGGCGACGGAGACGAAATCCTGTTCGTGGACGATTTCGCCAAACACATACCCCTGATCGAAGGCTTCCATAAACGATACATGGCGTCAAACGCCGTCGTGCGCCGCTGGTGCTCATCCATCTCGAAGCTGAATCCCGACATGATCGCACCCCAGCATGGCGCAATTTATCGAGGAGACTCGGTGCGATCATTCCTGTCATGGCTGTCCGATCTCCGCTGCGGAGTTGATCTTGCCGATCAGCTGTTCGCTGATTAAGGCAGGCATATACATGGAATACAACGAAGTCAACAGGAACTACGAAACCGCGATAGAAAAATTCACTATCGGGTACAATAAGAGCATCATCCTCAACTCGGTAACCAATCACAGCCTCGAAATTCTTGATCAGGCGATGGATCAGGTGCAGAACGGGCTCAACACAATTGTCAGCGCTTTCGAAGAGATGCGAGCAACCAGCACGAGTACCGCGGAAAATACCGAACGGATCGATTCCATGATGAGCGAGATTCTTACCAAAAACACCGCCATGGATGTCGGTATCGGCGAGCGAAACGCAGAAATCGAAAAAGCGGCCGCAAATGCCCGATCAATTGCCAACCTCTTCGAGGACCTGAAGGAAAAAACCAAGAACGTCGCCAGTATCACGGGATCTATCCAAGACGTCTCGGACCGAACCGGAATCCTCGCTATCAACGCGTCGATAGAGGCTGCGCGTGCAGGAACTGTAGGCCGGGGTTTCCGCATCATCGCAAACGAAGTACGAACCCTCGCAACGCAAACCGGCGATTTCGCCAAGCAGATAGAGACAAATATCGGCGAATTTCAAAACTCGGTAGTTACCATCAACAAACAGATGAACGACTTTATCGAACTTTTTTCCCGCTTCAAGGTTTCGTTCGGCGAAATCGTTGCCAATCTCCGTGAAAATGCCCAGACCATCAATCAGGCAGGAAGATCCCTATCCGAGATAACCGGTTCGATCAAGGAAGAGGTGAGTGCGCTGAATGACGGAGTTCAGTCGCTCGAGACGGTAAATGATTCGATGCGCGACACCCATGCGATCCTCGGCGTCATTCAATCAAGTCATGAATTCCTCGACAAGCTCCTCGAAAAAGACAACGACCACATGGGAATGTAAAATCCGGTTCCCACTTTATACTACAACCGATTTCAGCTATATTGGTTCCATGAAAATTGATATAGATATTATTGCAATGGATCTCGACGACACTCTTCTCCGGCACGATCTGACCATTTCGGACAGGACTGTCAGAACCCTTGCTGCAGCTGACGCCCAAGGCATCAAGATTTTACTCGCCTCGGGACGTGCCCCGGATGCAATGAGTATCTACGCCACCCGGATCGGGTTGGACCATATGGACAGCTACATCATCGCGAACAATGGATCGCAGGTAATTACATCTAAAACTCGCGAACCAATACTTGAGCATTGGCTACCCGTCGATATTGCGATCGAGGCTTTCCGGCTCATCGTCGACGCAGGGCTTTCCTGCCACATTTACGAAGGCAACATTATCCATGTTTCAAAGGAAACCGAATTTTCGGACCGGGACCAGCAGCTTTCCGGCCTCGTTCCACTCATTCCCGACGATTACGAAGCCCTGATCAGAAGAGGGGCATACAAACTGGTAATCCCCGGAGATGCCGAGTTCATAGTGCCGATCGAAGCCGAGCTGAAGGTCATCTTCAAGGATCGAGCCACCGTGTTCGTGAGCAAGCCTTACTTCCTCGAAATTCTGCCGATCAATGCAGGAAAAGGCGAAGCACTGAAGGAAATCGCAGAAGAAATCCTCGGCATTCCGCAGTCCCGGGTCATGGCCTTCGGTGACAGCATGAACGACGAATCGATGATCCGCTATGCCGGACACAGTGTCGCCATGTGCAACGGACGACCGGAAATACTAAAACTTGCACGCCATATCACTGACAAGTCAAACGACGAGGACGGCATCGCAGATTTCCTCGAAAAATACGTTTTGCGCTGACCGGAACGCGATTTCTGTATTATAATACTCCCTATGCTCGCAATCCCTATCAACCAGGACAATTCGCCCGAAGCGGTGATTGATATCCTGTTCAAGCTCAAGGTAAAAGAGGTGATGACCCATCCAATCCTGACGGCCCATGCCTCGGATACCATGCGGCACATCCAGCAAGTGATGAAGAAGAACCACATCACCGGCATCCCCATCGCTGATGAGCACAGCAAGCTGCTCGGCATCATCTCGATGGATGATATCGTCACCGCACTCGACAACGGGTGGATAGACGACCAAGCAGGCCTCCACATGACGACGAATGTGATCGTCCTTAACGAAACAATGTCGCTGTCGTTTTGCGTGTCCTACTTCAACAAATACTCTTACGGACGTTTTCCGGTCCTCGACAAGGACTCGCATCTTGTAGGCATTGTCACCGCTTCCGACGTCATCTCGACTCTCCTCGTGGCCCTGAACAAGGAAGTCGCCAGGCTCGAGCAATCCGGCCCTGCCGAACATCAGGCAATGCCGGGATGGCAGCCGGAAGGCAAAAATACTGCAGAAGGAGAAGGCGGGCGCATTCTCGAGTTCCGCACGGAACCCTTCAATTTCGAGATCGCGGGTCAGGCCTCCACCGAAATCAAGAAAACCCTCAAGGCTGCGGGCGTCGATACATCCATCACCCGCAGAATCGGCATCGCCAGCTACGAACTCGAAATCAACCAGGTGGTTCACTCCGAAGGCGGCATCATGCGCTATTTTCTATCGCCGGACAAACTGGTCATCGAGGCGGCGGACATCGGCCCCGGAATTCCTGATCTCGAGAAGGCAATGACTGAAGGCTTTTCCACCGCAACTGACCGGGTCCGTTCACTCGGTTTCGGGGCCGGAATGGGCTTGCCGAATACCAGACGCGTGTCCGACATATTCCACATAGAGTCCGTCATGGGAAAGGGCACGACTGTACGAGCTACATTCAATCTGAAAGGGGCGGAAGCTACATGAAGACAAGCGAATTAGCATCATTTTTGGGAGCCCGCTGCCTGCAGGACGAATTTACCGATCGGGAAATCGCGGGCATCTATACCTCGGACCTGCTTAGCGATGCTATGGCGAATGCCGTCGACGACGGAGTGCTCGTAACCATACAGGCCCACAAGAACACGGTAGCGGTCGGCAGTCTCAAGGACCTTGCAGCCATCGTGATCTGCAATAACCGGCCCGTTCCCGACGACATGATCAATTCGGCCCGATCTGAAGGCATCGCTCTCATTCTGACTTCCGAGAACCAGTATGTCGTTTCGGGAAAGCTATACCAAAAATTGGGCGCATGACAGTCAAAGCCGATTTCCACCTGCATTCCTGCCTTTCTCCCTGCGGCGATCTTTCGATGTCGCCCCGCGCCATTGCCACATCCCTTGCCGAACGCGGTGTAGGTCTCGCCGCCCTTACCGATCACAACACCGCCCTCAACTGCCCGGCCTTCGGCGCCGCCTGTCGCGAGCATGGCATCGTCCCGCTGTACGGAATCGAAGCGCAGGGGCAAGAAGAAGTGCATATCCTGTGTATCTTCGCCGATCTCGCTTTGGCGCTGCAGCTTGGAAGCGAACTTTATGACCTTATGCCGCCAGTCATGAATATTCCCGAAAAAATGGGCGACCAGGTCTATGTGAATGAAGAAGACGATATTATCGGTGAGGTGGACAAATACCTGATTACGAGTGCGGAAATCGATCTCGACGGCCTAGCTAAACGCGTACTGGAACTCGGCGGCATTGTCATTCCGGCTCATGTAGACCGGCCAGCTTTCTCGCTCACCAGCCAGCTCGGCTTTATCGTCGACGGCCCATGGTCAGCGCTCGAAGTGGTCCGCATGCCCGACCGGACACAAGTTTCCACAACCCTGGATACACGGGGCTTTCCGCTCATCACATCGAGCGATGCCCATTATCCCGAGCACATTGCCCGTCGTCCCTTCGATCTCGATATTGGAAGCGATCCACTCACTCGCCCGGACGGAAGCGCAAACCTGAAAACAATAAAGGCCGCCCTCAACAGGCGACCTCGGTAATACCACGGAAGTTTCAATTAATTGGTGTAGTTCCGTTTCACTTTCCGCGTCGTCGTCATCTCGAGCGGTTCAGCCAGCAAAGTTGTTTTCGAGATGCGCTGGTACGGTTGCTTACCCTTGTTCACCTTCTCGACAATCTCTCCGATATACGTATGCACCGGTTCAGCTGTCGTGGCGATTTCGCGCGCAACACCGAGCCGTTTCAAAAGGTCGTCGGCAGGATACACGAGCGCCTCGATCCCCTCACTGTGAGTTTCCTTGTCCATGATGAAGCCCTGCACCGTTATTTGCTCGATATCATTGTAATATAACTGGAAGGCATTTTCAATTTCCTCGGGATACACATTTTTTCCGCCCTCGGTGACAATCATATTCTTCGCTCGGCCGCACAGGTAGAGATAATATTCGTCATCAAGCCAGCCGAGGTCGCCGGTCATCAGCCAACCGTCCTCGGTGAACACCTTCGCGGTTTCTTCGGGCATCTTGTAATAACCCTTCATCACCATTGGTCCCTTTATGCAGACCTCGCCCACGCCCTTGTCGTCCGGATCGAGAATTTTCATTTCCATGAACGGGGGGAAATACCGGCCCACGCTCTTGATCTTGAAGTACTCCTTCGGATTTAGCGCGACGATAGGAGAAGTTTCGGTAAGCCCGTAGCCCTGAATAAAGTCGATACCAAGCTCGTTGTAGGCACGGAAAATGTTTGAGGCAAGAGGACCTCCGCCGCAGATTGCGATGCGAAGGGTCGAAATACTAGCTTTGTCGAGCACCGAGTGGAACATTTTCTTTCCCGGGTTAACACCGAAAATCTTCTTGGTGAGGTACGAAATGCCCATGAGAAATTTGATCAGTCCATAGACGATCGGGCCCTTGTCCTTTATCCCCTTCATGATACCGGCGAGCAATTTGTTGAACAGAAGCGGCACACCGAGAAGCATGGTGATCTTTCCCTCGCGAAGTTCCTTCAGCATTTTCGAGATTGCCATGCTCTTGCCGAATACCACTTCTGCGCCGACCGAAATAGCTTCGATGAATACCGCGAGCATAGTGTAGGAATGATGGATCGGAAGGAGCGCGTAGAACACGTCGGTCTCGAAGATACTAAGGTTCGACTGTGAAATGTAACAGTCCGAGACGAGGTTCCGGTGGGTAAGCATGACGCCCTTGGGGGTGCCGGTGGTACCGGAGGTGAACATAATTGCGGCGAGATCGGTCTCGACGGCGTGTGTAATCGCAGGAAGCTTGTCAGTTTTCAGGCTGTAGACGTAGGTTTCGGGGTATTTTTTGCTCAGGGAACAGAGCCGGCCAGCTTCCTTCACCGTGGCGAAATGTTCGAATTTTTCCTCGTCGACAAAAAACATCTTGGGCTCGGACGCCTTGAGGAGGTTCTCTATTTCGTGGTCATGCAGGCCATAATCGATCGGAACTATCGAAGCTCCGGCAAAGAGGGCGCCGAGGTAGACAACTGCCCATTCGGGCGAATTCTTGCCCGAAACGGCTATGTGGTCACCATGACGGATTCCCTCGGCATAAAGCCAAGCGGCAAGGGTTTCGACCCGTTCCAGGGATTCGGCGTAGCTAAGTGTGATGCGGTCGGGTTCGAAGGAAGTAAAACAAGGACGGTCGGCAAAACGCTCCGCAGAAATGCGGAACATCTCGGGAATAGTCGGCCATTCACCGGTAAACGACTTACCCCTCCATGCGTCGAGAAACGCCCAGGGTTTTCTTTCAACAAGCTTCATACATACCTCTTATACAAAAAGTGGGATTATATTACTATAATTACTATTATGACACAGGATAAGCATTGCCGGTTGCAAAAATCACGGTTTTTTATGTCCGTATTGGCATTTGTGTTCCTGTCGCCGCTGGTCCATAGCCAAACGATCACCGCACGTAACAGTAAACAGGGCGAGTCGAACCGCAGCCAGTTCGTGCAGGCCGCCCGTACCTATATCGGAGTACCGTATGCCTCCGGCGGTACCGGACAGACGGGCATGGACTGCTCGGGTCTCGTGTACCGCGCCGCCCTTGACAGCCTTTCCATGGAAATACCCCGCACCGTCGTCTCCCTTTCCGCTCTCGCCGAGCAGATTCCCGATCTTGCCCGCGAACCCGGTGATCTTTTGTTTTTCAACACGACCGGGCGCGTCTCCCATGTCGGCATCTACCTTGGGGGCGGCTCCTTCTTGCATGCCGCTTCGGATGGCCCGCGTACCGGAGTGATTATCTCCAATCTGGGGGAAGCTTACTGGAAACGGACGTTCCGGTTTACGGGGAGAATTTTCCTCCAGGAAGGGCTGAAAATCCCCGACGGCGGAGAAAAAACAGCTCCAGCAGTTAATCCCTTCCCGTTCGGAGGCGAGCTCGGCCTCCGGTTTAACTACACGGGCGGCCTCCTGTGGGATTTTATGCCCGGCGAATTTCCTATCCGGGGAGGATCGGCCAATGCCGAGGTGTCCTGGGTGAAAAATACCTCACTGTATCCCGGTCTCGGGGCAGGCATGGCCTGGGACACACGAAGTGAATCATTCAGCTTTCCGCTGTTCGCCTCGATCGCAACGGTGCAGGGCTTCCGCTTTTTTATCGGGACACAGCTCCATGTCACCGCCAATGCCGCCCTCGACCGTTCACCGCAGATGCCCGGTATCATCGGCTTTTCCTGGAACTCGAAACCAATGGCAGTTTTGGGTCAAAAACTGCGCTTTTTCCAAAGCGTCGAATATTCATGGTTTCCAGGTGAAACCTTCGGGTCGGGACTTCGTTTAAATACCGGACTTACCATCAGCTGTGACATCTAATCGAAATACAAGGAAAGGCATATACTTGAAGAATCTATCAGGAGCCGCCGTGCTCTGCCTGCTCGGGACTACAGCCACACTACTTTTTACCGCATGCTCGCCATCGGTGATCCTCACTGTGCAGAAAGAAGCCTCAGGAACGGCTCTGTTTACAGCCGACATGAGCCCCACCGCAGAAAACATGGTGCGCAAATTTACCGGAAATCAGCTGTTTGACCGGGACAAAATCACACTGAGCCTCGCCCATGCCGGTATCCGGGTTGATTCGGTCGAATTCTCCTCGCGCACCGGCATCTCTCTCGCCCTTTCGTTTCTTAAGCTGGATGGTCTTCCCGCACGCGCGGTCACTGTTGCAAAAAATGAAAATAGAATAGAAGTGCGTCTGACCCGCGAATCGGTCAATGCGGCCGTCGCCATGATGCCGGCCGACACCCGCGACTATCTCGATCTCCTGATGGCCCCGGTTTTTACCGGAGAAACCATGAATATGATCGAATATGAATCAATAATAGCCGCGGCTTACGGAAAAACCCTTGCCGCTGAATTAAAAAAGTCCTCGTTTATCCTGACAATACGCTGTCCTTCCGCGGTAAAAAACGCGGCAATCGGAGAACCTGCTACAGCGGTCGCCACAGATAGCACCGCCGTCTTTACCATCCCGCTTGCAGCCCTGCTCGCGATGAACAAACCGATAACAGCACTGGCAGAATGGTAAACAAAGAAACGTTGAGAGTTAGAATTTCTCTTTAAGGTCCACCCGCGCTACACCGCCCAAGGCTTTTATAAGCTTGTACAACTCGCCGGTATCGGTATCTGTCGGAACACGGACCAAAAATTTAACGATTGCTTCCCCTTTTCTGAGGTTTTTTTCAACATCGATAGATTGCACCGGAAGGCCATACGCTTCGATTGTCCTGCGGCAAAGCTCGGGAAAATCAGAATTACCCGAATAGGTGATGACCAGATGCTTTATTCGTTCCGCCGGGAAAAAGTGACGCTCGATCGGATCGAGGGCGACAAGAGCGATCATGGCGATGCCAAGTGCGACAAGGCAGGGAAAATACATTCCCGCACCGATGCCAAGTCCGAGTGCCGCGACGAACCACAGCGATGCCGCAGTAGTCAGTCCCTTGACGGTATTACCAAGCCTGATGATCGAACCCGCCCCGAGGAAGCCGATGCCGGACACTACCTGAGCTGCGATGCGCCCCGGATCCCCGTTCTTCGCATCCATGAACTCGTCGGTCATCCATATCGAAAGCAGCATGAGCAGGGTCGAGCCCAGACAGATTAAAAGGTGAGTCCGCAACCCCGCAGCCTGGCGACGGCTTGCCCGTTCAAAACCGATTATACCGCCAGCTACAAAAGATATCAGAAGGCGGAGTAACGCCACAGAATTGGTTATTGATGTCGTATCGAAAAACATGTCCATGATCAGTCCTCCAGGAGAACGCGAGCAAGGGATTCCTTGGTCGCGATAGATATTCATTGTGACAGCGCCGTCGACCTAGTTGCTGACGATTTTGCACACTGCATATTGACCGCCAACCAACGAGATGTCAACAGGGCTTCGCATCTCCCGTAAAAACCCCTGGGGCAGCACGAGGATGCGGTCGCAAGAAGGAGCATTATCGCTATCTATATATTACACCCGATTGAAAGAATATTTTTTTATTGATATACTACTGCAAGTACTTATCGATAAAGATTTACCGAATAAATGGGGGTTTTACATGGCTACAGCGTGCGGGTTCTCGAAAGAACTCAATGCATTCATCGAGGAATGGAAAACGAAGCCGGGCAACCTGATCATGATCCTTCACCGGGTCCAGGAAGAACAGACTTTTATTTCCAAGGAAGCAGCGACCGAAGTTGCCGAGCGTACAGGAAATCCTTTGGCTCGTGTATATGGGACAATGTCGTTCTATTCCTTCTTCAAAACCATCAAACCGGGAAAAAACAGAATAAGTGTCTGTCTCGGAACCGCCTGCTACCTTAAGGGCGGACAAGAACTTCTTGACGAAGCAAAAGACCTGCTCGGCCTCAGCGGAACGGATATCACCACCACAGACAACCTCTTTTCCGTGGAACCGGTACGCTGCATCGGCTGCTGCGGCCTCGCACCGGTCCTCTCCGTCAACGGTGAAGTGTACGGCAAGCTCGGCAAGGGCCAGATAGACAGCATTATTGCCAAGTACAAAAACGCGTAAAAGAGATGCATTTTACCCTGTGCGACATGTTCAGCGACTTGACCCAGAATGCGGTTGAGGCAGGATCTAGTCTAATCACAGTGGTAATAGAACAGACTGACCGGAATCTTTTTTTGAAAATCGAAGATAACGGCAAGGGTATGACCCCTGAACAGTTACAGCTGGCAACCGATCCTTTTTACACCGACGGCATCAAACACCCGGGACGTAAAATCGGGCTTGGAATCCCTTTTCTGATACAAACCGCCGAAACGACCGGCGGGACATGGAATATCAAATCGGAAAAAAACGGTACGACACATGGAACGGTCGTTGAATGCAATTTTGACCTGACCAACATCGACACGCCGCCCTTGGGCGATGTCACCGGATATTTCAGGCAGATCCTGACTTTTAACGCGCGTTACGAAATGGTCATCAAACGGACAGCGCCCGCGATCGACTATACCGTGCGCCGGTCGGAACTGCTCGAGGTTTTAGGATTAGACGAAGCAGGCACCATCGAAGATGTCGGCGCCCTCAATCTTGTAAAAACATATCTGGAATCTTGCGAACAATAATGGAGGATTAGTATGGCGAAAATGTCCCTCGAAGATCTACGCAAGCTGCGTGACACCACCCAGCAGCAAATTAAGAAACGTGATAATGAAGGTAAAACTATCCAGATTATCATTGGTATGGGTACTTGCGGTATCGCCGCCGGTGCCAAGGAAACTCTTGACGCATTCGTTAAGGAACTCGACGAGAAAGGAATGGGCGGAGACGTCATCATCCGCCAGACTGGCTGCATGGGCCTGTGTCAGAACGAGCCGACTGTGGAAGTCGTCATGAACGGCATGCCGAACATCATCTATGGTCGTGTTGATTCCAAAGTTGCCAAACAGATTGTCGAGCAGCACCTCATGAAAAGGGAACTGCTGAACGCGCAGATTCTTGACCGCCCCGCGGTCGATATATTGAAGAAGTAAGGAGAGAACTACATGGCATATACCCACTACATTCTCGTCTGCGGCGGAACAGGATGCGAATCCAGCAACGCCGACGGGATTTACAACAACCTGATCACCGAAGCGAAAGCCGCGGGAGTGATCGACAAGGTTCAGATCGTCAAGACAGGCTGTTTCGGCTTCTGCGAAAAAGGCCCGATCGTCAAGGTTCTCCCGGAAGACACGTTCTATGTCGAAGTGAAGCCCCAGGACGCGAAAGAGATCATCAACGAACAGATTGTAAAAGGCCGTGAAGTCACACGCCTCCTGTACAACAAGGAAAAGAAAAGCGCCGAAACCGTTGAGGAAATCCAGTTTTACCAAAAACAACTCCGCATAGTCCTCAGAAACTGCGGCGTCATCAATCCGGAAAATATCGATGAATATATCGCGCGCGACGGTTATCTTGCCCTCGAAAAAGCGCTCTTCAACATGACGCCCCAGCAGATCATCGACGAAGTAAAGCTCTCCGGCCTCCGCGGACGCGGCGGTGCAGGATTCCCCACCGGGCTCAAATGGGAAGCCGGCATGAAAGCGTCAGGCGACGTGAAGTACGTAGTCTGCAACGCCGACGAAGGTGATCCGGGAGCCTACATGGACCGTTCCACCATTGAAGGCGACCCCCACTCGGTAATCGAATCGATGATTATCTGCGGAAAAACCATTGGATCCCATCAGGGTTTCGTATATATCCGCGCTGAATATCCCCTTGCTGTAGACCGCCTCAAGATCGCCCTTAACCAGGCTCGCGAAGCAGGACTTCTCGGCAAGAACATCCTCGGTTCAGGCTTTGATTTCGATATCGAAATCCGGCTCGGCGCGGGCGCGTTTGTCTGCGGCGAAGAAACCGCCCTCCTTCGTTCCATCGAAGGAAAGCGCGGCATGCCCACACCAAAACCACCCTTCCCCGCACAGTCCGGACTCTGGGGCGCTCCGACCATCATCAACAACGTCGAAACTTGGGCGAACATCCCCGTAATTCTCACCAAAGGGGCCAACTGGTTCAACAAGATCGGTACTGCCGATTCCAAGGGAACCAAGGTGTTTGCACTTACCGGAAAGGTACAGAACTCCGGTCTCGTCGAAGTTCCGATGGGAACCACCCTCCGCGAAATCATTTTTGAAATCGGCGGCGGCATCAAGGGCGGCAAGAAATTCAAGGGTGTACAGACCGGCGGACCGTCGGGCGGAATTATCACCGAAGAATCGCTCGACACACCGATCGACTTCAAGGGCCTGCAAATGCTCGGCTCGATGATGGGCTCAGGTGGAATGATTGTTATGGATGAAGACGACTGTGTTGTCGACGTTTCCAAATTCTACATGGAATTCTGCGTCGAAGAATCCTGCGGAAAATGCTCCCCGTGCCGCATCGGTACCCGCCAAATCCACGCTCTTCTCGAAAAGATTTCTCGTGGCAACGGCACACTGGAAGACCTCGAGCAGATGAAGGAAATAGGCTTTGCCATGCAGAAGGCTTCGCTGTGCGCACTCGGCCAGTCTGCCCAGAACCCGACCCTTTCCACTATCAAAAAGTTCGAATCAGAATACCTCGCACACATTAACGATAAGCACTGCCCCGCTGGCAAATGCAAACATCTCGTCACTTTCACGATCAACGAAAAATGTATCGGTTGCGGAGCTTGCGCGCGCAAATGCCCGGCGACTTGCATCACCGGCGAAAAGAAAGGCCGGCATATCATCGACCAGAGCAAGTGCCTGAAATGCGGCGAGTGTTTCAATGTCTGCAAATTCGGCGCAGTCGACAAGAAGTAAGGAGAAGTCATGATCAACGTCAAAATAAACGGAAAGGCCCTCCAGGTTCCCGAGAATACAACCATTCTCGCGGCCGCCAAGATGGCGAACGTAAAAATCCCCTCGCTTTGCTACAACTCGGATCTTCCCGCTTGGGCATCCTGCGGTATCTGTATTGTCCGTCAGGAAGGAACGACGCGCATGCTGCGCGCGTGCTGCACCAAGGTTACCGAGGGATTAAGCGTCATCACCCATGACCCCGAAATCGTCAAGGCACGCCGCACGGTTCTCGAGTTAATTCTCTCGAACCATCCGCAGGAATGTCTGACTTGTACGCGCAACAACAGCTGTGAGCTCCAGAGCCTCGCCGCAGAGTTCGGCCTGCGGACAATCCGGTTCGAGCATTACCTTATGGACCGACCCGTTGACAATTCCAACGATGCGATCGTATTCGACCGCAACAAGTGCATCAACTGCGGCCGCTGCGTCGAAGTCTGCCAGGAAATGCAGCAGGTCAACGCTATCGAATACCAGGGACGTGGCGGAAAAACCGTTATCAGTCCCGCAGCGATGGCGTCCATTGCCGATTCGCCCTGCGTTCGTTGCGGTCAGTGCGCGGCGCATTGCCCCGTCGGTGCTATCTACGAAGCCCACTCGAGCCGGAAAATCTGGGACCGCCTTGCCGATCCCGAGGTCATCACCGTGGTGCAGGTCGCACCTGCAGTTCGTGTCGCCATCGGCGAAGAATTCGGCCTAAAGCCCGGAGAAATTTCCACAAAGAAATTGTATGCGGCGCTTCGCCGTATCGGATTCAACTATGTGTTCGACACCAACTTCTCGGCAGACCTCACGATCATGGAAGAAGGCACCGAGTTGATCAGTCGTCTCGCCGGAAAAGGCCCACTCCCGCTCTTTACCTCGTGTTGCCCTTCCTGGGTGGACTACGCCGAAAAGAATTACCACGACCTTTTACCGAACATCTCGACCGCGAAAAGCCCCCAGCAAATGATGGGTTCGATGATCAAGACCTACTGGGCAGAAAAAGCGAAAATCGATCCGAAGAAAATTTTCTCCGTTTCGATCATGCCTTGCACCGCAAAAAAGTACGAGTGCAAACGCAATGAAGATATGAGCTCATCCGGATTACAGGACGTCGACTCCGTGCTGACGACCCGCGAACTTGCCCGCTTCATCAAACAGGCCGGTATCGATTTCAACCTTCTGCCCGAAGAAGAAGCCGATAACCCTCTTGGTCCCTACACCGGAGCGGGAACGATTTTCGGTGCGACCGGTGGTGTAATGGAAGCAGCTCTCCGCACGGCCTATGCAGTAATCACCGGCAAAGAACTTGCCGATATCAACTTCATGCCCGCACGTGGTCTGCAAAACGTTAAAGAAGCAAAAGTTGATGTTAACGGAACCGAGGTACGCATCGCTGTCGTTCACCAACTGGGCAACGTTGGCCCCCTCATCGAAGCAGTCCGCGCAGCAAAGGCAAAAGGCGGTGAACCGCTCTATCACTTCATCGAAGTGATGGCCTGTCGCGGTGGTTGTGTTTCAGGCGGCGGACAGCCCTACGGCGGCACTGACGAAATCCGTTCGCAGCGCGCTGCGGGACTGTACAGCGACGACCGCGGAAGCAAGATCCGTGTATCGCACAAAAACCCCGGAGTTCAGGCGATTTACGCCGAGTTTCTCGAAGAACCAAATTCGAAAAAGGCGCATCACCTGCTGCACACGCACTACGTCAAACGTCCGCTCTATAAATAGTTGCATGCGTTAAGCCGCAGCTAGTGAAAAACAAAAAGCCACCCTTACGGGCGGCACCGCTCCTGTCCAATTCAAATCGGACAGGGGCTTTTTTATTTCAAGTTTTTATACTTGCGCTATAACGTGATAGAAAAACGAGCAGGTCCGAGAAATTTTGGATGACGGGATACGCTCGTCACGAGCATGCATGGTGGCACGTTCTTCCTTCGTCAGTTCCATAGCAGAAAAGCGCAGCACCGTATCGCAGATGCGGCAGTAATGGCGCGAGTCGGTTGCAGCGACCATCAGATACGGCGACACGATGACTCCGGGCCAGGTTTGCCGTACAGCAGTTTCAACGCGACTCCAGCTTTCACCCGATAGGTTCGCCGAAGGAGATGGCTCGTAGCTGTACTGCTTAAGAAGACTGACCTGCGGATCTGCGACAGTACGCACGAGTCGCGCGAGTGCCGATTCCGCAGAATCGCCCGCGAGCAGCCGGAGGTTGGCACCGGCTGTTGCTTGCTGTGGCATTACATTAAACGCAGGACTTCCGTCAAGCATCGTAAAAAGGCAGGTAGTCCGAACAAGCGCGTTCAGTTCACCCCCGGTCAGGGTACAAATCTGTTTCAATACCGGAAAAAAACACCACAGATTTGCAAAGAGAATCTTGTAGACGAAAGATGAATGGCGGCCGAGTATGTCGAACATCGCACGGGATGCCGGAGTAAGACGCGCAGGAAAAGGATGATCCTCGATGCGTCTGATTGCGGATGCGAGCCGACCGACCGGATTGTTAACTGGCGGTGCAGAGGAATGCCCACCGTTGCTTTTAGTGCTAAACTGCACATTCATGATGCCCTTCTCTGTGACACCGATCACGGCACACGGTTTTGACACACCAGGGAATACGTTTTGGACAACAGCACCGCCTTCGTCCAGCACCAGCGCCGGCCTGATGCCGCGGTTTTCAAGCGCATCAACGATAGCGAGCGCACTCGGTCCCATTATTTCCTCATCACCCGAAAAGGCGAGATATACATCGTGCTCCGGAACGAAACCGTTTTTAAGGTGAAGCTCTGCCGCTTCCATGATGCCGCACAGGGTAATCTTTGTATCGATGGCGCCTCGGCCCCAGAGAACACCGTTGGAATCGACCTCTCCGGCAAAGGGTGGATGAGTCCAGCCCTCGCTGTCGGCAGGAACTACATCGTAATGAGCCATGAGCACGGTCGGCGCGTCGGCATTTTTTCCCTTCCATCGGTAAAACACACCGGTTGCCCCGGCAAGCTCGCGCTCGCAATTCGAAGCGACCGTCGGGTACAGGGTTTCGAGCAGCGATCGGAATTCGGCAAAGAGGGAAAAATCAACCCGCGAAGAATCGAGATTCGAAACGGTCGGAACCCGGAGCATCCGTGCGAGATGATCAGTCACCGACACTTCGTCAAAATCGACCGACACATCTGCCGCGGAGTTTTCTGCCGCGGAGTTTTCTGCCGCGGAGGGCACAAACAGAAGTGCGCGGACGAGGATGACCGCGATAAAAAGGGTTGCAAGAGTCGCGAGTGCGCACAGAAAAAAGAGAAGGGTCATACGAGCCCTTTTTTATAGAGAAACCGAGCAGAAGCGATCGAGACAAGGGCGCCGATCGGCACAAGAAGACTCACCGCACCCGAAAGAGAGGGGACCGCCAGAAAGATAAGGATCATAGCGCCCATCGGGGCGACGGACAACTTCCAGCTGCGTGATATAAACACCACAGCGAGACCGCCGAAGAGGGCTGGCAGAATCATTTTAAAAGCCGGACGGAGCACAGGCATCTCGAGAACGGGTGCAAAGGTGCTGAACAGCAACACGCCGAGTGCAAGAATTATTGTTGTGATTATAGAAGTGACCGCGATTGCAATAGTTGATAAAACCTCGCCTTCCTCGGTTCCGGGCTTGATGTCAGCGGCGGTCATGGCGTTGATCGCTGCCGGAGCTTTCAGGTTGGTGATGTTCCCAGTAACGAAAGCCAAGTACGTGCCTCCCGATCCGAGCATCGGTGCGTAAGTAAACACTTCGATCGCGCTCACCGTCCAGTAGACCGGGGCAACACCCAAAAGACCTTTCAGCACCGGGATAAAACCCGGCCAAGCGCCGAATTGGAGGCACATAGCAACAGGAACGGCGAGCATAACGGCAAGAGCCCCGAACATCCACATACGTCCCCACACATGCACCGCATTATCATATTGTTTCATTTTCATTTTTATTCTCCTGTACTTCGGTAACTCAGACGGTTGCGGGTAAAAGCTGTGCATAAAAAATCGCGAGAGCCATTGCGCCGAGCATGCTCACCGGAAGGGCAAAATCGGTAAGCCAGGGCATTCCCGCTTTTTTGACGAGTAAGCCGCACACACCCATAAGTACCGCAGACGAAAGAAGAGTGAGAACCGGCAGGAGTCCACCCGAAACACCCATGCCGAGAAAAGCCGAGATCATCCCGAGAAAAAGGGCGGTCATGAAGATTTCACCCCAACGGCTATCCTTTGTCCGAATCCGCATGATGCCACTCTGGATTTTTTTAAGGAACAGCGGGATGATGATGAGAGGAGGAACGATACCGAGGGTCATCACCCAGGCAATCGCCGTGAATACCTTGGGGTCGCTTACCGGATCAGAAATGGACGTACCAAGAGCGTTCATCGCAGCAGTCGCAGCGGGAAGCTCGTACGTGACCGCACCAAGGACGCTGAGGCGGATCCATGGCAGCGGCAGCCCGAGCGCGTATGAAAGCGTTATGAGACCTAAAAGGATGGAAACCGAGGGCAATACCGAAAACAGCGCACTTGAGGCGATGGTTTTTTTCATCACCGGCAACCCTATTCCCAGTTCCTTTCCACGCTGCAGTGCTTTGAGCAAAAAGAAAACGGATTGTGCGATCACAAAGATTCCTACGAGGGCGCCAAGGGTATACATGAAAAAACCATTTTTGAAGTCTGACATTTAAAACTCCTGATAAACTATTATACCGGCTTGTGTGAAGGACTGTCCACAAAAAAGCGTTGACCACGACGGTACCCCTGCCGTAGAATCAGACATGTACACAATCATTACGGCCCTGTCCGCAGGATTCGCCGCTTTCTTCAGTTTCAAAGCCTATATCAAACTTCCCGTATTCATGCTCATTCTTGCCATTGTCGCCCGCATAAAAATCCGGGATGCGTTGCTTTCGACAATCAAGATCGGAGTCGGCTTTGCGGGCGTGTTCGTTATTTTCACTTTTTTCGTCACCCAAATAACTCCGACTATTCAGGCGATCATTTCGGTGCGCGGGCTCAACTATCCCGTAGCCGATGTGGGTTGGCCTCCGCTTGCTGCAATTACCTGGTCGTCCTCGCTGTCGCTTCGAGCGTTCTCATTGCTGTGTATATCATCAAGACGGAATCGCGATCAGTCCGCTGTCGATGACAGGACGGCTCCCGTACGCCGTGGTACTGGACGCACTATTTGATAAAATTCCGCTCTTCAAAAAACTTGACTGGAATCCGGGACGAAATAAAAAGGAGTTGAAAGAAACAAGTCTTCTGCAGCAACCGATGGTCATAGGTATCCTCGTCGGCGTAGCGCTCTCGCTTCTCGCCGGCTATGGAATCAAGCTGATGCTCGAGACCTCGATCAACATCGGTGCTGTCATGTTTCTGTTACCCCGCTGCGGCGGTCTTATCGGCGAAGGAATGGGAACTGTCGCGCTCGCTTTCAAGGAGTTGATGGAACGCAAGTTCCCCTCGATGAGATGTCTCTCTATCGCCATGGATATCGGCATCCTCATGACAAACCCTTCGGTCATCGCGACAGGACTTCTGCTCATTCCCATTTCCCTCGCAGTCGCGTTCATCCTCCCGGGCAACCGCGTCATCCCGCTCGGAGATCTACCGAATCTCATATCAATAATGTCCCTGACAGCATTGATAATGAGGGGCAATGTGATTCGCGCAGTTCTCGCCGGGATTCCAGTCGTCGCCACATTTCTCTTGTTTGCGTCGCGAATGGCCCCGCTCTACACAAGCCAGGCACTCGCGGTCGGCATGGACCTCGGCACAGGGTCAGCCGAAATCACCGCCTTCACCGAAGGTGGAAACCAAATGCGCTTTTGGTTCTACTGGCTTTTCCAGGGAAACCTCGCGGCGATAGCCATAATTCCTTTTTTGCTGGGAATGATGTATTTTTCCTGGAGAAAATATCGGCTCACTGTTTCAGGTGATATGCCTTCCTGACATATCGCCGATACTATTCCTATCTCCAGTCCTTCTCGTCGAGCGGGGCGAGAGCCTTCCACGCGACACCTTCGCGTGGAATTTCCATCATCGTAGCGACTGTTTCTTTCCATAACAAATAATGGGACGTGGTCTTGTGCAATTTCGCCGCGGCCTCGTCGGTATATACTTCGATAAGCTGAAAGCTCACCGGATTGTCCGGTGACTGTAAGACATCAAATCGGATATTGCCCTTCTCGACTCTTGCACCCGCATGGTTCGAAAGGGTGGCTGCAATGAACGCTTTTTCTGTACCGGGAAAAACCCGGATATGCACGCAAGTTATATTCATGACTTAATTATACCATAGCACTGCATCAGAGTGGTAATTCTTCGAGTATCGGCTTGATAAAAACTTTTCGATCGATTCGAATTATCGGGGTGACCAGAAGTGCACTGTCTGAAAGCAGTTCCTCGAAGGCGTCATATTCCATGAAGGCAAGCCCGCGTTTAATGTACTGCTTCGAACCCGAATCGATGAGGTCTGTTGCGGTTCGGCCGGAGACGAGATTTTTCAGCTCCCCCTCGGCTACCGGTTTTTCTCCGATGTCGCGCATCTGCACGGGTATTTTTCGTTCCCTGAAAAATCGTTCAGCTTTTCGGGTGTCGGCACATTTTTTGGTTCCATATATGATGATGTTCATTTTATTCTCCTGATCCTTGTTTCGCTTCCGACCCCCCACCCGTTTTCCCGTTTTTCTGGATTTTCCACCGCGATAAAATCACCGCGCTTCAGTTTGTCGAAGCCGGATCGTAGAGAATCGGTACTACCTTCTACTACTGAAAGGGGAAATCGTCCTTCCTTGCCGCAGATTAGTCGGCGCACTCGCCCGCTCTTGTTGAGCATCGGATCCGAAACAACACGGTAGACAGCCCGGGCTACATTATTTCCCGCGTGCGAGCTTTCACCTGCGTGCGAGCTTTCACCTGCGTGCGAGCTTTCACCTGCGTGCGAACTTTCACCTGCGTGCGAGCTTTCACCTGCGTGCGAACTTTCACCTGCGTGCGAGCTTTCACCTGCGTGCGAACTTTCACCAGCGTGCGAACTTTCACCTGCCACCGGCGGCTCAAGAAGGAACCAGGTCATCTTGAGGGATTCTTTGTCGAGCTTCATGAAATCGGCAAGGCGCGCTACGCTTGAGGGAATTTTCCAGGACACTTCCTCATGGCATGTATGCTGCGGCCCGGCATCGAGTACAGGACACGGAAGCGTTTCTCGGCCGCAACAGGGAGAAGCGACCTGCCAGCCCCGGCTGACAAGTAAATTTCGTACGGCGATGAGGTCGCGACTAGTAGAAAGCAAGGCCGGTTCGATGACGAGAATTTTTCCTCCGGGTACAAGCGCCCGGGCATAGATTTCGAGAAGATCTGCACGCTTTACAACAGCATTGGGATCTCCCGAAAATAGCTCGTTCAGCGAATGGCCGAAGCTTACGCAGTCGGCTTTTCCCCATACCGGTATTGATGCCGGAACGGGACGGGAAATATCCAATATACAGACGGATAGTGCTGCGAGCCGATCGCACCTGCGGGGTAATTCCCGCAGGGCAAGGTCGAGAGCACGGCGGCTCTGATCGACGAGACAGATTGTCCTTGCCCCCGCGTCGGAAAAAGCCGCAGCCACAGGTCCCGGACCGGAACCAGCGTCGATGACCGTTTTCACGGAATCGCAAAAGTGCGAACCGTAACCCACTGCGATCGCGTGTACTGCCTGTGCGCGCGATACCGGCCAGTAATATTCGAGGTACGCCTCGAGCATGGCGTGGTTGTCCATGTAGGATTCACCGATGAGCGAGCGCTCTCCGGTAAGGCCTCGCTGCAATTGAGCGAAGCCCGCTCCCACGGTATGGTATTCCTGTCGTTTCTTCATGCAATAAAATCCTGAATCTTAGCGAGTAACGCACCGCCGTCTTCATACCCACTTGTATGCAAGGCGCTGAGCCGTTCAGGATTCCGCTCGAGCCGCTTGAGGCCAGCTTGCGGTTTGGGACTGATAATGAACGCCTTTCCTTCCACTTCGAGTTGATCGAGATAATCAAGAGTTTCGTTGTATACTCGATCCCGATTTTCAAGGGTCCGAACAAACTCGGGATATTTCCGGTATACAAACTGAATCGCCTTCGATTTTTTCGAAGGCGGTTTTCGGTAGCCCCGGGGCTGGGTCAGCACGACGACAAGCTTCCGGTTCCCGTCGGCGAGGGCCTTCCGCACCGGGATGGAATCTGCGATTCCACCGTCCAGATACGGAATACCGCCGATCAATACCGGCTGCGAAACGAGCGGCAGAGAACAGGAAGCTTGGCCGGCGGGAAGCACTTCAGACGGAGTTCGCGGAGCAAGGTATTCGGGTCTGCCGGTCAACAGATTCGTCACAACCGCGTAATAACCTGAACAGTTTCGGGAGAATTCTTTAAAATCATAGAGGTCATACTCGTATGGAATTTTATGAAACAGCAAGTTCATTCCGAAGAGGGATCCTTCGCGAAGAAGGCATAGTAGCCCCATATAATCACTCCGTTTCACATAGTCGACATTAACGCGGCGAGCCCTTCCCTTTTGCCGGGATATGTAGGAAAGAGCATGAGTAGCCCCGGCAGAAACGCCAATTACGTATTCAAAATACAGGTGGTTTTCCAAAAAAGAATCGAGAATACCTGTCGTGTAGAGGCCGCGCATGCCACCACCTTCGAGCACGAGTGCACAGTTATCAATCATTGTATTCCCAAGATACCACGCACACCGGATAAGTCAATATCAAGAATGAACATCCGAATGTAACTTTTTTATCCAGAAAATGCTATACTTACATAATGCCAGACACTGAAGCGCACTTTACCGACATAGAGACAAAGATTGCGTACCTTGAAGATTTTATTAACAAACTGCAGACTATTGCAGTCGAACATAGCGACTCGATCGATCGACTAAAAGTTGAAAATCGTGCCTTGCGTGCTAAACTGGGAGATGTTGCCGATGCGGTCCTGGAAATGCCGCATACACGGCCACCACATTATTGAGTAATTAGCTTGACCGTTTCAGATTTCAGGGTTATGCTCAAAAAGCAACAATTGGAGATTTTGAACAAATGAACAAGATTCTTGTAGTCGAAGATGACGCTTCTGTTTCGGAACTGGTAAAAACTGTCCTGGAGGAAGTTGGATACCAGGTCGTTATTGCCCCTTCCGCCGAAATAGCCAAGGAGCTGATTCTTTCGGATCATCCCGATATGGCAATTATCGACATTATGCTGCCGGGACAAGGTGGAATGGATCTTATCCTCGACCTGCATGCCACCAGTCCTCAGCTTGGCATCATCCTCACTTCCGGTAAAATCGATATGAATAAATCAACTTTCAAAGTACTCGCACACCAGTTTGGGGTCATTTCAATCCTTCCGAAGCCTTTTACGATCGAAGAACTTCTGTTAACCGTCAAGGAAGTTGCAAGCCAAACAATGCCTGTAGTAAAATAAGGTCTATTATTACCAAAGTGATCGAATCACCTTATCTAAACCAACAATATTGGTAGCAGTTGCATTGAACAATCCCTCAAAGCAAAAAAAAGGATGCCCGCATTAAGCGGACATCCAGTTTCAGGGCAAAATGATCATTTTTATAAAATGACTAAGCCTTCTGTTTAGTCTTTTTTGCCGTATACAGAAAGAGTGCGAGGAAACAGACAGCAGTGATAATTCCGACCGGGTAAGAAATCGATGTCGGAAGCTTTAGTCCTTCGGGAGCCTGGAAAATGTAGGTTACGGATACAGCGCTCATGAACGTTGCGGGAATAACTGCGATCCACATGTTCTTCTTGTACACATACAGGTACATCGCACCAGCCCACAGAGCGATCATGGCCAGAGTCTGGTTCGACCAGGCAAAATAACGCCAAATGATGGCGAAATCCATCCGGGACAGAAGCGCCCCAGCGCCGAGAAGCGGAACTGCAAGAAGTAGCCGTTTGACGATCGGTTTCTGATCAATCTTGAACCAGTCGGAGATAGTAAGACGCGCACTGCGGAAAGCGGTATCGCCAGAGGTGATCGGGCAGGCGATGACTCCGAGCACGGCAAGGAAACCGCCGATCGGGCCAAGAAGCTTGAAAGAGATGTCGTACACTACGCCGCCAGCACCTTTCATTTCGACGAGCGCACCGGCGAGTCCGGACGTACCGTTGTAGAAAGTCATACCGGCAGCAGCCCAGATGAGGGCGATGATGCCTTCAGCGACCATTGCGCCATAAAACACTTTGCGGCCGTCACGTTCGCTCTTGATGCAGCGAGCCATGAGCGGAGACTGGGTAGAATGGAAACCCGAGATAGCACCACAGGCAATGGTGATGAACAAAAGCGGCCAGACGGGCAGGTTCTTGGGATGAAGATTCTTAAAGGCGAATTCGGGGATGGTAAATTTTCCGGTGAAGGCACCGAGAAGAATTCCACCGCCGATTCCGATAGCCATGATGACAAGAACAACACCGAAAATCGGGTATATTCTACCGATAAGTTTGTCAATCGGAAGGATGGTGGCAAGGAAGTAGTATACGAGCACAACGACGAGCCAGAAGGTCAGATTGAGGGATTCGGGAGTTAACTTTGCAAGAAGGCCTGCAGGACCGGTCATAAATACCGTTCCGACGAGTACCAAGAGCACTACCGAGAATACACGCATGACCTGCTTCATCACCGGGCCGAGGTAGATTCCGACTATTTCGGAAATACTGGCGCCATTGTGGCGGAGTGAAATCATGCCTGAAAGGTAGTCATGGACACCGCCGGCAAAAATAGTACCGAAGGTAATCCAGATAAAAGCGGCTGGTCCCCAGAGCGCACCGGCGATGGCACCGAAAATCGGTCCGAGTCCGGCAATGTTGAGAAGCTGGATCAAAAACACTTGGGGAGTTGAGATAGGACAGAAGTCGACACCGTCAGGATGTTCCATGGATGGAGTCATGTGATCCGATGGGCCGAAGATCTTGTCGACAACCGGACCATACAGAAAATAGCCACCGATGAGAATTGCAAGACACACAATAAATGTAATCACTGGAAGTTCCTCCTGAAGGCATTATACCCTGACATTGTCGGAATAGCAAAAAAAACTATTTTTTTTACTCGAACAAGGCCTTAATCTCTTTTTTGTACAGCTCGTCGAGCCGGTAGCGCATAATTTCTTGCTTTGCGGAAAGCTCTACGCCTGTCTCGAAGGGTTTTGCGAGCAGGATGAGTCGATTAATGCGCTCAAACAGCTTAAAACCATTTTTCGAACTGACCAGATCCGAAATTTCACTTTCGAACAGTTTCTTGACCTGAATGTTTTCGAGCAGAATGGAAAAGTCGTCCTCGACAAATCCGTTTTCGCGCGCCCAAGCAAGCACCTCGTCTTTATTCACTACAATAAGCGCTCCCAGATACCGGCGATCCTGACCGAGCACCACTGACTGAGCAATATACCGGGATTCATTTATTTTCATTTCTATCGGTGAGGGCTCGATGTTTTCTCCGCCACGCAGCACAATCGTATCCTTTTTGCGGCCGCGCAGGATGATTTCCCCGGCAACGGTCTTGTACCCGAGATCGCCAGTATCAAGCCAGCCATCGGCAAAAAGAACTTTCGCGGTGAGATCCGGTTTGCGGTAATAGCCCTTCATTACGTTTCGGCCCTTGACGAGTACGGTACCCTTGACTCCGGGCGATAGTTCGTTGAGGTGCTCGTCCACAATTTTGACCTCGCAGCAGGTAAGTGGCTTGCCGATAGTACCAAATACTGGCTGTCTGTACGTACGAACAGAAATGACCGGTGCAGTCTCGGTCAGGCCGTAACCTTCAAGTACGGTGATACCAACAGCCCAGAAAAACTCGTCTATGTTCGGGGGAAGCGCTCCTCCGCCCGAGACGCCGCAACGGAACGAGGTGCCGAGCTTCGTGCGGATCTTGCTGAACACCAAAATGCCCCCGAGTGCCTTGAGCGGACAAAGCAGAAGAAAAGGAATAATACACAAAATGATATCGAAGGGCCGGCGAAATTTGTGGAAGGAGGGAGATTGACCGGTGATCCGACGTTGAAGCCGTGAAGCAAGAATGGCAACCCCGACAAAAAAATTGAACAGAAGCCAGGTAATGCCGCCGGCTTTCCTCATCGTCCGGAAAATACCGTCATAGACGGATTCCCAAATGCGCGGAACGGAAGGCATCAGATGCGGATTCATCTTCGCGATATCAGCGAGGAGAATGCTGCCGATCGGTTTCGAATAAACGATGGCGGAGGCACTTTTGAGGATGACATATTCACACATACGTTCAAACGAATGCCAGACCGGAAGCACGCACAAGGCACGATCGCCCGGATCAAGTGGAATCCTCGACGGTAGATCTTCAAGCTGGCACAGGAAATTATCATGGCTTAGCATGACACCCTTGGGCTCGCCCGTCGTTCCCGAGGTAAAGATGATTGTCGCGGTATCGTTTGCCTGCCCTTTTTCCAGCTCGTCCTCGACATGACCTGAATGTCCATCCCGATACTCGCGGCCCTTAGTGACCATTTCAGCATAGGAATACAGGTTAAAACCGGAAGCGCGAAGCTCGGTGCAACGCTTTTCGTCGGGCATATCGAAAATTATAAGAGTTGCGAGAAGTGACAGTGTTGTGCGGCTGTCGAGAACCTTCTGGACCTGCGAATCGTTCTCGAGTATAGCCGTGCGGCAGTCAGCAAAAGACAGTATGTAAGAAATTTCGCGAGCGGTCGCATCGCAGCCACGGGGAACATCGGCGGCACCGATGGCCATGATCGCCATGCTCGAATGGAGCCACTCCTTGCGATTGTCGGCTATGAGACCTATATGATCACCCCGTGAATGCCCCACAGACAGAAGTCCCGCCGCATAGTCGAGGACGGTCCGGTAGAAATCGCCATATACTATTGGCTCGAAAGTTCCGGAAGGAAGCTTGAAATATTGCGCCGGAACGTCGGGATACTCAACCGCGATGCGTTTGAGTAGCTTGGGAAGTGTTTGATCCATAAGAATTACAAAATATCATGAGATGTCATTTTGTGCAAGTTTTCTTTTTCTATACGTTTCAGGAGCTGCACATCGATTAGCGGGGCGAGTGCAAGGAAGCCCAAAATGATGCGGGCAGCGACAAAAGGCCCTACAGGGAAAAAAGTGAATACAATCGCGCAGAACGAAAAAGCCAGAATACGTGCACCTAAAATATAGAGTTCCTGGAAGAGATACGGTTCGAGAGGGGAATACCCGTCATGGGCGGCCATGAGGTCGGAGCGTCGTCTGATGATATTCTCGGCAAATATGGAGCGCAATGGCGTCAGGAAGCTATCGCAGAATGCCTTAAAAATGAGCGAAGGAATGTTCAAAAAAAGCGTGTATACCAGTCGACCGGCCATATCACCCGAGGCGCCTATTGAAACGAAGACGATACGCCGGATATTTTTCCCTTTGATTCGTTTGCGGATATTCAGAATGAATACAGCGGAAAGTAACGCCACCGAGGAGGTGAACATACCGAGATTGAATTCGGTCCGAAGCACGCCGAAATTGAGTACCCCCGCCGAAAACATGGCAAGAGTGCCATTTATCGAGCTGAAAAAGATATAGTCGCGCCAGGAGCGGTTGCCCGGAGAAACCAAAAAGGTACGAAACTTGCGCAAATCGGGACGAACAGGAGGCGCTGTCACTATCCGGGGGCCGAGTATCAGAGACACCAGTGCAGCTCCTGCAGCTGCAATGTAGATGCCCGAGTATCCACCACGGACCGTGTTGAAGCGCATGAAAAGCCCGGCGAGAAAGGGCATGGAGACGGAAACCACGATGGCGCCAACCTGCAAAGACAGAAGAAATCGGTCGCGATGCTCGTTATCGGTCAGGCAGGTGAATGAAGCATGTCGCGTGGACCAGAAAAAACCTTCAGAAACGCCCTTCAGCATGAAATAAGGCAAAAGGATGAGCTGCTGTTCTTTCGTTGGCATGCCGAAAAACATAAGACACCCGATTGACGCCTGAAAAAACAGGTTAAACCGGAAACCGCGCGAAAACTTGCCTGCCGAGACCAAAAAGGTCGAAACCACAAACGAGAGAGCCAAGCAGGAATAGTAAAAAAGGTACAAAATGGCGAGTTTGGTGAACGAACCAGTTATTCGAAGGGTAAAAGCCACGTCGAAACTGCCTGCGATGGTAGTATACAAGGCATACGTGATGACATAAAAAGCAATCCGCGATGAATTTTTGGTAAAAAACCTGTCCAGCAAAATCGAGCTCCCCTGATCGTTCAAAATCTCTTTAACTATAATGATGAACACTTCCAAACACAAGCCGAGAATCGGGATAACCGTTGGCGCACTCGCAGGTATCAGTCTTGAAATCGTTATGAATATCCTTACATACGTAGGGCTTGCTGAAAAATAAATAAGTCTTTACAAGATAAGAAAATGGGTATAAAATTTAATTCAGGATATGCAAGGAAAACTGCCAAAAGCGATTAAAAGCCTTGCACCTGGAGATTGTAAATATGTACAGAAGAGAGTCGAAAGAGCAAATCACATTCGCTAATTTTTATCTTCCATTTGGTGGTTCGTTAAA
>JBBRWY010000018.1:0-55867 GCA_038248875.1 Treponematales bacterium
TTAACATGATAGAACCTCCACCTATCATGGTGAAGGAAAAACGAACGAAAGGAAAGTTTATCTAAACTAAATGATACACCTCGGAAGAATAAATAGAAAAACAAACCCATCCACCGCTGGTACAGCGGTTTAGTGCAACAGCTAGTTAGAAAGCAGTTTGGCCCTTCCTTCCCGGTGCGAGCAGATAATTGCCGCGTCCCAAGCCTGATTCCGACGCGAAAAAAGCTCACGGAGGCGCGCTTCTACTGACCTTCCCGCTTCAGTGTCGCTGGACAAGATATCCGCTTTATTAAACACAATAACGCGAAGTGCATCGACCGGAGTTCCTTTAAAGAGACCGTCCTCGGAGCGGGCAAGGGATGCAAGATGATCCGGCCTGATGGTTTCGCCGGGGCGACAGCCAGCCACCAGAGAAAATAGTTCGATCCGGTGCACAGTGTTCTCGTCCATGGGCTTACCGAGGCAATCGAGACCGATAAGGCCGAGCACCATTGTTGCAGAGGTAGAAATCATCGGCTCGTGGGCGGCAGGCGCTTTGACCGGTAGTCCTCGGGATCCGTCCGCTTCGACCAGTACCGCGCCGAAATGTCGGCATAAGGATGCTACCCGGTCGCTGTGAATGCCAGAAATGCGCCTTCCTTCGGTAATTTCACCCGAACCGAGGATGGTGATGCCATCCTGATGCGTGGTGCCATCGGGGTGCGTGGTGCCATCGGGGTGCGTGTTGTTTTTTTCGGATTCTCTCAGAGACATATCCGGATCGATTACCAGGTGATCATATCGGCGTTTTTCGGCTTCGAAACGCGGGTCGCGGATATGGGTGGTTGTCGTGATCACTACTGAAGACCCCGAATCTGCAAAAAAAGAAGCAAGGTTGAAAAGGGACGCGGTTTTACCCCCGCCCCCTACCGCCACAATCACCGGCACGGAAAAATCAGTTTTCCTTTTTTGGGCCAAAAGTTCTCCGATTATCATGCCGAAAACTGTTTCGTTCATGCTCAGCGCTTCTTATCCATAAAACGAACTATTTCGGCTTCAGTGAGCTTGTAGTGATAAAACAGATTATAGAAGGTCCCGATTTGACGTTGAAGCTCTGCAACTGGATAAAGATCAGGATAGGCAATGTTTCCGAGCCAATAGAGACCGATGAGCCGGTTTATTGACGGAGGACGCCCAAACCAGCCGTACGGAGCGTCCGGAATCGTGTAGGCACGACTCTGTTTGACGGCACGGAGCGATTGCCACAGTGAATCTTTGTTCAGCGTTTGTGTTGTTGCGCCGAAACCCATGATGATAATATCCGGATTCCATACCAGCAATTGTTCCATGGTCACCTGGTTACCACCTGCACCGCTCGTAGCAGGAATGGCTGCTACGTTTTCGGCTCCGATCAATTCGATTACCTGTGAATGAATCGAGCCGGCAGGAACGGTTTGGAAACCGCTCGAACCTTCACCGTAATAAATCCGGACCCGTTTCGGGAGCGAGCCGATTTTGATCTGATTCTGTTCGATCGCGCGTACGGTTTCTTCGCAGAAAATAGAGCGCTCCTGGGCTGCAAGTACTACATTGAGCAGACTGCCGAGCGTCCTGAATGTTTGGGCATAAGAAGAGATTGATGCGGCATCGATGAAGATAACCGGCAGGCCTGTCCGCTGCTGCAGACCATCAAGGTCTTCGGCCAGGTTTTTCTTGACTTCACCGATATCGATGATTACATCAGGGCGTTGTGCAATGAGTGCCTCGAGGTTGAGGTTTGACTTTGTGCCGTAAAACTGTCCGAAAACGGGGAGGGCAAGCACTTCGTCCCTGATGTAGCCTTTCATCGAGGCTGTGGGGGCCGAGGCGAGTCCGACGAGTCGGTCGGGAACCAGGGCGTACAGAAACATTTGTGCGAGAAGACCCGAGGGAGCGATATTCTTTATTTCGACTGGCAGCGTAACTTTTCTTCCGGTTGAATCGGTGAAAACACGGGTGGCCGTGTTGCCGGCATTTTGTGCTCCTGCTGGCAAAATAGAAACCAACGCTAGCAGCAAGGCTGCCGTGAAAGTGATTATTCTCTGTTTCATTTTGTATACTCCTTGTGGTGTTCCAAAGCTTCAAACAGTACTTTTATGCCTGATTTTACCATTTTTTTGTGTTCCCCGCTGGCTGCGATTGCAAGACATTCTGCGGGATTATTGAAGATACTGCCCGCGATTGCTGAAACTCCCTTGTCGAAGAGGGCGGGGGCAAGCGTGACGCTCGGTCCTGCCAGCACAACGAACGCGTCAGAGCATAATGCGAGGAGGCGCGGCAGAGTTTTGTTCGAAAGGGTGCATCCGGTGATGAAGACGATATCGCTGGCCTCCAGGATATATTCTGCAGCTGCCTCGGGATAATCACCGGTAAGAGGCGTCTGTTCGATTACCGACAGGTCGCACACGGGTGCGATGGTCCGCTCAAGCGAGGCAAAGTGGCCAATCGAAGCGACTTTTTTTCCCGCTGCCAAGTTCCGGTACCGGAGAAAGGGATCGGCCAAAAAAGAGGTGTCGTGCTGCACGGTATACTGTCCCGGAAAAGAGATGGTGGCTGTTTTTTCCGAGTTGTACCAGGCGTTGAGAGCTGCTACACCGAGGGAGGCATCCCGGAAATTCCAGGAAAGGACAAGAGCGGCAAGATCCCTCAAGTGCAATTTTCGTAACGGAATTCCTTCAAGCGAATTTGAAAGAAGGGAAGGGCGGCTTTGCAAATCGAGGCTCATGGCAACGCCCGTTCCGCTTTCGGCCCATACGGCAGTGTGGGATGCTCCGAAAATGGCTTCGAGGACACAGATATCGGAGGGAATGCCTTCGATCAGCTCTTCGTAAAACCGGTATCCGGTTGCCGGGGAACGCCGCTTGCCTATTGTGCCGCTCATCGCCCGGCCACCCTGTGGGCGGCTGTACTCTCGCCGAACGCACTCTGACCGGAGGCTTCCCGGCCGACCGTAACTGGTACGCACGCGCGGTAGGAATCATACTCGTTCCCGCTAACCTTGAAGAGCTTCACCGGAATTCCATAGAGTTTTTCCAGGGTGGCTTCGGTTAAAACCTGGCGAGGGGCTCCTTCGGAGGCGATTTTTCCGTCTATAAGAACTGCGGTACGGGTCGACCAGAGAAAGGCATGCTCGGGATTGTGTGTTGATAGGAGGATCGCGTATCCCTTTTGAGCCAGAAGCGAGATGTATTCCATTACACGCACCTGATTTCCGTAGTCGAGATTGGCGGTAGGTTCGTCCATCACGAGAATTTTAGCCTGTTGTGCAAGCGCCCGTGCAATCAGGACCAATTGCCGCTCTCCGCCGGAAAGGCGTGCGTAGCTCCGGTCCGCGAAGGAAGCAATGCCGAGCTCTGCTAGCCGTGCGCGAGCTTGTTCTTCGTCTGCCTTCCGGGGCGCGCCGAACATACTTCTTCCGCCGGAAGCACCCATGAGCACTACCTGCAATACCGAATAGTCGAACACGGGACGGTGAGCCTGCGGGATATAGGCGATCGAGTGTGACAGTTTGAGTGCGCCTTCAGTCCGGATATCCTTGCCGTTAAGGAGAATTTCTCCGGTCCAGGAATTGAGCACCGACAGAATGCACCGGAAGAGAGTCGTTTTTACCGCACCGGTGGAACCCAGCACACACACGAGTTCGCCGCTTTCAAGACTCAGGTCGATAGAATGGAGCACTTTATGGTTCATATATGAAAAGGAAAGGTTTTTTAGCTCGAGTTTCATTCCGTTTTGCCCCCTTTTCGAATCAGATATAGGAAAAAAGGCACTCCAACAAATGAAGTTAGGATGCCGAGCGGAATTTCTGAAGCAGTTATCATGCGGGCGAGATCGTCGACCAAGAGCAAAAAAGATGCGCCCATGAGCATGGCCGCCGGCATGAGCACGCGGTAATCACTTCCGGCAAGAAGTCGCGCGAAATGCGGAATAACGAGACCAACCCAGCCGATGAGGCCCGAGATAGAGACACAAGTGGCAGTTGCGAGCGTAGCTGCGCTCATGACGAGAGCCCGGGAAAGGCCGATATCTGCACTGAGAGTTCGTGCTTCTTCGTCGCCCATTGTCAGGATGTTTATTCGCCAGCGAAGCAGAAAAAGGAGGAGGAGGGATGCGAGAATGAGAGGGGCCACGAACAGGATGTCGTGTTCCCGCACTGATGCGAGACTGCCCATCAGCCAATAGGTGATGGCTGGGAGCACGTTTTGCGGATCTCCGGCAAGTTTGAGGAAAGAAGTAGCGGATGAAAGAAGAGAGCCGATCATGATACCCGAAAGGACAAGGGCGAGGGTATCGTCTTTTCCCAGATGCCGTGCCAGAAAGGCGACGAGGAGCGCAGTTGCGATACCGAAGGCGAAGGAACCGAACATGATGCCGGCGGCGCTAAACGACAGGAAAATAGCGAGGGCTGCGCCAAAACCTGATCCTGCCGAGACACCAAGCACGTCGGGCGATACCAGAGGGTTACGAAAAATACCCTGATATGCGGCGCCGGAAGCCGAAAGAGCTGCTCCAACGAGGGCGGCAGCCACAACACGGGGTAGACGAACCCGAAAAAGTACAATGGCTGCCTGTGAAAGATCATCGGTCATAAGGGAAGGAAACAGGCGCGATGCGAAGAGCCTGATGACGACGAGCGGCTCTACGGGATACCGGCCTACCGCGCAGGAGAGTATGAACGCAAAGACGAGAAGGATGCCGAGGGGAAGCAGTATGGTTGTCGGATGCCGAATTTTGATACTCACTCAATGAGTATAAGTCTGTCCTGCAACGGCGTCAAGAAAAATTGAGCGTGTCTATCCATTCAAGAGCTGCCCGAACTTGGCGTATCCGGAAATCCGCGGCGAGGGTATGGATGCGAGATGCTCCGTCCTTTGCAGCTGAAGGAAGCAGAGTCCGCAATTCCGTTTCGAGGACGGCTCGTTGTGCGTCGATTAAGGGAGTAATATCGTCCGCGCGAGAGGCAAAATGGAGGCGGGTTAGGAATTCCAGCCGGAGCGCACGGGGACTTGCAGCGCTCGGCGCAGAAAGCCACTGCGAAAACGCTGACTGCCCTTCTTTCGTAATGGTTATGGTTCTGCGGACAGAAGGGGGAGCGGTGCCCGCTGGATCGCCTTGTAGAGTCCAGCCCCGGGCATCGAGCCTTTTAAGTGTTGCGTACATCTGGCTTTCGCTTATGTGCCACAAGGTCCCGAAGGTTTCGCGGAACCGCCGATACAACTCGTACCCGTGCACCGGCCCTTCTGCGAGAAACCCGAGAAATACAAATTCGGGATGTACGTCCGAAATCCGCGTTGCTTTCATGGACACCAGTGTAACACGTTTTCTTTATTTACCAAGCAGCCAGGTAGGCATGCCCATCGTAAAAATGGGGAAGTAGGTAACGATCATCAAAACCGTGACCATGACGGCATACATCGGCAGCATTTTCACTGAAGTTCGTTCGATAGGTGTCTTGCCGATTGCGCAACCTACAAATAGTGCGCTACCGACCGGCGGCGTGCACAAACCGATAGCTAGGTTAAAAATAAGCATGATGCCGAAATGCACCGGATCCATGTTGATGACCGGACCGGTAACCACGGGCAGGAGAATCGGGGTCATGACGAGGATGAGCGGTGCCATGTCCATGATGCAGCCAAGGAACAGCAACAAGGCATTGATGATGAGCAACAGCAAATACTTGTTGGTTGTAACGCCGATGAGGGCTGCAGTGATCGCGTCCGGAATACGGAGCAGGGTCATCATGAACGCAAATGCTTTCGCAGCGGCGATCAACGTCAATACAATCGCCAGAGTCTTGAGTGTATTCTTCAATACTTTTCCGAGATTTTTGAGCGATGAAGAACGGAAAATGATATAGGTGAGAAGAAAAGTGTATACGCACGCAATCGCGGCAGATTCAGTCGCGGTAAAAATACCAAACGAAACGCCTCCCATGATAATGACCAGAGTAAGCATGGGAAGAATGGCTGCAATGATTATTTTGATGTGCTGCCCTTTTTGTACTTTGTCCCCCCGGGGGAAATTGTATTTTTTGGCCATAAAAAAAACGTATACCATAATCGAAAGGCCAAGCATCACGCCGGGAACAAGACCCGCGAGAAACAGATTTGCGATCGAGCCGCCGATACCTGCAGCGAGCGCATAGATGATCATATTGTGACTGGGCGGAATCAATACGCCCTGGCAGGCAGTGACCACAGTCAAACCTACGGCGAAATCGTCATCGTAACCCTGTTCGACCATCATCGGGATTTCCATGGTACCCAGTGACGAAACATCAGCAACTGCGGAACCTGAAATACCGCCGAAAAACATGGAAGCGAGCACATTTACATATGCAAGTCCGCCACTGAAGCGCCCTACAATCAGGTTTGCAAAGCTCATTATCTTTTTGGAGATTCCGCCGTCGCTCATTATTTCGCCCATTGCGATAAAAAAAGGAATTGCCAACAGAGTGAAGCTGTCTATTCCCTTGACCATCTGCTGGATAAGGGTGGACAAGCCTTGCCCGTAAACCAGGGCGCTGAGGACGGATGACAAGAGTAAGGCAAAGGCAACCGGAATACGGATAACCATTAAAAGAACGAAGCTGCTTAATAATACAATCGTAGCGATCGTCGTCATGTCCATTATTTTGTCCCCTTCTTTTTTCCGCCCTGGTGCTTTTCCAGATGAACGACTGTATATGCAACTTCTTTTTCGGAATACAGAAGATTGTCTTCTTTGATTACGCCGAACATGAACAGAACAGCGTCATACATGATGATCGCACCTGCTATCGGCATTGAAATATACTGGACCCATCGAGGCAGTCCGGTGGCCGGCATGGTGAACTTTCCTACTTTGGCGCACAGATTCCATCCATAATAAAGCATGATAAAACCGGATATCAAAAGTGCTATATTGACGAGCAGATCCAACACCTTGCGGCCGGTTCCGTGTTCGGGAAAACGGTTATAAAAAAAGCCGATACCGATATGCAGATGATCGCGGACCCCCATGGCGCACGCGATAAACGCAAAAAACGCGACCAGAAGTCGGGGAATTTCTTCGGCCCAGATGATGCCGTCATTTAAGACGTAGCGGTAAAACACCGTGGTGCACACAATTGCAATCATGGCGAACAACGCAATTTGTGCGACAATCAGTAATATTTTATGAATGAACGTGTCAACGGCAAGCAAAATTCCTGCAGGCTTTGGCATACTATCCTCCCTCCGGATACAAAGAGGAATCCTTTTGGTAAAGGATTCCTCATTAATAAAGAACCTAGTTTATTAGAACTTCTTGCCCACTTCGGCGATTGCATTGATGATGGTTGTGTATTTTGATCCGAATTCTTTGTACAGGGGAGCCATTGCATCCTGGAAAACTTTCATTTGGGCCGGTGTAAGGGTTACAGCGGTAGCGCCGCCGGCCAAAACGATGGCTTCGGATTTCTTTTCCATTTTCTTCCATTCTGCAATTTCGAAGTCCTGGGTGGACTTGGCACATGCTTTGATGATTTCGATGTCTGCAGCTGAAACTTTACGCGCTTTGAGGGAGGCTTCGGAAGCCATAAGGATTTCCGGAACACGTGTGTGGTAGTCGAGGATGTAGAAGGGAGCGGCTTTATAGTCGCCTTTGGTCTGATAGGTCGGCCAGTTGTTTTCTGCTCCGTCGAGGATGCCCGAAGTGATGCTGGAATAGATTTCGTTCGAACCGATACCGGTAACGGCGGTGCCGCCCAGAAGTTCGGTCATTCTGACCATCATCTTGTTGTCCTGCATACGGATCTTAAGTCCAACCATTTCCTTGGGCGAGGTGATTTTTTTGGTCAGGTAATAGCAGCGGCTGCCGGAATCGTACCAGCACAGACCGATGAGGCCCGAGCCGGAAGACTGAATTTTTTTAAGCATATCCTGTCCGATCTGTCCATTGAGCACAGCCCACATGTGGTCGCTGCTTTTGTAGAGGTAGGGAAGCTGGATAGCGTCAAGGTCGGGCACGAACTGGGATACCGGCGAGGCCGATACGCGAGCAAATGCGAGTTCACCAATAACCATGGCTTCGATCGCTTCCGGTTCCGAACCATACAGTGTACCACCGAAATACACGTCGATTATAACACGACCGCTGGTTTTTTCTTTTACCAACCGGGCGAATTCTTGGTCGGCCAATGTGGTGGGATACCCCTCAACATGGACTTCGCTCAATTTAAGCTTGACCGGTGCGGCTGCAAGCAGTCCGACTGCCATTGCTAAAACCAATGCTGTTGCTACTAACTTCTTCATAGAAACACTCCTTCAACAATCTGTATATTCACTGCTTATGCAGTAAAATCACAATGATAAAAAACAGAACCGTGAGCCTCTTGCAAAGGTCGGTTACTTTTGCAAGAGGCTCTTGGAGAATTCCAACAAGTCTTTGTAAAGCAACAACTTGTTGGAATTCTCCACCTACATTATTGGTTGATCTTGCAAAACTTTCTAAGTTTTGCAAGATCCTCCCGTTACTTGCTTTCCTGGATGCGCTTTGCCAGTTCCCTGATTTCCGGGCTCTGCTTGTCATACACGCTCTGCATCGCTGCCCTGAACGCCGACTTGTTGGGCACCGGGGTTATGATCGCACCGGCAGCTCGAACTTTGTCCTCCGCGACCTTTTTATATGCCTCCCATTGCGCCAGCTGGTACGGCATTGAATCCTTTGCCGCCTTCATTATGAGCGCGCGGTCCGAGTCCGAAAGCTTTCCCAGTGAAATCTTGCTGCCGATGGTAATCTCGGGAACCCGGGTGTGTTCGTCGAGTGTATAATACTTGGCAACCTCGTAATGACCAGTCGACATATAGCTTGGCCAGTTATTTTCAGCTCCCTCGATAAGTCCGGTCTGCAGTCCTGAGTACACTTCCCCGTATGCCAAAGGAACTGCAATGGCTCCCAGGGAGTTGACCATACCAACCATCAAGTCACTTTGCTGCACACGGATTCTGAGACCTTTAAGGTCAGCAGGCGTTTTGATGGCATGGGTCGTATTATAAAAATTGCGAGCACCGCTTTCAAACCAGCTGAGACCGATAAACCCCGCCGGTTCGAGGCTTGCAAGCATTTCATCGCCAATAGGGCTGTTCAGGACCTTCCATTCATGTTCCGAACTGCGGAATACGTAGGGAAGTTGCAGCGCGTCGAACTGCTTTGCAAAGGCTGCAAGTGGCGAAATGCTGACACGTGTAAAGTCGATGCCTCCGAACTGAACCTGCTCGATTGCCTCTTTTTCCTGCCCGAGCTGAGAATTCGGATACACCACGATTTTGATGCGTCCGTTGGATCGTTCCTCGACGAGGCGGGCAAATTCCAGGTCGCCCTTGGTAGTCGGATAGTCGATCGGGTGGGTTTCGGCAAGCCTGAGTACAATTTTCTGCCCGTATGCGGTACTTTGTACCGTGCTTTCGGTTTTGTTCCTGCAGCCCGGAATCACCAATGCGGTGGCGGTAAAAATACAGAAGGCGAAGACACACCTGTTCATACACATCCTTTCCTGAGTGTTAGTATGCACCCGGTTTGTCGAATGGCACAACAAAACAAAATTGCGAATTACTGCATTATTTTGTTGCGGTATTCACTCGGCGTTATGAGGCACGAATTCTTGAATACCCGGGAAAAATAATTTGCATCCGAATAGCCTACCATGATGGCGATTTCCTTGATGCTGACCACAGGATTGGCGAGCAGGATTCGCGCATGAGCGATCCGGACATCGTTAAGGCAATCGATGAACGTCATTCCCCGGTACATCTTGAATACCTTGCTGAAATAAAAACTGCTCAGCTGGATAGAAGATGCAACGGATTCGAGGGTGAGGAGATTCATGTATTCTTTTTCTATTTTTTGGACGACTTGTTCGAGCAGCATCGAGAGTCGCGGAGTGAGTCCTGAATTGTCGGGACAGGTTATGTCCGTGCAAGCCGATTCGCACAGGATTATGTCGCAATCCTGTCCATCTGGTTCGAGCGCCTTCTGTACCCTGACGAGCGATGCATGGATGTCTTCGGGGTTGTTTGCGGTGCAGTGGAGAGCAGTTACCAGTTTGAGGGAAAGCCGGCTTTGGACGAGCTGGCTGATGCTGGAGAAAAGGTCGAAGATGGCCGCGGGACTGGTGTACTGACTTTTTTCTTCGCTTAAAGGAAACAGGACAAAAAATATCAAATTTTCCTTTTCGTGAACTAAAAAAGAATACAGGCGCATTTCGATTTCGTTCTTCAGGATGGTCAGGGCCCGTTGATGGAGCAGTTCTTTTTGTTGGTTTCCGGCTATCGCAAGCGGGAAGAAAGAATAATCGATACGAACCGCGGCGACAATACATTCGGACGGTCCCGACGACAACATCGCATGAAAATCCGAAAGAGATCCAGTCGCATTTTTCTGTTCGAGAATTGCAGCCAGGTATTCATTCCGAAAAAAGTGGGTCAAGAGGTCGAGTCGCTTTTCCTTTTCCTCGAGGATTCGTGCCACTGCATTTTGACCTTCAAGCCGGTTAACCAGGGTGTCGATCAGAGTGACAAGCGCACCCGAGTCGGCAGGTTTCAATAAATAATCGTCGACCTTGAGTGCAATTGCTTTTCGGGCGTAGTCGAAATAGTCATACGCGGTAAGAAAAACGAAACACTGGTCTTTTTTAATTTCCTTAATTTCCTTCGCGAGCTCGAGACCGTTTTTGCCGGGCATCTTGATGTCGCACAGCACAATGTCGGGTCTCAATTCCCGGTATTTTTCCAGGCCCTCGATTCCGTTGGCTGCTTCCGTCACTTCGCCAATCATCGGGCATGAGGTGTTGATGATATGGCGAATGCCATTCCGCTCGAGGGCTTCGTCGTCGACTACCAACAATGTGTACATTTTAAACCTTCCTGATCGACGGAATCGAAATCACCGTGAGGCTGCCGCGACCCGGTTTCGAATACAAAGCGGCTCGTTCCTCCCCCGAGTAATATAGGTTGAGACGTTTGAGGACGTTTCGAATGCTGATGCCATGCGTAAAGCCTTCCATTAGATCCGAGCCCGAGGCAACCAGTTTGAGCTTCGTTTCTTTGTCCATTCCGATGCCCGTGTCGACGATACGAATGACATACCGGCCATTCCTTTCTTTGATATCCACGCGGACAATTCCGCCTTCGATTTTCGGCTCGAGGCCATGGCAAACCGAATTTTCTACGAACGGCTGGAGAATAAGGGGGGGCAGGAAGATGTCGCTCGGGTTAACGGCGCAGTTTAGCCGGTACTGTATCCGCTCGCCGAACCGTTTTTTTTGCAGCTCGATATATTCTCCAATGATCGCCAATTCCTGGTCGAGCGAAACGGTCTGCTGGTGGCTGACCAGATTGTAGCGGAAGAGGTTTGCAAGCGATCTGATGAGGGCTTCGCTTTGTTCTGCTTTTTCTAGTTGAGCTTGACGCGCGATTACATTTAGCGTGTTGAATAAAAAGTGCGGTTTGATCTGGGTCTGCAGGCTGATGAGCTGGGCTTCCCTGAGCGCGCGGAGGGTGCTTTCCTTCTCGAGTTCTTCCTCGTGTAATTGTTTCTCGAGAACCGATTTTTCCGTGAGGTTTTCTACGAGCGTCCTGATACTCTGGCTCATTACATTGAATGAATCGGTGAGCACGCCGATTTCATCGCTCTGATGGGACGGCGCGTTGATGAGCGGAAGATCCAGTTCTCCTGCAGCTATTCTTCGCGAGAATTCGGCGAGAGTATGAATGGGTGCCGTAAAATGGCGGGAAAAGACAAAGGTAAACCGGAGACTCAAAAGCGCGACGAAGGCAATTATTCCGATTACGAGCCATCGGGTCGTCTCCGAGCGACGCGACAAGCTGTAGTAATAGAGCCAGCCTTCGCTTAGCCGGATTTGCTGGAGGTCTGAAAGATATTTTTCCATATAGAAGTAAATACGTTGCGCCATATAATACTCCGGGAAGTAATCCTTTCCCCCTTGCGTGTATTCTTTGATTGACTCGTTCGATTTTTGAATATACACGCCAAGGGCATTCCGTAGAGCATTGATCTGAAAATACGCCTGTTGACTGGTGTTTGATTCCCGGTTTATCCAATCGAGCAGGACGTTCAGTTTTTCCTGACTTTCCTGAACGGCAGTGAAATCGATCGGGAGGGTGCTTTTCATGCTTGTATTCAGCTGTTCATAATCCTTCCGTAATGCTAAAAGGAAGGTATTAATCCGATAATGGCTCTGGAGTGTTTTTTGGAATTCGTCGGTATACCGATAGGCAACCGTGTACGAATAGAGTCCGATCACGGTAACCGCCAGCACGATGACAACGAAAAAAATGAGCAACTTCGCCCGCAGTGACAGGCGGTACCAGAGACTTTTAATAGATGGAAACATCCGGGTATTCATTATTCCTTACAGAAAGTCTTTCCGGATCGGGGTGAATACATCGAGGACTACCGAATCTTCAAGGGCAGTTAGTCCGTGAAGTACTGTTTTATCTGCGACGAATCCGTCACCTTTCTCGAGGATTTTCGTCTCGTTTCCGATGATGGCCTCAAAGCGCCCCGAGAGCACATAACTTATCTGGTCATGTCCTGCGTGTGCATGGGGAGAACCAATGCCGCCCTTTTTGAAATGCACTTCTACCAGCATCAAATTTTCGCTTGCCGGAAGCACTTTGCGGGAAACAAGCGGATCCAATACAGTACGAGGTATTTCTTTTGTCCTGAAAATCATGGTTCCTCCATCTTCTGTTCAGTGTACCACAAGACTGTCGAAAACAGCGGGGTAAGAACTTGACAATTCAACTGATATACTAATATATTAGTATATCAGTTGAATTGAATCAATGGAGGATACAATGAAAAAAGCGGATATCGGCCTTGTGGGCCTCGCCGTCATGGGCGAAAATCTGGTTATGAATATGGAAAGCAAAGGTTTTACCGTTGCGGTATTCAATCGGAGTACGGACAAGGTAACCCATTTTGTGGAAGGCCGGGCAAAAAATAAGAATATCATCGGTACCTATAGCCTGGAAGAATTGATCAGCAAACTAGAAAAACCTCGAAAAATAATGATGATGGTCAAAGCCGGAAAACCGGTTGACGATTTTATCGAAACGCTCATTCCCCTCCTCGACAAGGGTGATATTATAATTGACGGAGGAAACTCCCATTTTCCCGATACGGACCGCCGCACAAAATACGTCGAGACAAAAGGACTCTTGTATATCGGTACCGGCGTCTCCGGCGGCGAAGAAGGAGCTCTTAAAGGACCAAGCATTATGCCTGGCGGCTCTCCGGCAGCCTGGCCTTTCGTCAAGCCGATATTTCAGGCTATCGCGGCAAAAGTAGCCGACGGAAGTCCGTGCTGCGACTGGGTTGGAGAAAACGGCGCCGGTCATTTTGTAAAGATGGTGCACAACGGCATCGAGTACGGCGACATGCAGCTTATCTGCGAAGCGTATCAACTGATGCGGGATCTTCTGGGCATGAGTGCGGACGAGATGCACGAGGTTTTCAAAGAGTGGAATACGGGTGACCTTGACAGTTACCTCATCGAAATAACCCGCGACATTCTTGCGGTAAAAGACACGGACAATACTCCGCTGATCAACCGTATTCTTGACACCGCGGGACAAAAGGGCACCGGGAAATGGACAGCGGTAGCTGCCCTCGACGAAGGTATCCCGCTTACCTTAATCGGCGAGGCCGTATTCGCCCGTTGTTTGTCCGCTATAAAGGAAGAGCGTGTTGCGGCTTCCAAATTACTGAAAGGCCCCGGCCTGACTTTCACTGGTGATAAAAAAGCATTTATCGAAGATATTAAACAAGCCCTGTATGCATCAAAAATAGTTTCATACGCGCAAGGGTATTCACTGATGCGGTCCGCCGCTCACACCTATGGATGGAACCTCAACTATGGCGGGATTGCCCTCATGTGGCGCGGCGGCTGTATCATCCGCTCGGTGATGCTCGAGAAAATGAAGGAAGCTTTCGATACAAATTCAGAACTTCCAAATCTCCTCCTCGATCCGTTCTTCACCGGTAAGATTGCCCAGGCACAGGCCGGCTGGAGACGGGTTGCCGCGACCGCCATGACAAACGGGATTCCTATTCCCGCACTCACCGCTGCTCTCAACTACTTTGACGGATACCGCATGGCTAACCTTCCGGCGAATCTCTTGCAGGCTCAACGCGATTATTTCGGCGCCCATACCTATGAAAGAACCGATAAACCACGTGGAGAATTTTTTCATACCAACTGGACGGGTCGGGGCGGTGACACAGCGTCGTCGACGTATAACGTATGAATATCGAATTACGAAAAAACTGTGCATGGTCGTTGGTCGTGCCGACCAGCATGGGTGTGCGGATAACCCCGGCGAACGGACAGCCGGTACATACAAGCGATACATTTACTCTTCAAGTAACGAGCGCCGAAACAAATGTCGCAAGCATTGCGTCATCCCTCGGTCTGCCGGTAAAGGTGCTCACCACCTTCGTCAAAGACAGCCCCATCGCGCAGCTGATCAAAAACAATCTGGCCGCCCGTCACATGGCGTACGAGGGTAAGGAAGTTCCGCAAGGTGGACCCTGGGGATACCGGCACCAGTTCAACATCGCTGATTCCGGTTTCGGTTCTCGTGGTCCCCGCGTACACAATGATCGCGCCGGCGAAGTGGGACGCACACTGAAAGTGGAAGATTTTGATCTTGATCGTCTCTTCGCAAAAGAAGGAGTTCGGATTCTCCATCTATCGGGCCTCATCGCCGCTCTCTCTGTGGAAACTGGTACGTTCTGTCTTGAACTTGCACGGGCGGCTAAAAAGCATGACACCAAAATTTCGTTTGATCTGAACTACCGCGCTTCGTTCTGGAGAAACCGTGAGGCGGAACTTCACGCCATCTTTGCCGAGATCGCGGGTATTTCAGATATTCTGATTGGCAATGAGGAAGACTTTCAGCTGTGCTTGGGTATTGAAGGCCCCGAAGCTGGTGGAAAGGAAATAGGCGCAAAAATCGACAGCTTCAAGGAAATGATTCGACGCGTCAAAAAGGCATTCCCGGCTACAACGGTTTTTGCGACCACGCTGCGCGAAGTGATCAACTCCAACACCCATTTATGGGGAGCCCTCATGCTCGAAGGTTCTGCCTGGCATGTAGTGGAAGCCCGCGAGATCGGCGTGCTTGACCGCATCGGCGGCGGGGACGGCTTTGTGGGCGGCCTTTTGTATGCGATTCTCAAGGGTTGGGAAGCCGAAAAATGGATTCAATTCGGCTGGGCCAGCGGTGCACTCGCTACCACCTTTGTCACCGATTACGCGCAACCTGCCGACGAGGAACAGGTGTGGAGTATATGGGAAGGGAATGCCCGGGTTAAACGATGAAAGCTCTCCGCGTTGCAGATGAAGGAAAGGTGATCGATGAAGCGCTTCTCCTTCGTACGCTGAAAGAGTCCATCACCTGCCAGTCGAAAACCCTGCACAAGGTGCTTATTCTTCCTCCTGATTTGACCCGCATGCACTCGTACGCCGGCCGCATTACCGCCATGTATTACAAACTCCTTTCGCCTTCCTGCCGGGTGGATATCCTTCCGGCTCTGGGCACACACGAGGCTATGCCCGAAGCGGAATGTCGCGAATTTTTCGGACCCGATATTCCTATGGAACGAATTTTTTCGCATGACTGGCGGAACGGCGTCGAAAAGATTGGCGAAGTGCCGGCCGACTTCGTCAAGACTGTCTCTGAAGGTCTCGTTGATCGGTCGATTGCGGTAGAGATAAACCGGATGCTTTTAGATTCCTCCTACGATCTTATAATCTCAGTCGGACAGGTTGTTCCCCACGAAGTAGTCGGTATGGCGAATTACACAAAAAACATTCTGGTCGGCTGCGGAGGCAGCACCATGATAAACGAATCCCATATGCTGGGAGCTTTCTATGGCATGGAACGGATTATGGGGAAAGACTTTTCTCCGGTACGCAAAGTATTCGACTATGCAGAAGAACATTTTTTGGCGAAGCTCCCGGTCATGTATGTACTGACCGTCACAACTGCCTCTGAAAGTGGAGCGTCGCTTCACGGGTTGTTCATCGGGCGGGAACGGAAACTCTTCGAAGATGCAGTGGGTTTGAGCCAACAGAAAAATCTTATTTTTCTCGATAAACCCCTCAAGAAAGTAGTAGTTTTTCTCGACGAGCGGGAGTTTAAAAGCACCTGGCTCGGCAATAAAGCGGTGTACCGCACCAGAATGGCGATCGCTGACGGAGGAGAACTGATCATTCTTGCTCCCGGGATTAAAAAATTCGGTGAAGATTCGGCAAACGATGAGCTGATCCGCAAGTATGGCTATGTGGGTAAAAAAAAGGTGCTCGAACTTATCGGCACACAAAGAGACCTTCAGGAAAACCGTTCGGTTGCGGCACATCTCATTCATGGTTCCTCTGATGGACGGTTTTCTATAACCTATGCGGTTTCCCATCTTTCCCGAAAAGAAATCGAGGGTGCCAATTTTTCGTGGATGGATCTTTCAGACGGACTGAAGCTCTACGATCCAGCAAAGCTCCATGATGGATATAACACCATGCAAAATGGTGAAGATTTTTTTTACATCAGTAATCCTGCGCTCGGACTTTGGGCTGCAAAGGGTCTTTTTTAAATGTCCGTGAGGGGAAAGGGATCGATCAGCGATACAGTGTATGAAGGATTACGAAAGTCAATCATTACGCTCAAGCTGAAACCGGGAGACGAGATCAACATCAACTCGATTGCGGAAAACATGTCAGCAAGCCGTTCTCCCGTGCGGGATGCTCTTCTCCGCCTTGAAAAAGAAGGACTTGTCGACATCATGCCGCAAAAGGGGACCCGCGTGTCTCGTATTGATCTCGCACTCATGCATGAGGAACGTTTTTTACGTGCAACACTCGAGGAGAAAATAATAGGCTTGTGCATAAAAAAGCAAACACATTCTGATTTGGTGCGAATGGAGACGGTTCTACAGTTACAGAAAAAAAGTCTCGAAACCCCGGACTTTATTTCCTTTCTCGATTATGACGATGACTTTCATCAGATTTTTTTTGAGGCGGCGAATAAACGGATGTGCTGGGAAATAGTGCAGAGCACGTCCGGTCATTACCGCCGATTCAGGTTACTTATTTTACGGAATGCTTCGGAGGCCAAACAAATATATGCCCAGCATCTCGAACTGTTCGAAATGATCAGGAAAAAACACACTGAAGATGCGCTCGACCGTATCCGTGCACATCTGTCAAAAATAATTATTGAAGAAATCGAACTCCGGGAAGAATATCCGGACTATTTTACCAATCCGGCCGATAGCACAGCCTGGTTTTAAATGTGAGGAGTATACCATGAAACTGAACGATGCCTCTCTTCGAGACCCACATCAATGGACCGCCGCCGGGTTTGTCCTCCCCGCCTTTAACCGCGAAGTCGTGATCAAAAACACGCACGAAAAACCCGCATGGATTCACTTCGGATCAGGCAATATTTTCAGAGCGCACCTTGCATCTCTCCAGCAAAAACTGCTTGACTTAGGGAAAACCGATACAGGAATTATTGTGGTCGGCGGACACGATTTTGAAGTAATAACCAAAAGCTACCGGCCCTACGACAACTTGAGTGTACTAGTCACTCTCAAGGCCGACGGTCAGGTTGACAAAAAAGTTTTGGGTAGCGTTACCGAGTCTCTCATCGCCGACAGTACCAGAACGGAATGGAAGAGGCTGCAGGAAATATTTTCTAATTCGTCACTTCAGATGGCAAGTTTTACCATAACCGAAAAAGGTTACAGCTTGACAGGTGCCGACGGCTCATACACAGCGGATGTTTTGCATGACCTGGAGAGCGGCCCCGTAGCACCAAAGAATGTCATTGCAAAGACTGCCTCTCTCTGCTTTGAACGATACAAAAACGGTGCAGCACCGCTCGCTCTTGTGAGCATGGACAACTGTTCACACAACGGCACCAAGTTGAAGAACGCCATGCTTGTCATTGTCTCCGCCTGGCAGAAAGCCGGATTTGTCGATGCGGCTTTTATAGAATATGTGAACTCGCCGAACAAATTGTCTTTTCCCTGGACCATGATAGACAAGATAACACCGCGACCTGATGCCTCGGTAAAAGCTCTTTTGGAGAAGGCTGGCTACGAAAGTGCAAACATTGCAGTGACCGAAAAAGGCGCATGGACTGCTTCATTCGTGAATGCCGAGGAAGCGGAGTACCTGGTGATAGAGGACCTGTTTCCGAATGGAAGGCCGCCTCTCGAGAATGCGGGAGTACTTTTTACCGAACGAAATACCGTCGATCTCGTGGAAAAAATGAAGGTTTGCACCGGCCTCAATCCGCTGCATACGAGCCTCGCAATCTTCGGCTGCCTTCTCGGCTTCAAGACGATTCATGATGAAATGCATGACCACGAGCTTAAAGCTCTGGTGGAAAAAATTGGTTATATCGAAGGTTTGCCAGTGGTTGCACATCCGGGAATTATCAATCCGGAAGATTTTATCCGCGAAGTTATAACCGTACGGTTCCCCAATCCCTTTATGACCGACACGCCGCAGCGCATCGCGACTGACACGTCGCAGAAACTGTCCATCCGTTTCGGCGAGACGATCAAGGCATACATGGCTCATCCTGATCTTGATGCGTCGAAGCTCGTGTACATTCCGCTCGTGCTTGCAGGTTGGTGCCGCTATCTTTTGGCCATAGACGACGAAGGAAACGTCTTCATCCCGAGTCCTGATCCGCGGCTTGAAGTATCCCGCAAATTTCTTGCAGGTATTTCGCTTGGCGACAAAGGGCCGTTTCATGCGCCGCTCGAGGTCCTGCTGTCCGATGCAACCTTTTTTGGTGTAAACCTGTACGAAGCGGGACTCGGCGAAAAGGTCGAGGCGTATTTTGCTGAACTGGTAGCGGGGAAGGGTGCTGTACGAGCCACCCTTAAAAAGTATTTGAAATAGGAATTAGAAGCCGAGACTTTCTGCTACGAGGATTATATGAAAGCGGCCGCTTTCCTTCATGCCGTGATTGACGATGCCGATGTAATTGCACATCCGCTCCGCTATCATGCAGTCGGAACAGCGGCCGCTTTCCGCGCACGGGGTCTTGTGCTTGAGCCTTCGGCAGTTGAGCGGCGCTATCTCGCGGATGCGAGCGAAGGCCGCGTCGAGATCTTCGACCACCTTGTTTGCGCCAACGACGACGATTACCTTGCGCGGTCCGAAAATGGTAGCCGCGACACGGTTGCCCGAGCTGTCCATATCGACAAGCTGACCCGCACGCGTTATCGCATTCACTCCCGTCACGAATACGTCGGCGTCGAGCGCTTCCCGGTAACGCGCCATCTGTTCTTCCCACGATGCAGTCCGGTAGCGATCTATCAGTTTCCAGTTGCCGGCGCGTAATGTGTCAGGCACGCCCATATCCGAGAGAGTGGTCGAACCGCCGAGGCCGACGGTTGAGCCTTCGGGAATGAGCGGCCACAACAGAGCTGCGGCTTCCTCGACTGTGTCTGCGGGATGGACAATGTAGCCGATTTTCCCCATCGATTCTGCCATGTCCTCGACAATGCACCGGTATTTCCATTTGAGCTGTTCGTTCATTTTGTTTCTCCTTGCGAAATCTCCGCGACTACACGACCAGATTGATCCATGACAGTAACAGTTCCGTCGCGTGCTATTTTGATTTGGGGAACCGGGCCGGGGAACACCGCGCCGGTTGATTCTGATCCCGGGTCAGTACTTTCTGATCCCGGGGTTCCTGCGCGCACGGCGCAGACCAGCAGAGTAAGTCCACGCGGTATTGTACAACGAAGTACTGGTACTGCTCCAGAGGTTTCCAATATATTGAGATTTGGTTCCATCATGACAATATCCCCTGCGCGTTTTTTTTCCGGGGAAAGGTCTACGATTGCAGATGCTGCCCAAGGATAGGCGATGCTAGAGGATGCTGCGCTTCGTATTTCAAGTGCACTTTCGCAACGGATTTCGGGAGTGACGGGCAAATCGAACGAGTGGTATCGGGGGATGGAAAAACCGCCTTCGGCACTTTCGAGAATGCGTGCGCTTTTAATGCGGTGGATGCGCACGTGCCAGCATCCGAGGGCAACCAGAGTCGTTTGAATTTCGACGTCTTTCCAGGGAAACCAGCGGCCATACGTCCAATTCGGACCCGAACATTGGTCTGTCGTATGCCGGCGTTCCCGCCAGTAGCCATCGCCTTCCGAAAGCATAAGCATCGAGTCACCGCCGGCTTTTTCGAGACTCCATGCCCCGTGGGAAACCGAGAAGCCGAAACGCGCTGAATACGCGAACTTGCAGTATTTTGCTGCTGATTGGACCGCCTCCCATCCGGGATACCTTCCCGGGCACAGGAGCTGCACGTCATCTGTCGAGCGGGATATGATGTAGCCGGGCACGGCCAGACGGGTAGTCTCCGGCAGAGTGGGAAGGCTTTCAACAGAAACCTGCCAGAAGGGATGGGAAGCGGGGAGTGCGAGCACGAGATAACTCTTGAGCGCCCAGTAGGGCGATCCGGGAGAATTGTATTGTTCTGCCATCACGAGGTTCGGGTAGGCGAAGCCGACCGACAGGATCCCGTCAGGATTTCGGATCGGTTGCGTAAGCCACCAATCTATGGTACGCAAAATGATGCCCTTCAGTACACCCCAAGGGAGTACCTCTAGGTCCGCAAAGACACAGGCTGAAAAAAACGAGACAGAGGCAAAGCGGTAGGTAAGGCTCCGTCCGTATGGGACCATCGAGCCGTCCTCACGGAACCAGACTGTATACTGCGGTGCGAAAAGCCGGGCGCGCTCGATATATTTGGCAGCGCGTTCAGGAAATGCCTTGCCGATGAGTTTCGCGTATACGAGTCCATAAAAATGAAAACCGAAGGGATTATAGAGGTCGTAGTTACCGTTGTTGCCGTCCATGTACCAACCATCGCCGCGATAGCAGGATTCTATCAGGGCGAAGGATGCAGTTTCTGCTGCTTCGTTCACCGGAAGGCCGAGGGAGCGGAATGCGGCGCAGACGAGCACGCGAAAAAAATGCCAGTTGTTCGCCGGCAGTTCGCGGACTTCAATAAACGAAAGCCATTGATAGAGCCGTTTTTTCTCTTCGTCCGAAAGGGGATCCCAGAACTGTGCCGGAGCGATCATGAGGGATAGGGCGATTGCTGCCATCTCGACGAGGCGCTGGTCGCAATCTCCGGGGATGCCCCAGTAATCAGGGCTCGATGGATCTGTCCCGCGCCTGAGCACGTCGACCTCTTGGTCCATTGCTGACCACGTACTGCCGCCAGCGGCAAGCGGAGCGAGACCCCACAGGAGCCTGCTCCAACCTTCCATACGCGCAATGCGGGGTGCGTAGTGCGCACCGGAGTTTCCCAGATGAAGGCCTGTTCCCTCAAAGTGGGAAATGACTGGCGCAAGAATTTCTTGCAGGCTTTCCTGCAGGTCTTCGCGGGTTACCAATACAGATTCCAGTTGCGTGAAACACGTGTGAGGGCTTCCATGTAAAAATAGTCGCCCCAAATATTGCATTCATCGACACCGTTGCCCATCGGTTTTCCGTAGACGGCATGAAGAAGAATTCCGTTCGATCCGGGTACGTCGGCGCTCGTGTATTTTGCTGCAAGAGACGCGAGTATGCGGAGTGCGATGTCCTCGAAGGGGCGTCTGTCCGGATCAGTAACGCTTAGGTGCGAAGCGAGTTCGAGAAGTCCGCATACTGCTATTGCGGCCGAAGAACTGTCGCGTTCCTCCGGGCCTCTTGTAAATATGAGATCCCAGTAGGCCACAAGGTCTTCGGGGAGCCGATCGAGAAAGTAGCGAGCGAGACCGCGTGCCTTTTCGAGGAGCTCCGGATCCCGGAGGTATCGGAAGGAAAGTGCATTTCCGTACATACCCCAGGCTTGACCGCGCGACCAGCATGAATCGTCCGAATATCCTTGTGCGGTTTCCCCGCGTAAGGGGAGCCCGGTCGTGACATCGAAATAATAGGTATGGTAGGTAGACCAGTCTTCCCTGATAAGAAAGGCGTTGGCCTGTGCAATATGCTTTGTTGCGGCCTCGCGGTAATACGGGTTTCCTGTTTCTTCTGATGCCCAGTAGAGGAGGGGCAAGTTCATTGCGCAGTCGATGATGATGCGGCCGCGCTGGGTGGTATCGTTGAGATCGCCCCAGGCCTGGATGATGCCTGCCTTTTCGAAGTAGCGGATCATCAGGAGGTCGGCTGCCTTTAGTGCGGTTTCCCGGGCGGCATGATTGCCTGTCAATTTCCATGCGGCGACGCAGGAAAGGGAATACAGAAAACCGAGATCGTGGGTATCTGTCGCTATGCGGCTGTCGAGACGGGCGCGAAAATCGGCAAGTTGTCCTTCGGCGGCATCGCGGAACAATGATTCTCCGGTTTTCTCCCAGGAAAGCCAGAGCATACCGGTCCAGAAGGAGCTGGTCCATTCCGTGTTTGTTATAGCGGGGTAGATATTGTTCTTGCTTGCGGGGGCGGGCCAGGCGGTGCGAAACGAGGGAATGTTGGTACGGGTCTTTTCGACTGCGAAATGCATGGCTTTTTGCCAGAATGCTTTGTCGGGAATGTTCATGGTTTCTCCTTCAGTTCTGCTTGTATCGGGGCGCAGGAAGCACGCTCTACCAGATGGTGAGCGAGCAGTATTTGTATGGATTTTTCAAGAGGATTATCGAGGAGTCGCAGTAAGGCATCGACACAAGCGATACCGCATTCTCTAAATGGAATATGGATACTGGTGATTGCCGGCGAAAAATAAGATGAGCCTTCTACATCATTCATTCCGATGACCGAAAGGTCTTCGGGTATCCGGAGGCCGAGTTCTTTTGCGACGTGAATGACGCGCATTGCATCGTGATCGTTGAACGCAAGCCATCCGTCTGGTCGTTCTGCAGTCAAAAGTGCGTGCTTTACCGATGTTTCAAGAGGTTCAATAGTACCGTCAAGAAAGATGGGCGTGATTTTCTCCTCCTCGGCAGCACGGAGGAACCCTTCTTTTTTCTGGCTGTCTACCCGGTGGTTTTTAGTTTCGGCCCAGCAGCCGATGCGCGTACATCCTCCCGAGACGAGACGCCTTACTCCGTCAGCTGCAGCTTCCCGAAAATCAGCCGACGCCCAGCTTGTAATCTTGTTATCGATGAGACGGTTTACGAGGACGCAGGGCCTTCCTTCCGATTCTAGCCTGAGGTACTCCTCGTCTTCTTCGGCAATGCCCTTGCCAAGAATTATCGTTCCCGTTCTCTTGTCCGTGATTGCTGTTTCCTTAAATACTACCGGAATCCCGAGTGCGGCTGAACGGCACATGAGCCCCTCGACCGCGTCGGCATAACCACGGAATCCGGCAAAATTATCGGGAACGGACAGAATAAGGACAATATCGTCCCGAGGCAGCACTGCCTGCATGAAACCAAATCCGGTCTGCTGGACAGCTGTCCGGATGGCTTCACGCGCTGCGGGGCGTAGCTTGTTACCCGCTAGGTAACGGAAAACGGTGCTTCGGGAGTACCCTGAAATTCGAACCAGATCTTCTATTGTTGGCATGAATGCAGTGTATAGTCGTTTTTTTACTGTGTCTATAATTGACACACATAATCAGATAAATTGAAACTATAGTGTCAATAAAGATGCTCCATAATAATTGACGGGTGTAAAAGTGCCATGCTATGATTACCTATATGACAAAAGCCCGCCCGCGGAGAGATTTCCTCAAGTTTTTTCTCCCTATTGGGGCGATTTCTGCTGCTTCTATCATCATTTCAGCCTTGTTCCTTTCCAGCCTTTTTATCAGGCAATCGACCCGGATTCTCCAGGAACAGGAAACATACCGGCTTCGCTCTGCCATGCGGTTGTTTTCGCGTATTCATCTTGGAAGCATTCCATCCTTCATCCTTGCGATGGAAGACGGCCCGGTGCGGGATTATGTGTACGGCCGGGATTCGTCGAAAGAGCGGGTGCTCCGTGCCCTTGATTCACTCGACCGTACCCTGCTTGGCAACGAGTTTTTCGATTCCTTCTATATTTACAACAACAAAAGCGGGTTTCTTTCGACCGTTTCCGGATGGGAGCAATTTGAGCATATCAGCGATCCCGGGCTTCTCGATTTGTTCGAAAAAATAGAAGAATATGGTCTTTCTCGCTATATCATGCGCCGGGTCACCTTTCCGGGAAGTCGTACCCCGAAGAATCTCTTCACTTTCATTCTGGGTTATATTCCGGAACACGGGACCCCGATGCGGCAGGCCTTTGTCGCCAACCTCTCCGAGCGGCGGATTAGGTCTGCCCTGAGCGATGACGGCTCGCCGACGGCTCTTTACATTCTGGACAAGGATGGCTTGTTTATGTCTCATCCGGACGCTGACCGCTTCGGTACCGAAACGGGAAATGATCTCCGCTTCAAAACGGTCCTCGAGCGGCCTGAGCTTTCGGGTACTATGATAGTCCGGGACTTGAAAAACAATCGCTGGATCGCTTCCTGGCTGGACCAGAGCGAACTCCATTGGCGGTTCGTGTCGTTTGCTGCCGAAAAGGAACTGTTCGCGCCGGTATTGCGGATTCGGGATATGGTTATTGTTTCGGTCATCCTGCTTCTGATCACCACCTTTCTCGTTGTGTACATTCTGTCGCTGAGGATGAGCGACCGGGAACGTCGGAACCGCTCTGCTCTGGCCTATCTCCGGGGTGAACTGGACCTGGATATACCCGGAGCCTGCGGTATTCGATCGGGAGGGAGCAGTTTTTTTCCGACCTTGCACGGTCCTTGCGGAATGGCCATGGTAGTTGCCGAAAAGAAATGTGGGAAAGATCTTGACGCGCAGGTTCTCAACCGGATCGAAACGAGCCTCCGCGACAGTTTTGTTTCGCGCAAGCTCGAAGCTGAAGTCCTTCGCTCATCGGGTAGAAGTTTCATTGTCCTCTACGAAACCGGTAGCCGGACACCGTATGCTGTTCTTGAAGAAATTCTATCTCTCGTGAAGCTCAGCCAGCCTGTTTCGCTCGGTGCTTTTTTGCTTGCAGGTGCAGTGTGTATACGAGTTTTTCCGGAAGGGTACCGGACCTTAAAAAAAGCGTATCGTCTCGATTACCTTCGCACCACGGGAAGCATCTGCGAAGTGAAAGGTGGCGGCTCGGATGAACCGGAAGCCGGGGTAGACGAGGGTGATAATATCCCGACGCAAAACCGTTCAGCCATCGATTTTTCCAACCTTGAAAAAGCTGTTCGACTTAACGATACTACCGCGGCCGCTTCCTGTCTTAACGACCTCTTTGCCATTCTCCGTGCGGAACGCGATCCCGATCTCTTCCATTACGTGGTTTCGACTCTGAGCCGCCTGATTCCCTCGTTGCTCGGAGAGCAGGCGGAAACTCTTCTCGAAGGCGGTTCGGAGGAATTCAAGTGTGCACTCTCCAAAGCGGAGCGACTTGACCAGGCCGAGCGGGTTCTCCGACCGATACCGTTGCGGCTTTCGGAGCGGGGCGATCTGCATGCGGAACGACGCAAACGCGAACTTATCGATCGGGTGAAGGTTCTCGTCGAAAACAGGATTGCTGACCGATCCCTCGGTACCGCGGCGATCGCCTCGGAAGTGGGCTTGTCTACGAGCTATCTGCGGGATTTTTTCAGACAAACCGAAGGAGTTGCCCTCCTTGAGTACGTCGGTTCGCGCCGGCTTGAATTAGCCAAAAAACTTCTGCTTGAATCGAAGGCCTCGGTGCGCGAGGTGTGCGAGCAGGCGGGCTTCATCAACTATTCCTATTTTTTCACTTACTTTAAAAAATCCACGGGACAGACCCCGAGCGAATTCCGCGACACATCCGTGCAGAAAAAACCTGAATAGAGTGAAATCAAAAAAAGTCGGCGATTTACAACTACCGTTTCTGGTCTTTTCAAACTAATCCGCCTTTTTACAAGTACCCCGATCCAGAAAACCATGCGGTAATGATTACAGAAAGAAACAAAAACAAGCCAATACAGGCTTGGTCTTTCCGTTTTCCGAAACCTTAAGGAGGTTTATATGAAACTCGTTCGTGTTGTCGCAGCGCTTCTCGCGTTCGCCGCCGTCGGTGCAGTCTATGGCGAAGGCAAAAAAGACGCCGCTCCTGCAAAACAGACCGGTCCGGTGACCATCATTTATTATCTGTGGGACGATCCGTTTCTCAAACCAATGGTCGATGCCTTCAATGATTCACAGAAAGACATCATCGTCGACGCCCGTTACATTCCGTCCCCCGACTATGAGACAAAGATCACCACGCTCCTGACGGCCAAGGCCGAGATGGACTGCTATATGCAGAAACGTCAACCGGATATGTTCCACCATTACGACAACGGGTTTATTGAACCCCTCGATGCCCTCCTGAAAAAGACCGGTGTGGATCGCAGTGCCATCGATGCCTACAAGGATGCTCTTTCTGTTGACGGTAAGGTTATTGCGTTCCCCTGGCGCGGAGCGGCTTACTATACCTATTACAACAAGAATCTTTTCAAGGCTGCCGGCGTTCCCACCCCGGATACCTATGTCGCAAACGGAACCTGGACCTGGGATAAATTTGCGGAGGTCTCTAAAAAACTTTCTTCCGGTGATAGTTCGGTTTACGGTTCATCTGTTTATTTTTGGGGCAACAATCAACTCTTGATGCAGGCTCAAAAATCGAAGCCGATCATCGATACCAAAGGAAATATCGACTATGATACTTCTATCCAGCGCTGGTTCAAGATGCGCAAGCAGCTTGAGGACAACAAGAGCATGTGGCCGCTCATCGACATGAAGGTTACCAAGACCCATTATTCAAAGCAGTTCTATGATGGAAAGGCAGCCATGCTTCTCATCGGTGAATGGTTTCCCGGTTTCATGAACTCCGGTCGCGACAAGAACCTTCTTAAAGGTTTCACCTGGAATGACTGGGGTGTAACCCGCCTTCCGTCCGACGACAAGGCGTATGTTACCATGGGTGTACCGACCTTTAACCATGTAACTTCATATGCCAAGAACAAGGAAGCAGCATTCAAGTTCATCGCATGGATGGGTGGACCCGAAGGTGCGAAGATTGCAGCCCTGGCCGGCGTTCTTCCTGCGACCATCACTCCCGAAGTGAAGGCTGTGCTCGCAAAGGCTTTCCCTGATGCACAGTCCCTGGAATACTTCACCGAAGCCAAGAAATCCTATCCGATGCTCATGACCAAATATGGTTCGAGGATCGATGCCCAGCTCATTACCATGATCGAGGAATATCTTCTCGGTAAGATCACCGATGCCGACTTTGATGCCAAAATGCAGGCAGGACTCAAGGAAATCGTCGCAACGACGAATTAAATCCTGAATACACAAGGTTGCGGTTTATCCTTTGCGTAAACCGCAATCTTGTCTTTTTTCTCTGGAGCTTACATGCAGAATATCAAGCGTACACCCTGGCCCATCGTAGCGGCTTTCATCTTGCCGAGTTTACTCGGTTTCGTTTTGTTTATCGTCACGCCGATCATCGTTGCGTTCGGTATTTCGCTTACGACTTTTTCGGGAGGCCCGCGATTCCGTTTTATAGGGTTGAAGAATTATTTCATTGCGTTTTCAAACGCGCATTTTCTTGACAGCCTCCGGGTAACCTTTGTGTTTACCGCCTGGACGGTATTTTTCCAACTTGCACTCGGTCTTTCCTTTGCGCTTCTACTGAACGATAAGGTCTTTGGGCGCAACTTTTTCCGGAGCGTCATTTTTATGCCGAATGTCCTGTCTTCAGTTGCTATAGGACTCGCCTTCATGCTGATCTTTGATCCGCAACGCGGACCGTTCAACCAGCTCATCCGCTCGTTCGGGTTCACCGCACCCTTGTGGCTCGCGAGCGAAAAGACGTCGCTCTTGACCATCATCATGGTGACGGTTTGGCAAAGCTTCGGCTATTACATGGTGCTGTTCCTCGGTGGTCTGCAGACGATCAGCAGGTCCTTGTACGAAGCTGCCGCTATCGATGGTGCGGGCTCTGTTCGCCGATTTTTCGCCGTTACTCTTCCGGGGCTTTCTCCAATCATGTTTTATTCGATTACGATAGCGATTATCAGGGCATTCCAGGTCTTTGACCAGATATTTATTATGACCGGCGGTCAGGCTGGTGGTGGACCTGCGGGATCAACTTCCGTACTGGTGTTCGACATCTACAAGAACGGTTTTTCGCTATACCGTTTCGGATATGCCGCAGCCGAGTCGATTGTGCTTCTCTTAATCGTTTTAGCGGTAACGCTCGTTCAGCAGCGCGGTCAGAAAAGGTGGGTAACGTATGATATTGTCTAGACAGAATCTATCGCTTCGCACATTCAAGGCATTCCGTGCCGCTATCCTTTTGTTGACCGTGACGCTCATTATCATTCCCCTTGTAGTGATGGTTTCGACGGCATTCAAGCCAGATTCACAGATTTACGACTTTCCGATGAGCATCATTCCGAAGACGCCCATTCTCAAAAATTTCCTTCAGCTCTTGGATCGATTCCCGATGTATACGTGGAACTCGATAAAGCTGACGAGCATTATCGTGCTCGTGCAGCTTCTGACGGCGACCACCGGGGCTTATGCGTTCTCCAAACTGCACTGGAAGGGCAGGGATTTTATTTTCATGCTCTATGTGATTTCTATAATGATTCCGGTGCAGGCGATCATTATTCCCCAGTTCATTATCATTCGGAATATCGGGCTGTATGATTCGCACTGGGCGCTTATCCTGACCGGGTCGTTTACTGCGTTCGGAATTTTCCTCGTTAAACAATTTTTCATGACGATTCCAGACAGCTTCGTGGAAGCGGCGCATATCGACGGGGCAGGCGAATTCAAGATTTTCTGGCACATCATGCTGCCGCTTTCGAAGCCTGTTATAGCGACCCAGATCATCTTCAGTTTCCGTTTTTTCTGGAACGATTTTTTTGCCCCTCTTATATACATCACAAGCCAGCACCTGAAAACCCTTCCTCTTGGAATGGCGGATTTTGCCACCGAGACGTACACGTATGTCGGTCCGCAGATGGCTGCCTCGTTTATTTCCATCATTCCCGTATTGATAATTTTCCTCTCGGCGCAGAAATATTTCGTCGAAGGCGTCGCCTCGAGCGGCGTAAAAGGCTAACAGCAAAGGAACAGCAATGAGCGATAAAAGCGGTAATTTTCTATCTGATATTCATGACGTACAGTACGAACTAACCTTCCTCGAAAAAAGACTCGACCACACCGGTCTCGTAAATACCGACGGGCGGAAGACCGAGTCCCTGAACGGTCAGTGGAATTTTAGTGTGGACTGGTATGATACCTGTCGCCGTGCAAAGTGGTTTACGGAGACCACCCACGACGCGGCTGGCCGACCTCTTCCCCTTGATTGGGACTGGGAAGCCTGGGATCGCATGACCGTACCTTCGTGCTGGAATCTCGAGCGGGAGGACCTGCACTATTTCGAGGGATCGGGAGTTTATACGCGAAAGTTCCGCTATGTTCCCGAAATCGAAAGTGAACGGGCCTTTCTCCGCTTTGAGGGAGCTGCTTACCGCGCGACCGTATTTCTCAATGGACAGCTACTGGGAACCCATGATGGGGCCTCAACACCTTTTTGTGCCGAGATCTCGGGCATAGTTAAAGAGGATAACCGCATTATCGTGGTGATCGAAGCAAAACGAAGAGCTGACCGCGTCCCGATGGACAATACCGACTGGTTTAATTACGGCGGCTTGTATCGCGATGTACTTCTGTTCCGAACTCCGCCTGTTTTCATTAAAGACTGGTTTGTTCGTCTCGTTCCGGATGGTACATTCTCAAACATCGCAGTCGATGTCACCCTTGCTGGCAAGGATGGAAACGCAATTTCAAATGCTGCTCTTGCAAGCGAAGTACGTTTCAGAATTCCCGAACTTGGGCTTGATGCCGCTATTCCGGTGGTAAACGGAAAGGGTTCTGCTGTTTTTCGGGCGAAGCCTGAACTCTGGTCTCCTTTGACTCCCAGATTATACAATGTGGAACTGAGTGCTCCTTCTTGTGCAGATACGGTGACTGATCGTATCGGTTTTCGCGAAATCAAGGTGAATGGTCGTGACATTCTTCTGAACGGAAAGTCAGTTTTCCTCAAAGGCATTTGTGTACATGAAGATCACTTCGAAAAGGGAAAAAGCACCGATGAAAAAATCATTCGATCGACGATAGCGCACCTGAAAGAATTGCATGGAAACTATCTGCGTCTCGCACATTATCCGCATGATGCACGCTTTGCGAAAATTGCGGATGAGGAAGGTGTTATGCTGTGGGCCGAGGTTCCGGTATACTGGGCCATCGCGTTCGATAACCCCGCAACCTACGCGGACGCCGAAAATCAGCTTTCCGAGTTGGTGCTCCGCGACCGAAACCGCGCAAGCGTGATCATCTGGTCGGTCGGAAACGAAAATGCCGACACCGACGCGCGTCTTTCTTTCATGTCAAGACTTGCTTCTCGAGCGCGTTTTCTTGACGGAACGAGAGCGATCTCTGCGGCCTGTCTCATCAATCACGAAAAACTCGCCATCGAGGACAGGCTCGTCGATTCTCTCGACATCATCGGGGTCAACGAATATTACGGTTGGTACGATCCGGATTTTGGAAAGCTGCCGCGCATCCTCGAGAATTCGAATCCATCAAAACCGGTGGTGTTGTGCGAGTTTGGCGGTGGTGCGCGGATTGGCCAGCGGGGGAGTGCGGACGAGCTGTTTACCGAAGATATGCAGAAGCGCATCTATGAAAAACAGGTTGCAGTTATTGGCTCGTGTTCATACATCAAGGGAACGACTCCCTGGATTCTGTACGACTTCCGCTGCCCAAGGCGGCTCAACCGCTTTCAAGAACAGTTCAACCGTAAGGGTTTGATTGACTCCGATCGCGTAACAAAGAAACTCGCCTTCAAAGTTATGGCTGATTTTTACGACGGACTCGGCGACTGAAAAAGCACAGGGACGGTCCATATTGCTCCACAATCAGAAGAAGGATGTATCAAGGACGGTTTTCTGCGGCGAGAGAACCTTTTTTCTTTCCGTTTTCCATGCGAAAATCTTTTGCATGGATGGCGGCGATGCTGTCGAATTTTTCGACTGTCCTGACAAGCCGTTCGACTGACTGACACAACAGATCGAACGTAACAGTAACCGGTCCCGCGGAATCGTTTATCCGCGGGTAAGGCAATGGTACGTCCGGTTTTTTATTTGGCTCGCACGAGGTGCATCGCGAAGCCGCCGATTTCTTTGTCGAGATAGATGACCGAGAGCTTTCCTTTTTCTCTTTTCGCTGTTTCATCTGCTCCGTGAAAACCGAACTGTTCGAGGTAGGCAAGTGCGCGTTCGATATTCCAGCATTTAAGACCGATGTGTCCCTGTGAGCCGCGGGAAGGCGACTTCATTACTTCGATAACCGTGCTATTGAAGATAGAAGAAGTACCGTCCTTCGGAGCAAAACCGAAGAGACCAAAGAGGGCTGCAGTGTCTGCAGCTTCTGTATCATTTTTTTGATTGATGCCGACGTGAGCAAAGGTAAATCCGTGGATCGCGGTTACGGCTTCGCGACTCAGTACAGTGATTGCGTTCCAATCTTCGGATTCAATGAGATCGGCCTTTACCATCCAACTTCCGCCTACGGCCAGTACATTTCCCCGTTTTGCATAATCAGAGAGGTTTTTCATTTCGATACCGCCGGTGGGCATGAACGAAACCTGGGCAAAGGGCCCGGCGAGGGCGTCGAGCATTGTCACGCCGCCCGAAGCTTCGGCCGGGAAGAATTTGAGTACTTCAAGACCTTTTTCAAGAGCTGCCTCGATTCCGCTCGGATTGTTGACGCCCGGAACAATAGGTACATTTTTCGAGATGCACCAGTCTACTACGGCAGGATTGAAGCCGGGAGATACGATAAACTTCGCACCAGCCTCCACCGCTTTCTTTGCCAGTTCTACATTGATAACCGTACCTGCACCGACCAGCATTTCGGGGCAAGCTTTTGTTATCGAGCGAATAGCGTCAGCTGCAGCTGCTGTACGGAAAGTAACCTCGGCGCAGGGAAGTCCACCATCGATGAGTGCCTTCGCAAGGCCCGCCGCTTTTGACGCGTCTTCGATTTTAACCACCGGAACGAGGCCGATATTTCCCAGTCTGACGAGAATTGGATGCATTATTGTCTCCTTACGTTTCATATTTACTTCTCAAAGTATATCACACAATTAATTTAATTGAAACAATGTTTCATTTATATGTTGACGATTGGGTATCTATACGATACAGTATATACAGAAATGATACTGAAACAGGAGCGGCTTATGGATAAAATAATTACTTTCGGCGAGATCATGTTGCGTCTGAAGTCCCCGGGGCACGAGCGGTTTTTCCAGTCGCCCTCGCTTGAGGCAACATTCGGAGGCGGCGAAGCCAATGTCGCCGTTTCTCTCACGCTGCTCGGAAAGCAGGGCGTTTTTGTCACGGCCCTCCCGGACAATCCGGTCGGAACCGGTGCCATCCAGTCGGTTGCCAAATACGGCGTCGACATTTCGAACATCCGCCGTACAGCAGGACGAGTCGGTATCTATTTTCTCGAAACCGGAGCGAACCAGCGTCCGTCGAATGTCGTGTACGACCGTGATGGAAGCTCGGTTTCCCTCGTCAAGTGCGGCGATTTTGGCTGGCCGCGTATTTTTGCGGGAGCCAAATGGTTCCACATCACCGGCATCACTCCCGCACTCTCTCAGAGCGCGGCCGACTCATCGATTGAAGCAGCCCGCGAGGCAAAAAAGGCAGGACTCACTGTTTCTGTCGATCTTAATTACCGCAAGAAACTCTGGAACTACGGCAAGAAGGCTCCCGAAGTAATGCGCGAGCTCGTCAAGCACGCCGACGTGATTATCGCCAACGAAGAAGACATTCAGAAATGTCTCGGCATCGAGGCTGCAGGGGTTGATGTCTCTTCGGGCGCGCTTGATTCCGCCCTCTACGAAAAACTGACCGCTCAAGTTAAGAAAGAATTTCCTAATCTGTCGCAAGTTGCAGTGACCCTCCGCGAGTCGCGCTCGGCGGACCGAAACGGCTGGTCTGCTGCTCTTTCGGGAAAGAATGGTTTTTATCTTTCACCGCAATACGATATCGATGACATCATCGACCGCGTTGGCGGCGGCGATTCATTTTCTGCCGGATTTATTTTCGGCATGCTTGAATTTCCCGGTGATGAAAAAAAGGCTCTCGAATTCGCGGTTGCGGCCTCGTGTCTCAAACATTCGATTGACGGAGACTTCAACTTGACAACGCGAGCCGAAGTTGACGCACTCATGAAGGGTGACGGATCCGGTCGCGTACAGCGCTGATCTCTGAGAAGAGCATTGCTATTCGCAATTCACTATTTATATGGAGGAACTGATATGAAACTTGAAACTCGTTATGCTAATCATCCCGATGACATGAAGATGTACGACACAGAGGACATGCGGCGCCACTTTGTGTACGAACCCGTTTTTATCAAGGATGAAATAAGCCTGTGCTATACCCATACCGACCGCGTCGTTTTCGGCGGAGCGTATCCTGTTTCGAAATCCCTCAAGCTTGAGGGCGGCAAGGATTTTGGAAGTGAAGTATTCCTTGACCGCCGCGAGCTTGGCTGCATCTGCATAGGCGGCAAAGGCAGTGTCTCCGTCGAAGGAACTATCTACCCGATGAAAAAAGGCGATGGCATGTATATCGGCAAGGGTAACAAGGATGTCGTTTTCGCGCGTGATCCTGCCGATTCGAAGGGAACGGAGGCACCGAAATTCTATCTCGTGAGCGCCCCTGCTCACACGGTGTACCCGAACGTTTTTATTCCGATCGAAAAAGCGAATCCCCGCAAACTCGGCACCCCCGAAACGGTGAACGTCCGTACGATCTACCAGTACGTACATCCTGCCGTCTGCCAGAGCTGCCAGCTTGTCATGGGCATGACCATTCTCGAGCCGGGATCTGTATGGAACACCATGCCCTGCCATACGCACGAACGGCGGATGGAGGTCTATTTCTATTTCGATATGAAGCCCGATACACTCGTGTTCCACATGCATGGACAGCCAGCGGAAACCCGGCATCTTGTTCTGAGGAACGAAGAGGCAGCAATTTCGCCTTCCTGGTCAATCCACTCGGGCGTCGGTACTTCTGCCTACACTTTCATTTGGGGCATGGCCGGAGAAAACCAGACATTCGACGATATGGACAATGTACCCATGTCGGACTTGAACTGACGAACATTTTTTTTTATTAAATGGAGGCCACTATGTTTTCGAATGACAGTTTCAGCTTGAAGGGAAAGATCGCTCTCGTAACCGGCGGTTCTTACGGAATCGGCTACTCGATCGCCCTTGGTCTTGCCAAATACGGCGCGACCATTGTGTTCAATGATATCAATCAGGACCTTGTCGACAAGGGCCTCGCCGCATACAAGACGGACGGGATCAAAGCTCACGGTTATGTATCCGACGTGACGAACGAGGAACAGATTGTTGAAATGGTAAAAAAAATCGAAGTTGAAGTCGGAGTTATCGATATTCTCGTGAACAATGCCGGCATCATCAAGCGCATTCCGATGACCGAGATGTCCGCCAAGGATTTCCGGCAGGTTATCGACATCGACCTTACCGGTCCGTTCATCTGCGCAAAATCGGTGATTCCCTCAATGCTCAAGAAGGGCGGTGGCAAGATTATCAACATCTGTTCGATGATGAGCGAACTCGGCCGCGAGACCGTTTCGGCATACGCTGCTGCCAAGGGTGGTCTCAAAATGCTCACCCGCAATATCGCCGCCGAATATGGCGAATTCAACATTCAGTGCAATGGCCTCGGGCCCGGTTATATCGAGACCCCGCAGACTGCGCCGCTTCGCGTCAAAGGTAACGCGTTCAACGACTTCATCGTTGGAAAAACGCCTGCAGCTCGGTGGGGAAAAACTGACGACCTTATGGGACCGGCAGTTTTCCTCGCATCGAGTGCATCGGATTTTGTAAACGGTCATGTATTGTATGTCGACGGCGGAATTCTTGCCACCATCGGTAAACAGCCCAAAGCAGAATAACTGTTAGTGTAGATAGCCCATTAGACCCGAAATGCGTCCGGCGGCAGTCTGTATCGTTTTGATATACGACTGCCGTTTTTCTTCTTCGAAGCGGAACATGGGCCACGAGACGCTGATAGCGGCAATGACCTTTCCGGTGTGGTCGCGGACCGGAGCGCAGATGCACGACACCCCTTCTTCATGTTCTTCCCGATCCATCGCCCAGCCGTTATGCGTTATTTCATCTAATTCTTTTTCGAGAGCAGCTGACGTGCGCAGCGTATTCGGTGTAAATGGGACGAGTTTAATTTTTTTGATGAGTTCCTTTCGCTCTGCCTCGTCGATATCCGAGAGCAGCGTTTTTCCTATCGCGGTACAATACAGCGGAATTGATTTTCCGACACGTGAATGCATCCGGATAGTGAAGTGCGATTCGACTTTCAGCACATAAATAGCCGACAGATCTTCCCTGATTCCCATGTGTACGGTCTCGCCCAGTTCCTCGGCAAGCTGTTCGGCAATCGGCCGGGCAATGCGGTTTAAGTCAATGTTCTCGAGGCTGTGTGAACCCACCGAAAACATCTTGAGGGTGAGAGAATATAGGTCGTACGGGTCGCGGTACACATACCCGAGGGAAACAAGGGTACCGAGAAAGCGGAGTAGGGTCGCCTTCGGCAGGTCGGTCTCTTTGGCCAGTTGTTCGAGGTTGATCGATTTATATCGCGAAAGGATTTCCAGGACCGTGATGGTTCGGGAAACCGCGCTTATCTGTTTTTCTCCGCTCTCTTCGTTTTCCATATCCAACACCTTACCTATTTTTACGCTCAGTTAAAATACCGTTCTGCATTGCCGAACGAAATGTCTTTCACTATTTTTTCGAGTCGTGCTTTGTCTGCGGGAAACTCGCCGTTCTCGACCCAGGTACCGAAAATATTGCACAGGATACGTCTAAAGTATTCGTGCCGCGGGTAGGACAGAAAGCTCCGCGAGTCGGTGAGCATGCCGACGAACGCGGAGAGGGTGCCGACATTCGCTAGTACCTTCATTTGTTCTTCCATGCCGTCGCGGTGATCGCAGAACCACCAGGCAGAACCGAGCTGGATTTTTCCGGGTACCTTCGATTCGCCCTGGAAGCAACCCATCAGGGTTGCCAGCGGATAGTAGTCCTTAGGATTGAGGGTATAGAGGATGGTGCGGGGCAGGGTCCCTGACGTTTCAATCAGGCTGAGAAGGCTGGCAAGCCCTTCGCTTATCTGCTGATCGTGGGACGCATCAAAGCCGGTGTCTGCTCCAAGCTCTGCAAAGCTGCGTGCATTGTTGTTCCTGATGGCAGCAAAATGGAGCTGCATCACGATGTTTCGTTCTGCATAGGCGTGGGCGAGTGCGACGAGCACGTTCGTTTTGTATGCGTCGGCTTCGTCTGGAGTGACCGGTTTTCCTTCAAATGCCTTCTTGAAAATTTTTCCGATTTCGGCATCAGTTGCTTCACGGCATGGCGGATATTCGAGCGCGTGGTCGGAAGCACGGCAACCCAGGGTAACGAAGAAATCGAGACGGTTAAGGAGAGCAGAGATAAGTGAAGTGACCGATTTGATTTTGATTCCGCTCGCTGTTTCGAGCTTTGCGATGTACTCGGGAAAGCCAGGAAGATTGATATTGAGGGCCTTGTCCGGGCGGTAGGAAGGAATCACCTTTGTTGCGATCTTTCCGATGGGAGCGGTGCCGGCAGCGATTGCTGCATGATACTCGAGGGTATCTGAGGGATCATCGGTGGAGCCAACGGCTGCTACCTTGAACTTTTCAAAAATCCCTTTTACAGAGAGCGCATCGGTGGCAAGTTTTTCGTTTGCCTTTTTCCAGATGTCAGGAGCTGTTTCGCTGCTGAGGGTATCATGAATATCGAAATAGCGCTGGAGTTCGAGATGGGTCCAGTGGTACAGGGGGTTGCCAACGAGATTTTCGATTGTCCTGGTCCAAGCAAGAAATTTTTCGTAGGGATCGGCGTCGCCGGTGATGTATTTTTCTGCGATACCAGCTGTGCGCATTTGCCGCCACTTGTAGTGATCGCCTGCGAGCCAGACTTCCGTTAGGTTTGCGAACTTTTTGTTCTCGGCAATCTGGGCGGGAATGAGGTGGCAGTGATAGTCGAAGATCGCTTCGTCGGCTGCAGCGTGGTGGTAAAGCGAGCGAGCTGTTCTGGTCTCGAGTAGAAAATCTGTATCCATGAATTTTTTCATAACGTTACTCCATCCTTAAAGATTGCGATTTCGCGGTATCCGTTCATTTCATTTTTAGTTTTATTTTCACCGGAGGCCGTCCGGAAAATCAGGGCGAGAAGATCCTCTAACACGGTGTCGGCATCCTCGGTGAACAGGCGTCCTGCATCGAAATCGATCCAGCCGTTTTTTCGTTTTGCGAGATCGGTGTTGCTTGAAATTTTAAGCGTCGGAATCGGGGCTCCCAGGGGTGTGCCCCGACCGGTGGTGAAGAGAATGATGTGAGCGCCCGTGGCAGTCATTGCGGTGGTTGAGACGATGTCATTACCCGGACCCTCGAGAAGTTGAAGGCCCTTGCCCGAGATTCGCTCGCCATAACGGAGCACCCCCCTGACGGGTGCTTTACCGCCTTTTTGTACACAGCCGCACGACTTGTCTTCGAGTGTGGTGATTCCTCCATCCTTATTGCCGGGCGAAGGATTATCGTACACTACCTGATTATGCGAGGTGTAGTATTCTTTGAAATTATCGATAAGCGATACGGTGCGTTCAAAGAGGGGGCGACTTTCACAGCGGTCCATGAGCATCTGCTCTGCGCCGAACATTTCGGGTACTTCGGTGAGGATCGCGGTGCCGCCCATTGCGGTGATAGTGTCGCACACGCGGCCGACGAGGGCGTTTGCAGTAATACCCGAGTAACCGTCCGATCCGCCGCATTTCATACCAATGACCAGTTCGGAAGCGCTGACGCTTTCGCGTTTGAAGTGCCTCGCGTAGGAGGCGAGCTCCGTGAGTATTTTTTTCCCTTCGGCAATTTCGTCACCGGCTTTCTGTGTAACGAGAAATTTCACCCGCTCGCCGTCATAGTCTCCGAGAATCTTACGGAATTCGTCGACCGTGTTGTTTTCGCAGCCAAGGCCAATCACGAGCACTGCGGCGGCATTCGGGTGCTTCACGAGGTCTGCGAGGATGGTCCTTGTGGCCGCGTGGTCTTCTCCCATTTGAGAGCAGCCGTACGGATGGGTCCAGGCGTAGACGCCCTCGATCGCTGAACCCTCGATTGCCGAGTCTCGGTCCTCGTTACCGCCGGCAAAGGCGTCGTCTGCCCAACGGGCAAGTGCTTCCGCGGTGCGGTTGACGCAACCAACGGTCGGTACAATCCATATTTCGTTTCTGATACCTATTTTTCCATCTGCGCGTCTGAAGGCCTGTATCTCAGTCCCCTTTATTCTCGCTGCAGCAACGGCGGCTTCCTTCAGATATTCTTGCGCGCGCGATTCGTCATAGTGGTATTCCGAAGCCTCGGAAAGCAATGTCTCGAGGTTGTGTGTATGCACGTGTGCTCCTGCAGCAATCGGAGTTTTCGCCTTGCCAATTGGATATCCGTATTTGATTATTTTTTCGCCTGCCGCGATCGAACAGAGAGCCACCTTGTGTCCTCCTGGGATAGCAGAAAGGATTGTTAAATCCGTATTTCCCGCACGCAACTTTTCGCCTGCTTCGAGCGGCCGCACGGCGACGGCTACTGTGTCGAGCGGATGTATCCGTATCAGTTCCTGTGTCATTTTCATACAGCTTCCAGAGAAACTTTCATTCCCTTCGTCCATATTGACGCGAGCGATGCGCTCACAACATCTTGGAGTCCTGTGTACTGCATCAGATCTTCTCCCCACCAGGAAGTATCGGAGAGTACTGCCTTCGCAATGCGGTCGGCGTTCGTTTTGCATTCTGCTTCAACGGATGTTTTACCGCCTTGTTTGTAGAGCGAAGCAAAGCGTTCGAGCACGGCAAGGTCGTCCTTTATTGGATAGGGTTTTCCGTTTCGGTTTCCGGTGAGTTCACCGTTCGTGATGACAGTACCCTCGTAGAAGGCGATGAGCGAAGCGAGTGAGAAGGCGAGTGCTGCAGGTATCTTTCTCGTTTTTTTAATGTAACCCGTGAGAGAAGGAAGGTCCCGGGTCTTGAACTTTGAAACCGAGTTGAGAGTAATCGAAAGGAGGAGGTGTCTGATGTATGGATTGGCAAACCGCTCGAGCACGTCGGCTGCGTATTTTTTGAGTGCGTCCGTGTCTCCGTCCATTGACGGGATAATTTCCTCAAAGATTCCTTTTTTCATGAACGAGAAAACGAGATCGTCCTTGATGCATTCTTCGACCGTGTCGAGGCCGTAGAGAAATCCTGCGGGGACGGTCATGGTGTGGGCGCCGTTCAGAATCCGTACCTTGCGGGTACGATAAAAACTCATGTCGTCTGTCCAGATGACATTAAGGCCTGCCTCGGTCAGGGGGAATTCCTTGCGGTAGTCGTTTTTCGTTTCGATGACCCATAAGTGAAAAATTTCTGCAGCATCGAGGAGATTGTCTTTGTAGCCGGCCTTTGCGCACAGGGCTTCGGCTTCTTCTTTTGGATAACCGGGAACAATGCGATCTACGAGGCTGTTGCAGAAATCGCAGGAATCGGTTACCCAAGTGATGAAGTCTGCACCGAGTTTCCATTCGTCGGCATAACGGAGCACGGTCTCGCGGAGTTTATCACCGTTTTTGTCAATCAACTCGCAGGGTATGAACACGAGGCCGCGGGACGCGTCGCCCTTGAAGTGACGGAAGCGATGTAGGAGAAACGCAGTAACCTTGCCGGGAAACGAACTTTGCGGAGCATCGTCGAACTTGTCGCCTGCGCTGTAGGCAATGCCGGCTTCGGTGGTGTTCGATATTATGAAGCGGAGATCGGGGTTTTCGGCGCATTTGAGGTATTCGGCATGTTGCGTATAGGGATTGACGCAGCGGCTGACCGAGTTGACAAGCCGCAGGTCTTCGACCGTTTTGCCATCTTGCACACCGCGAAGAACCGTGGTGTAGAGGCCGTTCTGGCTATTGATCATCTCGCCAAGACCGCGTTCCAGCGGCTGCACCAGCACGACGTTTCCGTTAAAAACTGTTTTTTGGTTGGTAATATCTACCATCCAATCCACAAAAGCACGAAGGAAATTGCCCTCGCCGAACTGCAGGATCTTTTCTTTCCGGATCACCGGTTGTTGCATCTCTTGTATGGATTTCATTTCGTTCTCCCTATCTGGTTGGCACAAGCTAAATAAAATGGAACATTGTTTCAATAATATAACTTGTAAAAATCCACCTGTCAATATAATAGAAGGACTGTGAAGAACAATGAAATGATGGCGCCCGGCGGACGTCTTGATTCCCGACCGGACGCAGAATATTTACGGAACAGTGTCTACCGGCTCGTGAATGCCGAAAATCTCGACGCGTCACTTGATCCCTTGTCTGCTGCCCAACGTTCTGCCGTACCGGCTATTATTCCCTCATTTCGCTCGAGGCTGAACTACCGAATTAGTACCCAGACCGTTGCTTTCGGGTATGACATCACCTACTATTAGTAATATGGTAGGTGGTGTTTTCATGAAAAAGTCATTCGGAATTGCCGCGAAAATAATCGTCCCCCTTGTCATCGGTTTTGTTTTTTTGGCGGGCAGTGTCTTTCTGACTGTCTCTCTTTTATTGGATGATTCCCTCAAGAAAAATGCCCTTGAAGTACTCGAAATAAAGAGTGTTTCAGCACAGGCTCTCCTTGACGGTAAAATACAAGCAGCTCTGCATGCTCTCGATTGGTTTGAGTCGTCGGCCAGGCTTTCCGATGCTGTCGAGAAGATCGACCGCATCGCAGCTCTTGATCTTGGCCGTACTGCCCTCCAATCGTTTGCCCTCGACTATTTTACAGTTACCGACACAGACGGTATTGTGCTGGTTCGGACACGGGATCCGGAGCGTTTCGGTGATTCGATAGCGGCTCAAACCCATGTAGCTGAAGCTCTGAATGGAAAAAAAACCTCGGGTATCGAGGCTGAAGGAGAACTGGGTCTGGTCATCCGGGCCGGCACCCCGCTCAAGAACCGTGCAGGAAAGATTGTCGGAACCGTATCTCTTGGCTGGGAACTTGACCGCCCTGCGTTCGTGGACAGCCTGAAAGCCCAGTACCAGACCGAGGTAACCGTGTTCAATGCGGATGTCCGGCTCATCACCACAATCATGGATCCATCAGGAAAGCGCATTGTCGGGACCAAACTCTCGAATCCGGTAATCGAGGAACAGGTACTTCGTAACGGCAAGAATTACTTCGGTACAAATCTCATCCAGGGTAAACGCTATCTGACCAGCTATCTGCCAGTCCGCTTCGTTTCGGGTAAAACGGCGGGTATCCTCTTCCTGGGAGAGCCGATAGAAATTATCGGACAGACCGCGTCGCGGATAACGAGTATTCTGTTTCCCATCATGATCTTGCTTATGGCCCTTGTGCTGTTTGTCGTGATAGCCTTTATCCGGTACAGCATTGTACGCCCGATCGGGAAGGGAATCGAGTTTGCCCGTAAAATCGCCCTTGGCGACCTGACTTCCCTGCTCGAGGTGCACAGCCGCGTCGAATTTGGGGAACTTTCACATGGCCTGTCCGAGATGCAGGAAGAGATTATCGAAGTCGTCTGATCCGTCCGGGAGGCTTCGGGAATTGTCACGATCGGAAGTCAGGAACTTTCAAACGCATCGCAACAGATGTCTCAAGGTGCTTCGTACAAGCTTCTTCGGCCGAGGAGGTTTCGGCTTCCATGGAGGAAATGGGCTCGAGTATCCGACAGAATGCCGACAACGCGATGCAGACCGAAAAAATCGCCCAAAAGGTTTTCAGAGATGCGGGTCTTTCGGGAACGGCGGTCAGCGAGGCTGTCGGTGCTATGAAGACGATCGCGGAAAAAATATGTATCATCGAAGAAATCGCCCGACAGACTAACTTGCTTGCGCTGAACGCAGCAATAGAAGCTGCTCGCGCTGGCGAGTCGGGGAAGGGCTTTGCCGTCGTTGCGAGCGAGGTGAGAAAACTCGCCGAGCGGAGCCAGATAGCCGCGGGTGAAATTACTCGGCTGTCAGCAGTCACTGTCGACAAGGCGGAACAGGCCGGAACAATGCTCGCCTCCCTTGTTCCCGATATACAGAAAACTACCGAGCTGGTGACAGAAATCAATGCAGCAAGTTCGGAGCAGAACAGCGGTACCGAGCAGATCAACAAGGCTATCTTGCAGCTGGATCACGTTATTCAGCAAAATGCATCAGCGTCGGAAGAAATCGCTTCCACTGCAGAGGAACTATCTGCACAGGCAGAACATTTGCAGGAAACCATCTCATTTTTCAAGATAGACTCGACCCGATAAACATTTTCCTCGTTTGACCTCGTGGGTCGATATATGGTATCGTTTTCCTGTACCGACATACAGGGAGGCTTTTCATGAATGTGGTTTTGCAGAATGAAATAGTGCGTGCGGAGATTACCGACGCGGGTGCCGAGCTTGTCAGCTTCAAGAGGAAAGATACCGGATGCGAATATATCTGGAACGGTGATACGGCAGCCTGGTCAGGACACGCACCGATCCTTTTTCCGACTGTCTGTGCGCTCGAGAACGGCGAGACAACAATTGAAGGAAAAACGTATAAAATCGGAAATCACGGATTTGCGAAAAAAAGCGTATTTGTGATTGCTGCTTCCGGTGAAACTTCCGCAGACTTCCGACTTGTCTCAAATACGGAATCCCTCGCGATGTATCCATATCAGTTCAGCCTCACTATCCGGTATACGCTTGCTTCGAACAAACTGAGTATTGCATACATTGTGGAAAACACCGGTTCAACGCCGATGTTTTTCCAGATAGGTACGCACCCGGGTTTTAACTGTCCACTCGAAGCGGGGCTTGCCTATACCGACTACAGCCTTGATTTTTCGGATATAGAAACGCTTGATGCCTTTTCTATGAATAGCGCAAACGTTCTTATTCCCGGAGTTTCGAAAAACTTGTTGAAGGCCGGAAAAACGCTTCCTCTGTCTTTCGATCTGTTTGAAAAAGGCGCGCTGGTTTTCAAGACGATTAAATCAAAAAACATAACCCTTCGGTCGACCAAATCTCACCGTGGTGTTGTGCTCTCGTTCGACAAATTTCCGGCCCTGGGCTTGTGGAACAATAAGAAGGCACCCTTCATCTGCGTCGAACCCTGGCACGGGCTTGCCGATGAAGAAGGCTCGGGCGGAAACTTCCGGTCAAAGGCTTTCCTCATCGAACTTTCACCCCGCGCCACCTACGATTGCTTTCACGCTATCGAGATAAACTAACCTCCGTTACCTGATGACGCTGTCGTCAGGTACCAGTGTTTTCCTCCGTTTCCTTGGTGACCGTCGCGGCGATTTTTTCTTTCGCTGCGATGGCATCTGCCAATTCCATTTCTCCCTTGGAAATCAATTTTTTATAATACTGCACATCCTCTGCAAGGCGTTGCCGCTTCGCCGCGCTTATCACCTTGCTCAGGCCGGAAAGCTCGCCTTCACAATCAACAAAGGCCAGAGCAATGTCCCGGTCGTCAAGGCCTGCACAGATTCGCTGTCCTTCCTTCGGAGACAACGCCCGCAAGAGAGCAAAGGGGATTCCCTGACGAGTGAGTGCGGACATTTTTTGTTGGGCTTCGACACGTTCTTCCTTTTGCATCAGCTCGTTCAAGAGCCAGGCAAGCCGGGGACTTGCCTCGATTCGATTTGATCTGACTGCATCGAGGATAGCATGCATCGCGAGTTCATTGAGAGCTGCGCATGCTTCTATTCCACGATTTGAGAGTGTCCGAGTGTTTCTGAAAAACTCCTCCCTGAAAGCCTCAGGCATGACGAGTTCAAGGCGCTGTCCGTCGAGCGGTCCATACGGCAGGATATATTCCTTGGGTGCAGTGCCCGGACCCATGGTGCCCGGACCCGCTGGTGTTGCTGCTGTCGTTGTAACAGTAGCTGTATAAAAAAGCAGCGCAGGCAGTTCTTTCGAGCCATATGCCGGCAGGAGTACATTCTGTATTACGAGGGCGTAATCTTGGTCGGACAGTAGGCGGAACAGCTCGTTTACACACACCTTCGGAATTTTTTGTCGGAGCTCCGGACTTTGCAGCAGCGTTGGAAGGTTTTTCTCAAGTTGTGTATTGTTTAGCTGCAGAAGCGTTTCCAGCGGATTCTTGCCGGAACTGGCGAGTAAGGAAATCGTTTCGGACGGGGCAAATACCGCAGCTTGCAGGGAAAAACCGGAAGAGCGAATAAAGAAAACGACAGTCATAAAAGGAGCGGTATCGAGCACAGGCGGCATCGATTCGACCGCCTTTAGCCCGAGCCGTCCCGGCTTCAGTCCTGCAGTTTCCAAAAATTGTCTGGCGGTTTCGGTAAAGAGACTGCCGGCGATTCCTTGAAGCGACGGAACGGTTTTCGCGAATGCATAATAAAAACTGACCGCGGTCGGTGTTGCCCCGGCAGTACTGGCGGTGTATTCGAATGCGGCCTTGAACCACACAGGTTGTTCCATCGAAAGGACTGGCCTCTTTGTTGCAGTAAAGACCGAAAATTTCCGGACAGACGTGGTGAAACCCCGGTTCTCGAAGCGGAACGAGTGCGGGCAGAAAGCGTCTAGGACAGGCAGGTCTCCCGGCCGTTCAGCCCGAATCAAGCCCACGGAACCGACTTCCGGTTTGGTTGTGGCAGGAAGAGACCCCTTTTCGGCTTGCTTCTGCAATAAAGCGCGGAAACGTGGTGCAATCCATATCCCTGCGTCGGTCTTCCCTGGTGCGGATGAAAGGCTATAAGCGGCGTGTTCCATAACTTGCCACAAAAAGGCTTCACGTGCAGAACCGGCGAAGTTCACGACACACATAGCCGATACTGCAAATGGCAGGGCGGTTGCCGAAATCCATGTACGCGCAAGCAGCTCGAGTTTTTCGTCCAGGACGTGTCCTGTATCGCGAAACATCCCCGAGGTAAATGCCGCAAGTGGCACATTGGAGTCCGAATAGAGCAGCACCGCATGAGAGCCTGGTGGTTCATCTCCCCTTTTGTGCGGTTTGATCGTCAAAGCACCTGTGGTTCCTGAAACTGCCTTCCAGGCGGCATTAAATCCTGAAGCGAGCAGGGCTTCCGGTGTGGTTTTTAGTGGTTCGGGGGTTTTACGGGTAAATAGGGCCATAGTTTAGAACCACCACAGGACGGCCTTGTTGTACGACCGTAATTCTTCTGCGAGCACTTCGAGTGTGCCGGTTCCATAGGTCACGATATCAGGCGCTATGTCTGCACAAGCAGCGGCAATATCTGCCCAGTCATTTGGTATCGCCATAAACCCGAATTCAACGAAATCGCTTCCCGCACCGGTTATCTTGATTTTTGCCAGTGAATTTATTTTTTTCAGTCCTTTGACAATGGTTTCTGTGTCGACGTTGGTATCCTTCCCGTGCGTCTGCAGTGCTTTGACCAGCTCGAACTGGTCCATGGTTTCGATTATGGCTACCTTGTCCTTCTTGCCATCCTTGCCATAATTTTTTTCTATGCGGTATGGTAACGAAAACACGAAGTCTGTGGTGATCATTCCCATCAGTGCCTCGGCTTTTTCCTGTTCGATCTCTACCACAATGCCCTTGAGACCTGGCTTGATTCCATTTGCTTTAGAATAATAGTCGTCAATGGAGAGGATTACGCCCGCGGCGTATTTTTTCGCCATTGTGGTGAAGGGATCCTGCTTCGGCGCCCGGCAGGAGACAAACATGCTTAGGGCAAGGAAGGTTGCCGCGAAGAAGGTTGCAACATGGATTGATCGGTTTATGTTCATCATTGTGGATTTACCTGCTTAACGAAAGGAATCACAAAACCGCAATGCGGTTTTCATAGATTACCATAATGGAGAAGTGAGGAAAATGAAAGTACTGCTATCAATATTGTTGTTTTTGAAGAAACTAAGCCAAAACCTCCGAAAGCCATGTATATATATCCTGGAGAGAACACTTATCAGTCTCTTTCTAGGAGGAATCACCTTGCCCAATACTAAATGAGTAAAAGAAAGAGGATTTTTTTGCTTTCCTGTGTTATTATAAAGCAAATGAATTATAAAAATGTATATTTTTTCGCTGCTGTTCTTGGTTGTATAGCTTGCACACTCGGATTTCTTGCCCTGTTTTCCTGGACGCGGCGGAAAAAATCACCAGCAGCCCTGTCCTTTGCCGGTCTTCTGTTCTGTCTTGTCATCTATGCAGCTGGCTATGCAGTCGAACTTCTTTCTCCCACCCTCGAGAAAATGCTGTTCTGGAACCGCATTGAATATCTCGGAATTTCATTCATTCCGACATTTTGGATCCTGTTTACCGCGCAATATGCCAATATCCGGTGGAAAGGCAATATTCTTGCATTGTTGATTCTGATTTTTGTTCCCATCACCACCCTTTTTGGTGCGAGCACAGATCTCTTTCTACATTTACGGTATGCAACTGTCTGGGTTAGTAGGGAAGGCCCCTTCCCTCTGCTTGCCTTTACCCGCGGACCTCTGTACTGGACCCACACGTTCTACTCGTTGTTTTCCCTCGTGTTCGGCACGGTTCTGTTCTCGCGGATCATGCTTTCTGCTTCGCGTTTTTTCCGGCCGCAGCAGTTGTTGATGCTTGCCGGAACGGTTTTTCCCTGGATTAATTACGTGTTGTATCTTTCAGGCATCAATATATGGGGAATCGATACCATACCGTTTAGCATGTTTTTTTCTGCCGTTTTTTTCAGCATCTCCATTTTCAGTTTCAAGATTCTCGATGTCCTTCCCGTTGCCCGAGGCATTGTGTTTGAAACCATTTCAGATGGTGTTATTGTGCTCGATTACTACAGCCGGATCGTGGATTTCAATCCTGCTGCGGCAGCCATATTTCCGGAACTCGAGGCATCATCTTTTTCGAATGCAGCCCAAAAGGTGCTCGCGGGATATGACGAGTTGTGCCGTCATGTAGCAGACATGGACGAGGGTGAGTTTCTCCTGACGAATGGAATAGGAGAACTCCTGCGGTATTATCTGTGCAAGTTGAGTATCATTCCCGGCCGGGACAAGGTGCCGATAGGTGCTATCATTTTAGTGAAAGATAATACCAATTCAACCCTGCTTCTCGGAAAGTTGCAGGAGCTTGCGACCATCGATCCCCTCACGAGGCTGTTTAATCGTCGCCATTTCATAGAGCTGACTTCAAAGCAGATAATCCAGCATGCAAGGACGACGAGACCGCTGTCGCTGGTAATGCTCGATCTTGACCATTTCAAGCGGGTAAATGATATGTATGGGCATCTGGTCGGGGACATAGTGCTGCACAGCATCGCATCAACCTTGTCCAGCGAGTTGCGGGGCTGTGATATTGCCGCCCGTTTCGGGGGCGAGGAGTTCATTTGTCTCCTGCCGGAAACTGGTGGAAAAGAAGCATTTATCGTAACCGAGCGAATGCGCCACGCTATAAGAAAAAAATGTATCGCGATTCCCGCTGTGGCCGATATTTCTATTTCGGCCAGTTTCGGTATCTGCAGTGTGGGGAACTTGAACGACGAAGAAAAACTGGAAAACCTTCTCGCCCATGCGGATACCGCGTTGTACCGGGCCAAGGAAAACGGTCGCAACCGTACCGTGCTGTACGACCCCAATATGGAAGAAGCGACGCACTCTGTCAGATAGTTACGGGTTCAAAACCGAATTTGGTGACGGCTCCCCAGATGGCTTCTTTTTCGAAGGGCTTGACGATGTAGGCATCGCACATATTTGTAAACGAGCCGGATATCGAGGGAAAGTCCGAGAGTGCACTGGCCATCACTACCTTGCATCCCTCGCCGACGAGGATTCCCTCATTTTTTTCCATTTCACGGAATGTTCGAAGGACGGCAAGCCCGTCCATTTCGGGCATCATGATATCCAAAAACACAATGTCGTAGGGTATTTCCTTGAGGGCTGCTTCGAATTTTTGCACGGCTTCTTTTCCACGCATTGCGGTGTCGACACGGCCGAAAGCAGCAAGATGGTGCTGCAACAGAATTATCGGGATTAATTCGTCGTCGATGATGAGAATGCGTGCAATCCGGTTCGTGACCTTTTTTCCGGCTTTTGGCAGTATGACGCGTTGCATGTCAACTGAATAAAAGGGGTCGAACAGAATGTAGCTAAGATCTTCTTTGGTCTGAACTGAAGCAAACAGGACGCTTAGAACAGCGCCTCCGGTGGTGTCGTTCTTTTTACTCCAGGCGATACTGATTCCTGCTTCGCGAACTGCATCAAAAATGGGCAGATTGACCAGATTGGTTTCCGAAAGGCTAGCCTCGACAAATTTTTCGAGGATATAGGGTTTTTTGCCGTTGTGTATCGCGTCTTTGAGAATACTCATTTCCGTCGAATTAAGGGGAAAGGTGATTTCCATCGAAGGCTCCGGAACTTTCTTTTTCTTCGAGTGCTCGATTTCGGCCAGCAGGGTGTCGAACCGGCTGTGCTCCTCGGTGAGTGGATCAATGCCGCGATTGAGGAGTGAACGCGAAACGTCGATTGCCTCAAGCATGAGGTTCGAGGAAGTTGCGTCGGGAACATCAGTACCGGAGCGGAACCGGTCCAGCATTGATTCCATGCCGTGTGCGAGCCGACCGAGGGCCTCAAACCCGGCCATTGAAAGAGAACTTTTAAGGTTGTGCATATCTCTGAACAGGCCGTGTACGAGGGTTCTCCAGTCATTTCCCAAGACGAGCGTACGCTCGAACGCAAGCAGGCGTGTTTCCATTTCGTCCAATTTGTCGAGCAGAAGTCCTTCCGTCTCGGACAGTTCATAAGTCATGACGGATCCTTTCCCAAGCCGGCCTTTTCCAGCGCTTCGGTCATCTTGTCGAGGGTAAAGGGCTTTACGATGTAGGCAGTAGCTCCGAGGTGCGTGCACCGCCCGATGGTTTCCGGGGAATCAAGCGTGCTCAGCATGATGACCGGTACTGTTTTACGGCTCGATGAACGGCGTATCCAGGTCAGAAGCTCGAAACCGTTCATATTCGGCATCTCGATATCGGAGACGACCAGGTCGTACGTATTCTTTTCGATCAATCCCTTGGCTTCGAGCCCGTCACTTGCCTGATCTATCTCGAAATGGAAAAAAAACAGGAAGGTTTTTATCGCCTTCCGGTTTACTTCCATGTCATCAACAATTAGTACCCGTTTTTTGTCAGCCATTTTTTGCTCCTTGTTCAGTTGTCAATCTCGAGTATCATTTTTGTGCCCTCCGACCTTTCGATGCGGATTGTGCCGTTCAGTTGCCGGGTGAGCTCTCGGACGAGCATCAGGCCGAAGCCGGTTGAACTGTCAAAGTTGACAGATTCGGGCATTCCGATTCCGTTGTCGGCTACAATAAAGGTAATACGGTTTTCGATTTTCGTCGCAGAAATCGTAACCGTGCCGCCAGGCTTGCCAATGAACGCGTATTTCATAATGTTAGTCAGCAGCTCGTTCAGTATGATGCCGAGGGGCTGCAGCTTTTTGGCGCTCATAACAAAATCGTCGATGTGCTTGTCGATCGTGATCTTGAGCGAATGAGCGAAGCTTTCGGTAATCTCGTCGATTAGCGCAGGCAAGTAGTAGAGAACTGACATTTCCTTGTAATTTTCGGATTGGTAGAGTTTGCCGTACAGCACCATCATGCTCTGGACCCGTTTGGATGCATCCCTAAGCGCGTTAGCTGCCATCGGTTCCTCCATCACCTCCGCCTGTAGTACCAGGAGCCCATAAATGGTATTCATGTTGTTCTTGATGCGGTGATGCACCTCGTGGAGGAGGAGTTCCCGCGCGCCCTGTAAATCCAATATGCGCTGGCCGACCTTGATTCGGGCGTACAGCTCATCGGGATCATAGGGTTTGGACAGATAATCGTCCGCGCCAGCATCGAGCCCGGCTATGATGTCCAACTGCCGGGATTTCACGGTGAGCATGATGATGTAGGGCGGAACAACGGCTTCCTTTCCTCTGATGCGGTGGCATAATTCTTCTCCATCCATCACCGGCATAATCCAGTCGAGGATGAGCAGTCGGGGCGCATCATTTTGCTGCATGATCTCCCAGGCTTGCTCGCCGTTTTCGGTAACTAATACTTCATGTCCGTTTTTCCGGAGGAGGGTAGCGAGTATATTTTGAGACGTCAGATCGTCTTCGGCTATTAATATTTTCATCGCAAGGCTTCCTTCCATTGTTCAAATCGTTTCTTCATAATCGGCATTAAGCGCTTGAGCGCATCATGGTTAGTTTTATATGCCGCGGCTTCCATCATCGTAGCAGTTTCGTTCAGTTTTGTCGCGCTCATGTTTGCAGAGGCTCCTTTTATTTTATGTGCCTGCAGACGTGCCTCTTCCAGATTTCCCGCACGTATTGATGCCTCCAGATGATTAAGCTGGTCGGGCATGTCACCGAGGAAGGTCTCGATCACGAGGGCCGCAAGGGATTTATCATTCCTCAAGCGGTTGTAAAAGGCGGGACTATCGAAAATGTCTGCTTCCCCGTCTTCTTCGCCTATGATTTCAAGTAGTTCGATGTCCCCGTCGGTGTCTTCGGGTATCCATCTTTCGATCATTGCCGCAAGCTTGTCCGGCTCGACAGGCTTACTAAGGTAGTCATCCATCCCTGCATCGAGGCATTTTTTCCGGTCGCCCTCGAGAGCGTTGGCCGTCATCGCAATGACGGGAATACGGGTGCTACCTGCTTCCTGTCGCCTGAGTTGCCTCGTGGCCTCGTATCCATCCATCTCGGGCATCTGGCAGTCCATCAAAATGAGATCGTATGTGTTGGTTAACAGTGCTTCGAGTACTGCATTTCCGTTTTCAACTATGTCTACCTGATACCCTATCTTCTGGAGAATCGTCTTCGTGACCATCTGGTTGGTTCTGTTGTCTTCCGCCAGAAGGAGTTTGATATCCTGCCGATTATAGAGGTCATCGGGTTGTCGGGACACGATCTGTTCTATACGCTTTGCGGTCTCGTTTTTTTCGGCCGCTTTGACGAGACTATCTCTGAAATCAGATTGGCGCAGCGGTTTTGACAGAAAATCTGAAAATCCGAGGTCGGCAAAACGGGCAATTTCGCCGCGTTTTTCCTGCGGTTTCATCAGGATGATCCTTGTGTGGCGCAACTCGGGTCTTTTTTGGATCATTTGGACCATTGTGTTTATCGCAAGGTCCGGCTCCTGCATGTCGACGAGGACAACCGCGAAAGGTTTTCCGGCGGCACCACTTTTTTCGAGCAGTGTCATGGCTGTTTTTATGTCCCCGGTGTCAGAGAAATCGCAACCCCAGCCGGCAAGCAGTGAGGCGATCAGCTGCCGGTCGGAGTCGTTCCGGTCAAAGGCAAGTACCCGCAGGTCTGCAAGATTGGCCAGCTGTTCTGGATTATGCAATTTTCCTGCCACGCGCTTTTCAAAAACGGCAGTAAACCAGAAGGTCGATCCCCTTCCCTCGACGCTCGAAACACCGATTTCGCCACCCATGAGATTAGTGAGCTGTTTCGATATGGCGAGGCCGAGGCCGGTTCCGCCATATTTACGTGTGGTAGAGCTGTCGACCTGGGTGAACGGTGAAAAAAGTTGAGTCTGCTTGTCCGGCGGAATCCCTATGCCGGTATCGGTAATAGCGAAACGTATTTTTGCGCAGTTTTCGTCTTCGGAAACGAGGCTCGCGTGTATTGTTACGCTTCCCGACTGGGTAAATTTTATCGCGTTTCCGGTAAGGTTGATCAGAATTTGGCGGAGCCGGCCGGGATCGCCCCGTAGATGAATTGTAACATTCGGATCGATGATCCTAACGAGTTCGAGATCTTTTTCCCTCGCCTTGATCGCAAGGATGTCGGTACAGTCTTCCATGTTCACCCGCAGATGGAAATCCATGTTTTCCAGCTCGATCTTCCCAGCTTCAATTTTCGAAAAATCGAGAATGTCGTTGATGATGGCAAGTAACGATTCTCCGCTTGTATGGATGATTCTGACAAAGTCTTTTTGCTCTTCTGTAAGGGGTGTATCGATTAGAAGACCGGACATGCCGATGATACCGTTCATCGGTGTCCGTATTTCGTGGCTCATGGTCGACAGGAAATTTGATTTCGCGTAATTTGCCACTTCTGCCTGCAGCATGAGGTCGTTCGCTCGTGTTATCGCGTTTTGTAGAAAATCATTGCTCTCCTTCAATTTTTTTTCTGCGATGACACGCTCGGTTATATCGTTGATAATCGTGTGCAGGACTGTTCGTCCGCCGAAAAGGATGCAGCTTGCGGATATTTCCACGTTTCGCATCGTTTTGTCTGCAAGGCGATGAAGAAAGTAGAAACGCTTTCCCGTTCCGGGCAGAACCGAGTTCATCTCGGCATAGACCGTTTTATCCGGTAGTGTGTTGATCGCGGATATTTTCATAGCCAGCAGTTTTTCCCGTGAGTAGCCATAAAAACGTTCTGCGGTGCGGTTGGCGTCCAGGATGGTGCCGTCCTGGGGATCGAGTAAAAACATTACCGACGAATTATTAATGAACTGGTTTCGGTAGGACTCGCTGGTAGTCTCGAGCTCGGCGGTCCTCTCTGCCACCAGGAGCTTGAGTTTTGTTTGCCAGCTTATGAGCATCTGTACGATGACCGTGAGGGCAAACGTCAGTGCAATGCACATCAGAAAGGTGATGATATGAGCCTTTATCGTTTGTAATTGGCTGAAGAAGGGACCGGTGTAGGCTGTTACGAGAAAAACCTTGCCGTAGGCGAAAACGGGCCGCTGGAGCAGAAGGTGCGTCGATGGAGTCCATCCCGGGTAGCGTTCGCGCGCCAGAAACCCTATTTGATTGTCATTATCAATGTAGTCGACGCCGAATAGTGTTATGAAATTTCGTACTTCAGTGCGGAGCAGTTTATCCATCTGTACTATCGCAATAGTGAACCCGCGAATGTTCCCGCTTCCGTTCCGGCTGCCCACCGGAGAAAGGATCAGTATTTCGCTGAGATCAGTTTGTGCCTGCAATTGTCCAATCGAACAGATGACGCTTTCTCGTCCGGTGCGGATCGTGTCATCGATCGCGGCGCGAATGTACGGGTTTGACCCCAAATCGAAACCAATTCTGTTTCGGTTGGACTCGAGTGGCGATATTTGCTGTAACGGATAATGCACTTGTCCGTCTGCACCGGTAATGACGGGAACCCAGCCCCAGGCGGTGACTGCCGGATTTTTTTCGAGTTTGGCGGAAAACCGCTGAAATTCCTCATCAGTGATTTCGTCGTTCGTCTCATAAAATTGAGAGAGACTTTCCAGTTCCCGAGTGCCGATTGCATGGATTTTTTCGGCAACAGTTTTCGTACGGCTGAAAGCCAGCTGCATGAAGGCGTCAGCATGAATTTCAGTTTCGCTTCTCCAGGCTATCCAGCTGCTCATGACGGTCAGAACCAGTCCCACGGCGAGGGTAATCACGGGTCCGAGGATTCGGGGGGGGAGACGGTGATGAAGAAGAGTAAAGGCAAACACGATTGCAAAAAGTGCCAGCATAAAAAAGAGCGGCAGTATGAGACTTTTACGAATTGCAGCTTTCCATTTTGTGGCTTCGGTATCTACGCCGAAAATCGCCACCAATGTATTAGTTCGTGGGTCGATCAGGGGGACATACGCCGAGTACCAGATCCCCCGGCGGTTGGTGATTGGACCAATAACGGCGCCATATTTCTGATTGAAAATATCGAGCGATCTTTCGGATATTTCTTGATAGTGCTGTCCCTGAGGGTAATACTCCTCAGATTTCTCCGGTTCGCTGTCGGCATACAAAAAGACGGTGCCGAAGTTTTGTCGGCCCATCACATACATGAACCGTGTCGTGTCATCGAGCATCACGGTTTTTTCGAGCGCATCCTTGAGTTGTATATATTGCGGGTTTTCAAGATCTTTTTCGGTACCTGTGAGAGAACCGAGCAAATCGGTATCGATAGCTTCCGCTGTAAGCTGTGCATTCTGTAGGAATTCCTTGCGAAGTGACTGCTGCGTGTCTGCAATTGTCCACCAAGCAAAAAGAGAGCCAGCGCACAGAATGGCTAAAATAAGTGAGACGAGTATGAATATCTTTTTAACTGCTTGACGACTTTTTGTACTCATCACCTTTAAGTTTTGGTCGTTTCAGGTTAAAAGTCAATAATGAAGGGGTTTTTTTAAAGAGAACCGCCGCAGTTGAAGCATTCGTGTCGGTAGCTTGAATTTTCTGCCTGGCAACGCGAGCATTTTACTGCGAACTGACCGCTGGGTGCGGATTTTAGTGCCGGGATTACGGTTTCGCGCACGGAAGCGGCCGGCGTTTCCTCAAGGAGCGGCGCGGCTCGCAGGGGGGAATCACCAGTCGGAGCAATAGTTGCGCTTTGGAGGGTCGTGCCTTGGAGGGTCGTGCCTTGGAGGGCAGTTGGACTACCGGTCTGGGACGGCGCGAGATTCACGTTGATGGTTTGTCCTGCTTCTCGTGATTCGCGGTCTTTAAGCAGAAAGGTGACACCGCGAGAGAGTTCGCGGGCAATGATGTAGAGCTCGGCTGCGATTAAAAGTAGAACAGCTAGGGAAAGTATTTCGACGACCGGAGGTATGTTCATGGTTCTGGATGCTCTCCTCAGGTTTTTAAAATAGCATGCAATCGTATTTCTGGATAGTGAATTTTCGGGAAGGGATCATCTTGACGCGGTCAATAGAGGATGCGCCCGGCAAACCAATCAGGGGAGACGGCTTCGCCATTGACGCGGAATTCCCAGTGGAGATGTGCGCCGGTGGAAAGCCCCGTGTTGCCCGAGCGGGCGATCAGAGTACCAGCGCGGACGTCCTCGCCTACTGTAGTCAGGAGCGCGTCGAGATGGTAGTACAGACTGTAGACGCCGGGAAGATGCTCGATCACGACGGTCCAGCCGGTCGAGATGCGTTTTTCAGCCATAACCACCTTGCCGTCGCCCGCAGCAAACACCGGTGTGCCGGTTGGTACGCCAAAATCGATGCCCCAGTGAATGGCCGTGTCCTTTTTGCCGGTACTGTAGCGGTATACCCGACGGTCGCCGAACTGTGAGGTTCGGCGTACCGCTCCTGAGGGGCTGATGTATGGACCGGAAAAACGAGGGGCGTCAGGATTGCGGGTAGAAAGAATATCGTTCAGTGCCTTGATCTGTAAAAGCCGGAGCGGACTTGTATCGGTTTTGATGGCGGTATTCGAGGGGTTGAGGGCGATTTCCTCGGAAAAAAAGTCCCGTTTTTCGACGGTGAGCGGAACAGCGAGGCTGACAGCCAGTCCATGCTGTAGGGCGGCCGCTTCCAGCGAATACGGTCCACTTTCGAGTGTCGAGGGCAATGGTACGAGAGCGACCTGTCGGAATAGAACGGTGTTTTCGGTTAACTGTTCAACGCTTACGTCGAAAGGAACAGCGCGCGCGATGATTTCGCCCGCTCCTCCGCGGAACGTGACCCCTGCATCAGCAAGGACAGAACCCGAGTCGATCACCACCACGATGCAGTCTCCGGGGCTTGCCGAGGCAGGTACCGTGACAGTCCAGGACTTTTCGATAGGGAGCACCGTCTGCAAAGCAGCCGCCTGCAAAGCAGGCGCCAGCAAAGCAGGCGCCTGCGTTGCATGCGGCAGGTATGTTTCGGGTTTTACGCCTGACACCAGAAAAACGCCCAAAATAAGCATGAAAGCGAGAAGGCCAACAATTAGAA
>JBBRWY010000019.1:0-53945 GCA_038248875.1 Treponematales bacterium
GACGCACCGGTGACCGGCTCCGTTTCGGTATATGTCACTGACGACGAAGGAACCATCCGCGAAACGAATGGCCGAAGGTGGCGCGAACTGAATGCCGCCGAGTTCCGCGTCTACGGAATCGAGGGCTTGGTAGGTCTCGCCTCCGAAACCGACGAAAACGTTGCGGTCGTATACGACGGACAGTATGGAAGTGGAATAACGCCAGGCCCGTCACTGACAGAGTTTGTCACCGAGACTCGCGATTTTTTCAATTTAATTGATGGCTTGCTTGGCAACAAATATCTCGGTACAAGCGGCAATGAGACCCGCCTTCTGTCTCTCGCGGGAAAACCAGCACTCCTTCTACGCGAGAAGGGGTATTTTTCACCGTTTGCAGATCTCTCCCATTACCGTGCGGAAGGCACGGACTTACTCGCGGTGTTCGCCGAAAGCGGGGTAAAGTCGCAAAGTCTTGCCGCCTCGGCTTCCGACGGCGCCTGGACCCGGCTGTATCGCACGCAGGACCCGATTGCACCTGCAGGAATAGAAGGGAGCCGCAGCAATGCAGCCCGTTATCCCCTCGCCCCCGAGTTTCCCTATATCTACCTCCCGGCCTTCGGAGGCAGTAAAATTGATACTGACCTTTCAATTCGTTCGAGAAGCTACAAACCTCTTACAACGCTTTCGCTCGGCTCGGATGCAATCGCCGGTACCATTCAGGTTACCCGGGACGGCATTGCGGATACCGCCTTCCGTTTCGACGAGAACACCGGAATACTCAGCCTCGAAAAAACTCCGCTCGCTTCGGAAACGATCCGCATCACCTGGCTTGACACTGATCCCTCGACGCGGAACGCATCGCTGACCATTGCAGGCGGAGTACAGTGGTCACCATCCGAAGCGCTTTCCCTCAAAGCCGCATCCGCTTTCCGCTGGAATGTTTCGAAGGACGGCTACACCGACTACGCCGACTCGAGCCCCGGCTCCTTCATCCTTTCAAGCGGCCTCGCCTGGACCGGAAAAAACTTCAGTGCGTCAACCGCCTTTGCCTATGACGTGTCCGTTTCCGACACAACCGGCTTCTACCGAATCCTCGGCATGGAAAATACCCCAAAAACCTTTTACCCCGACCCCGACTGGTACTCCCCGACACCCACCGATATTCTTCCAAAGCTCGGATTACCCGATGAGGCGAATCCAATTCTACTCCTGGCAGCGAACCGCGTTTCCCTTGACGGCACTCTCGACAAACGCCTCCGCACCGTTTCGGACACGAGCCTTTCGGGCTCGGTGCTCGCGATGTCCTGCACCCTTTCGCCGAATGGAAGCTGGGCTTCCGCCGAAATTCTTACCGGCACCAAAGGCAGCGCAGATTTCCGCGCGGCAAAGCGTGTCGAGATCGCGATTAAAAATACCGGTTCGACTGCCGACTTCGAAATGTATGTTCAGCTCGGCACCGGCGCTTCCGATTTTTACGAAGATCCCAAAACGGTGCGAACCTGGAAACTTGTAACGCCAGCTGTGGGAAGCAGCTGGACAGTCCGTAAAATTGACCTTTCCGACGACGACCGCGCCTCACTCGACGCAGGCGGAAATATGCGTATTATTCTGTACAATCCGGTGACTCCCTCCATCCCGGTCAGCCTGTACTCAGGGCCAATCGAAATTACAGAAACCGGTTTTTCCGCCTCTGCAAATCCCGCACTCGTTATTTCCTCAAATCTCTCTGTCCAGGAAGTGCGCGAAAGCAGCGTCACACTCGCCGATGCAGAACCTGAAATCCTACAGCGATTCAATTCGGGCAGCATCAACACGGTACTCGAAATCGCCTTCACACCCGAAGTACCAACGAAGACAATCACCATTTCCAGAAATATTCCCACACTTTCCCTGTCGCACTACAACTATCTTTCATTTTTCATCAAACCAGACAGCGATACAATCGCTTCGGGAAAACCTTTGACTGTCTCTTTCACACGGCCCGCCGAAAGCGGATCGGGGACAGATACCGCGCTCGTCCTCACCCTTCCGACGGACAATATGACAGCAGTCGAGTGGCAGAAAATTACTATTGATCTCAAGAACCGCACGGTCAGCAAAAATGGAACAAACATTCCCGATGCTACAGTGACGCTCGACCGAACGGTAAAACCGACCCATGCCGCCATCACTTTCACCGACTGGCCCACCGGGCCGTACGTGGTGTATCTCGACGAGTTCTATCTCGAAGAAACCGAGCCTGAATACACGGTGCGGAATGAAAGCAGTGTGAGCTGGAAAAAAACGGGGGGGGTACTTTCGGTAGGCAGAACGGCAATTCTTTCGGACGCATCGCTTTCGGTGACTACCCTCTCGTCAGCAGGAACAGCGTCACCAGATCCCGTCGTTTCGGGGACCGCACAGACCGGTTTCACTCTACTTAAAGCGAAGGCCGAGGGTGCTCTCACCGCGACGACTGCCTCGAAGCGTGCTGTTGACAGCACAACTCACCGTTTAAGCGTACCTGTCGGCCCCCTTTCTGCAAGCGAACAATTCGCCGCAGATTTTACAGGCAATACTTTCAGACATGAAAATTCGCTTTCCGTATCGGGACCCCTCGCTGCGGGAACAACAGTCGGGGTTGGCTTTACCGGGCGGAACCTCGAACGTAAAGTCGACTTCCGTCTCGCCCCTGCACTCCATCCAACTCCAATCGGTACCTTTGCCCTGAGCACCGATACTGCCTTCTTCCAGACCGGACTTTCACCGATACAGACCGCCGCAAAAACACAATGGGGAGACCTCTGGAAGGACAGCTTTCTTTGGTCCTTGTCCACAGGCGAAGCTGACGCCACAAACCGCACCGGAAAAACAGCCGTACGTGCACACTGGGGAGCACCAAGAAAAGAAAGTGCACAATCCGGCCTCTCCGGAATCACGTTCGATACCGAAGCCCTATCGAGTTATCTGGGAACAGGGGCTGCAGAGCTCGGTTCTACCCTTTCATATACTCTCACCCTTCCCTTCCGGATCGGACTCACCACCCTCACTCCATCGTGGCAGCGCATGGCAGGCCAAAGCGGACAGATACCTGCCGGTGGTTCATTTTTGACGGACATGGAGTTTGTCGGGTCATCCCTCATTACGCAAAACTGGCTCTACCGCATACCGCCAATCGCTGATCTTTTTAATCAGGATATCGCGGACACGATACGTGACGACGGCACTTACTCTCGCACCTTTGCAAACCGTTACAGTATCTTGTGGAAACGCCCCTCGCCCGGACGGCTTTCCGATCTTTGGCTGCCCTCAAGCCTCGACACCTCGATCAGGCGCGAAACTGCCACCGACGCCAGAGTGACAAACTTCCAGGACGGCTATACCGCGACCGCCAAGGCAGGATTCTCGGCCCTCAACATCGCCGGCACCTTCGGCATTTTGCAGATGTTCCCCTGGTATGAACAGGACGAAATCGCACAGCTCTACAGTTGGACTTCGAAATGGGGATCGGGATATGTTACCTGGAGTGTGGATACCTGGCACTCGGTTTTACTGTTTTTTCCCGCTGGAGACACCCTGGTAGCCGAAAACGCGTATCACTACGATTCACCGTCGATCGCGGGAACAGGAGAACTGGCGCGAAACTTCATACGGCTCGTCTGGAAGCGGAGCGGAAAACCCTCGATCACCGAAGCGTTCGTACGCCCCTTTACCAAGCTGGCTTTGTCCACAAAACGCGAAGACAGCGCAAGTTTCAGCATTACCCGTACTGAAACGACGGCAACGACTTTCACGTACGACCATGTGGTAAAAACGGGAATAGGTAAAAACGGAGAAATACAACTCACCAGCGGAACTGGCTATGCGAAAAGCGGAGAGGCTCCGGTTACGATACAGCTCCGGTTCGGGATAGGTGGAAAACTGACGTACTAACGATTATTGCAGAGGAGCGAAATAACCGGTTTCATCCCGGCCGGAACGGTTCATTAGATAGGTTTCCACCTCGACGGGCAAGTATGCACGACCAAAATCAGTGGGCAACACAGACGTGTAGGTCAAAATATACGAACCGTTCGGTGCCGACAGAATGTCTGACACCACCGAAGAAAGACCGGCATTCCGGAACACATAATACGACTTGCCATCAGAATTGGCCGAAAGGTACGCGTATTCACCGGGAGCTCCGCTCCTGTTCAGGTATATCGTCGAAAAGATAACTCCGTTATTATTCATGTACGCGGCCAGATCATTTAGCCCGTAGCGCCTGAACCCCGCATCCGATACTTCCCCGGTGGAAAGGTACACGACAGCCCGTTTACGAGAGGCATTCACGAGGTCATTAACCGCTAACCGGAGGCCGAGATCGAACGCCCAGGCGCCCGATGCGGCAGACTTGAGTCTGAGTGCACTATATTTTCCCGTATCCGGTGCGCCTGCTCCTTCCTGCACCGGCACGGCGCCAGCCGAAACAATGCGAAGCGTTCCTTTTCCTTTCATAGCAGCTGCAATTTCGGCAATTGCCGAACGCATTTCCGGAAGGTATCGATCGGACCCGGGCGAACGGTCCACGAGCACCGTAATATCACAGACATCATCGAGATATGCCGAACCGGCAAGTTTCATCTCCGCGGCGGGACGCTTTTCCTCGGTCACGAGAAAATTTTGTGCCTTGAGGCCAACCACCGGATTCCGGTTTCGGTCCTCAACACGAACCTCGACGGTAATTTGGGGAAATTTGTCGGAATGAACACGGTCTATCTGTACGAACATGCCACCGACGAGATCGGTTATGCGAGATACGATCTGTATGGCGTTTCCCCGATAATCGGTGAGAATGAGGTTTCCATTGGCATCAGGCACCGCACCGGTTATGCGCACTGGTGCATTGCCGAGTTTTGCCGCATCGAACGAGGCACCGGTCTGCGTGTCTATCATGACGACGCGGTTCAAAACAGATACCAAAAGATAACCGTTCCACACTCGTATAGACTCGCTCTGCGGGATGCTGCCTTCGGGAAGGAGCGTTTCTGTAAAATTGCCGGCGGTATCGAAGATGTACAGGGATCCTTTGACGGTATCCGCGACATACACGCGGTCATCGATGATGGCAATGCCTCCGGGAGCAGTAAAACCAGGGAACTGCGCATTTTTTCGCCCGAAGGTAAAAAGGGGTTCGCCGTCCGGATTGAATACCGCAACGCGGGCGTTCCCGTAGTCGGTCACGAAAATATTTGATGCAGAATCGGTAGCCAGAAACTGGGGACCGACAAACTCACCGTTTCCCCGTCCTTTTTTTCCAAACGAAGATAGGTAGGTTCCATCGGGAGAGAGCACCGACACCCGGTCGGCGGCTACTTCGGTAACAAGCATCCGGCCATCGGCAAGACGCACGAGATCGAAGGGTCGATCAAAGCCTGTAAGCGGGCCACGGGATTTTCCGAGTACCACGCCATTCACGTCGAAATGAACAATTTCGTTCGAGCCATATGCGGTTATCCAAAAACTTCCGTCCGCGAGAGCAACGGCAGAAACCGGCTGGCGAAACAAGTTTCCTGTTTCAGTCTTCGGCTCGATTACAGCTGCCTCCACAAAACGGGCAGATTCGTCGAAGGAGGGACGAATCGTACGTCGTTCGCGCACAATCTCCATGCGGGTGCGTAAAAGATCCCCGCCGTAGCCTGCAGCCTGGGCAAATTGCCATTGCTGAAGGGCAGCTCCCTCGACACCGGTGCGGTAATAGGCTTTACCGAGCCAGTCGAGGATGAGAGGTGCACCAGGAACATAGGAAAGAGCTTTCTCAAACAACAGTACCGCATCATTGAAGGCACCCCGATAATAAGACTGGATGCCGCGGCGAAACTCATCGCCCGCCATGGCTTCGTCTGCCTTTGTGGGCTGTGCGATAGCAGGAACAATCATGCTAAACAGAAGTACAAACAAACACAAAAAGGCGGCGCCGTTTTTTCTCATCGACCGAATCCTCCCGCCGTATGCATGATTTCGGAAAGGTGGCCGGAAATTGTCATATTTGTGGGAGCTTTTTCACGCGCACGTCGGGTAAAATTCTTGGCCTCAAGATCAAGGCCAAGTTTGTAATACACCCAGCCGAGTGAATCGAGATAGGCAGGATTGTTGGGATCGAGGTCAGCAGCTTTCTTGCACATAGTAAGCGAGCGGGTCAGATCCTTCCCCTCGTCGGCGAGCACATAACCAAGACCGTTGAGCGCAGTCGAGTTTCCCGAATCGAGAGCTAGGGCTTTCTCGTACCATTCGACAGCCTCGTCCACATTATGGTGCTCGAAGGCTATGAAGGCGAGGGAACAAAACACCTGCGGCGACTCGTAACCCGCGTCGATGAGCTTCCGCAGCTCGAAATCGGCGAGTCTGGTGCGCGCGGTCAGCGTGTATATGACTGAAAGGACGAGACGGCACTGATATACGCGAGCGAGATCGGTATCGGCGGTTACCACCTGCTCGAGATACACAAGAGCATCGTCGTACCGCTCGAGTCGGGCATAACAGAGCCCGATATAATAGGCAAGCTCCAGGTTGTTCGCCGTATTGCCCGCGGGCAAACCCAAAAATGACACCAGTGCGTCTTCGTATCGGTTGTTCCGGTAGAGCCGTATGCCTTCTTTTATCGTAGCTTCCATCTTCTCTCCCCCAAGACCCCTATACAATATGTCCGGTCACACCTTAAATTGAAAATCCGCTGCCGGGCCGCCGGACGCAAGGACAGGCTGCGCCCAGACACGCGACACAGACACAAAGCCGGCTTCCACCGCGTCCCAGTCAGAACTGCCGTCCCCGGAAGTTTCCACGATTCCGCCCTTGAAAAAACTGTATTTGCAGCCGTCAGGACCTTCATGAATGATGATGCTGTCCCGGTAATCACGTCTCGAAATACCGGTCAGACGAGCACCCTGATATTCGGGAAGCGAAGCGGCGTTTATGTTGACAAAGACGTCCCGCTCGCACAGAGACATGAGTGTCTCGAGGTTTTCCAGCACGAAGCGGGCAAGGGGTTCCCAATACCAGGGATCATCCGCCGACACAAGGCTAACGGCAATGCCGGGAATTCCTGCGAATGAGGCTTGACGGGCAGCGGCAGCGGTTCCCGAATAGACAATGTCGGTGCCGAGATTCGCGCCGCGGTTGATGCCGGACACGATAACGTCGGGTTTTTCGCTCATGATGCCCTGCGATCCGGTAATCGAGCAGTCCACGGGAAGACCCGAGCACGAAAATTCGCGTTCGCCTTCCATGCGGAAACGGAGCGGGTCCGACATGGTTATTCCGTGGGAAACGCCCGAGCGATTGCAGGATGGGGCAACGATCCATACCTCGTGACGGGTGCGCAGCACCGAGGCCAGAACCTGGAGTCCCTCGGAGGTCAGTCCGTCGTCGTTGGTTACAAGGATTTTCATGTTACGAAGTATATCATAAAACGCAGGCGCCGTCAGAGGGGGTAACCTTGTATCTGACGGGCTTGAAACCGAAAATCCGCTCGTATTCTTCCATTTTTTGGGCGTAGTGCTGTTCATCACGGGAGAGGAGGATGGCGTAGGTGCAGCCGCCGAAACCGCGTCCCGTCATTCGGGAGCAGACCAGGTCCGGCACGTCGGGAATCACAAATTCAAGGGCGCGTTTGACAAGCCAGTCCAGTTCGGGGCAGGAAATCTCGAAACGGTCGCGTAGTCCGTCGTGGGAGCGGTTTACTATACGCGAAAAGGTCATGTATTCGTGGTGACCCAAGGCATTGACCGCTTCCCGAACACTTTCCGACTCGCGGATGATGAAGATGACGCGGCGACGCACGGATTCGGGAATATCGGTAATCTCCTCGAGTATGGATTCGGTTAAAAGGTTGAAATCGGTCGGTGCGTCGGGATCTGTCTTGACGATCTCATAGGCACGGATGCATTCCTGTATGCGGTAGCCGAGCTCTTCGCGGGCGAGAAGCCGGGGCACGCGCGAGTCGGTTAGGATGATCGAATAGCCCTCTTCGGGAAAAGGGATGAGATCTGCCGTTATTTTGTGGTGGTCTGTGCGGACGCAAAAGCCCTTTTTTGCGGATAGTGCGGTCAGAATATCGGCGCGGTGAGCAGATGTCTTGAGAAAATGGGTATTAGCCCGTTCAAGAAGGGCAACCAAAGTTGCGTCAGGCAGTGACGGTGCAAAGAGATTCCGGAGTACGAGGCTCGTAGCCACTTTGAGGGCGTTCGGAGTGCCGAGACCGGCATCAGCAGGAATTTCGGAGAGCACGGTAAAGTTCATCCCGGGAATCTTGATGCCGTATTCCATAAATGACGAAATAACCGCTTTGACCGAATTAGCCCAGCGGTCTTCCTTGCGATATTTGAGGTTCGATGCAGAAATTTTCTTGCGTTCGCCGAGAGATACGGAAAACAAGCGGTAATTCTGGTCGGTACGGAGGGATGCACACAAATACAAATTGTAATTTATCGCCATCGAAAGTGTATTGCCTTTGGCAAACCAGGTATGTTCCCCCAACAAATGAAATCTTCCTGGTACCGATACAGTAATTTCCGGATGAACCTCATATTCTCCGGTATGAAAAGCCGCAATTTTCTGCATATGAATATAATAGAGGCAATATTGAAACAATTCAAGAAAAATGAGTAAAATAGTATTTAATTATGTCAATACTATCATCTCTTTTTTCGGTCATGCTTTCGGCGATTTTACTCTCACTGGGCATCCCGAACGAGTTTTACAAGCTCGGATCGGCGATTTTCGGCCTTGCTGCCCTCGTTCCGCTGTATGTCGCACTCAGCAAAGCTCCGAATTGGCGCCGGGGGGGCCTGTTGGGCGGCCTCATGATGATGCTGGTACACCTCATGTCCAGTTTTTGGCTGGCCAATTTCAAGGAATTCGCCATTTTCACCTTGGGCGGCTCTGCCTTGTTAAACTTCGGTTTCGGTTTTCTTGCAGGTGCGCTTCTGTGGTACGCCCTCTCGTTTCCCGAATACCAGCGGCCGGTCCTCTTCGCCGCTGTCTACATGATATGGGAATGGTTCAAGTCTACCGGCTTTTTTGCCTATCCCTGGGGAACTCTCGTTATGACAAGCCGGCAACTTCTCCCTCTCATCCAAATAGCCGACCTCACTGGTACCTGGGGCATCAGTTACCTTTTAGCCCTTGTTTCGGCTATCCTTGCAGAGGCAGTCCTGCATACGGGAACGCCTGGTGGAATCAGGAATGCAACAGTTTTGTTCCGCTCTGCATCTTTCACCGTCTTCCTCGTCTTTTCCGCCGGTGTCTACGGCCTCGTCGCCCTTTCGACAAGTGATGTTCCGGAAACCGAACTGAACGTGGTTATGGTCCAACAGAACGGCGATTCCTGGGAAGAAGGTGGTGTGCGGAAAACCATGCTCGCGTCACAGAGCCTTACCCGAAAGGGTATCGCCTCGAGCACTAAAAAGGCTGATCTTATCGTGTGGAGCGAATCAGTGCTTGGTTGGCCATATATACAGAACAAGGACTACTATTCCGGTTTTCCAAAAGAAGATCCCTTCGCAGCCTTCATGGCCGAAATAGACACGCCGCTTCTTGTCGGCTCTCCCGTGCTCGTCGATCCCGCAAATGAAGGTTACTCCAATTCAGTCATTCTGATTTCACCCGATGCCGAGCAGCTTGACTGGTATGCAAAGATACAGCTTGTCGCTTTTGCCGAATACATGCCCTTTACCGAATATGAATGGGTCAGGAAATTTTTCGACGCGATTGTCGGCTTCTCGCGCGGCTGGGTTCCGGGAAACAGCCTCGAACCCTTTACCGTTAAAAACGGCGAGGGTCGCGACATACGGTTTGCCGCGCCCATCTGCTTCGAAGATGCTTTTTCACCCCTCATCGCACGACTCCACAACAGCGGCAGCAACTTACTCATCAACCTGACAAACGATTCCTGGTCAAAGACCGACAGCGCGGAATACCAGCATTTTGCCATTGCATCGTTTCGCTCGATCGAACTACGCACGACCATGATCCGCTCGACTAACGCCGGCTATTCGGTAGTTATCGATCCCAAGGGCCGGGTGATACACGACATGCCGCTCTTCGTTGCCGATTCCCTGTTCGTATCCGTACCCGTGTATCCTCACCGGACTACTTTTTATGCACGCTTCGGCGACTGGCTTCCCGCTCTTTTTTCAATGCTGCTTTTCCTTTTGTTCGCCTTCTGCAGAAACAACCAGGATTTCGCGGAAACCCTCCGCCCGGGACGGCAGCACCAGACTCGAATACAGCGTTGAAATGATCATGGGCGGAACCGAGTCGCTTCGTAACAGATTCCGCTTCATGCATTCTTGCACCGGGGTGTGCATGAAGATAATTCCGACCGTTTTTCTTGCAGTGAGTGCCGCTTCGAGGTACGTCCGTCTCGATTCGATCGTCACACTATGGTTGTCGATAAGCACTTTTTCATTGTTTGTCAGCAGCTGTTCCAGTATCTTCCGTTCGACATGCTTGACGAGGTACTCGTTTTTTTCCTCGTAATAGCTTTCCTTCCATACGTCACCAAAATGGGACATTTCATATATAGATTTCCGAATTTCTTTCCGGTTGATGCGCAGGCGGTTCTTATCGGCAAAATATTCCTTGGCAAACCACGATTTACCCGAGCCCGGTAAGCCGGCAACCAGAATAACATCCAAAAGATCCAGTTTATGCAAGTCCATTTAATACCCCTTCGCGAACGGTGTACCCCAAGTATAGGCGCCTTTTCGTTCTCCCTGCAACTTGTTTTTACTCAGTTGACCGAATGGGCAAATTGTGTTACCCTCTTGTTTATGACGGTTAACACAAAGGCGTTGATCAGTACCCGCTCGCAAATCCTCGACATGCTCCGTAACGCCACTGTGCCTGTTTCGGGCGAATCCGCTGCGACAAAAATCGGGGTGAGCAGAGTATCAGTATGGAAGGGTATTCAAGCTCTCAATGCGGGCGGCTACCACATCTCATCCTCGAGTGGCGGCTACCGCCTGGAAGCTGATCTGGATGATAGTATCTATCCCTGGGAATTCGGAGAAGCCGAGGACCGGTTCCGCCACTGGAAAGAAATCGATTCGACCATGAACCCCGCACGCGAAGCAGCACTTACCGGCTCCGCCTCGGGCCTCGTTATTACTGCAGAAAGCCAGAGCGCCGGTCGCGGGACAGGAACAAAAAAATGGGAATCTGCCGCGGGTGGCTTGTTTTTTACCCTCCTCACCCGGCCCTCCCTCAACGTCGCCTATGCCCACCGCCAAGTTCTCGCCGCCCAACTTGCCCTAGCCCGCGCAATTTGCACTGTCACAGGGACGAATGCGATGCCCCTGTGGCCAAACGACCTCCTTTTCGATGGAGGCAAAGCCGGTGGCATTCTTGCGGAATATCTTGCTTCAGGAGGCATGGTACACTGGCTCAATCTCGGCATCGGGCTCAATATAGGCAAGCCTCCTTCCATCAGCGGCACGAGTGCGATACCGGCACTCAGAAAAAATATTCTCCGCGAATTCCTGACAGAATTCGAAAAAATTGAAACACAAGAATATACTCTGGCAGCCGGCTGGAACAAATCCTGCCCGCTCACCGGAAAATCCGTCCGCTTCCAGAAGCTGTCCCCAACCGGCCTCCCGGGCGCCCTAAAATCAGGCACCTTCCGCGGAGTCGACGAGGCAGGCTGGGCATTAATCGAAACCTTTAATGACAAATACCTTCCGGAGGAAAGCCGTTTTCCTCCGAACACCATAATCATTCTCGATAAAGGATACGAAACATGAAACAGAACACACTCAAGTCAGTTTTCACCGCTCTCTTCGCCGCTCTCATCTGTGCGGGCTCCGTCATGGCCATCCCGATAGGCCCGGTACCAATAGTGCTTCAGAATGCTTTCGCTATCCTCGCAGGTCTTTTGCTCGGTCCTGTACAGGGCGCGGGGGCGGTCGGACTCTTTTTGATTGCCGGCGGGCTCGGTCTGCCTGTTTTTTCCGGTGGAAAAAGCGGATTCGTCGTGCTATCGGGACCGACTGGCGGCTACCTCGCCGGCTATTTTATCGGGGCCTTCGTGGCGGGCTATGCCATGAAAAAAGCAACTGACACTACTGCCGGAAAAAATCTCCCCGTGGTCATCAGCGCCTCGATCGCCGGTTTTCTGTGCATTTACATCCCCGGAGTCCTCGTCCTGAAGAGAGTTCTCGGCCTGGGTATGGCGGAAGCTATCGCGAAGGGTGTTGTTCCGTTCCTCATCGCAGATGCCGTCAAGATTGTGGCCCTTGTGCCCATTACGCTCAAGCTGCGGCCCATCGTCCAGAGATACCTCCATCCCGATGCTTGAGATACAAGGGCTTTCCCGCCGTTTTCCGCACATGGACGAAAGCGCGCTTAAAAACGTGACGTTCTCAGTTGCCCGGGGCGACTGTATCGTCATAAGCGGGGCCAACGGTTCGGGAAAAAGCGTGCTCATGCGTCTCATCGCCGGCCTCGACCGGCCCACTTCGGGTACGGTTACTGTTGGACTCAGCGACGGCAAACCGGCACGGGTGGGACTCGTGTTCCAGGACGCCGACGCACAAATTCTCGGGGATACCCCCGCCGAAGATGTAGAATTCGGCCCGAGAAATCTCGGAATTGACAAAAAGAATAGCGCAGCGATTGCCATCCGGATGCTCGAACGTACCGGTCTTGCCGGCAAAGAAAACGTTCCAGCCCGCTCTCTATCAGGAGGCGAAAAACGGCGCCTCGCGGTGGCCGGAGTGCTTGCGATGGACGCATCCCTCATTATCTTCGACGAACCATTCGCCAATCTCGACTGGCCGGGTGTGGTGCAGGTAAACGATATCCTCGCGCGATTGAAAGCCGATGGAAAAACACTCATCATCCTTACCCATGAACTTGAAAAAGTTCTGTCTCTCGCTAACCGGCTCATGGTGCTGTATCAGGGTGAACTCGTCTTCGATGGCACGCCTGAAGCGGCTCTCACCGAGAACACGGATCGCAGTCCCGGGCAACTTGAAGGCTGGGGCATCCGGAATCCTCTGCAAAGCTATCTTTGCCCTGATGACCTTCTGTGGACCGGGACTCACTGACATGCAGGACACTTCGAGCCTTTTCGTCTTCCGGCACGGAACAACGCTCATACACCGCCTTCCGGCACACGTAAAGCTCGCCGCCCTTCTCCCCTGCACCGCAGCGATCTTCGCTCTTCCTGTTCCCTTTCTTGCAATCGCGAGCGTTATTCTCGGTATCCTTGCCCTGATCGCCCGAATCCCCTTCCGTGTCTTCGTGCAAAATACCCGCGTCATTTTTATATACGGTATTCTGGTTGCTCTGTTCCGGTTTGTCGGAAAACCATATAACGGCGAAATATGGCTTCGCGAAGCAACCGAAAGCGCACTCTACCTGTGGCAGCTTTTTCTTGTCATGCTTACCGGCACTCTCTTCTACGAAACCACGAGCACCCTGGCAATCAGGCACGCACTTGAGGATTTTCAGCGAGTATTCACTGAACTGCTCAAAAAAGGAACCAGGAACACCGGTACTCATCATAAAATCCCCGAACTACCCGATGTCGCCTTTCTGTTAGCCCTTACCATCACCTTCATTCCCCGCATTTTCGCTTCATGGGTACTCCTCGAGGACGCCTGGAATGCCCGTGGAGGAGCAACACACCATCGACCATTTGCTGCTTTCCGCCGTATAATCGTTCTTGTTCCCCTATTGGTATCGAAACTCCTTGCGCTGGCAGCAGATACAGACCGGGCAATCCGCAGTCGCTCGAATTAATTCATTTTACTGAGGATCTTGCAAAATTAGAAAGTTTTGCAAGATCAACCAATAATGTAGGTGGAGAATTCTAACAAGTTGTTGCTTTACAAAGACTTGTTGGAATTCTCCAAGAGCCTCTTGCAAAAGTAACCGACTTTAGCAAGAGGCTCTACTCCTTTATTTTACTAATCTCGTTGAAAACCACTACGAATAGTGTTATACTAATCCTCACCGGCTATGGGACACCATATCTGGCACCATATAGATAGAGGTTGGTACATGCGCTGTCCCCATTGCGGTAGTTTTGACGACAAAGTAATAGAATCCCGCACCCTGGCCAACGGCGACAGCATCCGCAGACGACGCGAATGTATCAGCTGCGAATATCGTTTTACCAGCTACGAACGCATTGAAGAAAAACAATTCATGGTAATCAAGCGAGATGGACGCCGCCAGCCCTTTGACCGGGCCAAACTCGAACATGGTATAGAACGAGCTCTCGAAAAACGCCCCTTCTCGACCATGACGATTGAAAACATCGTAAACGAGATCGAGGATCAGGCAGTCATGGCCGGTAAAGCCGCGCACGAAATCCCCAGCTCGGTTCTCGGCGAACTGGTTCTTTCCCAGCTCTACAAGGTGGACAAGGTTGCCTACATCCGTTTTGCGTCAGTGTATCGGCATTTCGGGAATTTGGAAGAATTTATAGCAGAAGTTAATAAAGTTGGAGGGGAGAATGGCAACACAATCTGATTCCGGTACGCAGGTACAAAGCGTATTCCCGGAATGGAAGAACTTTCTCGGAAGTTCAAAGGATCCGGAGACGGTATCGTTCATACGGAACGTCGTCAAGCGTTCCGGCGAGATAATGGTCTATGACCGCTCGAAAATCGAACACGCAATCAACAAAGCCATCGCCGCAGTGAATGGAACAGCAGACCCTGATCGTGCACATGAACTTGCAGACCGCGTCGAAGAGCACCTGCGCGTCATGATGGCAGGCCGTCACGCCCATTCGATTCCCGCCATAGAGGAAATTCAGGACGTGGTCGAAACTGTTCTTATAGAAGAAAAACAAGTAAAGGTTGCCAAAGCCTACATCCTCTATCGTGCCAAGCACGACGCCATCCGCGATACCGAAAAACTCCTCCTCGACATCGACGAGACGATGAATGGCTACCTCAGCCAATCCGACTGGCGGGTCAAGGAAAATGCCAACGTAAACTTTTCGCTCGGCGGACTCATCCTCCACAATTCAGGAACCCTCACCGCCAATTACTGGCTCAAGAATATCTATCCGGAAGAAGTGGCGGAAGCACACACAAGCGCTGCTTTCCACATTCACGATCTTTCCATGTTCTCAGGCTATTGCGCGGGCTGGTCCATCCGGCAACTCATCGCCGAAGGCCTCGGCGGTGTACCAGACAAAATCACCTCGAAACCGGCGCGTCACCTTTCCACCCTCATTCAGCAGATCGTCAATTTTCTCGGCATCATGCAGAACGAGTGGGCAGGCGCACAGGCTTTCAGTTCCTTCGATACCTATCTCGCTCCCTTCGTCAAAAAAGATAACCTTTCCGAAAAAGAAGTGAAGCAGTGTCTTCAGAGTTTCATCTATGGCGTCAATACTCCCAGCCGTTGGGGTAGCCAGGCTCCATTTACCAACATCACTCTCGACTGGAATTGCCCGGCTGACCTTGCCGGCAAGCATGCGGTAGTCGGCGGCGGCGAAATGCCCTTTACCTACGGTGAATGCCAGAAGGAAATGGACACTATCAACAAAATCTTCATCGAGCTGATGCTTGAAGGAGACGCAGCCGGGCGAGGCTTCCAGTATCCAATTCCGACCTACAACATCACTGCCGACTTCGAATGGTCAAGCTCGAACGCACAGCTCTTGTTCGAGATGACGGCTCGTTACGGTACGCCCTACTTCCAGAACTTCATCAACTCCGACCTTGATCCGAGCGATGTGCGTTCAATGTGCTGCCGCCTTCAGCTCGACAAGCGCGAACTGCGTAAACGCGGCGGCGGACTTTTCGGCTCGGACGAATTTACCGGTTCCATCGGCGTCGTCACCATCAACATGCCCCAGATCGGCTACCTCGCCAAGAACGAAGCGCAATATTTTGCGCGCCTCGATTACCTCATGGAACAGGCGATGATCAGCCTCCGCATGAAACGAAAGGTCATTGAGCGGCTTCTCGACGGTGGACTCTTCCCGTATACCCGCAGATATCTCACGCACCTGAACAATCACTTTTCGACTATCGGCATCTGCGGTATGAACGAATGCTGCCTGAACTTTCTCGGTGTCGACATCGTCAATCCCAAGGGAAAGGCTTTCTCCGAAAAAGTGCTCGTGCACATGCGGCAGAAACTTGCAGATTTTCAGGAACAAACGGGGGACCTCTATAACCTTGAAGCGACACCGGCGGAAAGCACCTCGTACCGACTTGCGAAGCACGACAAGAAAAAGTATCCGGACATTATCACCTCCGGTGGCGACAATCCATTCTACACTAACTCGAGCCAATTGCCGGTCGGTTATACAAGCGACGTCTTCGAAGCACTTGACCACCAGGAATCCTTGCAGACCAAGTATACAGGCGGAACGGTATTCCACATTCTGCTCGGTGAAGCAGTGAAGGACTGGGAATCATGCCGCGATCTCGTAAAATCGGTGGCCTCGAACTACAAAATTCCCTACTTCTCGATATCGCCCACGTTCTCGGTATGTCCGATTCATGGGTATATCTCCGGCGAACATTTTGAATGCCCCACTTGCCGTGCCGAGCGCCAAGAGATTCTTGTCGGGCGCCTTTCGGAACTCGAAACAGAACGACGCGCAGCTATAAACTGAAATACGTAAAATAACGAGGATCTTGCAAAACTGAGAAAGTTTTGCAAGATCAACCAATAATGTAAGAGGAGAATTCCAACAAGTTGTTGCTTTACAAAGACTTATTGGAATTCTCCAAGAGCCTCTTGCAAAAGTAACCAACTTTTGCAAGAGGCTCTAACTGTAAAAGTCCTGGGAGGGATACAAAATGAGAAAAGTTGCAGAAATCGAAGCAGACATCGCAAGTGTGAAAGCAGAAATGGAGAATGTGCACGGTACAACTACCGAAGTCTATGCACGCATCGTCGGATACTACCGTTCGGTCCGAAACTGGAATCCGGGGAAACGCGAAGAATACGCCGAGAGAAAACTCTTTATTGCCGACCGTGAAGGCGTGGTCGCTCACCTTCCCATGGAAGCGTGCAGCCCCTGCAATACTATCTCGGGAGAAACTGCCGAAACGGTACCGACCGAAACAGGCAGAATCGATCATTATGAACTGTTCGTCCGCAAAACCTGCCCCAACTGCCCGCCGGTCAAGGAAAGCTGTGCTCGTCTCGAATACAATGGAGAACTGGTCGACGTTGACTCTGCCGAAGGCTTCGCCCGGGCCTCAGCCTACGGTGTATTTTCCGCTCCTACGGTCATTTTCTTCGATACAGAAGGAACCGAGCTAAACCGGGCGCATTCCGCCAAGGAAGTGGCATCCGTCCTCGAAGGAATCAATTCCGAAGCAGCCGCCTATTCGGCCGTAGTCTGACGCAGATTTCAATCGAATGAAAGTTGGCCTTCTGAAAACCACGCTCGTCAATTTTCCCGGCCGTGTCGCTGCAGCTGTGTTTTTGCCGGGATGTAACCTTCGTTGTCCGTTCTGCCACAATGCCGCCCTCGCGACGGCAAGCGTGGTTTCGGGGCCCCATGCTTCGGAAAATGACGACAATGAATATGTCGCGCTCGAAGAAGTGTATGCACATCTCGAGAAGCGCTCTGGAGTTCTCGGCGCTGTAGCCATATCGGGTGGGGAGCCGCTCTTGTCGCCTGCCCTTCCATCTCTCATCACAAAAGCACGAAGTCTCAGCCTCGCCGTTAAAATCGATACGAACGGAACTCTTGCGGACCGGCTCCAGACAATTCTTGACGATCCAACACTCCGGCCGGACATGATAGCTATCGATGTAAAAACGTCTCCCTCGCGATATGGTGAACTCGAAACGGAACAGAGTGCAAACAATGTCGCAGGGGCTGCCCTTCTGCGGAGCCTCGATATCCTCGCACATGAACGCGAGCTTTCGGAAAACGAATTTCCTGCTCATCGCAAAAAGCTCCGCATCGAATACCGCACGGTCTTGGTCCCCGGTCTTGTCGGCGAAACAGAACTCCGCGAAATAGCCACTCTCCTGCCACGGGATGCTGACTGGCAGCTTGCACCCTTCATGAGTGGAGTGTGCCTCGATCCTGCATGGAACAAGTTATCGCCCTACGGACCTGAAGAAACAAAACGCCTCGTCGCAATCGCACAAAGTCTCGTACCGGGCACCCGGTTCCGCTAAATGCTTGACGAAAATCGTAAAACTCTCAGACAATCGGCACTGTACGTCTGCATAGGAGCGCTTGCCTCGAGTGCCGACGGATTGCTCTATCTCCTCTTCACCCGGCAATTCGGTATCTGGTACCTGGCAGCCAATTTTACCGGAACGAAACTGTTCGGGTTTTCCGACATTCCGGTAAAAATGGCAGCGGTAGTCCTTGCCGGTATCGTCCAATTCCTTTTCAATAAAATCGTCACCTATGGAAAAATCTGAGCATAAAAAAAAACGGCTCCTCTGCAGGAGTACTGCAGAGGAGCCGGGCATAAATCAAGCAGATACTAGAGGATCTTGCAAAACTTAGAAAGTTTTGCAAGAGGCTCACTATTACAAATTAAGCATTCGCGCGGCCTTTGCCGTCACCTCGTTAAGATCGGTCAAGTCGGCACTGAGGATTACCTTAGAGCCGGATTTCGCGATACCACCGAGTGCTTCGATCCAGCCTTCCGACAAGCGAAGGTTAGCTGCCGCCTCGCCGCCCTTTGTCGTGACGGACTCGGCAACTTTTCGGATTCCTTCGGCAGTTGCACGCGCAACAGCGACAATTTCGCTCGCCTCACCCTCGGCTTCATTAATGGCTCGTTGTTTCTGGCCTTCGCTCAGGTTGACCGCTTCTTCGTAAGCAGCCATCGACAGGTTAATCTTGGTTTCCATATCGCCAAGCGAGCGTGCGATCTCGGCACGCTTTTCGCGTTCTGCTTTCATCTGCGCTTCCATCGCATCCATGATGGAATCGGAAACCTTGATGTTCTGGATTTCATAGCGGGTAACTTTGACGCCCCAGGGATCAGAAGCTTCGTCAACTGCCTTCACCACAAGCGCATTGATCTGTTCGCGCACTTCGAAGGTGCTGTCGAGCTCGAGTTGTCCGATCACCGAGCGCATCGTCGTCTGCGCAAGGAGCACTGTGGCATACCCATAGTTTTTGATACCGTAGCTCGCCTTCTTGGGGTCGATAACCTGAAGGTAGAGCATACCATCGACGCGCACCTGCACATTATCTTTCGTAAAACAGTCCTGCGCAGGAACGTCAATTGACTGTTCCTTCAAGTTCTGCTTGTACCGCACCTTATCGAGGAACGGGAAAAGAATATGAAAGCCGGCCTCGAGGGTGCGACTGTATTTACCAAGCCGCTCGACGATGAGCGCGGTACGATTCGGTACGACCCGTATGCTCCGGAACAGGGTGAACACGAAGACAAGAGCGAAAAAAGCAAGCATAAGAAAAAGGGGTACAAAGGGGTTCATTTTCCGCCTCCCGAAAGGGTCGCAGATTTTCCTACGACTGGTTTACTCACATTTTTTATGATGTCGGCGATCGAGGCGATGCCGGCAAGTTCCTCGGGATACACGGACACATCGCATTGGGCGAGCGTCGAGCGGAACCGGCTGATGTAGCTTTCCGCGAGCCGTATGCCCATGGCAGTTTTGCCCCCGGGAACAGTCAGTGCCTCGGCGACCAGGTTAAGTCCCTCGGCAGTCGCCTTACTCGTAATGCCTATAGCCTGCGCCCGGCCTTCTGCGATGTTGATACGACGTTGTTTTTCGCCCATCGAACGATTTATCGCATCCTGCTTTTCGCCCAGAGACACGTTGATGCGTGCCTGTTTGAGGCCTTCGCTGGAAAGAATGCTCGCCCGCTTGATACGCTCTGCGCGCATCTGGCTTTCCATAGCCTCGAGGATAGTGGCGGTCGGGGTGATGTCGCGAATTTCGTAACGGGTCACCTTGATGCCCCAGTTATCGGAAGCTTCGTCGAGGGCGCGCACAATATTGTCGTTGATACCCTCGCGGCCGCAGAATGTTTTATCGAGCTCGAGCTTGCCGATCTCGCTGCGCATCGTGGTTTTGGCAAGCTGGGTAACCGCATAGCGGTAACTTTCGATACCGTAGCTCGCTTTCATCGAATCAAATACCCGGAGGTACAGGATGCCATCGACTTCGACCTGCACATTATCCGAGGTGATACAAATCTGCGGATCGACGTCCAGTGCCTCTTCCTTTAAATTCTGACGGTAGGCGATATGGTCGATAAACGGCACAAGCAGATGAAAGCCGGCCTCGAGAGTTTTGACATACTTGCCAAGCCGCTCGACGACATAACTTTCCTGTTCGGGCACAACCACCGAGACTTGGAAAAGCACAATGATGAAAATAAAAGCAACGAGATACACTAAAAATACAGACATCAGTTTCCTCCTTTTTTACCGGTATCAGTTTCGGCCGGTTCTACCAAATACGTCATGCCTTCGCGCGATACGATGCGTGCCATTTTACCTGCCGCGATTTCGCCTTCGCGGCAATGGGCTTTCCAGCTCGTTCCCTGAAACCGGATGCGACCTTCGGTTACCGTACCGACAGTCTCTATCACCTCGGTTGTTTTACCGATGCCCACTTCTTCAGGATTTCCCTTGTGCGAGTCAAAAATGGTTCCGCCGAAAATGCGCGAAAATCGTCTGCGTAAAAAAACGAGGGACAAAGTAGAAAAGAAAATAAAAATGAGAACCTGCAGCCACAGCATCCCGGAAACGGCGGGAATCAGGCTGAAAAGGGCGGTAGCGAGGCCGCCGAGGCCAAAAAAGAAAATCACGAAACCGGGCATGAGCATTTCGAGTCCGATACATGCAAGACCGATCAGTGCCCAGACAAACCAGGGTTGATACATAAATACCTCCGGAAATATTAGTATATCACTTTTTAACGACAAAGGCATATTTTTTCAGCTACTTGCCAAAACAATGTTGATACAGCGGCCACCTGCTGATAGGATGACTCATGGCTATCCACAACCTGTTTTTTAGATACGAGGAACGCTCACCCGCCCGTCTCGACGATTTTCTACTTCGCGCTCTGCCGGCTTCTCTCGCTCGCATTCCGGACGCACCGGTCATGTCGAAGTCGAAACTCCGGCGCCTTGTAGTCGCAGGAGCCGTTTCAATTAATGGAAAACAAACACGAAACATGGCGCAAACACTCGCCCCCGGAACAAAAATAGCCGTCAAGTTTGACACGGAAAAATTTGCCTTCGAAAAGCAGCCCGACGACATCGCGTTCGAGCTCACTGCAGAGCGCATTCTCTTCGAGGACGAACTGGTCATCGCCGTAGACAAGCCTGCAGGCTTTCCAACCGAAGCTACCATGGTGGCCTCGCGCGACCACCTGCACGCCGCGGTCGCCCGGTATCTGGAACTTCGTGATGGCACCGAAGCGCCCTATGTGGGCCTGCATCATCGCCTTGACCGCGAGACTTCAGGCGTTATCCTCTTCACCAAGGACCGCACGGCCAACGCTGCAGTCCACAAAATGTTCCTCGAGCATCTGGCCCAAAAAACCTACCAGGCTCTCGCAGTCCGACCGGCAAAACTGCCGAAAACCGCCTTCATCGTCGAAAACGACATCGGCCGTATCAGTACAAAAAGCGCCGCGGGAAAATGGGGAGCAGTGACGACCGGAGGCGACCACGCGATTACCGAATTCCGCATCCTCGAAACAGAAAAACGTGCACTCCTTGTGGAGGCACTACCGCTTACCGGACGCACCCACCAAATACGCGTCCACCTTGCAGGGGAAGAGCTTCCCCTTTTGGGCGACACCCTGTACGGCGGCCCCGCTCAATCAGGCAGCCTCCGCTTTCCCCGCGTCATGCTTCACGCGCGTACACTCGCCTTCCCCCATCCGCTTGATGGACGCATCGTAACGGTCAGCGCACCACTCCCTACAGATTTTATGAACGTATTGACTGCGTTGCGGAAGGAATGATAAAAAACATGAACCCTATCTAATACAACAAGGTCGAGGCACGGGGCGCAACGGGGGGCGAACGACGTCGTTCGGAGCCCCCTCAATCGAAATCTATGACTTCATCACCTTGGGCAGCACGATCATACCGCAGACGAATACCGAGAGAGCCGCGATCCAGCCGACAATGTTGTTGAGCAAAAGGCCGCCCGCAACATACCCGACAAAACTGCATAAAGCGACAAAAATGGCGTAAGGCATTTGCGTCGCAACATGCTCGAGATGCGGACATCCTGCCCCGGTCGACGACAGAATGGTCGTATCGGAGATTGGCGAGGCATGGTCACCGAACACCGCTCCACTCAGTACAGCGGCGATGCTCATCATCGAGGCATTAATAAGCGCAGGACCTGCAATACCGTTAATCTGCGACAGGGCGACGACGATCGGCATGACGATTGGAATCATAATGGTGAACGTTCCCCAGCTCGTTCCTGTCGAGAACGAAATGAGCGCGGACAATAAAAATACCGATCCGGGAAGTATCCACAAGGGGAAGCCTTCGGTGGCAACCACAGCTGACAGGTATCCGGCAAGACCGAGACCACCGTCAGCGGGAGACGACTTAATGACCGTGCCGATCGTCCAGGCCATCGTCAGGATTATGAGCGCGGGAACCATTGAACTGATGCCGTCCTTAAGAGATTCGGAGGCACTTTTTATGTTCAGAAGGCGACGAGCCAGATAATAGATATAGGTTATGACAACGGTAAAGACCGCCGAATAAAAGAGGGCGACCGAGGCATCGGTATCGTTGAAAGCCGAGCCAAGCGAAATGGAAGCCATTGCCTGCGGCAGAGTCAAGATTTCCTTGCCGTCTACGGCGCCGAGCCAGGTGGTAAGCGGGAAAAAAATAAGGGCGGTAACAATAAGGACAATTATGGGAAACAGCATGTCGATCGGCCGCGCCTGGTCATTTTCGACATGGGCGATTTCTCCGGTTGCAACACCATATTTTTCGGCGTTCCACAGTTTTCCTTCTTCATAAGCCCGGCGTTCCGAAACAGCCATCGGGCCAAAGTCCCGTTTCGTCACCGCTATGGTGACTACCATGGCCAGCGTCAGAAGGGCATAAAAATTGTAGGGGATCGAACGGATGAAAAACTCGAATTCGGATATACCGAGTGAACTGAAGCCTTCCGACCCCTTGACCACAGACATAACCGTCACCACCCAGCTCGAAATGGGTGCGATGATGCACACTGGAGCGGCAGTCGAGTCGAGAATATAGGCAAGTTTGGCACGCGAAACCTTCTGTTTGTCGGTGATCGGCCGCATGATTGTGCCCACGGTAAGCGAGTTAAAATAGTCGTCGATAAAAATGACGAGGCCAAAAAACCAGGCCATGAGCTGTGTGCTTTTTTGTGTCTTGAGGTGTTTCGAAGCCCAAATACCGAGCGAATGGCTTGCACCGGTGCGGGTAAGCATGCCGACGAGTCCGCCGAGCAGGGCACAAAAGAGGAAGATGCGGATGTTCCAGCCATCATTGAGGGCCGAGGCGAGCAGATCCGAGGTATTGATCAGCGCAAGCGCCGGATTGCCGCCAGCGACGATGAGCACGCCGGACAGAATACCGAGAAATAGCGAAATGATCACGTCTTTCGTGATGAAAGCGAGCGCAATTGTCAGAAGTGGAGGAATAAGCCCCCATGCACCAAAATTTTCCATACTACAAATACTCCTTAAGATGAATCATTCATTTTACGGGATAAACCGGATATTCTCAAGAAAAATCCGATCGGGTACATGACTGTATGGGATGTGCACGGATCTCGTCCACGCATTATTGATCTATTCCGGTAGTTTTATTATCATCAGAGCCTCTTGCAAAAGTCGGTTGCTTTTGCAAGAGGCTCTTGGAAAATTCGAACAAGTCTTTGTAAAACAACAACTTGTTAGAATTCTCCACTTACATTATTGGTTGATTTTACAAAACTTTCTAAGTTTTGCAAGATCCTCATCATTATGACTAAAAGGGGAATTCATGCGAACAGCACGTTTTATAGATGACCTCCAGCTGCGACTGGACGGTGTTAAGTCGGAAGGACTGTACAAAAGCGAGCGGATCATTACTTCAAGCCAATCAGCGAAGATAACGGTAAACGGCCGCGAAATGCTCAATTTGTGCGCCAACAATTATCTCGGCCTTGCCAATCATCCGGACCTGATCGCTGCCGCAAAAAAAGGACTCGACAGCCGCGGCTTCGGTCTCTCTTCTGTCCGCTTCATTTGCGGTACCCAGGACATCCACCGAGAGCTCGAGGCAAAATTGAGTGCCTTTCTGGGCATGGACGACACCATCCTGTATTCTTCCTGCTTCGATGCAAACGGCGGCCTGTTCGAAACCATACTCGGGGAAGAGGACGCCATAATTTCCGATGCCCTAAACCATGCATCCGTTATCGACGGCATACGCTTATGCAAGGCAAAACGATACCGCTACGAAAACAACAATATGACCGACCTCGAGACACAATTAAAGCAAGCGAACTCGGACGGTGCGCGATTCAAGCTGATCGCAACCGACGGGGTGTTCTCGATGGACGGCGTCATCGCTAATCTGAAAGCAATTTGTGATCTCGCAGACACGTACGATGCCATCGTCATGGTCGACGACAGTCACGCCGTCGGCTTTGTCGGCTCTAAGGGTCGGGGAACCGCAGAATACTGCAGAGTCGAAGGACGCGTCGACATCATAACCGGGACCCTCGGCAAGGCGCTCGGAGGCGCTTCGGGCGGCTACACCTCGGGACGAAAAGAAATCGTCGAATGGCTGCGCCAGCGCTCACGCCCCTACCTGTTCTCGAATAGTCTTGCACCTCCAATTGTGTCGGCATCCCTAACGGTACTTGACTTGCTCGAAGAAGGAGACGCCCTCCGGGAAAAGCTGTGGACCAACGTCGCTTACTTCCGCGAGAAAATGACGAGCGCGGGCTTCAAGCTTGCAGGCAAGGATCATGCTATTATTCCCGTCATGATCGGTGATGCAAAAGTCGCTGCAGAAATGGCAGAGCGTATGCTCGAAAAAGGTGTGTACGTGGTAGGGTTTTTCTTCCCTGTAGTACCAAAAGGACAGGCGCGTATCCGCACCCAGATCTCGGCATCACATACAAAAGAACAGCTCGACAAGGCGATCGACGCTTTTATACAAACAGGAACGGAGATGGGCATCATCGGAGGAAACACAAAATGAAAGCATTATCAAAATTGAAAGCCGAGCCGGGCATATGGATGACCGAGGTTGAAAAACCTGCCCCCGGACCAAACGATGTACTCATACAGATTAAAAAAACAGCAATCTGCGGCACCGATGTACACATCTATAAATGGAACGAGTGGGCACAGAAAACCATACCGGTGCCAATGGTTGTTGGCCACGAGTACTCGGGCGTAGTCGTCGGTATGGGATCGGAGGTACGCGGCTTCGAGTTCGGCGATCGTGTCTCGGGCGAAGGACACATCACCTGCGGCCATTGCCGAAACTGCCGTGCCGGCCGTGTGCACTTGTGCCGTAATACCTTCGGCGTCGGTGTCAACCGGCCGGGAGCTTTTGCAGAATATCTCGTCATTCCCGCATACAACGCCTTCAAGCTCGCATCAACTATTTCCGATAGCGTTGCCGCTATCTTTGATCCTTTCGGCAACGCTGTCCACACCGCCCTCTCCTTCGACATGGTCGGCGAAGATGTACTCATTACGGGGGCCGGTCCAATCGGAATCATGGCAGCTGCTGTCGCAAAACATGTCGGGGCACGCCACATCGTCATCACCGACGTAAATGACTATCGGCTCGATCTCGCTAAAAAAATGGGTGCGACCCGTACAGTCAACATCGGAAAAGAAAAACTCGCTGACGTTATGACCAGCCTCGGAATGACCGAAGGCTTTGATGTGGGACTCGAGATGTCCGGCAACCCCTCGGCCTTCCGCAACATGCTGGAAACCATGAACCACGGCGGCAAAATTGCCCTCCTTGGTCTTCCACCCTCCGACATGGCAATCGACTGGAACTTCGTCATTTTTAAGGGCCTCGTCATCAAGGGCATCTACGGACGTGAAATGTTCGAAACCTGGTACAAGATGGCCAGCCTTATCCAGTCGGGACTCGACCTCACACCGGTCATCACCCACGAAATGCCGATTGACAAGTATGCAGAAGGATTCGAAATAATGTGTTCGGGACAGTCCGGTAAAGTTATTCTTGACTGGGAAAAATAATCTAAATTAAAAGAAGGCACAAAGCACAAAGCGGCCTGCTCGTCAACGCGCGGAGCCGCCGCGTTCGAATATCGTTGCAGGGGCGATATCTATTATGTATCGAACCCGTCTCGCTGCAGGACTCGCTTGCCGGGGAGATCATAGACTGTATTGTCCGAACGCAGGGCAATAATCACGACCGTCAGGGTTCGTTTTGTTCGTTTCAAACCATACACAATCCTGAGGCCGTGTTTCAGCAGTTTTATTTTGTATAAACCTGTTAAATCGTTGTGAGTCTTGTTACCGAGCGGTTTGCCATAACCACCTTCCTGAACCGAAAGAGGATTACGTGCAACCTTCTCCAAAGCTTTCAGGACAACAGGTTTGACTGAACCGTCCAGATCCTCAAAGTCTTTCCGGCTCGCCTCGGTAAATTCAACTATCCAGTCAATCACTCAAATACCGGATCTTCGCTGGCGGCAATTTCTGAGCGGGATATACCATTTTGCTTCATGATATCGTCAAGGGAATACATTTTCCTGTTTTCGGAGTTTTTACCACGTTCCTGTACTTCGAGAAGCAGCCCCATATTTTCCCTCTCTTCCATAAGTAACTGATATTGTTCGGGACTCATTATTACAGACACCGGAGCGTTATTCTTCATTACCACCTTGGCTCCTGTATTCTTGAGCTCTTCAAATATTTTTACTGCTTCACCCCGATTAAACCGGGTGACAGACACAATATTATCCATAAATGACAATACGTTAGTCATCTATTAGGCCTCCTTACATTACAGTCATACATATCGTACTCTTTATATATTAAAAAAGCAATAAAAGTAACGCTTAAAACAACGCTTATAATAACTTAAAAACTGATGTATCCGCGGGGATCACTAGACAGGGTAGGAAGACTATTTCATAATTAAGATTCGACTAGCGTTCATTTTATATTCAAAAGGAGACAACAATGAAATCTCACGAAATCGACTATGAAATTTTCGGTGACGACATGCAGATCATAGAAGTGGAGCTGGACTCAGGAGAAACAGTGATCGCAGAAGCAGGAGCCATGAACTACATGGAGGACGGGATTGTCTTCGAAGCCCGGATGGGTGATGGTTCACAGCCAAATCAGGACATGTTCGGAAAACTGCTCGATATAGGAAAACGGGCCCTTACCGGCGAATCCTTGTTCCTCACCCATTTTACCAACCAGGCAGCCGGTAAAAAACGCGTCGCGTTCGCAGCACCCTACCCCGGAAAAATAATCCCGCTCGACCTCGCTAAACTCGACGGCCGCTTCACCTGCCAGAAGGACGCATTCCTGTGCGCTGCTTTCGGCACAAAACTCGACATCACCTTCACCAAACGGCTCGGTACCGGCTTCTTCGGCGGCGAGGGATTCATCCTCGAAAGTCTTCAGGGTGACGGCAAGGCATTTCTGCACGCAGGCGGCACCATAGTCGAAAAACACCTTTCGGGCGAAATCCTCCGCGTCGATACCGGCTGTATTGTCGGCTTCACCGACGGCATCGACTACTCCATTGAGCGGGCCGGTAACCTCAAGTCCATGTTCTTTGGCGGTGAAGGCCTCTTCCTTGCGACCCTTCGGGGCATTGGAACCGTCTATCTCCAGAGTCTTCCCTTCTCTCGCCTTGCAGACCGGATCCTCGCCCACGCCCCGCGCGCAATGGGCAGTCCGCGCGACGAAGGCTCTGTATTAGGTGGGCTGGGTAGAATATTCGAACAGTAACTGGCCTTCCTGCCCGATAGAAAAAAAATACAACATCATTCTGAATCTCATGTGCGATACCGAACAGACAATCGTCTGGAGAAAATCATACTATATGTACAACTCCCCTGCGTAAAATAAAACGCTTGAGAAGCCTGATGCCCACGAGGAGGTTTCATGAAAACGACTGATAAATTACATGAATCCGGACACAGCTTTTGCCTCGATAGTCTCGTTCAAAAATTGCTGACGGTAGACAAGTCTGAGGATGCCTTGTGTTTCGAGTTGGCTAATATATGGATTTAAAAGTTCAACGACTGTATTTATGTATAACCCTGTTACTTTTTCCATGCTTGTTATGCAGTGCCTTTGCCGAGAAAACAATACGACACGAATTCGAATCCGAGCACAAAGATCCACAGTTTGAAGAAATCCTGTTCTTGACCATGGCAGTAGAATTACTTGATGCTGGTTTTTCCAGTACTAACCAAAACGGAAAGACCGACTATGTCCTCCAGACACAATACACTGCAAATGATGACATCACTGATGTGAAACTTTCGTTGTACCGGACAGATAAGCAAGATCAGCTTTTGGCCGTGACCTCTTTTTCTGCGCCAGTTGATTATGATTTTGAAGGAAAACTGGCTTCGGCTGTAAAAAATCTACTTATTACCGGAGAACTTCAGTCCAATGCCGGGTCTGATACACTAATTCGTGGATTGATCACTGCAAATGATACCGAGCTGTTTTTACCCGAGAAAAAACCGGCTTTTTCGATTCCGGATATAACCATTGGACTTGGTGCAGTATTTTTTCTCGGCTCAATGACCGACTATTCGCAGTACGGCGAGACGGGTTATTTCAGGGTAGGCTCCCGACTGCCGCTCGGAAAGTGGAATTTTTCACCCGGATTCCGCCTTCTTGTTTTTCGCACAAAACTTGATTCGAAGTTTTCAGATAATGCATTGTGGGTTACGACTGCAGGCGTTGACTGTATTGTCAGTACGCCGCGTTTAGGACGATTCCGGTTCGCCGGTATTGTGTCAGGCGGGCCAGCATTCCTGACATTTTCCGGGAAGGATGGCACCCTCAGTAAAACCGATTTTTTCGCAGATGCGGGTTTGAGTGTCAGATACATCTTTAAGAAAGGAATATATGCTGGTGCTCAAGTAAGGTATGTAGCAATAGTAGACACGGATATGTATATTTCCGGGATTCTTCCAATGATTTCAGTCGGAAAGGAGCTTTAAATGAAGCACGTTATGGGCATTCTTATTTTGTCAATTTTACTTTTTTTACAGACCGGATGTGATTCCTACTCTCTGGTAGGCATGATAGAAGGATCGACTCCGTCGCCTGTTCCTGTTCTTGGTGTCGTTCCACCTGAAGTTCCATTTATTCCGGTTTCTCTTACCCTTGCCAATCCGACAATGATGAGAGGGGCATCCCTAGATATCTTTACATCGGACGGGAAACCGCCGTACGAGGTTTCGGTCTTTGCAGGAGAAGTCGTTACAGGATCCGGCAGTTTGCTGGGAAGTATAAGCAGCAACAGTTATACGAACGGCGGTGCTATCGGCAAGATTATTATTCGGGTTACCGACTCAGACGGGGATATGTCCGGCGCCACAGTTACGGTCCTTCCTCAAAAGCCAACCAATGTGACTGTAACATATGATGTACCGTCCAGGAAAAAAATTTACATTAAATGGAGTTACGTCTATCCGGGAATTATCAGCGGTTTTGAAATTTATAGTTCGACCGATTTTATAACCTGGACACCGCCGATAAATGTTAACAATACTACATTTGATTATACAACCGGTGATGTACCGAAAAATATAACCTACTACTTTAAAATCTATGCTGTATCCGGGGAGTATCGTTCCCCTGTCGTCCCGCTTACAGTCAAAACTAACTGATACCTTTTTACGGCAAATTCTTGTTTAATGCCTTTATCATTTCATCATACGCGTTTTTTTTACCCTTCAGCTGTTCCTGATAGGCGAAGAACTCGAAATAACGGTCTAAGGACTCTGAAAGAGTCGGATATGAGGACCGGATATCAGGGGATCGCACAATAGCCCGAAGTAATGCCCGTGTTTTGATATCTTCGAGCGGGGGTTGAGTTGTTTCGTCAAGTTTTTGCTGATCGAGAATATTGAGAATATTGAGAATTTCACGATATACAGCTTTTTTCGAGGTTGAAGAAGTATCTACTATATCTTTGTTCGACGTTTCGGTTGGGATGATATGGTTAAGGCTGTTGATTTGTATCTGCCGAGCAAGTTCAGCTTCCATTTTTTGATTATTTTGAAGGCTTTCCTGCAATTGAATTTCAAGGGCCTCGATTCTTTTACTAAACAGGTCTGTTGTTTCCGTTGCGAATGCTGAGGCAATGGTTTTATTTTCGTTACTTCGTATCGAAGAAAGCGGCTCAGGTGTAATTTTCGAAGCAAAATTTCTCGTCAAGATTGCTGCACGTTCCATTTCTGCTTTTTTGAGTTTCGCGTTCATTTCTGCAAGAAGCTCTTTGGAAACATTTTGAAGTTTCGAATCCTTGTATTTTTGTTTGAGTTCAGCTATTTCGCGATCTTTTTCGCTCAACTGGTCATCCGTTTCCGTTTTGAGGTTTTGTAAAAGATGCCATTCCATTGTAATAAACCGGTTTTCAGATACCGTATTTGCTTCAATATTGGTTTTGTAGAAGTAATTACTGGTAAAAAGTATACCGACAGAGACCAGGACAAGAGTTAAATTCGAAGCTACTGTAAAGACGGCAGAGGATCGCTGCGGGTTAAAATCCGGCATAGTACTGTCATTATTCTTTCTCACAATATAAATATACTATCATTTAATTCAAAAAGTGTGTAATAATATATTGATGAAAACACAGGTAAAAAATCAATTACGGGTTAAATTGTACATCATGATTTTACCATTGGTTATCATGGTGGTGACAATCAGTGGTTATCTGTCGACAATCGAGTCCAGATCCGCATTAATACAACTGGCAAACCGCCATCTGACATTCAAGGCCGAGCAGCTACGCGACTTTATATATAGTGAATGGGGAATTGTGGAAAAACTGCAGCTTTCCGGGAATCCCGAATATCGGTCTGCGGCCGAAACGTCCTTCCGCTCCTACTCATATTCACTCCTGCGGGAAAAGTCCGAACAGATACTCATATTCGATCACGAGGGGCTCCTTCTGTCGAGAATCGGTATCGCAAGCAGCATTGTGACGACCGAGGATGAAAGAACCGAAATTCCATCAGTAGTTCCCCGCGCCGGATGGTTTGCTTCGAAACTGTTTGGGGAGGACCGGGTTGGAGTATCATTCGAATTCGCACCATTCGGGTGGATCGTTGCGGTAACCGAAAACCAATCCCAATTTTTCTCGGCAAGCACAAATATTATCTATACCCATATGGCCATATTATTTTTTTCCATATTGATAGTCGGGTTTTTTACTGGTGTTTATGTCCGTACAATAATAGGACCCGTTGAACGATTGGCAGAGACTGTGGAGTCAATTACACAAACCGGGGATTTATCCCGGCGCGTACAGATGGAATATCGCGATGAAATTGGAAAACTTGCCTACCAGACAAACAATATGCTCGAGTTTTTGCAGCTGCAACAAACAAATCTCGAGAAATCAAGCAAAGCCGAAATAAAAGCCCACGAAACTGCAGTGCAACGTGAAAAAGAGACTCTTATGATTCTCGGAAAACTATCGGACTTTCGGGATGAAACAACCGGCGCGCACCTCTCCCGTATCGGTTCCTTGTCTGTTCTTCTTGCGGGCCTACTTGGGCATACTGACGAGCAAAAAGACCTCATTTTAAACAGCTCCCCCCTTCACGACGTCGGAAAAATCGAAATTCACGATTCCATTTTAAAGAAACCGGACAAATTGACGACTGAGGAATTCGAAATCATAAAAAACCATACAATAATCGGTTATCAACTCCTGAAAAATTCCCAGAGCAAGTATCTGCTCGAGGGAGCAATAATTGCCTATACCCATCATGAACGATGGGATGGGAACGGCTATCCTCGGGGTCTTTCAGGTGAAGACATACCCCTATCCGGACGTATCGTGAGCATTGTCGACGTGTTTGACGCACTTGTTTCCAAGCGACCGTATAAAGATGCGTGGAGCATCGAAGCCGCCTGCGATTACATTGTGTCTCAGGGTGGTACACAGTTTGACCCGGTACTCGCCGATATTTTCGGTAAAAACCTCCCGCTATTTTGCACGCCGAACGCTCGTAGTAACAAGTCAGATCACTTAAATTAGTTTCATGTTATTTGTGTCATTTTTCGGGAGATTATTAAGATAGAATCGAAAGTGGTATACTCATATAACAGAGCGTAGGTTTCCTAATTTTATTACTTCATCGGCATAGGGAATTGAATTCATAGCCCCCGGGCGGGATACTGTTAGGGAAGATGCAAGAGTAGCCCATTCCATCGATTCACGGACAGGGACGCTCCGCATCCTTTGTTGCAGAAAATAACCAAAAAAGGTATCACCAGCGGCAGTCGTATCAACCACTGGAGTTTCAACAATAGGAACAAACACTCTTTCTGTATTTCTTCCATACAATGAACCATCCCTCCCCAGGGTCATCAAAATATGGATATCGGGGTATTTTTTGGTGAGAGCATTTATTGTTTCTTCATAACTTCCGGAAATACCAGCCAACCCCTGACCTTCAATTTCATTCACAACCAGGAGTTCGAGCTTCTCCAATGGCCAGTTGCATATTGCATCAGTATACGGAGCAGGATTAAGGCAAATTTTCATTTTTTTTTGAAAAGCCTTTTCAATAATCTCGGGTACCAGATTTATTTCGTTTTGTAAAACCAGATAATCGCCTTCATTGAAATATGACAAGGTTTCATCAATTTCCTGCAAGGTATTATGAACATTACCACCGCTGAAAAGTATAATTGAATTTTGACCATCGGGTGCAACCTGTATGATAGCATTACCAGTTAGACCTTCAAATATGTGGATATATTCCGTTTTGACGCCTGATTCCCTCAAAACATCCTGTAACCACAGTCCGTCCTGACCAATCTTTCCGGCATGCCAGACAGAAGCGCCGGCACGTGCAAGGGCGACGGACTGATTAGCACCTTTCCCGCCGGCATATTCTTTTACGTCCCTGCCGTGAATTGTTTCTCCTGGAAGCACAATATGCGGTACCTGGTACACATGGTCAATATTGAGAGAGCCGAAATTTAATATTTTCATACGTTGCTAGACTCCTGTTCTTTCGGAGATTCCTAAACTATCCCGAATAATCAGTTTGCTACCTATAAATATTTTCTCATAGGGAAGCTCATCGGTCGATTTTAGCCGGCGGTGTAACAGTTGAAAGGCTCTTCTGCCGATTCTGGTTTTTGAAACTTTTATTGATGTAAGCGGCGGATCCGATATTTGACTCGAGGGTAAGTCATCAAAACCAATGACCGATATATCCTGTGGTATACGAATTCCTTTTTTTTTCAGAGCCTTCATACAACCGAATGCAATAATATCGCACACACAAAAAAAGGCCGAAGGAAGAGTTTTGTTTTCGCCAAGCTGTGTTTCCATATCCATAAAAGCACGCTCATACGTAGAATCAACACAATATCCCCATTTTTTCTCTGTACGTATACCAAAGTAATCGATTGCATCATAAAAATATTTTTCTCTTAACCGGAAATTTCTTGTTTCCAAAGATGCTCTTACCAGTCCGATTTCGGTATGTCCAAACTCTTTTAAAGTTTTGACTATGGAATATACAGCTCCTTCATTATCCATATCGATAAAATCAAAAGGGTATACCGGATGACAAGCATCCATAAACACTACTGGGATTATAAATTTGTCAAAGGATAAAATATCTTTTTCCTCAAGTTCGGTTGCCAAAATAATAATACCATCAACCGGTGACTGGGAAAGGTCCTTCAATATTAAAGACAAATTAAAACTACTATAATTTCTGACTTCCAGAGCGAAACCTGATTCTTTTGCCTCATTTTCGATTCCGTCTATATAGTCAGAAATGAATGCATTATGATCTCTATTTATGATATGTCCATGACAGGCAATTTTTAGAAAACAGATAGACCCGGTTGATTTTATTGTCTGCACCGAATTCTGAAGCCGATATCCTAACGAATCAGCTGCTTTCTGTACCTGAGTGCGAGTTTCTTCGCTGATTCCAGATCGGTTGTTTAAAACCAGAGATACTGTAGCCGGTGAAACGCCGGCTTTTTTTGCTACATCCCGAATTGTTGTTGTCATGTAAAAACCGTACCTTCATATTTCAATAATGTCAACGAGACTATGTGTTCAGTTTCATGGAAAATCGAGTTCGATAGGTATCGAGAATGACAGCAAGAATAATAATTATGCCAGTAACAATCTGCCGGGCAAAATCGCCCATACCGATTAACAGCAAGCCATTATTCAACACGCCCATAATTGATGCTCCCAGAAAGGTTCCTATCAAAGATCCCTTTCCTCCGCTCATACTTGTTCCGCCGATGACAACCGCAGCAATTGCATTTAGCTCGAAACCGTTTCCGAGAATTGGACTTGCAATGCTCATTCGAAGCATATACATAATTGTTGCAATTCCAACTGTTCCTCCACAGATAGTAAAGGCCATGATTTTGTAAAATCGTACATTATGACCAGACAAACGTACTGATTCTTCATTATTTCCTATCGCGAAAATCATTCGTCCAAAAACTGTTTTACGTAAAATAATTGTGCCGATAATCACTAGGGCAAGGGCAAGAAGAAAAATAACTGGCAAGATACGAAAAAAAGTCAATGTGCCGAATTTATTGAATGAGGGAGGAAAATTAAAGATAGTTTTTGAACCACTTATCTGCAAAGCCATGCCACGAGTAATATTAAGCATTCCAAGAGTTACTATAAATGAATGAATCTTCCATTTTTCCGAGATAAAGCCATTTACAAAACCAACAGCCATTCCAATAAGTATGCTGCAGATAATTGATAAAATAATTGCCACTTCCAGAGGTAAACCTTCGGTAGTCAGCGCTTTTCCGGCAATGATTGAACACAAAGCCAATACAGAGCCAACAGAAAGATCGATACCTCCAAGTAGAATTACAAAAGTCATTCCTACCGCGATTACTGTATTGATACTGATCTGGGTAAAGATGTTCGCGATGTTAAGTATAGTGAAAAATTTCGGAGCCCAGATACTGAAAGCGAGAAAGAGAACCAATAATACAACTCCAATTCCCACTTCTTTCAATAAAATGTTTACACCAGAGCGTAGCTTACTATTTTGTTCCATAAAAAAATCCTCCTGAAAGTCTATTGCCTAAATATTAATTTTTTTTAAGATATTCCTTATACGAAAGATTTAATATTGCCTCCGGATTAAAATCTTTCCGTTCAAGTTCTCCAGTAATATTTCCGTCAGAAAAAACAACTATTCTATGACAAATTCCGATCAGTTCCTGCAAATCGGAAGAAACCATAATAATACCACGTCCCATCGCGACCAATTTCCAGAGCAGCAAATAGATTTCATATTTTGCGCCGACATCAATTCCCCGCGTTGGTTCATCAAAAATAAAAACTTCCGAATCCCGAAATAGCCATTTACCGATAAGAATTTTTTGTTGATTCCCACCCGAAAGATGCAAGGTTTTTTTATGTATTGAGGGGGTTTTAATATTCATTTCTGCAATTTGTTTTTTGGTGACTTCCTCTTCTGCAGCTTTATTTAGTATCCCGCCTTTTGAAACACCTTTTAGATTTGTAATTGTAGTATTTTCCACACAATCCATTTCCAGAATTAATCCTTGTTGTTTGCGGTCTTCTGTTAACAGACAAATACCATGATTAACTGCATCTTTTGGATTTTCAATATGGATTTCTTTTCCATTGAGGAAGATACTTCCGGCTTCCTTTTTATCTGCTCCGAAAATTGCACGCATGGTTTCTGTTCTTCCGGAACCGACGAGCCCCGCAATACCCAATATTTCTCCTTTTCGTAACGAAAAAGATTTTTGATGCGGATTTCCTTTGTACTGAAGATTTTTTACTTCAAAAAGCGTATTAGATGGAACAATGGTTTCATCAAAAGGATATTCCGAATCCATATTTCTACCGACCATCATTTTTACAATCCCGGGAATATCCAGTTCTTTTGCAGCGTGAGTCCCCACTTTTGCTCCATTTCTCAAAACGGTAACACGATCAGCAATTCGAAATATTTCATTAAGCCGATGTGATATGTAAATTATCGATACTCCTTCGGCTTTTAATTTTTCAATTAATGTAAATAAATTATCAATTTCTGCTGGCATTAAAGTTGCAGTAGGTTCATCGAGAATCAAAACCCTGCTTTTTCCGGACAATGCTTTTGCAATCTCGACGAGTTGCATCTGTGCTACTCCCAGTGCTTCAACCGGTGTTTTGGATGAGATATGAGAAAGTCCAACACGTTCAAGAAGTTCTTGTGCGTCTGAATGCAGTTTTTTGAAATCGACTAAACCATGTTTTGAAGGCAATTTTTCAAAAAAAATGTTTTCTGCGATAGAAAGGTATGAAAGAAGATTAAATTCCTGGTACACAACTCTCACACCATGATGAATTGCATCGAGTGGTGTTTGTGGATTATACGGATGACCATCAAATATAATAGTTCCACCGGTTCGTTGGTAGACTCCGCATAAGATCTTGACCAAAGAGGATTTCCCTGCCCCGTTTTCTCCCAAAAGAACATGAACTTCACCTTCTTCAATAGCCAAATCTACTGAATCTAGTGCTTTTACCCCCGGAAAAACGAGAGTTAATCCCTTTATCTCGATAATATTCTTACCTGAAGACATACAAACTCCTACGAAAGTCTAAATAAAAAGAAGAGTTCGTTACAAACTCTTCTTTTTTTTCTCGAGCTGTTTTTATTTCTTAAAGAACGCTTTGTCTGCAAGAATCAACGGTGACTGAACCCAACCAAGGTTCTTTCTCTTACCTTCGAGAATTTCAAAACCGGATTTGAAGGCCAGAATGGCCATTTCAGGTCCATCCATATGGACAGTTGCAAGCATTTTATCATTCAAGATAAGGTCCTTTACGGCAGGAATGTTATCGAAGCCGACAACCTTTATATCTTTGCGGCCAGCTGCTTCAAGAGCACGAACAGCACCAAGAGCCATTGAATCGTTTGCGCACATTACACCCTGGACATCAGGATATTTTGTAAGCAAATTTGTCATAAGGGTGTTGGCTTCTTCGGTTTCCCAATGAGCGGTATTTGATGCAAGTAATGTCAAACCATTGGTTGCAATTGCTTTCTCGAATCCAACTTTTCTTTGTTTGGCATTATCAGCACCCGGATTGCCTTCGAGAATAATTACTTTTCCACCTTTACCAAGTGCCTTGCCCAGGTAGTCTCCAACCATTTGTGCACCGGCGGTATTATCAGGTCCGACAAAAAGGAACTCTTCGGGTAAACCGGCAGCTTTCAGTGCTTTTTTATCAAGTGTTACATCAAAATTGATTACCGTTACACCTGCATCAATAGCTCTTTTTACCGGAGCCACCATACCGGCTGAATCTGCAGGAGCCAATACGATCAGATTAACACCTCTGGCAATTAAACTGTCAATTGCATTCACCTGTGTGTCGAAATCGGTTTCTGAATTCATGCCCATAGTAATCAGTTCGAACGTTCCATCTTTTTTTGCATACGCCTTGGCACCGGCATCCATTGTCATAAAAAATTCATTTGCCAATGATTTCATAATAAGCCCGACTACCAGCTTATCTTTTTTTGGTTCTTCTTTTTTGCCGCCTGCATATACAGAAAATGTAACTGCTGCGAACAAAAGACTGAACAGAACCAACTTGCCAATTTTCTTTCCCATAATTTTCTCCTCTAAACGTATTTAATAAACAAACAATTTGTTTATTAAAATTATGATAGGTCTGTTTATATAATCTGTCAATGTTTATTTTAATAAAAGGATTAAGTTACACTTTCAATGCAAAAATGACCGTAAAACTGTCAATAAACATTAAAAAGAAGGGTTTGTTTATTAAACAAAGGAATTACCGATCATCCAAGCGTGTCAGTTCCTCTGCGTTTGCGGGGAAAAATTCGGGAGCAGCAGGAATATCGTTTTCCCGTACGGATGTGTTGTTTTTGATGTCCACAACGATCACGAGTAACTCTTTTTTGATGGTCAATACGTCACCAAAACGTCCAAAAACGTCTCCTGCGAGAAATCGGCCGGGTTTGGGGCCGCCGGTCACGGTCGAGATCGCCATGCTGTTATTGATGCGTTTTCCTGCTGCATCTGATGGAACTGCCGGATTGAGCAGATTCATGGCCTCGATGGTAACACCCTTGATATAATTTTCGTGTATGTAATGGATAGTGCCGTCATCATCAACTTCAATAACGATGCCCGCGTGAGTTCTGGGGTCGTTCGTCCGGTTGCCGTCTCCGTTGGCATCCCAGGTATTATCCCAGAAAATGACATCGCCAGGACGAGGATAGGTATCAGCATGGAGGGTGCCTCGGGCCGCAAGACTTTGGTAAAGCCTGCTAACGCCGTTTCCGGTATATTTCGCGAAATCCTTCTGTATATCGATATTCATATTCCAAAAAATGGCCGAAACAGTGCCGATGCAATCAAGGTTGAATTTCCTACCATTTACGGTAACTTTGGCATTGGGGGGCTGGCTGAGTAACAATTTTGACGAAGCGACAAGCTGACGTTCATCGGCGTTAAGAGGAAGTCGGACAATTTCGGGATTACGGTACAACCCTTCAGGTGTCCCCGATGCCTTTTTCGGCACTTGTCCTTGCTCAGCGAGGCTTATGGGCACAGTAGTGCACGAACCGAAAATGAGGGCACAAACCACTAGTATGACACTGAAACAAGGAATTTCGATCTGAATACCGGTGTTTTGTAGCATCAAGTACCTCGTTGGAAGTATAGTGCTTTTACCACAGTTATTGTCAATTGCAAAGGGATATTTTTGTAAAAAATCAAGGAGTTGCTGTAACATCCCCCGTAAAAACGAGCGCCTTGGAAAACAGGGATGTATTGCGCCAAAGAGTCAGGGTATGTCCATCCCACTCGAGCTTTCCGGTTATTCCGGCTAGATCCTCTACCGATTTCCGGCCGATCGATCCGGTAAATGGATGAAATAATACGGACACTTTGAACGGCTTTTGTGCAAGAGTCTCCCCTTCTCTATCCAGAATATGTTTCGCTGAATCTTTAAGTTCAATCAATGTTCGTCTCCCTCCCGATTCATATATCAGACCAGGAAATAACGGTGAAGACTTGAGAATCAGTACAGTAGCCTTGCGATCGCCATCATCATGCGCGGTTCCAGTAACACGAGAAGGCAAGGACACAAGTGAAAAGTATTCGGTAAAGGTATTCCGTAAATCGGGATCCAAAGAGGTCTTTACCTTACCGGAATCAAAGGCTTTCAGGGCCTTTTCATATTCGGAGATTCGAATATCGACAAGTTCAATAATTTTTGAATATACCCACTTACGAGAATCAGACATGTCCCGGTAAACTTCTGCATTGGTTGCCATGATATCTGCACCGTGGCGCGTAATTGTCTTGAATTTTGGATAATTAAGTTGATCAAGGAACGTAACGGTCGTGAGCAGGTCCATCGCAGCATAACTGAAGCGGGACACCCCGGCAACATTGTGGTACGCTTGATAGCGTTTAAGCTCCTGTGCTACCAGTTCGCGATATTCGTTGTTGGCAGCAATTACACGTTCCAATTCAGATTTGCTACTGACAGTTAGATTTGCTGTATTGGTAAGAATAAGGGATGGGTCAAGACCCCGAACGACCAGTTTGTCCTCGTTTACGTCTGCCTTCCGCAGAAGAGCAATATCAACTTCAGGAACGCCTTCACGTGTCAGTAAAAGGCTCAGGCGGTCATCACTGCCTGTATCAAAATCGAGAATAAAATATGCATCGGTAACTTCTGCTCTGCAAGAAAAAAGCACGAGATTCCTGTTTAGTAAAAGGGGCTCGATCAAATTGAAGAATTCGGGAGAAATGGCAGCAAGTTGTTCGGCAGTAAACGAAAGAGTAACAAAAATATTCTTTGGTGTATTATCGAGTCCGGGATTATAACGCTTCATATAGGTCCAAATATCGACCGGGAACAGTTTAATTTTCAATTCTTCGCCCCGATAGGTAATAACCAGATGGCAACTGCCTTCACTCAGCGGAAAATCGGGAACCCGAAACGAAAGATCGCGCTGCCGCTCATCATTCACCCACATGGCACCCTCGTAAGCTGTTTCCCTTTTTTTCCCGCGATCACCTTTTGCAGTTGTAGTCGCTGCAGACAAAAATGCAGTTTCGCTAATTATGAGAGGAGATAGTTTAAAACTCCAGGCAGAATCAGCAATGTTCTTAAAATAGTAGCCTGTCTTTCCTTCCGAGGACACACCCGCAACCCGAAGTTCTCTTGCAAAATTCCCTTGTCCAGTCTGCAGAATTGTAATGTATGAAGATATTCGAGCTTTTCCGGTTAGCAGTATCGATGATTCTTTTTTCCAATCTTCCGAGGGCAAACCCCAGGCGGTAAAATTCGAGCGGTAGTCGGAACCTGGATAGGAAAACGGTTCTTTTGTATATGCATATTTAAAGAACATGGGATCGTTACCAAGTGTGTCAAAATCAGCAAGACGCGTATACATTTCGCCTGTGTCATTAATCAGAAAAATTGTTGAAGCGCTTGCACTCAAGGATCTCGAGATAAAGCTGCCACGCTCGGGACCAAGAATAGAATGACTAAAATCCTGCGGAAGTCCCGTATCCGCATACCGGATATCCTGTCCATTTTTTGTCAGAAAATATATGGTTTTGATTCCCATCGTCCCGTAATGATGCTGATTGCCAAAGATATCCTCAAACCAAAGAACATCCTTGCCCCTAGTGCCGATTGCCCAAGCACGGTTACCAAGCACAAGATCATTCTGAACAAGTGACATTTTGTCAGGCCAACCGAATGTATCAAGCCAGACAAACGGAGCCTTTCCAAGGCCTCCTTCAAAATTGCACTCATACATCTTACCTTCATTCGAGAACGCCATCAGCGATTCATCATCCGCAGAAATCTCTACAATTCGGTACGGTTCTATAAAACCGGCATCAGAAGAATGAGGAAGTCCTGTTCCGGTCAAAAGCTTCCAGCGAGAAGGAGAAACGCCGGACAACTGTGATTTATAATAGATACGGCCATCTGATATACTAAATGCATACCTTTTACAGAATGTTTGTGTGGCGGTTTTTATAGATATTATTTCGGGCATCACCCCATTCACACTTTCTATTCCAGAGTGTTCTGCCACATTCACCTGTTTCTCCGGTTCGCTTTGGCCTTCGCCACGGGGTTTACTTTGCTGAGCAGGTGAACCGAATCGGGATTCGATAATTCCGGTAGCGCATCCGTACAAGGTTACCGCAAGTAAGCTTACTAGAATTGATACTCTTTTAATATGCATATAAGTAATTTTACCTTATTGTAAAGGTACGGATAATAACGTGATGGGTCAAGTTTTGTTTAATGTTGAGTTTGAAGACTTTTGAGTATACTAAATGACCTATTTCTCTCAATATTGATAGTTTCCGGGAAGTTTTTGATCCATCTGCCGATATAAAGATAATGAATGATTTTTCAATATGGGATCCGATCGAATTCACTACAGAAAGATGTGCAACCTGGACGCTGGAATGTCTTAGTCTATGGATCGAGCACTATGAACATGAATGGCATGTCCTTCCTATGTATAACAAGGCAGGATTGTATCCCGAATCGCGGTTGACTATGAAAGAAAAAGATGAAAAACCGCAATCGTCAGATTGGGTCCACTACATTATCCATGACGGAAATTGGATACTTCCTGTACCTGCAATGATGGACAGGCCTGTTGTCGTAAGGCCGGATCGACAATTGGTACTCATTCCCGGAGAACGAGCGAATTTTTTTTTATCTCTACCCCTTTCGTTTCGTCTGATGGTCAGTCTCGGAAGTAAAACAAAAACACTCAGGAAGCTCGCCGAGTTCCCTATCTGCACGATGAAAAACACCTGGTTCGGCGACCCGGTATCTGGGGAACTTTGTTATTTTAACAATGCCCGCCTTTTCGCCGACTTCAACCAAATTCCTGTTTCTTCAATACAAGCTGTTTGCCCGATCATGATTTCAAATGAATCGGAGCGCGAATTGTCTTTCGATCGAATATGCCTGCATACAGAATTTTTAGGTATTTATCGCAGCCCCTCACGGTTCTGGACGAACGAGGTTCGTGTTGTTTTTAAAGGAACGGAGCAGGAAACCCAGATTCAGCCATCAAAAAATGCCCCATTGATGGAAGGACCTATGAATTTAGTGACCGATCCACGACAACCAATTGAAAATTGGCATTTAAAGAGAACATTCAATTTATTAAAGCAGTTTAGTGGATTTTAGGAGTGTGCCGTGGAAGTGATTAATGACTGGATTCAAAAGATACTACCAAAACTAGGTAATAAAGGGATAACGATTTTCCTGACCTTCGGAATAGGCCTTCTAATTATCCGCGTGGTGCTGGCGATTTCAAGCGTAACTGTACTTAATAAAATATCAGATCATAACCGGCTCCTGTTACGAAAAATAATTGTATATGTCGGAACGGTCATTCTTATCATGCTGATTCTCGGCGAGATCGGCGTCAATGTTGCTACCTTGCTCGGGGCGGCAGGAATACTTGGTATCGCCATCGGTTTCGCGTCACAGACAAGCGTTTCAAACATCATCAGCGGTCTCTTCCTTCTGGGAGAAAAACCGTTCTCGATCGGGGATGTCATTAAAGTTGGAGACAAGACGGGAATCATCCTGTCCATCGATCTTATGTCCATAAAAATCCGCACCTTCGACAATCTCTTTATCCGGCTACCGAACGAGCGGGTGCTGAACACCGAGGTCGTCAATATTACCCGCTTTCCCATCCGCCGTCTCGATATTACTCTTTCAGTTGCTTACAAAGAAAATATTGGAAAAGTAAAAGATATTCTTGCCGAAATTGCCGGTCACAACAACTGGGCTTTGAGTGAGCCGGAACCACTGGTGCTCATCCAGAACTTCGGACCGTCCGGTATTGAATTCCTTTTAGGCGTCTGGTTCTTAAAAACAGATTTCGTCTTGCTCAAAAATTCGCTCATGCAGGAGATTAAGGAACGGCTGGATACAGAGCAAATTGAGATTCCTTTCCACCACACCTCGCTCTATACCGGAAAAGAAACCATGCCGTTTCCCATCAAGATTATCAATGGGAATGACAATGAAGAGAATTTTTAAGATCGAGGCACAACGATCCACGTAGGCGATGGTCTCTCTTCGGAGCCGCCCAAGTGCTGTCAAGATAGTTCTCGCCACTAGGAGTGCGTAAACTATCTTGACTTATATTGTAAGACGGTTGATCAAGGAAATTTTTCATCATATCTTTAATTCCCATTGCAATTGGATAAGGGAAGATATAACGGGTTGATTTCTTGAAAAGGATACATACTGCGAACTGGTTCCGTACACATTGCTTCGAGAGATAAGGTATAAGGCAGAATACAGGGCTATCAAAAAGGTGCGCACGATTTCAAGGTATGAAAACGTGTTCCCTGTGCCATTGTAAAAAACTCAGATGCCGAAGGTCGATCCAACGAAGTGTAATTGTTTCAGCAAGGTCGAGTTCAATGCGTTGACCCTGATCAAGCTCACTTGAAATGATACCCTCGCCTTCATCGCTAAATGTAATGAGTCCTGAATCGAAAAGAGAATCAAGATTCGCCGATAAAAGAAATCCATTGTATACATTGAGTCGCTCGGCATCTGTTTCGCTATCAGCCCAGGGCTTCGCATGGCTTGCTTTCAAAACAGAAGGAACAGTTATGCAAGTAACTGCACACTGCCCTTGCCAGTATTTCACGAGAGCTTTCCGGTATATATCCTGCCCGATACGTATTTGAACAATACGTTCCGCTTCGGTTCCCGGAATACCGGCCTCATTTTCAAACACCGCGGCAACTTCTGCTTCAAACAGGTCTAACGGTTTGTCCGGAAGAGAAATAATCAATTCGGCATATCGGCGAAGCAACACACTAATGGTCTCATCATTAAATGCGCTAATCACTCCCCCGGTAAAAAGAATGGACGGGAGCCCCCGCTCAAGTTCGATCCTGTCAACATTTTCTGAAAAATTCAAAATATATGGAAGCGTATTGGTTGTGCTGGAGGTTATCGTCACCCGGACTGGATGAGTTGCAGAAGCTAGGCATACAAGTCCAGAAGTGCTTTCAAGCACGCATTCCCACCCGTTATCTGCTCCGGATTTTTCTATAAGACTTCGTTCGAGCGAATTCATTATTCTGCCTTTCCTTTTACTTCCCAATGACCACCATTATCAGGGCCAATACGTTGAATTTTTCCTGCTTTTTTCAGGGTAGCAAGACCATATTTTACTGCTCGATCAGATAATCCGATTTCTACCGCTAATTCGGCAATAGTAATTTCAGGTCTCTTTCGAAGTACTTCAGCTATTTGTAAATCTATGTCTTGGGAAGTTATTAGTGGTGGTTTCTCGGTCATTTTAACTGAAATAAATTCGATCCAGAGGCCGCCCAAATCGTAGCGGAGTATTGAATCAGGATTTCCTGCTGTTCGGCACGCTTCACGGATTTTCTCAAAACCGCGTCCCCAGGTTTCTATCATGCCCATCCGGAAGAAGGCTGAAGCGACTAGGGGATTATAAGGGCGCGAAGGATGCTTGGCAATTAGATCGTCTACTGTCCATTCACCAGGAAGCTGCCTATCATTCCAAAAAATCAAGCGGTTCTGATACACGCAAATCTGTACAGGAACACCGCTCGAGTTCCTTGTGGCTTATCGAATTCAAGAGGGCTTCACGCAAATCCTCGCGTGGATACGGCAGGTTTTCAACCCGCTGTATTCTCTAATAGGATATAGCTGCGGCAAGATATTTGGTTATCAGAAGATCAAGGGTACGATCAACGTAACGGTCAAAGGCGTTCGAGCGCACCGCGCCATCCCGAAGCCGTGCAAGGGAATAGCCTGCCTCGTACAACTCGCGGGCCTCTCGCTCAGGTAAGTTTGAGTTTTCTGAAGTAAGGAGATTACGTTCCTCGATCGTGATGAGAAAAAGAAAGCGGTACACAAGACGCAGAAGCTCCTGAAAATAATTTTCTTTTGTAAGAGTGCCTGATTCAAGAGAGGAGCGCAGCGTATCGTTGACGCTTCCCTCAGCACGGATAAAGCCCGAGCCGAGTTCGATAAGGGCGCGCGTGACACCAAGGCTCAAACCCTCGCGCACCCGGGTTCCCTGCACCACTCCTTCCTTTCGCCAGAGTTCCCACACCCCGGTCCGACTCGCGTGAAGGAGGCGATAGAGGGCGCAAAAATCGGCATAGCGGGTTTCGCTCATGATGGTTTCAAGATCGAACTCGAGGTACGAGGGACGCACGAGGGACTGGCTGTCCCGCAAGAGGCGAATCGTCTTTCCGTTTGTTACGAGCGCCCATTCGCATTTTTCTGAAGCATTCAGAAATCCTTGCGCGAGTTGAAAGGCACTTTTCTTGCGCGCGCCCTCGCCTTCCACGGCGAAGGTTGTGTCGTTCTGGTCAAGACCAAAAGAGGAAGGCGCAATGACAAGCGGAATATTGTGGGCAGCCATGCAACGGATGGGATAGTGATTATTTCCGATAACCGGTTTTTCGCACAGTGAAAGCGCGGTATAGCCCAGGGCATCGCGGAAAAACTCGCGCATGAGGGATTCTGAGTGAACGCGGTATTGTTTCCAGACTGCCTGCGCGATATGGAAGGCGCGCCCATATTCGTCGGCAAGGCGAAGGCCGCGCGGCACATGATAGTCAGCAGCACTCTGGCGCGAGGCTTCGCCCCTGCTCGCTTTTTCGAGAAGATCGGCCACAAAAAGAGGGCCTTCCAGGGTGATGGTATCAAAGCCGAAGGCGCGCGCATGGAGCTGTTTCATTTTATTTTTAGTTCCTTACACTGAATGGGGCAAGAGTACATAGACACCGATGAGGTCGCAGGGCAGGCAGGGTTCTACCCGCGTCGTCCCCCGGGAACGAGAGGTTTTCCGCCCCCGCAGATGATCCTCGAGAAGAACGGCAGAACGTTTTACAGCAAGATCCTCGAAAGACGCCGTATTGGTTTCGTACCAGACAAGAGATTTCTGTACTTCGCGTATAATGGCGGAAAGCTCAAGATTTCCTTCGGGATGACGGTCGAGCAGGGTTTCGACATCGTCCTCGCTGAGGAAAACCGGATTTGTCCGGCCGCGGACGGCAAGGGCCACTGATTCTTCGGCCATGAGGTCGCTCTTTCGCCCATGCATTTCGCTTATGATGCGGTGACGGAAACGTACGAGGAAAATGCTGGTAAGGGTATCGACTGCGTCTGTTTCAAAGGCGCCCGAGCGGGACGCGATGGACGAGTCCCCCGAAAGAGCGCCTTCCAACAGATGGTCGGCCAAAAGGGAGACAAGGTCGTGACTGCGGTGAATAAAAACAGCTCCCGTTTCGGCCGGGTATGAAAAAGAGGTGAGGAAACTTTTGGCGATACCGGAGGCTGCAAGGCGGTCGCGGAGGGCGGAAGGGAGGAAGGGAGGAATGTAGGGCTAACTTGAAAGGCGGCGCTACCCTTTTTATCAGGCGGTGCGCCGAGGCGCCGTAAGGCTTCAACGGTAAAGCGCTCGACATCAGAGGATAAGCCGAGTACACGCATTTCCTTTTTCCATTCAGGAATAACTTCTTCGGGCTTCAGCCGTCGCTGGGCAAACACCGTACGGTTGGCGCGGGCTTTTTCCATAGCGTCCTGCCAGTCAGATTCGACTGTTTTGATAATGGCGTCGAGCTCTTCATCATCGCAGAAATTGAACGTGGCCTGAGATGCGCCGTTTTCAGGTGAAAGCGCTCGTCAAGCTCGCCCTGCCATTGGTCTACAAGATGGGGCGGACAGAGCACGGCAAAACGGCGGATCTCCGCGCGGTCAAGAAATTCGCGCACAATGAGGGCAGCCTCAATTGTCTTTCCGATACCAACATCGTCCGCAACCAGAAGGCGGACGGTTTCTTGCTTGAGCGCCATAAGAAGGGGAACGAGCTGATAGGCCCGCGGTTCCACGGCTATGTGACCGAAACAGCGGAAAGGTCCTGCCCCCGAGCGAAGCTTTAATCGGAGAACATCACGCAAAAGGATTGCCGAACTGTAGGAGCCGGGACGAGATGCGTCGGGAAGGGAAAACACCGCGCTTTCTACGAGTGGGCTCTCAAGCTCCGGAAGTATTACCTGGATATCATCATCGGTTCCGCCGAGTGGGCGGAGGTAAAGGGCTTTGCTGCTTTGGGAAGGCTGGACCACCCATTCGCGGTTTCGCAACCGTACGAGGGTTCCCGGAGAAAATGTCTGAGCTTTGGTTTCGACAGTATCTTCAATTACGATCATTTTTGTTCTCCGGTATGGGGCAAGAGGTTTTTATTTTTTTGCAAAGCTTTTTCCATTTCGGAACGCATAGTACCAACCGAAATGCAGGCATAGCCCCGGTTTTCAAGGTAAGAAACGGCTTCAGGTGTCGGTTCCGCGCAGAAGAGAATAATTTTCAGCGAACGATACATCGCATCGGCGGAATATTTCCCCTCCATGAAAGGATAGTCAAACTCGTCGGGTCGGCGGATACCGCACGAGGTAAGCAATCCAGCAAGATCAGTGTTATGTCCCGCCAGAGACGTTTGCGGTATTCCGGCGCTCACATGCATCGGCTTTAAATCGCTTTGGGCGAGTGCGACGAGTGCGACGAGTGCGACGAGTGCGACGAGTGCGACGAGTGCGACGAGTATATCAAGAGCTTCTTCGTTCCGCCGGTCAATACTATCGTGTTCAGGCTGATTAAAATATGATAAGAGACAGCGGTAACAACCGGCTACACAGCGCGACTCGGCCATAGTTGAAGGATCATCGATGAGATCCGCGCGCGATCCTAAATTTTCAGGCACAGTATAATGCATCAACTTGAGGGCAGAACGCGCGACGCGGGCCAGTTCACCGCTTTCATGGACAAGACGAGTCAGCACCCCCGCACCGCCTTCTGCCGCTTCGTAAAAAAGGATGCTTTTCCGGTCCTGCTCAAGAGGCAACGGTTCCACAGCAAGTTCCGATTCCTCGATCTGGAAAAGCTGCTCGATACTCCGCTTGAGAGCCGCCTGAACTGTCGCCATTGCATCCTTTGAAGGAACAACAGTCGGAGTAAGAATTAGAATATTCCGGTAGTCCTCGACAAAAGGCACTATAAGCTGCGCCTTCACCTTGCTGTCGTCCCCGACTTCATGCGAAGAATCTTCAGCGTCGGGGGAATCTTCCTTGCTCCAGAACCCGCTGACCGGATTGATAAAAAAGCCGAGAATATTTTTATGTTTGCGCCGCTTCCATCCCCGATTGATCCGCCATAAAAGAGCAGAAGGCGCATACACGAGGCCAGCCGCTTTTTTTCCATTAACCGTCACGTCCGTAACTGCCTTTTGAATAGTACCTACGCTGTCCGGAATAAAACGGAACATAGTCTGCAGTTCATAGCCCTGTCTCTGGCGCTCCTCGTCATTTGCAGTAATACGATCGACCGCCTCAGTTTCTACAGTTTCGATGCGGTACAGCTGATCCACCCGGCAATCGGAGGTAAGTTCCGAGCCGCAGTTCTCGCAGACAGACGCAAGCACATCACTGCCGCTGTCCGCGCCCGGATGTCCATAACCGCAGGTGGTACACATGATCACGCTGGTTGTGGCAAGCCGGGCTCCGGCGCTTATCTGTTCGCCATTCCCAGAATTAAGTTTTGCCTTGTTTACCCGGTACATCCTTCCATCGTGATAAATAATGCTCCGCGGGTCAAACTCGGAAAGGCCGAGAAAGCGGGGGCGGCTGACCATGCTACCGCCGTCATCCTTGCCCTTTTTGTAGGACTTCCGCGAAGGAATCCAGGCCATAAGAGGTAGACGAGGAAAGTTATAACCGGGAAGGAATCCTTGACCGGCAAGATACCGGTACGTATAGAAGTCGGAGTTCTGTGCCGCATTTGAACTGAGGAGCACATCAAGCTGCCTCTTTGCATCGTTATATCGCCGCTGGGCGCTGTCTCGGTCAATCGGCCGGTGGGCATGACTACGCGCAATAGCATCGGCCATATCCATCTGGGCAAGCGTCGAGCGGTACAGATTCCGCCAGCGGTCGAATGCCTTGTCAAGGGCACTCGGTGCATTCCGGATAACAGCGCGGGCATAGTCATCGGTAAACCAGAGGGCGTCAGAGCCGAGACTTCCCTGCAATGCGCGCATTAGGATAAGAGCCTCTTTCTCTGCCTCTGCTGCAATGCTCGCATCAAATTCAAGACGCAGTACTGAAAGCCAGATCGCCTGAAGATGACTCTCGACCAGTTCCCTGTTCGACAAGTCAAGGTTGGGCGGCTTTACTTGTCCGTGAATCATCTGGGTCATATTATGGAAAAACCACTGGTCATGGGGACTCTGGGAAGAGCAGTAGGTCATCACGAGAGCCGGCTGTCCCGAGCGGCCTGCACGACCGGAACGCTGGGCATAATTTGCCGGTGTCGGCGGAACATTGCGCATATAAACTGTATTCAACGACGAAATATCCACGCCGAGCTCCATGGTGGGCGAACAATATAATACCGGCAATCGTTGCAGCTCTGAGTGGTCGGTATGAGTCGCTTTCCAGGCCTGCTTGTCCTTTAGCGTAAAGAGGAAGCGCGCTTCGAGTTCCATCCGGTCAGCGGAATCTACCTGCGCAGTATGTTCATGGGATTCAAATTCATATAAGTGATGCGTGCTGCTTTTAAGCATCTCGGCAACGTTCTGGTACAGTTCCCGGAAAAAACATTCTTCCGCTTGTCCGACTCGTTCCCAGAAGTATCAGGCAGTGACCATTCCATACGCCCGGCCTTCAGTGCCCAGCCGGAAAGGTTTGCCGCAATTTCCACCTGACTGACATACCCATAGTATTCTGCCTTTTCGAATGCTTCATCAATAATTGCCATCAGCTGCTTTTCTTTCCAGGTGAGTACTTCCTGTGCATATTCAGTCTGCTTCCAGAACTTTGCCCGCTTAAGATTGCGCAGAAGGCGAGAACATCTTCCGCCGCTTACCAGAATATCCTCTCCATGTTTAGCAGTTTTTGGAATCGGGGAAAGAGTAATATACCGGGTTGTCTGAAGCTTCTCCTCAAGGCCGAAACTCCAGCGTTCAAGAAGATATTGGAAGGCGGTATTTTTCATTTGTTCCTGCTCGGCCTGGTTCAGATAGCGGGAATCGATGCAAAGATTTTTCCGCATCTCGTTGAAGAGTACGAGGAACAGTTCCTTACGGGCCGGGCCGTCCAGGGTTCCGAGAAAACCGCTTTCAGGTGGAAACAAAGCACTATCCGAGGCAAACGCATCGATGCCGCTATATCCTATGGAGAGCAGACCGAGCTGCTCGAGCGGCGGATTATTGTGCCGCCAGCCTTTACGCATATCTCGGAGCAACCGGTAGCCGAGCACAAACTTAACAGCCCGGTGCGAATCGGTTAGATTAAAACCCATAAGTCGGGGATTCTGCAAAAATTCGGTTTTGACCGAAATATCATTCCGATCAAAACCGAGGGCAAGGAAAACTTTCTCTACAAGAACTTCTTCGGTGAGTACGCCGCTCGATTCTGCAAGGGCTGCAAGCAGGGAACTGCGCATAAGAACAAGAAAAATAAAATCGTTAAAATGACCTGACTGCAAAGCGGCATCCTGTCGGTTGTCGGTAAAGCCGAGCATCTTGCGTGGATCATACTCGCCATCCTTGATATTTTCGGAAAACAAATTCTGCAGCACACTCAAGGTTATCATGGTAGTGGCAGAGGAACGACCTTCACCCGACAAACCGGTAAGCCGGTTAATATCCTTACCGCTCGATTCGTGCACAAGACCGCATTTAGGACAAAACTTCACATGGCCGCTCAGATACCAGAAAGACACCGACCCTTTCTCGCCCCGGGCATTCAGCTCATACCTGACGGGAATGGCACTCGCGTACGTGCTTTTTACTCGGAGAGTCGCGGCATTCCAATCGAGCCAGAAATCGGGAAGCGCTTCAATTTCGCCGGTAAACTCAAAATCGTCACCTGCGGGAACCAAAAAGCCGAAAAGCTCTTCCATACCCTTAGGGATGGGATCGTCAATCTCGCGAGGAAACCAGCGGCCTTCCATTTTCTGTACCGGATGATATTCCTGTCCGCATTCCCGGCAGAAATATGTTGGAAAAAGGCGGATATCTTCATCCTCGCGTCCCGGGGCGAATCGCTGTGCATCCATAGTGATAAAACGGACGCCGGGTGCTTCGAGCGTACACAGCACCTTGCCGGGCCCGCTTATATACTGATGCAATTTAAAGGCAAAAGGTTTTTTCCGTGGTCATCGGGAAGCGCATGCGCCTTTCCCAAAAACGATTGCAGGGCAATTTCGGCCTCTGCTTCTGGAATTCCGGCATCAGTTGCAAGTTTTTTCGATGCATCACGAACTGAAAGGGGTTTTGCACGTTTGGGTGAATCAAGACCGTCAGCTTCCACCCCCAGAGTCAGTTCCACCCAGACAGTCAGCGGGTCGGCATAGAATTCTTCCAGTGTCGTCCAACCGGGAAATCCGAGCCCTATGCGTGGCGCAAGCAGAGGCCGAACCTTTTCGATGCTCTGCAAACTGTCGGTAACAGTTTCTAATGTCTCGCCGATCACATTGGTTCGCGGAATTATCTTTCCAAAGAGAAGACTCGCAACGCGTGCGACAGTCTCCTGTTGATCCGCCTCGCTACCGGTATTCGACATAGTAGCCGATGTCCCGATGCATACGAGGTTGTCCGCGTGCAAACGCTGAGCGATGCGGCGTACCAGCCATAGCTACATCGGCGCCCTGCCGCCCTCGGTACGTATGCAGCTCGTCCAGAACAAGAAACTGCAAGCCGTCGCAATGATCCATAACCGCGCTAGCTCGCGCTTGGTACCTCGTCAGGAGAAGCTCAAGCATCATAAAATTGGTTAGAAGTATATCAGGCAGATTGTCAGCAATACCCTGCCGGGTTACCATATCTTCCTGTCCGGTATACCGGGCGACCGTAAAGGGACCTTTTCCCTTTTCGAAGTCATGCAGAAATTTCTCAAGCTCTTCCAACTGGCTGTTCGCCAAGGCATTCATCGGATAGATAATGATAGCACGCGTGCGCCGTGTTTTATCACTTTCCTTCGCACGCAGAATCTGATCAATTATGGGGATAAAAAACGCAAGCCTTTTTCCGGAACCCGTATCGGTCGTAACTACATAACTTTACCGCTTTTGCACTAGTGCCAGGGCTTGCTGTTGATGGGAATACAGTGTCAGCGGCTGTGGATTCCCCTCGCTCTTCCCTGTCTGAAAAATATCTGCGCACGAGGGGTGTAAAAGATCCGCTGCAACAAGGGAAGAAACAGTGGCGGCTTTTTTATAGTTAGGATTGATCTGAATAAGCGGATCTGGCCAGTAACGGCCTTTTTCATACTCGCTATCCACCTTTTTTTTGATGTCATCCGCCGAAATAGTGGAAAAACTACGCGAAAATTGACTATAATCGGCAATTACCGTATCCCGGAATGTAAAAACATCTTTCATTTGGTGATCCTCATATTATTACTTCTCAATTTTTTAGCATGAAATCATAAAAACCGTGATTTTCCATCACTATTAAAATTCAGTACACCATTGCTTGTTCCTTCGCAATATAGTTGTACATGTCACCTATTTACCAGGATAGATGATTCTGAGCTATGAGCCTCTTGCAAAAGTCGGTTACTTTTGCAAGAAGCTTTTGGAGAATTCTAACAAGTCTTTGTAAAGCAAAAACTTGTTAGAATTCTCCACCTACATTTTTGGTTGATCTTGCAAAACTTTCATAGTTTTGCAAGATCAACCTATATATAACTATAGTTCTGAATCACGCCATTTCTTGTTTTATTTGATATTTTCAAGGAAAGTTGTCATCACTTCAGAAATTCATCAATCAACACATTAATCGTTTTTAATTGAGATTCGTTGAGACCATGCAACTTCGTCGCAATCTGATGATGCAAGGTGGTCGGCAGGGTTAGTGAATCTGCCTATTTCAGTGAAACCTGCCACCGATTCCGGTTGATGCCTGCCACCTGATTGTTACAAATTGCACGGTATAGGGGTGGCGGGTTAGAGTCAAGAGGATGGGCGTGTTTTACGTAAAGATTCACCCCGTAGCGCCGCTTGTTCTTTTTCCGTGTATGGACATTCCCGCGCACGATTATCCGCCCGTTTGTTAACGCCCCCCCGAAACTGGGAATTGACATCCCACCCGGCTCGTTCTAGGGCTGGTATGATAAATTTAGTACAACTATCACGTTCGGATAGCTCCTTTTTGTTCATTTTTTATTTCCACACAGGTTTTAATCCACCAAATATACCATTTCTTGCGTGTTTTGGCGATTAATTTTAGGATTGTATCATAATCTATGGAAGTTGCCGCACTCATCCTATCTCCGGCAGTTATCCGGAATCTCCGGATAACGGATTTTTCAACTAGGAGTTTGTCGGACTTGTCCTTCTAATAATGGAAAAATTGCATTATATGCGATTTTTCTACCTTGCAAACTCCCAAAGGAGCCCTTATATCGGGATTTTGAGCGCTTATTAGCACTCAAAATCCACAAGTCCGACAGGCTCCTAGTGTATGGCAATAAAATCGTTCACCTACAGCAATGACATTCGCTTTCGATACAACTGCTTAAATATATTAAACTGCTCCCAATATTGTGCTTATAAAACCAGCCGTCTTTTCTGAAACCATCAACCTCGATTAGGCAATCAGGTGCTTGGCTCTCCACCCCGACCCCGGCTGTCCCTTTTCATATGC
>JBBRWY010000020.1:0-53659 GCA_038248875.1 Treponematales bacterium
AGTCGGAAAAGCCCGTTGGAAGTGCGCTGGAAAGATCAAGGACACCGCGTTTATCCTCCACTGTAAAGATACCGAGCCGGAAGCGGCTCACCGACAAATCCTTCGCAGCATTCCGGTAGCTCGCAACCGCAACACCCTCGATGCCGGTCCGATGAATGGCATACACCCCGTCGGCATGGATTGTATCGCGCCTGAGGGCGATCAGATTTTTTAAGAAAGGTTCAAAAGAATTATCGGTACTCCAGCGTACCAGATCCTTGCCGAAAAGATATGGCCGATTCGCATCGGCGTGTTCCTGCCCGGCATAGACTAGAAAGGTCCCCTTCTCAAAGGCAGTAAACGCCGTCCAGTTCCGGTGGGCACGAGGATCGGGAATCGACCGGAGGCTGCGGTCCTGATCATGGTTTTCGCAAAAACGTAATTTGACATAATTATCTGCCAGGATATATTCCTGTCGCCTTTTTACTTCCAGAAACTCTGAAAAACTCGCCTTGCCCTCGATGTAAAGCTTGAACACGTCGAAGCTGTCATAGTCATACGCAATATCGAACGCCTGGAATATCTCGCTGTCGGAAAGGCAGCCGTACGAACGCTGACGCATTTCCAGAAGGAAGCGCGGTTCCACCGACTCGGAAAGCCAAACGGCATCGCTCTTGAGGAGGTCACATTGACGGCGCGCTTCCAGCCAAAAATCGAGCGGTAAAAGCGGCGCGACATCGCACCGAAACCCGTCAACACCGGCAGCAAGCCAAAACGTAAGTGTATCGACCAGATACTGACGCAAATCGGCGTTACCCAGATCAAGGTCGATAATGTCGGACCAGTCACCCACCCGGTTTCCCGGCTTCCCGTCGCTCTTGTGGTAAAACCAGTCGGGGTGTTCGGCGTAGAGAACGGAATCGGGAGATGTATGGTTGAAGACCACGTCGACAATCAGCTTCATTCCCAGTTCGTGAGTTCGCGCAGAGAACGCCTTGAAGTCAGCCATCGTCCCGTATTCAGGATTGACCGCGCGGTAATCGGATATGGCATAGGGACTACCGAGAACACCCTTGCGGTTCTTGACCCCGATCGGATGGATCGGCATGAGCCAGACTATGTCACTGCCAAGCGCACGGATCCGTTCAAGATCGCGTTGAGCGGCATTCAGGGTTCCTGCTTCGGTATGATTACGGACAAATATCGAATAGATCGTCCGGTTCCTGAGGGATATTGGTGTTTGTGTTGCCATTGATTACTCCTGTATCAACTTGTATACCATTCTTTTTCAATTTTGCCCATAAGGCGCAACAGTCCGTCAAGGATAGTTAGGGGATGCGGAGGGCAGCCGGGAATGTACAGATCGACGGGAAACAGGGATTCAATCCCGTCTTTCGTCTCTGCACAACCGGAATAAATTCCGCCTGAAATAGCGCACGAGCCGACTGCAATCAAGATCTTCGGCTCGCTTATCGCGTCCCAAGTTTTCCGCAATGCTAGCTCCCTATTTTTCGTGACGGGGCCAGTAACCAGCATCCCGTCTGCATGACGGGGCGAGGCAACAAACTGAATGCCGAAACGACCGAGGTCCCAGCCTATGGTACCGAGCACGTTGACGTCAGCCTCGCAGGCGGCACAACCTCCGGCTGATACTTGCCGAAGTTTGAGAGAGCGGCCAAATATTTTCTTCATACGGCGGTCAAATTCGGCAGCAAGGACAATCTCGCGCGTGCCAACTGCGAGAAAGAGATCTTCGCGATTGCGGACAGAAAGTCGATAATCTGCAGTGAAAGTTAATGCGCCGGACGGACAAGCGCCGGTGCAATCGGTGCAAAAAAGGCAGCGGCCGAGGTCGATCATTCGGGTAACAGGATCGATGGCCTGTACCGGACATGCGTCGGCGCAAGCATGGCAATCGGTTCCGCATTTGGATTCCTCTATTTGCGGGCGACCCCGAAACCTGTCGGGAAGTGCAGGCGGTGCTTTTTTCGGATACGCAATGGTGCGATATCCCTGTTTTATGCGCGCGATAATTTCCTTCAGCATGAATATTCCTTTTTCTACAGGTCGTGTCCGCAGTACGACAGATTGAAACTTTTATTGCATAGCGGAAAGTCAGATATTTCTTGATTGTGCAAAACAGGGGAAACAGCCAACCAATTATGAAAAGACGGATCGACAATCTTGTAGCGGGTAAAATTGCCGTCAGCACCGGTGATGGCGGCATGACATATCTCGCCCCGCCAGCCTTCGTTGAGCGCAACCGAAAGGCAGTTACCGGTACGCGTGGTTTGTTCGGTTCGTCGAGTTTGTTCGGGCGGCACGGTTTGAACCGGTCCGCCAGGAAGAGATCCGGCCAGCTCGATAATGAAATCGACGGAATGGCGGATTTCCATCCAGCGCACGAAGGCGCGGGCAAACACATCGCCCGCTTCGGAGGCTGCCACCGGAAGCTGCGAAAAACGGTACAATCCGGACGGTTGGTTACAGCGCACATCTTGGCGAAGACCTGATGCCCTGGCAGCTGGACCGACAATACCAAATCCTACGGCAGCATCCCGGGACAACACCCCGGTTTCTTCAAAACGTACCATCACCGACTGATTTTCCCACAAAAGATTGATAGCCGTCGTAGCTTCCTTTTTAAAGATTTTCAGGCGCTCGATCAAGGTTTTAATTCCTTCAGAATCAAGATCGAAACCGGTCCCGCCCGGCTGTACAAAACCGCGCCCGAAACGAATTCCACACAGGAGAGCGGTCAAGTTCAAGTTCGAGTGCGATGCCGCGTAAAACCTGCGCCCGCGCAGGCGGCTGCCGGACTGATAGAGATTCGAGGATCTGGCAGTAAGTAAGAGAATGACCGATGGTCGTGTCCCCTGATGCAGTTTCCATTATATGCAAGGTACGAGGCGAAGGGCCACCTTCCAGTAATGCTTCGATTCCCCGATGCTGGTAGCCAAGGGCAATTTCCAGATTGAGGACTCGCTCACCTTGACACTGAAACCGGAAATGCCCGGGCTCGATGATACCGGCTTGAACCAAGGGTGACCTACGCACTTGAGGCCAAATTGTTCTGCAATTTCGCGTTCGAACAAGTGTACCTGCGGACATTCAGGGGTCAAGGACGGAAAGCTGTCACCGTACGCTATCGTTCTCACCGCAAAAATCCTGCTTTCGGCATCATTGGAGAGAACGGCATACAAAGCCGTCTATCCCTTTTTTTTGGTTTTTGCACCGAACAAAGCACTGACGCGCATTCCGTCACGCACGGCAGAAAGTATCGCCCCATCAAAATCGGCTATATCCAGTTCCGGAATTTCCTTGACAGCTATGCTACCGCCATTGGTACACGAGACAAAATTCGATTCTTGTGTATTCATGAGTTACCTCCGAGCCAAACCGCTGCGTCGCGGAGTAGGGCCTGAAGTGGCGACGGCAAAAAAATACCGAGCACGAGGACTACAAGCATGAAAGCGGCAAGCGGTGCTGTCAGCAGGAACGTTTCCCGGTAGTTGTTTTCCGGAAGATCGACGGGCACAGTTCCCTGCACCACCCGCAAGACGGTGTAGCCCATTCCGATAAAAACGAGCAGGAGAAACACGAGAAAAAGCGCACCGACAACCGGATGACCGCCTACAAAGGCACCAGCGAGAATAGAAAATTCACTTGCGAACGGACCAAAAGGAGGCGAACCTGTAATGGCAAAAAAACCGGCAAGAAAAAAAGCTGCGGAGATAGGAACACGCCGAAGGGCACCCCGAACCTGATCGATATTCTTCGAACCGTATGAATTGTACATATTTTCGGCAGAGAGAAAAAGAAATCCCTTGGTCATAGCATTGGTCATCAGATGGAGCATAGTCCCGAAAAGAGCAGGTGCACCGAGGCCGAGACCAAGCGACCAGAATACCAACGTGATGAATCCCTGTGACGCGAGAAGACAGGCCACAAAAAAACGGTTCGAGCGGTCTGTTCGAGTCTTGAGGTATCCTGCTGCATAAAACGAAGCGAAAAGATACAACATCGACATAGTTAAAAGAAACACCTTCGCGGCCGGATCGAGAATAAGGGTTCCCGGTCCATTCCCCAGTGCAGGACGAAAGAGCACCAGCACAGTGCCGGCAGCATGTGCGGACGAAGTGAATGGTAAAAGAAGCGGGCGAAACTTTCCCGAAGGAAAGAGCAGAGCTACAAGTGCCATGCACAGGGGGAAAAAAACAAGGACGAGGGACATATGCTACTCCTCCCTCAGCGATACGAGCACGCGCGTATCCAAAGAAGAAAAAGCGCGGTTGATATGGTTTGTTATAATTGAAACGATAAAGACGCTTACAAAAAGGTCGAGTAACATTCCCATCTCCACGACGAAGGGTATACCCTCAAGCAGCAAGAGGCTGAAAATGTAAATGCCGTTCTCGAGAACCAGATAACCCAGAACCTGAGAGAGTGCTTTGTACCTGGTTGTCAGCAGAATAAACCCAACAAGAATGGTTGCTACCGATGTCGGGATAATAAAGGAGACAGCATTTTGTCCCATCTCGCGGTATTGGCTAAAAACAAGAAAAACGAGCGCCGTGACTACAGCACCCAAAATGGTGGACGGCATCAGACCGATCAGAGGTTCCACTTCGCGCTTGATGCGAACATCACGCAAAGCCTTGGTCATAATTCCCGGAATCACGAAACCCTTGAGCGTGATCGCAGCGAACGACGACAAAAGAACGGTGAAGGATATCTCGCCTTCCACGAGAAACGGCAGAAGGCCCAAGAGCACGCCCTGCGCCGCAACAATGCGAATATTGGAAAGGATTCTGCCACTGGCGAGGGAAAAAAGATTAAGTGTCAATATAATAACAAACAGAGCATTGAGCAGTTCATTCATGGTAATCACCTCAAAATCATTACAAAAGCCGAACCACACAGCAGTATCGACGCAATAAGCAAGGACGGCACACGGTTCATCCGAAGCCGTGCCATCATGGATTCGACAATACCGGTAATAACTGCGAGAAGCAGCATTCCGGCGATAAAAAGCGACCAGTCCACAAAAGGCTGTCCGGTATAATGCGGTATGCACACGTTGACCAGAAGAGACCCGAGAACGAACAACTTGACCGCCGATGCATACTCGATCAGACCTAAAAGCGGCCCACTATGATCAAGGACCATAACCTCATGAATCATGGTCAGCTCAAGGTGGGTATTCGGATCATCCACCGGAATGCGGCTATTCTCGGCGAGAAAAAAAACAAATAGGCCAATGGCCGTCATCACGAGCGGCGCGACACTGCCAGAGGGGTACGCGTGAGCAATGCCTGAATGGAACATGCCACTCAAGGATAGGGAAGAAGAGAACCGGGACAAAACAAGAAATGCAAAAAAAAGTGACGGCTCGCCAAAAAGAGCGAAGGTGATTTCGCGTGAGACACCCATACCCTCAAAAGCCGAACCGGTATCCAGAGCTGCGCTGGTCGTGCAAAAGCGAGAGAGGGCAAAAAGATAGGTAAAAAGAATAAAGTCTCCGGTGAAGGAAACAAGGGCAACTGTATTTCCAATGGGAACGAGCATGCCGGCAGCGAGGACGGATGCGAGCGTTATGACCGGAGCCAATTGGAATATAGCTGTCGTCGTAACACTTATAACCATACCCTTGCGGAACAACTTCGCAATGTCCAAAAACAGTTGAAAAAGAGGCACGCCCTTTCTTCCGGCAAAAATAGCCTTAGTTCGGTTAATGACGCCGTACAAAAAAGGAGGAAAAACAAGCAGAAGGAACAAATGCAGCGCAATGCCGATCATAATGCTCCTCCAGTCAACCAGGTGAAAAGAAAGAGCACAACCACTATTACGAAAATATACAGGATATACAGGTGAGTCTGTCCCTGCTGGAACACATACATACGTTTCATTAATACATTGATTTTATCAAATAAAGGCATAATCATACCGTCAAGCACTCGGTCGGGAACAGTTTCGTCGAACTCTTCTTTTTCCGGAAATACATGCCGTTCATCACTCAGTCGACGTTTCGGTTTGAGCGCAAACGAAAAAAGATCCACTGCCGTCTGGCCAAGGGACGTCCCGGTATATTGCATCCGCGCGGAAGGCTTCGCATACCCACAATCCCAAGTTGGTCCCGCAGTCACTTTTTGTTTCCTACCGCAAATTTTTACGGCGAGAAATATTACCAGCGCGATTAGCAGAATAAAAAAGCCCATGATCGTCAACCAGTTTTGCGGCGCGATTGCCGCTACATCGAGCGAGGACGCAACCTGTACCCGCGAATCCAGGGGGGCCCAAGCGCTCACTGCACCAAGAACAGCCGGCATCACGATCCGGGGGAACAAACCCAAAACGATGCAGGCTGCCGCGAGAATTGCCATGGGTACGGTCATCGCCGCACCGGGATCCTTCTCGTGTCCGGTAGGAATTCCGCGCGGGGAACCGAGAAACACAGTGCCATACGCTTTCACAAAAACGGCTACCGCAAGAGCTCCAGTCATGGCCAGCAGTGCCGAAGCCGCTCCCGACAGGGGAAGCAGACTGCCTGAAGGAGAATTAAGGGTTCTGAAAAGTCCCAGATACAAGAGCCATTCCCCCGCAAAACCGTTGAGCGGAGGAAGCGCACTGACCGCAGCCGCACCTATAAAAAACAAAACAGCTATCTGCGGCATTTTTTTTGCAAGACCGCCCATACCCTCCATGTCGCGCTTCCCGGTCGCATGAATGACGGCGCCGGAATTGAAGAAAAGCAGCGGTTTAAAAAGGCTGTGATTCCATACATGCACAAGAGCGCCACCCAGGCCCAAGAGGATCAAATCCGCCCTTCCGTAAAACCGGCCGAGAAGCGCCAATCACATTCCAATGGAGATAACCCCGATATTTTCGATACTGCTGTATGCCAAAACGCGTTTGATGTCGCGTTGTCCGAGTGCGAAGGCAATACCAAAAACAGCCGACACGCATCCGCCCACAAGAAGCAGTATCCCCCACCAGGGACCGGAAGGAACACAGAGCCCTGACATACGCAGTATTCCATACACGCCCATTTTTAAAATAACACCAGACATGATTGCCGACACATGGCAGGGTGCGTTGGCATGGGCGCCGGGAAGCCAAATATGCAGCGGCATAAGACCTGCTTTGAAGCTGAATCCGCCGACCGCAAGTGCGAAAATAATAGAGGCAGAACTAGCTGCTAAATGGCGAGCTCCAACAAGCTCAAACGAACCGGTGACCGTGTACCAGTACACGAACAATATAAAAAGAATAAGCGTTCCGGCATGGGTAGCCACGAGATACACCCAGCCCACTTCGCGAACTTCGCGCACGTCGTCCTCTGTTGTAAGCACGAAAAAAGCTGCAAGAGCCATAGTTTCCCAGGCCATCAAAAAAAGAAGGGCGTCCCGCGAGACAAGAACGAAAGCCATGCCCGCCGAAAGGAGATCGAAAAAAAGAACGAGTTTTTGTCCATTCTCGGGATGCTCTGCTTGGTTCCAATATGCAAGGCCATAGAACGAACCAAGGGCTGGAACAATAAACACCGGGACCAGAAAAAATGCGCTCAAGTGATCGGCCGATACAAGAAAGCGACCGAAGGGCAACGCCCAGGGCAGAGAAATTACTGTTGGAACCGGCATGGTAAGCGCTCCGAAAGTGCCAACAAGTCCTGCTATACTTCCCGAAACCATAAGAGTAACCGTTACGCATTGACCGGTTACAGAGCATCGGGGAAAAAAGCAGGCAGGAAAACCGCTCAGAGCAAGCACAAGTGAACCGGACAGTATCAATACAAGAAATATCATTTTTTAATTCCTTTGTTCGTATTATTGTTTTTTTTCCGGGATTTCCGCTTCGGCGCGGGCCAGATGCGAAAGGATCACATCGCGTGCGGCATGGTTAGAAAGAGTCGCACGGAAAAGTGGGTCATGAAGCACAAAACTGATTCGGGACAAAAGATGAAGATGGGCACTCACGGTCGGGCTTATTACAGTAAAGAGGATATTAACCGGTTTGCCATCAATTGCCTTGAAGTCGATAGCATTTTCGAGAAAGCAGATTGTAACCGTCGGTTTGACGACATGCAACACCACCGGATTCCGGACATGCGGAATCGCAATCCCGTTGCCAACTCCTGTCGAACCGAGGGTTTCCCGAGCCAGCATGACCTCGTACAAAAAATTTCGGTCAACTTCATCGGGTAGTTTCAGATTTTCTACGATCGAGCGGAGCACGCTTGACTGGTCGATTCCGTCAAGGCGGTAGACAATGCCACCGGTCTTTACCGCGTCAAGTAAGCTCGGATGCGAGCCAAAGATGGCAGATTCCTCGAAAAAAATGTCGGGTGAAACCTTGATATGGCGGGATGTAGCCCATTCGAGCAGTTCGGTACGGTTAAAACAGGTACTGTTCGTTTATTTTGTAATGCGGTATGACAGACTGCTTGATCCATCGATAGATAGTTTTTTCGGAAACACCAAGCAGGACAGCGGCGGTTTTAACGGTAACTTGCACAGACGAACCTCCCGGGGACCGGACAACCGTGCCCCTTGATGGACATCCATGATGCTAATCCCCTGCCCCCGCTCTGTCAAAAAGCAGTATACGCGATCAGTCAAGCGGTGCAATTTTTTCACGGGTAACGGTTGGCGTATATTGCTGTTTTTCGTATGTAACCCCGGTCAGTTCTGCCGCGCGAACAAGCGCTTCGTCCAAGTTTCCAAAGATATTTTCCGCGCCGATTTTTTGATCAAGTCCGCACTTCATTGCAAGCATGTACGGTTGTGTATGGATATCCGACAGAAGGAGGACGACTTTTTTTCGTTTACAGTCCGCATACAGCTGCGCGATGATATTAAGCCCGCCCTGATCAATATAGATCGTATTCCGCATGCGAAGAATCAGCACCTTGTAGACATAATCAGTCTGGGCGAGTGCCTGCTCGAATTTCTGGATACTGCCGAAAAAGAGCGGCCCTTCGATTTCATACACCAAAATGTTTTTCGGGATAGTACGCAGACTGAAGCTGTTCGTATCGACCACGTCCCCACTCCCTTCCGCTTCGGACAGCTCGTTCCGTAGCTGGGTGAATGAAGAAAGTTCGACCATTTTGCGAATGAAAAAATAAGCCGCGAGGAGCATGCCGATCTCGATGGCGGTTGTCATCGAAATAAATATCGTAACTAAAAAAGTTACTATCATTACCGTACTTTCAGACTTTTGACCCTTCAGCACCGACTTGATTGCCGGTATCCCGCTCATATTCCAGCTGACGACAACCAGAATCGCCGAAAGTGTCGCCATCGGAATATACAGCGCATATTTGCCGAAAAATAGCATGATCAAAAGAAGGACAAGCGCGTTAATGATTCCTGCGACCGGGGATTTACCGCCATTCTTGATATTGGTGGCTGTACGCGCAACGGCAGCGGTTGCCGGAATTCCGCCAAACAGCGGACTGACAATATTAGCAATACCGTGGGCGATAAGCTCGGAGTTCGAATTGTGCTTGAAACCGGTCATACCGTCGGCAACAACCGCGCAGAGAAGGGATTCGATGGCGATAAGCATGGCGAGCGAAAAAGCCGGGGTCAGGAGATCGCCAAGCATTGGCAATGTGACGGCGGGAAACAAAGGAGACTGGAAAGATGTAGGGATGGAACCGAAACGGGAGCCGATAGTCGCAACCGGTAAACGAAAAAATATGACGATTAGGGTAACCGACACAATCGCGACAAGCGCACTGGGAATTTTCTTGTTAATTTTGGGCCAGAGCAGAATGATGGCAAGTGAGAGTAGGGAAACAAAAAAAGATGCCAGGTTGAAGGTATGCAGGTGACCGGCATAGGCCATAATTTTTCCGGTAAAGTCGGGAGGGAGCTTGCTGACAGAAAGACCCAGAAAATCTCCGAGCTGCGAGGTGCAAATGAGGACAGCAGCTCCCGCCGTAAAACCCGTCACAATAGTATAGGGCATAAACCGGACAAGACCGCCCAGTTTGAAAAATCCCAAAAGGATCAAAATGACGCCGGCCATCATGGTGATCGGAACGAGGCCTTCGTAGCCGTACTGGATGACCATGGCATACACCATAACGGCGAACGTGCCGCTCGGGCCGCCAATCTGCACCCGGCTGCCACCGAGCGCCGATATGATGAAGCCGCCAATAATTGCAGTAAAGATACCGCGTTCAGGACTCACCCCGCTTGCTATCGCGAATGCAATGGCAAGCGGCAGCGAAACAACTACAACGATAAGACCGGCGCCAAGATCGGCAAAAAATGTTTTTAGCGAATAATTCTTGAACGTCGTGAGTAATTCGGGTCTATACATGATTACGGCGAAGCATGCACGCATTTACCCGGCTTGTCAATATTAATCGCAGTACCTTAATTTCGTCCGGCCATCGTCCCTTTTTCAAAATCTTCTATCTTGTTGAGCCAGTCGGTGCCTACCGGAGTGCCTTGAATCAGACAGTACTTGTCCCAAACAGCCGAGATGGGAAGTGTTTTTGACTCTTCAAACAGGGCTAGCCGAACATGGTTCTTTCCGGCATTCTCGGCGTCGCGGATCAGCGCGATAGGCTCAAGGGCGGCCTCGAGGAGGGATTTCTGCAGGCCACGCGCACCAATCACCCAGGCGGCGACGCGGTTGATCGAAGCGTCGAAATAGTCAAGGGCGATATCAATTTTCGGAAAAGCCTTGAGACGGGTAATCTCGCGGCACACATCGCGCACCTCGTCGGAATACAGGGCGACATGGTCTGAATCCCAGCGGACGCCTCGGCTGATATGCAGAAGGAGTCCGGGCGTATACATGAGCATGGCGGAAATCTTGTCGGCGATGGACTCAGTCGGATGGAAGTGTCCCATGTCGAGGCAGAGTTTCATGCGATTCTTTACCGCGTAACCCATGTAGAATTCGTGGCTGCCGACCACATAGGATTCACTTCCGATACCGAAGAGCTTACTTTCGACGGCGTCAGTAATTGTGGAGGCAGGAAGTTTTTCGGAGAAAATTTCATCGAGGGCAGAGGCGAGACGTTCGCGAGGAGCTACGCGGTCGGCGATCAGATCCTTAGAGCCATCCGGCACCCAAAAGTTGATTATCGATGGAGATCCCTGAGCAGCACCGAACGCGCTCGCAATATGGCGGGAAGCTTTGCCATGCCTGATCCAGAATTCACGGACCTTCTTGTCTGCACTTGAAAGCGTATAACCTGAATCGGCCATGGGATGCGAAAAAAAGGACGGGTTAAAGTCGAGAGCAATTTTTTTGTTTTTGGCCCACGAGATCCAGGCAGAAAAATGTTCTGGCTTCAATTCGTCCCGGGGAACTTTTTTTCCGGCGGTTTCGGCATACAGCATGTGCAGGTTGAACCGCTTGGTTCCTGGTACGAGCGAAAACGCAAGGTCAGCATCGGAACGCAATTCTGTTGCATTGCAAGCGCGGCCAGGATAGTTGCCGGTCGCAAGAATTCCACCGCCGGAGATTCCGTCGGCTCCCTCGAATCCGGTAACATCGTCTCCTTGCCAGCAATGAAGCGACACGGGAACTTTCGAAACGGAAGCAAGGGCGGCATCGGTATCGACGCCCAGTTTGGCGTACTGGGTTTTAGCCAGAGCGTAAGCCTTTTCGATAGATTCATTATCCTGATAGGTTGTCATCGAGTGCTCCTTATGAATTTGAGGTTGAAATCTTTGAGCGATACTGCTCGACTTCCCATGTATTGATAAATTCGATCTGGTCCGCGCTCATATAACGGGGCCCGCCGAACGATTCCACGTATGCGGCAATTTTTGCTGCGTCCCGGAAAAGCTCGACCGCAAGACGCGCACTTTTTTCGTTGGCTCCCGCGCCGATCCCGAACACACCGAGTCCCTGAATTGCCGCGAGTTTTGGTGCGCGTTTAAATTTGGCAACGAATGCAGCATATTCTTTTTCAAGTGCGGAAACCATTTCTGCAAAAAGAAAATCGCTACCCGCATACACGATATGGTCGGGTGAGAACGGCGAGGCAACGGCCGAAAACGCGGTACGCGATGCAACAAGTCGGGCTATTTCGGTATCGGTTCCGAAATGTACAGAAGCAGGTACATTCTGCTCGACAGCTAAATGCGCAAGCAGGGTTGTCGCTGATTCTGCATGTTTAGTCCGGGCGGAAGCATCCGTAACCGGTGAAAAATCGGCCTTGCGGACGATTCGGGTAGCGAGCGCAGACATCATACGGTCATAAATTTTGTCGATACCTTCTACCGTATCCGCAGCGACGAAAATGCCATGGTTCTGGAGCAGTATGAAGGACGGTTGCTTACCAGTCCGGGCCATATGGGCAGCATAAGCGTCCTTGACGATTTTTGAAAGGATGTACCCCGGATTGGTAGACGGAATCCACAGAGCCTCGTCGCCGAACAATTCCAGGGCAATTTGTTCTCCCCGTGCCGAGCAGGTTAAGCCGTTCACCAGGGCGGGATGAGTATGAACTACAAAGGCATAGGGCAGTATGTCATGGAGCAGGGTTTCTACGCTGGGTCGTTTTGTCTCTTCGCCCATGTATCGGGACGCCATAAGAGACGCCAAGACTGCGCTTTCACGAGCTGCCGAATCGGATGGATAAGCAGTCGTCCAGATGGCGGCGAGTTTCTGTCGATCCATGCGGACAAAACCGGTTTCCGTGATGGTTTCGAGAGCAAAGCCCGATCCTTTGATGTACAATTCTTCAGCAGTTTTCCAGGAGGTATTTCCGCCGCCCGCAACCACAAAATCAAGATTCGAACCGTATCGACGCGATACCGTTATCAATTTTTCAATGCTCATGGCACCTCCTGAATGGCAATCATTGTCACTTTATTCAGATGACTTGGAATAATTATTTAAACGTCAGAGTATACTATACAAGCACATATCCACGAATGGAATGGACAAAATTAAGGATTTAATACACAAAATATTCAATAATGGACAAATGGCCGATTATGCTATAAAGTTCATGCATGACCAGTCACCGCCAAAGTTTTGCGCGCTATCTTCCCGTCAACGAAGAAGCCCTCAAATGGGAAATTTATTGTAATGATGCAGGTTATTCCCATGTCATGCCGGGCACCGAATACCCGCCAAATCCTGGCCAGCACCCACAGCTCTACGCCTCCCGGGTGGTACATGGTCGCATCCTCCGCGAGTACCAGGTCATCTACATCACCTCCGGAAGCGGAGTTTTCAACGACAAATTGAACGGCCAAAGGGAAGTTAAAGCCGGCGATATTTTCATCCTTTTTCCGGGTGTATGGCATTCCTACCAGCCGCATTCGGAAACCGGATGGAAAGAATACTGGGTTGGCTTCGCCGGAGCTCATGCAGACCGGCTGTTCCGAAACAAGTTGTTCGACCCTCAAAAACCGATCTATCATATCGGCCTCAACCAGGAAGTCATCGGCGATTTTGAGCAAATCATGCAACTGTGCCGTGACCAAACTCCCGGTTTTCAGATTCGCCTCGGAGCTCTGGTGCTCCTTCTTCTCGCACATATACACGCCGCCGAAATCAGTTCGCATGTATCGAATACCGATAACGAACTCATTCAAACCGCCCGAACCGTGATGCAGCTCAATCTTGACGCCGGCATTGAAACAGAACAAATAGCCGAAGAAATAGGAATCGAATATACCTACCTGCTCAAGATATTCCGTAAATATACCGGTCTCACGCCTTACCAGTATTTTCTCCAACTCCGTATGCATCGGGCAAAAGAACTGCTGGCTGACCCTTCTCTTTCCATCAAAGCAATCTCGGCTATGATGAATTTCGAAAACCAATATTATTTTTCTCGCCTGTTCAAGCGGAAGACCGGCCTCTCGCCCTCCGAGTGGAAGGCAGACAAGGAAGTTCGGGAAACAGTACCGCTTTTATAACGAACTCATCCTATATTCGTTTCAACAGAAAATCCCGTTCGTATTGACGCGCACTTACGAGCCAGGAATTGCCCGAAGGAACCCCCATTGTTTCGCAATAGTAATCCCACACCGCGCCAAAAGGCAATGTTTTAAAATCTTCGATCATTGCGAGCCTTCCGGTCAAGTCACCAGATGCTTCTGCCTTTTGAATTTGATCAGTTGGTTCGAGGAGAGCAATAAGCAGGGCTTTCAAAGTAGAGCGGACACCAATAACCCAGGCTGCAACCCGGTTGATGGATGCATCGAAAAAATCAAGACCGATATTTGTCCGACCAAGAAAATTACCTCGTACCAATTCTTTCGTCAGCGCTATCAGTTCATCGTCAAGTGCTACGACATGATCGGAATCCCATCGGACTCCCCTACTTACGTGTAAAAGCAATTCATCCAGATACAGCATAACCGAACTGATTTTATCCGATACCATTTCTGTTGGATGAAAGTGCCCCATATCCAGACACATCATTTTTTTGCGGGTTATGGCATAGCCCAGGTAAAACTCATGTGAGCCCACTACATAGGATTCACTCCCCAAACCGAACAACTTTCCTTCGACTGCATCAATATTTAACAACGGATTTAATTGTTCCGAAAACATTTCATCCAGACTGCGAAGCAGTATTGTGCGAGGCTCGAGCCGATTTGCGCTCATATCCTTGTATCCATCGGGAATCCAGTGGTTCGTCACTACCCGTTTACCGAGTTTTTCTCCGATATAGGCACCGATGCGACGGCTTGCCTGTCCGTGCCGCACCCAAAACCGCCGTTTTGCTTCATCCCGGCTTGAAAGGCTGAATCCGTCGGCTGACAGGGGATGACTGTAAAAGGTGCTGTTAAAATCAATACCGATTTTTTTTTCACGTGCCCAGTCGATCCATCCTTCAAAATGCTCACCGAGGAGCTCATCGCGTTCAACTTTTTTTCCGCCGGTTTCTGCATAAATGGCATGCAGATTGACCCGGTGTGATCCGGGAATGAGAGAAAAAGCAGTCTCATAATCGCTTCGGAGTTCCGTTGCATTTCGCGCTTTCCCCGGATGGTTTCCCGTAGCTGCAATCCCCCCGGTCAGCGGGCCGGTCGGGTTTTCAAAACCAGAGCCATCATCACCCTGCCAGCATTGGATCGATAGAGAAATCTTCTTCAAAGCATCCATTGCCTTCCCGGTATCCACTCCCCAGCGTGCATAGGTTTCTTTGGCGGCAAGGTATGACGCCTGTATCAATGAATCTCCCATCATAATTCTCCTTGTATTTCAGGAAATCGAAAACATAACTTTGTTGAACCATTCTTTTTTTTCTGCAATTTTTGCAAAGATTGCAGGTCCTTCACCGAGAGGCATCTCATGGCTTATCAAGGGTGTTACCAGTATCTGTTTGTCGAGGAATTGCAAGACAGCGCTCCAGTCATCCTTGCCCCGCGGTTCAATTTTTGAATTCCAGGTACCAATAATTTTATTTTCGTTCCGTAATATTCGTGAAAAATCTTTTTCGGGTACGGAAAAAGTTCCAAGAATATTTCCCATAAACACTATCTGTCCAAACCGTCCGGCGCACTTGAGTGCTTGTAAAAATGTTGCGGGATACCCGACCGCTTCCACCACACAGTCAACACCATCCGTTTTTTCCAGGCGAAAAAGTTCGTCATGAAGATCAACAGTCGAGGAATCTATGGCGACGAAGCCCATAGCGCTTGCAATCTCCCGTTTAGCGGGATCAATATCGGCCACATAAATCCGGCCACAGCCCTTGACCCGTAACCATTGAGCGACCATATTTCCGACCGGGCCGCCGCCAATGACAAGCGCACTCATACCGGCCTTGATATCCAATTTTTCAACGCCATGATATGCCACGGCACAAGGCTCGGTCATTGCCGCAGACCGGAGGCTTACTCCATCGGGAATACGAAAAAGATTTGCCTCGTCCACACGGACAAACTCGGCAAAACCGCCATTTCTTCGGGAACCGAAATAATCATATTTCTCACATTGGGCATAGTCCCCGGTCGCGCATGCCGAACAGGTACGACAAGGAATAAGAGGAAATACCACAACGCGATCACCCTTTGCAAAAGTTGAACCCGGAATGGATTCTTCAACCACACCGGAAAACTCGTGTCCCATAACCAAAGGATAGTGATACGCTTTACCCTGAAAAGCCCGCGGAATATCTGATCCGCAAATACCCGAAAACGCGACTCTTACCAGAATTCCCGATCCTGTCGGTATCTCTATTTCGGTATATTCGAGGACACCATTTTGACGCAATTCGAGTGCTTTCATGGGTGTGTATCCTCCCAATCGATGATAATTTTAAGGCTGTCCGGATCTGAGGCCCTATTGACCGCATCCAGAATTCGTGCGTGTGGGAACCGCTCGGTTTTATTTGTCATCAAGTCAAGCAAAGGTAGTTTTTTGTCGGCAATAAACTGGCGGGCCAATTCAATTCCACGCATTGACGAGCCATGAGTTGCCTGATAACACTGCAGTTTGTAATGAACCTCATTATTTAGATCTATCTCGTGTGCGATCTTGGGTTTCCCGCCGGCTCCTTTGACGCCGGCGTGCGCATCAAGCACGGTACCATACCCCATCAAACTTACAGCAAGCCGATATGCACTCTCGGCAGATGCATTCACCATGATAAAATGAGGTTCATTGAATGGCGCGCATTCTGCAAGCACTTTCTCCCGTGCATCTTCCTTCCACACAATACCTGCGACTCGAAGCCCACCGAAATCCCGTAACACTCGCTCGAGCCGTTCGGCACCCCGGTTAACCAGAATGATTTTCCGTGCTCCCATTGCGAGTGAACACTGTAATGCATACACACTTTGAGAGCCGGCCCCGATGAGAACAACGACCCGATTTTCAATACAACTATTTACGCGCGTAAGCCCTTCAAGATTGCAGGCAAGCGGTTCGAGATGGCAGGCATGATCGGCGCTTACCGAAGGCTTAAAAAGCGCAATTGGTCCCAACTCCACAAACCAGGCCGGAAGAATGGCATATTTTCGGGCAAAACCGGAAAACTCATGACCCGTCGCTTGTGTGTTCGGGCAACTCGTCCAGTCGCCGGTTCCTGCATCACCACAGTACATGCAGGAACGATCTCCACAAGGAATATCGCAACCGAGTCCTACCAAATCGCCAACTTTGAACCGGCTAACGCCGGAACCAACTGCATCGACGAGACAACTGGCCTCATGCAGAATAATTGCGGGCCATTTTTTGATTCGGGATAAACCCTGCCGGTAAATGACGACATCAGACTGGCAAATCGAAGTCCGAAGCGTGCGCACCCGAATTTCACCCGGTCCCGGCTCGCCGATTTCTTCTTCCACCGGATGAAAAGTCCCGGCCGGTTTGTCGAGATAATACACCAGATTTTTCATGCCTTTTTCTCCTGAATACAACCATTGATCCATTGCAGGGATTCGACCAGTTGATTACCCAGAAGATGATCCGAATAATCCCGACCCAATTTCGGTCCTCCAATTTCGAGATATCCGGTTACAGTCTTTACCGGCCAATCGGAAGCTCTTTTCTGTACAATACTGACTATTTCTGCGACATCGACAATACCGCGTTCCCGTTCCTCTTTGGTGAAACCAAAAGTCGAATTATAGATTCGATCTGTGTTCTTGAAATGAAATTCGCACATCCAGGGTATTCCAAATTCAAACAGTTCGATATTCCGGTGAATAACGGTACGGTCAATATCTGCATACCCATGCGAAACATCACCACACAGATACACCGGAACCGACGAATCGATATTCATCTTATGGAAGGCAGCGAGCTCCGTCATCAACATACCAATCTCGTCAGGTATCGTTGGCGGTTCTGCAAGGCAACTCATCGGCTCCATTGTCAGTGCCCGCAAACCGGACAATTTTGCAATTTGAGAAAGCTCTTTTATATGGGATACATACCGCGCAAGTCCTGCTTTTTTATCGCTCAAACAGTCGCGATAGACAGCGCCCGGGTTTGATCCGGCAAAGTCAGCACCCAGCAAGGAGGCGACTGCAATCAGTCGTTCATAGTTTTTTCGGGCTACCGCTTCCATGTACTTGTTTGACGAAAAAAAACCGCCAAGCTCCCGGTGAGCAGTAAATACACTTTTGATTCGTATATTGAACTTTTCCGCAAGATTTCGAAGATCCACAAAATAGGCATCCGGTAAGGAATATAGTTCAAAAAAGCTACCCAGCTGAAGCAACGTGACACCCTGCTCCTGCATAAGACGAAACAACCATTCATATGAATACCGATATTCAACCGGATCACTTTTAACACCCAATTCGAATTTCATGTAAACCTCGATGATATCATTATCACTCATAAATTGTTATTAATCAATCTTTTTTGATTGTTTTTGATTGATTAAATTCCGAAAGGTAGTTTATACTGGATACAGGAGCCATCACCATGACCAAATCCGGCAAGCCCGTACAGATTGCACCCTCTCTTATGTGTGCCGATTTTCTCAATCTCGATTACGAGATTTCTCTCTTTGAAAAACATCAAGTATCCTTGCTACATATAGACATAATGGATGGACATTATGTTCCGAATTTTACCCTCGGTCCCGATTTTTGTGCTAAAATTTCGGAACGGTCTTCCATACCGCTTGATATCCATCTGATGATTGAAAATGTGGATACCTATATTCCCATTTTTACTACCAGCGGCTCCCCGATTATCTGTTTTCATCCCGAGACCTCATACCACCCCTTACGGACCATCGACCTTATTAGGTCCCGGGACGGAAGACCGGGAATTGCAATAGATCCGGGAATGTCTATCGAGCAATTTAAGTACTTGCTTCCGGAAGTCGAAGTTATATGCATTATGACGGTCAATCCGGGATATTCCGGTCAAAAGCTTATTACTTCCGCATTAGGTAAAGTCGCGGAATTACGTGCCTATCTGGATACATACAATTTGAGCGCGCTTATCGAAGTGGACGGAAATGTAAGCTGGGAAAACATTCCGCCAATGCTCGCAGCCGGAGCTGATATTTTGGTAGCAGGCACTTCATCCCTTTTTTCAAAAGTCGGCAGCAGGGAAGATAATTTTACCAAAATAGAACGACTGATCGAAGACTTTTCACAGCATGCTGATTCTGCTATCATGCATCATGCTTGAAAGAGAACGAAAAGAAACAATCCTGCGCCTTCTCGATTTATATACCTTTGTCAATATTCATGGAGTTGTTGAAGCTACTGGGGCATCCGAGGCCACTATCCGTCGAGTTTTTATAGAAATGGAAAAAGAAGGTCTTTTACGCAGGGTTCGGGGCGGGATTGAACAAATAAATACACGACCGACAGCAGAACAGGGTGAACCTTCGCTTGACAGCCGCATCAATTTCAAACTGGAACAAAAGCGCCGAATCGCAAAAAAAGCTACAACACTTATAACGAACGGTGAAACGATTTTTATTGATGGCGGATCCACGACGTTTCATATGGTAGAATTTATTTCGTCCTTTACGCTTACCGTCGTTACCAATTCTTTCGCAATTGCAGAACATCTGGTGCGGCATTCCAAATGTACGGTAATATTACCGGAAGGAACCGTTCATCCAAATTCGCTGCTTATCCTAAACAACCTCAGCGCCGATCCATTTGCCAATTATCATGCGACAAAGGCCTTTATGGGCATAGAAGGAATTACAGAAAACGCGCTGACCAATTCAGAATCGCTTCTTATACAGGTCGAGCGGGCGATGATTGCCCACGCCAAGGAACTGATTATCCTTGCTGACGATTCCAAATTCGGCAAGATTGGCAGCCTTACCTTATGTCCTGTTGAACGGGCGTCAAAAATAATTACAACTTCTGACGCCAACCCGAACATCATCAATGCCTTACGTGATAAAGGCATCGACATTATTCAGGTGTGAAGTTGTTAATTTGAGCTGTCTTTTCGTTTTCCTGTTTTATTTCGTTCTAGAACAGCAAATATTATCAAGGCGGCTATCAACATGGCGCCAAGGGTAAAGTTAAATATATTGCCGCTGAAATTAAGCAGAGCAAATCCTTTCTTCAAAACTCCGATAATCAGAACTCCGATAAATGTACCAACAATGCTCCCGGCTCCGCCCATTGTCGAGGTTCCGCCAAGGACAACGGCAGTTATAACCTGGAGGTTAAGATCATTTCCCATGCTTGTTTTCGCAGAAGAAAGACGTCCCAGATATACAAGGGCTGCAAGGGCGCTCATGAGACCGCTTAAAGAATAAATCATCAACAGCACACGCTTCGTTTTAATTCCCGAAAACAATAATACGTTCTCGTTATAACCGATTCCTTTCAGCGTGCGTCCTAGTTTTCCCCGGGTATAAAACATATTGAAGAGGAAAAATAAAATAACAAAATATAAAAAAGTAATGGGCATAAAACCGAATAATTGAGTTGTCGTCAATTTCTTGAACACCTCGGGAAATCCTGAATAGGAATTCGTTCCGGCAATAATCATGGACAAACCCCGATACAGATTGAGAGTTGCTAATGTAGTAACGAGAGGCGGTATTTTTGTCCCTGCAATAATCAGACCATTCAGCAAACCGCAGGCAGTTCCGGTCAAGATGGCCGCCACCATCGCCAATATAAAATTACCGGTATTTGCAAAAACAGCACCGAACACAATGGCGCTCAGCTGTAGTATATATCCAACAGAAAGATCGATACCACCAGTCGTGATTATAAACGTCATGGCCAAGGCCATAATGCCGATCTCGCCGATTATCGCGGTAACATCAAACAATACATCTGGATAAAAGAAAACTGGCTCTGCAATACCGAATGCAATAATGAGCAGCACGAGAAATATTCCAAGCATCAATTGATAATTAAGCCCCTTCGTTTTCATATACCCACCTCTGTTCTTTTTCCGGATATACCGAAGGTTCGTGCAAAACTTTTTTTCAAGTCCTTAAAATTGGTAACAGTGATAAAAACGGCGACCAATATAATTATTCCTTGTAAGGCAAACTGGTAATAATCCTGAAACCCCAAATAAATCATGGTAATGCTGAGAAGATATACTAGAACTGCACCAAAAACTGTTCCAAGTAATTTACCGCTACCACCCATAATGCTGATTCCACCGACTACAGCCGCTGCGATAAATACCATTTCGCGTCCCTGAAACGCCGAAGGCATAATTTCATTTGCAGTTGTCGCCTTTAAAAGCCCTGCTATACCGAGAAGTGCTCCTTCGATGAGATATACCTTTATTACGGTGCGGTCCGGATTGATACCGGCATAAATCGCTGCCTGCCGGTTTCCGCCGACTGCATACAGGGATTTTCCGAACTTGGTGTATTTCATGAGAAATATGCTGATACTTGAAATGATAATCGATATCACGAAGATGTATGGAACCAGATCAAAAAATCGTCCGCGTCCGAGCCAGGTAAAATTTTCACCGAGGTTTTCGACCCAACCGGAATTGGGCAGAAATGTAGCATAGAATCCCAAGTGAAACATATTCATTGCAAGCGTTACGACGATTGACGGTACCCGGAAAGTTACCGAGATCCAGCCGTTAAGACCAGCCAGAAGCATCCCGGTAATAATTCCGGCTGCCATAAAGATCACCGGATGAACGCCTGCTTTTGAAAGGGCTCCCGCTGAATAAGCGACAAATCCTAAAATGGTTCCTGCAGAAATATCAATATTGCCCGTTATAATAACCAGCGATAAAGCGATCGCTCCGATCAGTGTCGGACTCACATCAAGCAAAAGACTGAATATTCCGCTTTTACTGTTAAAATTGGTTGTCAGCGAAAGAAAGACAAGGAACACTATTACAATAATGCCCAGCATAAATTCGCGGGTGAATATGCGTTTTGTTTTCATCGGTTATCCTTACTCATTTCTTTACAAAGCCATCTGGAGAATTTTCTCCTGACTCAATTCGCTTCGGACAAGTTCGCCTTGTTTCCGTCCACCTTTCATCACCACAACCCGATCACTCATTCCCAAGATTTCCGGCAGATCGCTGGAAATCATGATGATAGACTTACCGTTTTTCACCAGTGCCGTCATTATTTTGTACACTTGATGTTTTGAACCCACATCAATACCGCGGGTAGGTTCATCAAGAATCAGAATCTGCGGTTCCGTAGCAAGCGCTTTGGAAAGAGACACCTTTTGCTGATTTCCACCCGACAGATTGTTAACCAAAAAATCAAGACCCGGAGTTTTTATAGCCAGGCTTTGGACATATTCATCACTCACCGACTGTTCTTTCTTCCAGCGAATCAACCCCAGTTTATTCGACAGCATTCGAAGCAGCGGGAAACTGATATTTTCTTTAACGCTCATATGTATAACCAAACCATATTTCTGGCGGTCCTCGGAGACATACACAATTCCCTTCTCCATAGCTGCCCGATAATCAGGAATGTGTTCAGTCTTTCCGTTTATTTCTATACTGCCACTGTCAAGCGGCGTCAATCCGCACATGGCCAATGCCAGTTCGGTTCTCCCTGCTCCGGCCAACCCGGCCAAACCGAGGATTTCACCTTTCCGCAGCGACAGATCAACTCCGTCAAGCACTCCCTCCTGAGTTATTTTTTTGGCATCAAAAACAATGGCACCAAGTACCAATTCTTCCTTCACAAATAAATTCTTGAGTGACCGGCCCACCATCCAGGTAACAAGATCATCTTTGCTTACCAGGTTGACATCCTGTGTACGCACAAATTCTCCGTCCCGAATAACCGTTACCCGATCGGCAATCTGAAAAATCTCGTCCAGCCGATGACTGATATATAACATCGAAACGCCATGAGCTTGCAGTTTCTGTATAGTTTCAAAAAGAGTATCGACTTCTTTATTAGTCAATGCCGCAGTCGGTTCATCTAGAATCAATATCTGTGAGTCAAAGGACAAAGCTTTCGCAATTTCTACCATCTGCTTGGTTGCGACACCAAGAGAGGAAACCCGGACATCCAGATCCATGTCCATGCCCAGTCGCTTAAAAATATCATTCGCAAGAGTCCGCATTGCCTTGTAGTCAAGATACGGGGAACGTTTGCCAAAAATTGAAGTCATCAGTTCATGACCCATAAAAATATTCTCAAGAACAGTAAGGTCAGGAAAAAGACTGGTTTCCTGAAAAATAATTGCCACACCTTTTGCATAAGCATCATTCGGATTGTGAATTGTCACAACCTCACCGTTAAGATGCATATTCCCGCAATCAGGTTGATAAACACCCGTAATGATCTTCATCAGAGTCGATTTGCCCGCTCCGTTTTCCCCACAGACCGCATGCACTTCTCCGCGTCGCAAATCGATTGACATATCTGAAAGTGCCTTTACGCCGGGGAATGTCTTGCTGATTCCCTCAAGGCGCAATACAACATCGGCGGCTGAAACATCTTTACCGGTCTTCATTTGTTTCCTTTCCCTCATACAAAGAGAGCGGAAAGCAGGTGAGCCATACAGTCCCGCCTGCTTTCCGTCTTAGTTGACATAATAAAAGATTACCGTTTGTCCGGTACTCGTATTACTTCCTGAAATCCGCCATACCGCTGTCTTCTTTAGGATAGCCGCGGAAACGGTCAATGTTTTTCAGATTCCAGACAATGGGTTCGCCAAGGATAACTACATTGTTTGCCATGATCTTGTGTCCGGCTGCAGGATAGTTAACCATTGTGGTTCCATCCATAAAGCTCGTTGCCATGTTTTTTCCGCTGAGTGGAGATACGAATGTTCCGGCAGGTTTCTTTCCTTGCAGTACATCAAGGGCAACATACAGGGTAAGATAGCCAAGGTCAAAGGGCTGCCAGAGAATAACAGCAGACATTTTTCCCGCAACCATATCTTTTCTCGAGGATTCAGGAACTGAAACACCGACAATCTTGATTGACTCGCTGATTCCAAGCTGATCACGGGCAGTAGAAACTGCGGGAACAGTATTTGAAGAAAGAGCTACAATTCCTTTGATTGCTTTGTTGGCGCTCAACAGGGATTTGATTTTTTCATCAGCAGTTCCTTGATCATTTCCTGCATACACAATCTGGTTGTCACCAGCCATCAGGTTGATGTGCTTATAGTCAGTGGTTTTCTTGGCATTATATTCACCGATGATTGCTTTAAGCCATGCATTCTGGTTGGGAGAATCATTTGTGGTGGAAACAAGAGCAACTGTTGCCTGATTTGCTGCGGTATAGGTGCTGAGATCGCCGGCCAGACCCTTGAGAAGGCCAATTGCAATCTGGTCGCTTTCTGCCTGATTGACGAAATAGTCACGGGCAGCAGGATTCACGTCGGCATCCCAGGTAAGAACCTTGATACCTTTTGCACGGGCTGCTTTCAAGGTGTCTGCATAGCTTTCAGGATCGAGGGCAGAAACAAGAATTGCATCGTAACGCTTGTCGATAAAGCTCTGGATGTAATTTTTCTGGTTAGCTGCTGATGTCTGGGACATGGTGTCGCCGATCCAGTCAACTTTCACTTTGCCGCCCATTTCTTTTTCAGCCTGGCGGAAACCGCGTTCGCAAGCTATGAAGTAATCTTCGGCAATAAACTTCGGAATAACACCGATCTTGTAGACTTTATTCTTGGCATCGCCAGATCCATCTGATTTACCGCCGGCAAACATTGTCGCCGAAACGGACAGCAAAAGAACACAAAAAACCGCAAAGATTCGCTTTGACATTTCTTCCTCCTCACAAATTAAACAGAGCCAGGCTCTGTCTTTTACTCATTATCACTCATAAAACTCTTAGGGTCAATCAAATAATATCAATAATGATTAGAATTGATTGTATTTAACGCATGTATCACTTTTTTCCGATTACCAGAGAACAGAAAAACTCGACGGTCTCAGGCGTTACATCCGCCTGTACGATATGTGCCGGGGCAAGTAGATAGCCACCGGAACGCCCCAGAATATCCATACGGGAAGTCATTTCCGCTTTGATCGCATCCTGGTCACCCTTGGGTAATAAGGCCTGCTGATCGATGCCACCGAAGAAACAAATTTTTCCACCGTATTTCCGGACAAGCTCTTCCGGATCTGAACCGGGGACATTGGGCTGCACAGGATTGTACACATCGACCCCCAGTTCAATAAAATCGTCCATGAGCGGAGCAACTGCCCCGTCAGAATGAAAAATTACCAGAAGATCGGGATTGGCTGCCTTCAGACGCGCGATCAAACGCTTGTAACGGGGTTTGAATCGCTCCCGCCACATGTCAGGAGAAATGAGCATGGAAGTCTGGGTTCCCAGATCTTCACCCAGCCAGATGGCATCAACACCCCGTGAAACCAGGGAAAGGGCGAGTCCTGTTGTCCACTCTTCAACTTTGTCATTGAGAGCTTCAATCCAGGATTCTTCCATAGCCAGTGCCATCATGTATTTTTCCATACCGGTCAGATGCCAGGCTAACTCGAAAAGAGAAAGCTCTACGTCTCCTATTATAAAATAGTCCTTTCGAAATTCCTTGATGTCCCGTTCCGCGGCAATAAACCGTCCGGATGCATATGCATCGGGAAATTGATATGCACTGATATCGGACTCGTTGGATGCATCTGCAAGGGGACACTTCACTACTTCCATATATAAATCAGTTGGACGCATCAACATGCCGAATTCATTGACAGACATTCCGTTTCCTGCATCGGCAGGAACAAATCCCTCTGCCACAGTGCCACCGACAACAATACAATCCGAACCAAGACGAGTCCTGATCTTGTTGGCCGAAATGCGATAGGTCAAGTCTTCGTAGTAGGACAGGGCATATTCCGGATCCAGTCCGAATTTTGCAGAAAAATGTTCTGTCAGCTTTTTACACAGATCAAATTGAAGAGGAACCCGATCAGGTCGTCCTTTGATTTTTCCGAATGCCCGTAGAACCCGTTCCCGTGATGTCATTATTTTATTCTCCCTCAATCCATGTGAAAAACTTCAGTCAAATCGATCGCAATGGGTGAACCGTCTACATTGGTTTCCATTATATCACCCATGTATTTCCACCATTTTTTTACTATTTCCTTTGTACGAAGATCGGCGGAGGTATTGTAGTCTTTCAGTTTCTGGAACGCGAACAACGTCAGCGTTTCCTCATCCAGGTAAATCGAATAATCACTCACACCGGCTGCTTCAAGTTCTTTCAACAATTCCGGCCACAGTGCATCGTGACGGGCTTTGTATTCCGCTTCGTATCCTTTTCGTAATTGCATTTTAAAAGCCTTTCTAATCATCGTGAGCTCCTTTGTTATTCAAGTCCAGAGTTAACAAGCTGTTGATCCATATAGACAAGGAGAGAGTAGGCGACTTTTTTTATGATAGCGCAAATTACTAGAACCACAACTATTCCATATTTCATTCGCATTCTGAACAACCGGCATAACGGTAGAAGACAACGCATACGTCGAGATATACAAAAATATGATATCAACCTGTTCTTGGCGAAAAAGGGCAGCAGCTTCATCGGATCGGGCGGGATTGTCCACAAGGCCGGCATCAACGAGAGAGATATTGCCTGCAGACTTGATTTGATCACCGATACGGCTCTGATAGCCTTCAAGGCGCTCCTTGAGTCCGGCGAACTGGGGCCAATAGGTATCAAGACCGATCCCGAATAGTCCGACTGTCAGTTTTTCTTTCCGTACCATGCCTCAACCTCCTTTCGCCTCGTTGGTCGATTATTCACTTTACAGCCACATTTTACAGAAAGGAATGGACAAAATTTGCGATTTGATACACAAAATTTCATATCCGAAAGAATACAGGACCGAAGAAGGCAATCCATCCTTCCCTAGCGGAAACCGTTTCTTCCATGCTATACTCGACAGCTATGCAGGATTTCGTTCATCTTCACGTACACACCGATTTCTCGCTCCTTGATGGAGCTTCTTCCTATAAAAAGATGATCGCGCGCGCGAAAGAACTGGGCCAAACTGCTCTCGCCATTACCGACCACGGTAACATGTTCGGCGCACTCCGGTTTTTCCGCGAATGCAAGGGACAGGGGATCAACCCGCTGGTCGGCTGCGAATTTTACGTGGCGCCCAACCACCGGAGCGAACGCGGCGAAGCCGAAAACCGCACAAAATATTACCACCTTGTCCTGATCGCTAAAAGCGAAAAAGGCTACCGCAACCTTATACACCTTACTTCCCGTTCGTTCACCGAAGGTATGTACTACAAACCGCGCATCGACGAAGAGTTGATTCGCCAGTATTCGGAAGACCTCGTCTGCCTTTCGGCCTGCATCGCCGGACAGCTACCTTCTCTCCTCCTCGATGGCAAAACAGCAGAGGCCGAAGCTCTGGTGCGAAAATACCGGGACATCTTCGGGGACGAAAACTACTTCATCGAGCTGCAGGATCATGGTATTCCCGAACAGAAACGGGTGGCACCGCTGCTCGTAGCCATGGCAAGACGGCTCGGCGTCCCGATGGTCGTCACGAACGACGCTCACTATTGCCTCAAAAAAGATTACATCGCGCAAGATATTCTTCTGTGCATCGGCACCAAGCGGACGAGAAACGAGCCGGGACGGATGAAATTCGACGGCTCCGAATTCTACCTGAAAGACGGGGACGAGATGTCAAAACTCTTCCCCGACTACCCGGAAATGCTGTCGAACACGGTGCGCATTGCCGAAATGTGCAAGGTGGAAATCACCACCCCCGGTCCCCTTCTCCCTGTTTACGAAATTCCTGAGGGCTTTGCGAATAAAGATGAATACATCCGCCACCTCGTGTACGAAGGCCTCGAAAAGCTCTATCCCATCATTACTGAAGAAATCCGCTCGCGCGCAGACTACGAACTCGGTGTAATCATGAAAATGGACTTCGTCGGCTATTTCCTCATTGTGTGGGACTTCATCGACTGGTCCAAAAAACATGACATACCCGTCGGTCCGGGCCGTGGCTCGGGAGCAGGATCCATCGTCGCGTATGCCATGCGCATCACCGACATTGACCCCCTGCGTTACAAGCTCCTGTTCGAGCGATTCCTCAATCCCGAACGTGTCTCCATGCCGGACTTCGACGTCGACTTCTGCTTCGAACGGAGACAAGAGGTTATTGAATATGTACGTCAAAAATATGGAGAAGATCGGGTTGGCCAGATCATCACCTTCGGAACACTAAAACCGAAAGCAGCCATAAAAGACGTTGCCCGTGTGCTTGAAATTCCCCTTGGCGACGTGAACATGATCACGAAACTTGTACCGGATGACCCGAAAATTACCCTGGCAAAAGCATTCGAGGCGCAACCCGAACTGGCGACCCTCCGAAACGAACCCCGGTTCTCCGAGCTCTTCGATATCGCTATCTCCCTCGAGGGTACAAATCGCAACACCAGCCTTCATGCCGCCGGTATCGTCATCGGCAAAACCAAGTTGACGGACTACGTTCCCCTCTATAAGGACGGAAAGACAGGTAAAGTCGCCTCCCAGTTCACCATGGACCTGATCGAAGACTGCGGCCTCGTCAAGATGGACTTTCTCGGACTCAAGACCCTCACGCTCATCAAACACACAGAGGATCTCATCCACAAGCGCGGCGGAGACCTCGCACATTTCAGCATCGAGAAAATTAGCGATACGGATCCGGCAACCTTCAAAATGCTCGGCGAAGGCAAAAGTGCTGCCGTGTTTCAGTTTGAAAGCCAGGGGATGCAGAACATCCTCAAGCGGGCAAAGCCCGACAAGATGGAAGATCTGATAGCCCTGAACGCTCTGTATCGCCCCGGCCCGATGGCATATATCGACCAGTTCGTCGAATCCAAGTTCGATCCGGCAAAAATAGTGTATCCCGATCCCTGTCTCAAGGACATTCTCGAAGAAACCTATGGGGTCATTGTCTACCAGGAACAGGTCATGCAGGTTGCCCAGCGTATTGGTGGCTACAGCCTGGGACAAGCGGACCTTCTGCGCCGCGCCATGAGTAAAAAGAAAAAAGAGGTCATGGAAAAGGAAAAAGTGACCTTCATCGAAGGTGCGGTCAAGAACGGCTTCAAGGCCGAGGACGCCGACCGCATTTTCGAAATTCTGATTCCCTTTGCCGGTTATGGTTTTAACAAGAGCCATGCAGCAGCGTATTCGGTTGTAGCCTACCAAACCGCCTGGCTCAAAGCCAACTTTCCCGCGGAATTCATTGCTGCCAACCTTACGAACGAAATCGCCTCGACTGACAAACTCCCCGAATACATCGCCGAAGGCCGCAAGATGGGACTTCCGATCGATCCGCCTGACGTAAACCGCTCCGACGCATACTTTTCGGTAGTTGAAGGACACATCGTGTACGGACTTCTCGGCATCAAGGGCCTTGGCGAGCAAGCCGCGGCGATGATCGTCGACGAACGCGAAAAAAACGGGCCCTACGCGTCCTTTATGGACTTCCTCGACCGGGTGGACCTTCGCACGGTAAACAAGAAGGCGGTCGAAGTCCTCATCCAAACCGGTAGTTTCGATCGGCTCGGCCAATTCCGTTCCTCCCTTCTGACCAACCTCGAACGCGTGATTGAATATGCCGCGCACAAAAAGGAAGCGACCCGCTTCGGCCAGGTAAGCCTTTTCGAGGATACCGGAGTCGAGGAATTCACCGATTTCGTGTTCGTAGAAATAGAAGACTGGCCGCAAAAGGAAAAGCTCCGGATCGAAAAGGAACTGATCGGTTTCTACATTTCCGGCCATCCTCTCGACGCCTACCGCATGGCCTTTGACCGCGCGGCAACCTTCGACATACGTTTTCCCGATCGGGCACAGAAAGATAAAAGCTACACCCTTGTCGGCATGATAAAAACGGTGCGGCCCTGCCAGACGAAGGCAGGAAAATGGATGGGCTTCGGTTCCTTCGAAGATTTCAACGGTACCATCGACCTAACCTTCTTCCCGAAAACCTGGGAAAAATGTCGCGAAACGCTTATTCCGGATACTGTTTGGGGACTCGTTGGCAAAATTGACACATCCCGCGATACGGCGAGCTTTCTCGTTGACTCGTGGATTAATCCCGAAGAACTGCAGGCTAAATCGATTCGAGAAGTCCACATTAAACTGGATCCCTCGATCCACGAAGAAAATCAACTACATCCCCTGCGCGATTTTTTGTTTGAATCTTCTGGTAATTGTGCAGTATATTTACATCTGGATACTCTCCATAAACCCTATATAATCAAGGTGGCTAACCAGATACAGGTTTCCTCCAGCGACGGTTTTATGGAACAGGTTCTCGAGATACCCGGAGTCGTTCAAGCCTGGAAAGAATAAACAAATTTTGAACACGGAAGGAAACACACATGCTCTATTCGATTTTTAGCACCTGCAGCACCCTCATTACGGCCTATTCATTCGCCTGCCTCCTGCGCATCTTCATGTCCTGGATGCCCCAGTTCGAGCACACTGCTGTCGGTCGGTTCATCGCCTCTTTGTGCGACCCTTACCTCAACTGGTTCAGGCGCTTTTCGTTCACCCGCGTGGGTGCCGTTGATTTTTCGCCTATCATCGCCCTCGGTGTGCTTTCGGTAGCCTCGATGTCATTCTCGACCCTCGCGGTCACCGGCACTATCACCGTTGGTATTATCCTTGCCGGCCTCGTCTCGGTCGTCTGGTCTTTTGTCAGCTTTTTCTTGAACATATTGGTGCTGTTTCTAGCGATCCGCCTCATTTATGACCTTTTTAACCGGTACGGATACTCCCAGTTCTGGACTATGCTCGACCGATTCCTGAATCCGGTCATTTCATCTGTCACCCGTTTTTTCAGTCACGGTCACACCATGAATTACCGCCTGTCCTTGATCCTTACATTCGTAGTCATGCTCGGCCTCCGCGTAGGCCTTGGGTACGGCTCGGCACTGCTCGTCGCATTCCTGATGCGGTTGCCGGTGTAGATGTTCGTACGGGAGATTCAGGTTCCGGTATCCCGTGTCCGGGGTGTCGGACCCGCTACGGTCGCACTGCTCCACGCACTCGAAATTCAAAGTGTCGGGGATCTCCTTTCGTACTGGCCCCGGATCTGGGATGACCGCACAGTCAAGATTCCCCTGTCGCAATTCCAAACTGCACACAAAATAAATACCCGGGCGACCGTCATGACCCACGACTGGTTCGGCTTCGGCCGCATGCGAACCCTGAAGATTGGTATCGAGGATGATGACGGCACGGGTGCAGAGCTTGCCTGTTTCAATCGGCCCTTTCTGGAAAAAGCATTCCCGATTGGCTCCCTTGTCGCGATCAACGGCAGCTTTCAGCTCAAATTCGGCACCATTCAGTCTTCAAGTTTCGAGATAGAGTTGCTCGAAGACGCCCCGGCCCGTGTGCTTCCGGTCTATCCCCTTACTGCAGGTCTCAGTCAGACACAGCTCCGGAAAATCATCGCTCACGCTCTCGTCGAATACGGCAAAGGAATAGACTCAGAGCTCCCCGAATGCATCAGGACAGAACGCAACATGCCCTCGAAGCAGGAAATCCTCGCCATGATCCACAATCCATCAACACTCGCCGAAGCACTGAAGGCGCGCGAAGCTCTGATCTTCGAAGAACTCTTTCTATTCGAATACGCAATCGGCCAGCGCTCGCTCGAACGACGCGGAAAACTGCCCGATGTTCGCCTCCCTGATCAAATACCGGCGAAGGAGAGCAGGAAAACCGAACCACTCAACCCCCTCCAGGGGCGACTGGCCGAACGAGTACCGTTCGAGTTGACCACCGATCAAATTGTAGTCCTCGACGAAATAAACCGCGACCTCTTACCGCAGCCAACCGGCGCGCCTGCAATGGCACGCCTTTTACAAGGCGACGTCGGCTCGGGCAAGACGCTCATCGCTTTTTTCGCTTGTCTCCGCCTCATCGGAGATGGCTGCCAATGTGCGATCCTCGCCCCCACCGAACTTCTTGCCCGTCAGCATGCCGAAAATGCCGCACTGCTTCTCGAAACGATCGGAGTACGCCTCGCGTTCCTCACGGGTAACTTGAAAGCAGCCGGACGCGCGCGGCTCCTCGGTGAACTTGCAGACGGCAACATCGATCTAGTGATCGGCACGCATGCCCTGTTTTCGAACGGTGTACGCTACAAAAACCTTCGCCTCGTCGTCATCGACGAACAGCACCGCTTCGGCGTACGCCAGCGTTCCGCGATTATCGAAAAGGGTACCGAAAGCAATCCCGAAAAAAAACCGCCTCACTTACTTATGATGAGCGCGACGCCCATACCGCGAACGCTCGCCTTATCGGTATTCGGTGACCTCGACGTGTCAGTTATACGTACTATGCCCCCGGGGCGCAAAAGTATCATCACACACCTTGCGCGGCACGGAAACGAGGGCAAGGTGTACGATTTTATCCGGAACGAATTAAAGGGCGGCAGGCAAGCCTATTTTGTGTATCCAGTCATAGAAGAGTCCGATACGGCAAGCCTTAAATCTGCTGAGGAAATGTTCATAACGCTCCGCGATACCCTTTTCCCGGGAACATCGGTCGCCTTGATTCACTCGAAAATAGATGAAGATGAGCAGCGAAATATAATGACGGCATTCCGCGCGGGAAACATACAGATCCTCGTAGCAACTAGCGTGGTCGAGGTCGGCGTCGACGTAGCGAATGCCACCTGTATGGTGATCGAACATGCAGAGCGGTTCGGTCTTTCCGCACTCCATCAGTTGCGAGGTCGCGTCGGTCGCGGAAGCATCCAGTCGTATTGCTTCCTCGTCTATGCGCAAAACCTTACCGAGGACGGCAAGGCCCGGCTCAAGATCATGCATGAAACAACAGACGGGTTTGCCATCGCAGAAGAAGATCTCAAGATTCGCGGCCCCGGCGATGTAGCAGGCATCCAGCAGTCAGGCTACGTTTCCTTCACTCTCGCCGATCCGATCCGTGATTACGACATCATGCTCGACGCCCGAAAAGCTGCCTTCGACCTATTGCTTGAAAAAAAATAAACCGCGCGGTACGCAACATACGGTGCGTACCGCGCAGTTTCAAATTACTTGGGTAACGAAGCGCCGATAAAATCCCTGAATAGAGGATGCGGACGATTTGGCCGAGAACCGAATTCCGGATGAAACTGTACCCCTACAAACCACGGATGATCCTTCAACTCGACAATCTCGATCAGGTTACGCTCGGGATTTCGTCCGGTAAGAATCATTTGCGAGGCCTCGAACTGCGGCCGGTACAAATTGTTGAATTCGTAACGGTGGCGATGGCGTTCCTGTATGTCGTGCAACTTGTATGCCTTCTCCGCGAGACTTGCCTCGGTGATGACGCATCGGCACACACCAAGCCGGAGAGTTCCGCCAAGCTTGACGCCTTGCTGGTCGGGCATCAGGTCGATTACTGGATAATCTGTTGCGGTATTGAATTCGGACGAGTTTGCATCCACCATGCCGAGTACGTTCCGGGCAAACTCGATAACTGAAATCTGCATACCGAGACATATACCGAAATACGGAATTTTTTTCTCGCGGGCATACTGTGCGGTCAAAATCATTCCCGTAGTTCCACGGTCGCCGAAGCCGCCCGGCACAATGATGCCGTTCGCCTTACCAAGCAATTCCGCGGTTTTATCTGCACCGGTTATTTTTTCAGAGTCAATCCAGTCGATCTTTACGCGTGCATTGTGGAATATTCCGCCAGCTGTTAGGGCTTCGGCCACACTGAGGTAGGCGTCATGAAGTTCCACATATTTACCGACAAGGGCGATAGTCACTTCCTTTTCGGGATGATAGTAGCGGTGGACCATAGCCTGCCATTCGTCGAGATTCGGTTTCGCGTCGGTCAAATTAAGAAGTTTGCACAAGCTCTTGCCAAGTCCCTCGTGCTCGAGCATGAGCGGAACCTCGTATATCGACTTCGCGCTCAGATTTTCGATGATTGCGTCCTGTGTGACGTTGCAGAATAGTCCCAGTTTTTCGCGAATGGATTTAGTCAGCGGCTTTTCGCTGCGGCACATGATAATGTCCGGCTGTATACCGAAACCGAGCAGTTCCTTGACGCTGTGCTGCATCGGCTTGGTTTTGAGCTCGCCACATTCTTTGAGGTAGGGGAGCAAGCCCAGATGGACGAATATGCAGTTTTCCTTACCGACCTTGTACTTGATCTGCCGTATAGCTTCGATAAACGGAAGGGATTCAATGTCACCGACGGTACCACCGATCTCGGTAATGATTACATCGGCTCCGGTTTCGGTCGCGGTTTGCAGAATGCGGCCCTGAATTTCGTCGGTCACATGCGGAATGACTTGCACGGTGTTTCCTGCATACCCACCCGACCGCTCGCGGTCGAGTATCGCAAGGTATACCTTTCCCGCGGTTGTATTGTTGAATCGGTGCAGGGGAACATCGGTAAAGCGTTCGTAATGTCCGAGATCCAGGTCGGTTTCCCCGCCGTCTTCGGTAACAAACACCTCTCCATGTTGGTAGGGATTCATCGTGCCCGGATCGATATTAAGGTACGGGTCGAATTTCTGGTTAACAACCTTGATCCCCCGGCTTTTCAACAAAAGTCCGATGGATGCGGCCGTAATGCCCTTGCCCAGCGACGAAACAACCCCGCCCGTAATAAAAATAAACTTGGATTTCATATCTCCCCCGCAGTGTATAAAAAAATAGAAGAGCCCGGTCATAGGACCGGGCTCTTCCTGGAAAAGCGTATTGAAGCTCGTGTCAGTGCAATATACCTGATTTTTATTTTCAGGGCAAGAGTACGAACCACTCAGACAAGCGTATTTTCGATCACCATTTTTGCCGCGTCAATCAGCTTGAGGCCCCGATCCATACTGGATTTTTGCAGAAACCGATGCGCCTGTGACTCCGTCATCTGAAATTTGTCAATTAAAATATCCTTCGCCTTGATGATTACCAGTTTTTCCTCGGCGGGCCGATCCGTAGGCCGGAAACCGGCATCAGTAACGGGAGTGCCCACCGAGACAGCCTGACTCGCGGCCGCCTTTTCTGCCTCGCCTATCGCCTGTAGCAGATCCATCGAAGAAAGCGGATACGGTAAAACCAGCATGTCTGTTCGCTCGATCAGATCTCGCTGGTGTGGAAGAACGATCGTAACCACGGCAAGGCGCTCTTGCAGCAGGTCCATGAGACCTTCCGCTGTCATGTCAGAAAACTGAAAACCGCTGACAACAACCGGGCTTGTGCAAAAATCGGCGACGCGCGCCACATCTCCCGCAGTTTTGCAGGAGTATTCAATAGTATAACCACCGCGGTTCAGGGCCGAAGTCATCCAGTTGGTGAGAAGCGGGTTTGAAAAAGCAATGATTACACTTTTCATTTCAATATTTAGTCAGATATGATTCCAGTTCCCTTGGTGTAACCCTGGTACGGAATTCATCCCATTCTTTCTCCTTTGCCTCGATAAACCGCGAAAAAACATGCTCGCCGAGCACATTCATAGCCAGAGAGTTGCACTTGAGCAGGGCAACGTCCTCGGCAAGGCTTCCCGGAAGACTGTCAACCCCATCTACTTCCCGCTCTTCTTTGATCATCTGAAAAATATTCTTCTCCATCGCAGGGGGCGAAGTCATTTTCGTCTCGATACCGTCCAAACCTGCTGCTAGTATTATCGCAAAAGAAAGGTATGGATTACAAGTCAGGTCAGGACTACGCAACTCCACCCGTGTTGCTTTTCCGCGGGCGGATGGAATACGGATCAGGGGACTATGGTTGGCAGGTGACCAGGCAATGTACACCGGAGCCTCAAAACCGAGAACAAGCCGTTTGTAGGAATTCACTGTTGGATTTGTGATCGCCGTAATGCCTTTTTGGCATGAAGGAAGCATGGAGGACATGCCGCTGCGCAATCGTTTTAACTATCAATTTGAAAGTCATGACACGATCGGCTGTTATTAGGGCGTCATCAAATCGAAAATCGATCTCGTGTTGACCCGGCGCGACCTCGTGATGGGATGCCTCGATCTCGAAACCCATCTGCTCCATAACCAGAACCATCTCGCGCCGCGCGTTCTCGCCTAAGTCTGTGGGACCGAGATCGAAATAACCAGCATTGTCATGTGTTTCTGTCGTTGGTTCACCCTTGTCATCTGTATAAAAAAGGAAAAATTCGAGCTCCGGCTCCACATTGAATGTATAGCCGAGAGCGTTGGCCCCCTCAAGCTGTTTTTTTAGTATGTAGCGAGGATATCCTTCGAAAGGCGTGCCGTTCGGATTGTATACACCGCAGTTTGATCGTGCAACTTTCCCTTGCTGGGGACGCCAGGGAAGCACGGAAAAGGTATCAAGATCGGGATACAGGTACATGTCGGATTCTTCAATACGTACAAAGCCTTCAATTGCTGAACCATCAATCATACACTGGTTATCGAGACAATTTTCAAGTTGAGTCGGGGTGATTGCAATATTCTTGAGCTGACCAAAGAGGTCGGTGAACTGAAGCCGGATAAATTGAACGTCATTTTCTTTGACCAGCAATCCGATATCGGTTCGAGTTACTATGCTCATATAGCCCTCCAGAGCGATTGTAAAAAAAAAGACGTTTCTACACCGATGGTGCAGAAACGTCTTCGTTTACGTGCGTATGGCCATATACTACCGAATTCAAGATGCAAAGTCAAGTATATTTATGCATTAAAGGGAGGTATTATTGTATATTTATTACATATTGTAATAAAATTCTGGCAAGGCTGCCACTTCAAGACTGTCTATCCGCTTCCATATCCGGGAAAGAACAGTTGCGTCCGGCTCGATCAGATCCTTGACAAATACCCCTTTCATACCTGCAGCATGTGCTGCCGATAGTCCTGCCGGAGAATCTTCGAAAACAACACAGAATTCCGGAGAAAACAAACCCAGACGCGAAAGCGCGAGATTGAAAATTTCCGGATCAGGTTTCCCCCGGGAAACTTCGTTCCCGAAGGCAAAGGCTGTAAAAAAGTGAGTAAGTCCGGCACGTTCTATCATCCACCGGGCGGTATCTTCGGAAGTGGAGGTCGCGAGTGCGACAGGGATTGCCCGTGAACGTAAAAACTCGAGGATGAACCGGACACCCGCTTTTTCGGGTGGACCGTTTGCAGCCATAATTTCGTTAATCCAGTTTCGGGTTTTACGTGCAAAATTGGCATAGGGAAAACCGGGACCGAAACAGGTATTAACCATCTCCAGAGTATCCCGGTGGTTGCGGCCTATGAAAGAATACACCAGTTCATCGGTTACCGGATAACCGGCTTCAGGGGCGAAAATTCGCCAAGCCTCGCAGTACAGGCGTTCCGTATCAAACAGAAGGCCATCCATATCAAAAATCGCCGCACGTATCATGCGGCGATTATATAAAATAATTGTTTTTTACGCTACGTAGGCTTCAAGACGGCCCATGCGGCTCGGATGCTGCAGGCGTCTGATGGCCTTTTTTTCAATCTGTCGAATGCGTTCCTTGGTCAGATTGAACTGATCACCGATCTCCTTAAGGGACATCGCTTTGTAGCCGTTCAGACCAAAGCGGTATCGAATAACTTCCGCTTCCTTGTCTGAAAGCGAAGCGAGAATCATGTCGATATCCTCACGAAGATTCGCTTCTATCACCATGTCTTCAGGTTGTTCGTACTGATCGTCTTCAAGAAAATCACCGACGCTGCTCGAATCTCGATCTATTGAAAGCGGCGTATCAAGCGAAATCATTTCGCGAGAGATATTGACGATATCCCGGACATGATCCTGTGTCATATTTAGAAGTCCCGCAATTTCTTTCAATTCAGCTTCTTCGGTCCGATTGTTCACCACGACCTTGCGCGCCTTTTCAATCTGAACGAGTTCATTTGCACGATTGAGCGGAAGGCGGATCATGCGTGATTTTTCGCATACCGCTTTCAAAATCGCCTGGCGGATCCACCATACGGCATACGAGATAAAGTGATAACCCTTGGTTGCGTCAAATCGCTCCACGGCATTAAGAAGGCCGATATTTCCTTCGCTTATCAAATCCATGAAGGGTAATCCCTGGTTCTGATATTTCTTGGCGACGTTTACCACAAACCGGAGATTGGCTTTTACCAGTTTTTCCCGGGCAACAGGATCTCCCGCCGCAGCGGCCATCGAGTAAGTATATTCTTCTTCCCTAGTAAGAAGAGGAATCAGGTTGATTTCTTTCAGATAGGTAGAGAGTATATTGTCGTCGTTGATCGTTCGTTTAACTGATGTATTGACCATTGTATCCTCCGAATAAGACATTAAGTGATATACATAATAAGCAATTCGCATGCCAACCAGACAAGGTATGTCCTTGTAATAAAGTAAACATACAAACCTATACTATATAATAACTTATACCAATTTTCAGTCTGTATCTCTCCCGTGTCAAAAGGAACATTATTAGACGAGCAACACAAAATAGGGTACTTTTGACCCACCACTCCATTTTGAACCCATTCTTGTATCATTATGAATCAGTTGAAGTCCCACCTATTTTGCTTGACCCCTACCCTGCTTTCTTCGTATATTTGTCATTGCAGGAGGATATTAATGAAAATCAAGCCATTGGCAGATCGTGTTCTGGTAAAAACAGACAAACTTGAAGCAAAAACAGCAAGCGGTATTATTATTCCGGATACCGCACAGGAAAAAACCCAGACCGCGCTCGTAGTTGCAGTAGGCGATGACAAGGAAAAAATCAAGGTTTCCGTGGGTCAGAAAGTCATGTACGACAAATATACCGGCACGCAGATAAAGATTGACGGTGAAGACCATCTTATTCTGAAAGCGGCAGACATAATTGCGGTGATTGAATAATCGGTTATTGACCAGTCAGGTATCGGAGCAGCACAAGCTGCTCCTTTCGTTTTTTAAAGGCGGCTTTTTTTTAAAAGCGGCGCTCTTTATCGAATCGCTTCCAGCTCACGCAGAAGCAGGGCAGCGTGATAATTGGACGGATCGAGTTCGAGCGCATAACCGGCAATACTTGCCGCTCGATCCATCATGCGCATATCGACCAAAATGGTAGCTGTTTCATATTGAAGGGCACTCTTAACTTCATCATCATTCGTCATTCCTGTCGCCACGGAGAGATCCTCGATAGCAGAGGCATGATCATGTTTTTTAAAGCGAATACGAGCTATATTTGCAAGCGCTTGCCAGGTCCCGGGCAAGCTGTCCGCGACTTTCCCGAACTCGGTCTCTGCACGGTCGAGATCACCCGCAAATGCCGCTTCAAGAGCTGTATAAAAGGGAATTGATTGATCCTTCAAAGCCTGATTCAGGGTAAAACACGAGTCGAAATTGCCAATCGAAGCAAAATACCATACCGCGTACCGATGAACGACGGGGTCATTTCCGGTAGTTTCGAGAAGTTTCCACATCTGCGACGCAGAGCGAATTCTGTCCGGATGCTGCGTGTGTGCAAAACGGAACGCTTCTATCCGCAGACGCATGTCACTAGTAGCCCCTCCCCTATCAAGGGAAAGAGCCCGTTCGAGCACGGTAGCAGCAACGTTTGCATCGACCGGAGAATGCACTAATGCATCCTCCGCCTCCAGAGTCCGAAATCCTTCGCGTTCAAGTTCGTCGGCAACCAGGTCGGGTGCTTCGGCATTTTTCTCTGGCGGCACGCTGCGCACGTAACGCACAACAGCCGGATAATATGAAGGAAAGAGCGACAGGCAGGCTTCGAGTTCTGTTTTTTCATCATACGCATTTGCTGAAGTTGCCGACAGATTGTAGTACGGCAGCGGCGAAAACACCGGATTACGCAAAGCGAGCGTGGACCACAGAAGTCGTCCCAGAGGCGTGTCTTCCCTGCAAACAGAAGTGTCTGCCATGAGCGTCAAGTCTCGTGCTGTACGGATGTTGATTCCAGACAGTGGTAGATACACAAATACTTGATCAAAAAACTGCGCATCATAACAGAGCAATGCATAAAAATAGGCTTCACCAGGGGCATCGGTACCGAGAGAACAGGCCGCGGCATAATTGCCACTCACTGCGTGCATAACAGCGGCATTCCGGCGAAATAACGGCAGACCCGTCGCTTCGAGTGCCCATATCCACCATTCGGGATCAGCAGCTCCAAGATCGGCAAATGTTTTCGCTCCGAAGATTCCCGCATACGAAGCAAGCGGCGTATAGCGCGAAGAGCGAAGAATGTCGGTAAATCCGGCTGCTTCGGTGAATTTTTTCTCTTCAATAAGTGTATCAACCAATACTGCAGTAAGACTTTCGTTGGCAGGCAGCTTCCGGGATGCCTTACGAAGGGTGACCGCTGCCTGCCCGTACTTGCCGAGAGAACGTTCCCGCTTTGCAATGGAAAGCCACTGGGAAGCGCTCGAGGCAGAACTCCGGATTGAAGCAAGCTTTTTTAAGGCCTTGGCCTCTTCCCCGGCGGAGATGTATGAGTCGATTGATGTAAGTTTGTGTGAAAAACCTGCGTTCGGGTCTGACTGAGAGCAGGAAGCAAAAAAAAGCGCAACTGTCGCGACAGTTGCGAAGGTCGCCGCTAATCCGGCTAATCGGACGCAGGTACGCTTTTTTTGCTTCATGTTACTGCTCCGGGGTATCCTTGAGCTGCTTGCGAATACTGTCCAGAACGGCATTGATGAAGCGGAACGATTCATCGGATCCGAATTCCTTGGAAATATCTATAGCTTCGTCGATGACGATCGAGGGATGCAGGTCCTTTTGATACAAGAGAGAATAAACGCTCATGCGCAAAATGGCGAGATCGACCTTGTTCAAGCGGTCAAAATCCCAGTTTGTCAGATTTTCTTTTATATAGATATCTATTTCAAGAATATGCTCGACAGTGCCCGCAATAATGAGCCGGGGAAAAGCAATCCCGTCTTCCCCGAGTCGTTCGCGCTTGTCTTCTTCTATCCATCCGAAATCAAGCAATTCCGAAAGTGAGCGCCGGGAAACATCCCAGGCATACAGAGCCTGGAATGCGAGTATTCTGCCTTTTCGTCTAGATGCCATCGCTTACCACGTCAACGCTTTATCAAGATCCGCTCCGCTTTTAAGAATCTGGAAATTCTCGGGTTTGCGGAGTTCGTTGATGAGCTGAACGAGGGCTTCGTTTACAGCAGTATTTTGGGCCTGAGCCTGCATGTTGTTCTTGATGTATTCATAAACGGTGACCGTTGTTCCGGGTTTAACAACATCGCTGACCTCGAGAATCTTGGCCGGATATTTTTCCTGAACAACGAAACACTGAAAATCCTCTGGAGTCTCGGTTACATCGGAAACTTCGTTCTGATTCATCTTGAAAATTTTCAGCAGTGAATCCATTGAAATGCCGAGTTGCTGGGAAGCCGCTGCATTCTTGTTTATATACAGATCCCCGGCCTGAAAACCGGAATTTGCGGTTTGGGAGCGAATCTTGAGTTCGGATACCGAGGAGGGCTTGTCCCTGAGTTGCTTTTGCAAATCGTCGAGCTTTTTCTTCGCAACCGCAGAAACATCCGCAGTATTTCCCTTGGGCACAACGACGAGGAACAGCTTGACCATGTCGGGCTGCACGAAGTTCTGTTTATACAGTTCGTAGTACGATCTGATATCGGTATCAGTCGGACCGGCAATATTCTGCAGTTCTGTCTGTTTTTTCATTGCCACATAGCGCTGGGCAACAAGTTGGCTTTTCAGAAAAGTTTTATATTCGGAAAGAGACATGCCGTTCTGGGCACGCATGAAATCGTCAAGAGCCATTCCGCTTTGAGCTTTGACCATCTGGGCAAATTCAACCTCGGTAACCTGTTTTCCAACCTGTTGAGAAATCATCTGGTTGAAGTTCTGGGTAACTTCGGAATCGGTGACCTTGATCCCATCCTTGTCGGCGGCCTGTACAACCAGACGTTCGTTGATAAGGGTATCAAGTACTTTCTTCTTCTCGTCCAAATTCATCGTCCTGCCAAGCTCTTTTTGATAGGCGTCAATGCGACTTTTAAGCTGTTTGAGCGTTATCGGTTCGCTTTTCTGGAGTTTGACATTCGCTATCGGCTGCAGATCTGTCTGGGCAAAAACCATACCGGTCGCCATCACAAACAGGAGCACGCTGAACACTATACGCTTCATGTAATACCTTCTTTGATCCCTATCGGATTAATATCTATACAACAGCAGTTACCCGCAGAAGTTACGCTCTCAGGCCTTCTCGAGCACAGCACGGATACGTCTGACACCCGCTGACGAGGACTGTTCTTTTTGGATCTTGAACACGCCCATTCCGCCGGTTCGCTCCACGTGGGGACCACCACACACTTCTTTCGAAAATTGACCTATAGAATATACTTTGACCGTACTTTCATATTTTTCACCGAACAAAGCCATCGCTCCGTCCTTTTTGGCATCTTCCAGGTCCATCATCACCATTGTTACTGGCAGGTCTGCCTTGATCTGGGCGTTCACGATGCTTTCAACCTCGGCGATCTGAGCCTGCGTCATCGGTTCATGATGAGCAAAATCAAAGCGCATGCGTTCGGCAGTAATGTTTGAGCCCTTCTGGGCAACATGGTCACCGAGCACCATCTTGAGTGCTTTCTGGAGCAGATGGGTTGCAGTATGATAAGCAGTCGTCTGTTCGGAATGATCTGCAAGACCACCCTTGAACTGCTGCTCGCTACCGGCGCGGGACAGTTCCTGATGTTTCTTGAACGCTTCGTCGAACTCTTCGCGGTTAACGGAAAGTCCGCCTTCCCGCGCAAGTTCCTCGGTCAGTTCGATCGGAAAACCATAGGTATCGTATAGCTTGAAAGCTAACCGACCGGCCATAATCTTCTGGGGATTTTTAAGGAGGTTCGGAAGCATCTTTTCGAATTCGACCTCGCCCTTCTTTAGGGTTTCGAGGAATTTCTGTTCTTCGGCCTTCAGTTCGGCGAGAATGAAATCGGTCTTTTCGCCGAGTTCGGGGTAAGCATTTTTATACATGCCGATAACAACCTGGGCTGGAACAGAAAGAAATTCGTTCTCGACACCGAGTTTGCGTCCGTGGCGGAGTGCGCGGCGGATCAAGCGGCGGAGCACGTAACCAGCACCGACGTTTGAAGGGGTGACACCCTTGGGATCGCCGAGAATAAAGGACGAGGCACGGGCATGGTCGCAGATGATGCGGATCGAAATGTCGTCGGCATCGTTCACACCATATTTCTTTCCGGTCAGTCCCTCGACGCTCGCGATGATTGGTTTGAATATGTCAGTTTCGTATACAGATTTTTTGCCGTTGAGCATGGCGACAGTGCGCTCGATGCCCATACCCGTGTCAACGCAGGTTCGCTCCAGTTTTTGATAGGTGCCGTCTTTCTGCTTGTTATACTGCATGAAGACGTCGTTCCATATTTCGATGTATTTGCCGCAACGGCAGCCGGGACGGCACTCGGAGCCGCAAGATGTTTTGCCGGTATCGATGAACATTTCGGTATCGGGGCCGCAAGGTCCGGTTTCGCCGGCAGGTCCCCACCAGTTGTCCTCGCGCGGCAGATAATGAATGCGTTCCTTCGGAATACCGAGTCCGTTCCAGACATTCGCAGATTCTTCATCGCGCGGCACATCGGCATCTCCGGCAAACACGGTAACAGAAAGCTTGTCAACGGGAATAGCGAGATATTTGGGGCTGGTCAGGAATTCAAAACTGAAATTGATCGCTTCGGTTTTAAAATAGTCGCCGAGGGACCAGTTTCCGAGCATCTCGAAGCAGGTCAGATGGCTCGCGTCACCGACCGAATCTATATCACCTGTACGGATACATTTCTGATAGTCGGTCAGCCGTTTACCGGCAGGATGCGGCTCCCCCATAAGATACGGCACAAGTGGGTGCATTCCCGCAGTGGTAAAGAGCACCGTAGGATCGTTTTCTGGAATAAGTGATTTGCCGGAAATTTCAGCATGGCCTTTACTTTTAAAAAATTCAATGTATTTGGAACGGAGTTCATCTGCTGTCATAATCTTTGTATAGTAGAGAATGGCGCTGAATTTGTCAACGATGCACTCCTCAGGGACTCTACTTTGCCGCAGCGAGAAAAGCAAAAAAAACCGGTCTGACTGGCAGACCGGTTTTCAGAAAAATCAATACACGTTACTTTTTGGCAACCTTCGCTTTCACCGCGGGCTTTGCAGTTTTCACCGCGGGCTTCGCAGCTTTCACCGCGGGCTTTGCAGCTTTAACCGCGGGCTTCGCAGCTTTCACCGCGGGCTTCGCAGCTTTCACCGCGGGCTTTGCAGCTTTCACCGCGGGCTTCGCAGCTTTCACCGCGGGCTTTGCAGGCTTTGCAGCTTTCACCGGTTTATCAGCTTTTGTGACGGCTGATTTGCTGACTTTCAACGCAGATGGATTCACCGCTTTCGCAGGCTTTGCTGTTTTCGCTGGTTTTGCAGTTTTCGGGGCAACAGCAGGAACGACGTTTTTGATCGTCTTCTGGACCAGGACGCGGCCTTCTTTTTCAGCTTTTTCAAGTTCAAGCTGGGCAATGGACAGAAGGGCTATCGGCACAGAATACGAGGAGCATGATACATAATCGAGGCCGGCTTCCATGCAGAAACGGATATTTTCGGGACGTGCACCATGCTCACCGCATAGACCTTTAACGAGGTCAGGACGGGCAGCTGTTCCGCGTTTAACGGCGATATCGATCAGCTCGCGTACCCGGGGATCGAGGACAGCAAACGGATTGCCATCAACCAGATCGTACATGGTGTAGTCGGGCATAAACGAGTTGAAGTCATCACGCGACAGACCAAGTGTTGTCTGGGTAAGGTCGTTGGTACCGAACGAGAAGAACTGCGCGTACCGGGCTATCTCGCCGGCGCTCAAGGCAGCGGCTGGAAGCTCGATCATTGTGCCGATCTTGAAATCTATCGGTTTTGCCTTCAACTCTTCCCGGACCGATTCTTCGATCGAAACAATGCCTTGATAGGCATGTCCCTCGATTTTCTTACCGTATACGATCTGTTTGAGTTCGCGATAGTTCATAACGATGGGAACCATGATTTCCGGATGTACCGTGATTTTTTCTTTTTGGAGGGCATAAGCCGCCTCGAAAATCGCCCGCACCTGCATCTCGTAGATTTCCGGATAGGAAATTGCAATACGGCAACCACGGTGACCGAGCATCGGGTTGATTTCCGCCAGAGCTGTTATCTTTTCGGCAATTTCAAGCTTGTTCACCTTGGCATCGGATTTGGTGCCAAGGTAGGCAAGAAAACCGGCAAGCTCCTTGGCGTTGTGCGGCAGGAATTCGTGGAGCGGTGCATCGAGGAGGCGGATGGTAACCTCGCGGTCACCCATCACCTTAAAGATACCGTAAAAGTCGTCGCTCTGCATTTTCTGCAGTTTTTTCAAGACCTTACGGCGCTCGGAAGCGTCTTCCGAGAGGATCATCTCGCGAAACACATTGATGCGCTTTTCGTTGAAGAACATGTGTTCAGTTCGACACAGGCCGATGCCTTCTGCGCCGAATTCGAGGGCGAGCTGGGCGTCACGGGGACTGTCGGCATTGGCACGCACATGAAAATTCTGCACGAAGGTGCGTGTTATGCGGATAAACTCGAGCAACCCAGAGGTTTCCGGATCCGGCTCGATAAGCGTTGCTTTGCCGAGAAAGATGGTCGATTCTCCATAGTAGGGCACATTGAGAGTGATAAAATCGCCTTCGTTGATTGTCAAGCCGTCGATGGTGGCCTTGGTACCGCGAATGATCATCTCGGGCCGCACAAGCGAAATCTTGCCATACTGGCGTGCGACAACCGAGGCATGGGCCGAATAGCCGCCCTCGTTTGAAAGCACACCGGTAGCGACTTCGATTCCCTTCACGTCACCCGCGTAAGTCGCCGCCATCAAAAGGATGCAGCGGGTATCTTCGCCATTCTGACGTGCGATACGCTGGGCATCGATGAGAGAGTCGGCGGTAAAATATACCCGTCCAACTGCAGCTCCCGGAGCGCCGGTGATGCCTCCCGAAGATTTTTTAAAATCTTTGATGCTAGAGGTATCAAGAACCGGGTGCAGGATCTCGTTGAGAAGACCAGGCTTTACCGTTTTAACAACATAGGCATCGGAAACTATCTTGCGCTTGTTCAGGTCAAGCAGCAGCTGTATGAGTGAAATGGTGCTCTTCGAAACGACCGATTTCTGCTCGATCAGCCACAGACGACCATTTTCGATGGTAAAGCGGATCTGTCGGATATCCTTGCTATCGTCCTCGAGCATCCAGGCAATCTGCTGCAGCTTTTTGAGGAAAACAGGATCGATCGCGTTAATATTCTTTCCGAGCGCATTGATGTCGTCGAATTTTTCCTCAAAGAATTTTCCCTGAAGGATTTTTTCACCCGAAACGATGTTGCGGCTAAAGAACGATCCGGAGCATGAACCCTTGCCGTAGTTTCCGTACACCATTGGCTGTACCAAAATGGCCGTATCGGCATCATTCTGCTCATCAAGGTTGAGGAGACGACTTATTTCCTTGAGTGAAATCTCGAGTTGCAGCTCTGCAGTGTCGAAAAAGCCCTCGGGCAAGAGAGATGCATACTTTTTCATGATCTCGAAACCGGAAGGAAGAGCCTTCTCGCCCTTCAGTGTTGATCCGATTTCCTTGAGCGCTGCATCGAAAGAAGCTTGTTCGGTGATTTTTTCTTCGAGTTCGGCGCACTGGCTTTCTATTGTCAGGATGCCGTTGAGCAAGAAAAGGACTTCATGCGCGGCAAAGTTGGCGCCGACCTTGGTTTCGAAACCGGCGATGGTCGTTTTGGTCAGACCAAAGTTGTGCAGAGTCGGATAGTTGGTAATTGCGAGATTCGGCGAAATTACTATCTTGACCAGAAGCGGATTGTTCATGTCGCCATAAGATTTACCCGCAAGTTCATTGCATTTTTTAAGGTAAGGCAGAACCATCGGATACACGGCCTCGTTTTCCAGTACCGGAGCGAGGGTCGAGTCAATGATAAAACCAGGAAGAATAGGTAGACCCAATTCGGCAAATTCATTAGCTTGACGGCCGCGAATTCCCAGGAGATTCTTGTCTATCTTCTTATTTACTGTTTCATTCTGGCTGAAATAATGTATTGCATTTGTACTTTTCATTCAGTATCTCCTAGAAAAGGTTCATGACAGTATCGGGTGATCCGTGAAGAAAAGCCTCGTACTGCGAGCTCGCGCCCTGCTTGAAATATCGGGACAGTTTGGCCAAATCCTGGATATTCTCGCCCGCAACCCGGAACTGTATGCAGCTTCCGTGTTTTACCTTGCCCCATTTGAATAGGGTGTTGATGTCGATAATACGCTCTCCATCGTAATAGATTGAAACTTGCAGTCCCGGATATTTGGCGTTAAAGCTGCGGATAATGCGTTTCCATGCTTCGACGTTACCGTTATGAAAGAGTTCGTTTGACACTATTACAGAAATGAGCGGAGTGATTTTGGATTGTCCGGGTATTACCGGCGCGACAACAGGAGCAGCCGTAGGTAGCGCAACGGGAGCAGCAGCGCTCTGAGTATACCCCGCAGACACCTTTGCGGCTGCAACAGGACTTCGAGTTGCTGCTTTGGAAACGGATTTGGTCTTACCCTTCGCCAAACCGGCTACCTTTGCACGGGGAGCTTTCTTGGGAGACAGGAAAACCCAAGGACCAGTGAGCAAGGCAGCGGGTGACTTCACATTCTTGTCCTCGAGTAGGTCGAAGAGACCGGTCAAGGCAGCTTCGGCATTTTTATCTACAGTGGCGTTTATGTCTTGCGTGCCGGCATACAGCACGATCAGTTCATTTTTCCTGAAATCTGAAATGACTGCGGCTGATCCGGGATTTTTCGGGTTAAGCACAATAAAGCCGAGGTCAGGATGATGATACCCGATTACCAGGTCTATACCTTTCCACTTTGCGGTTTCTTCGCTCACCAGATCGGCTTGCATAGCAACTACGGAAATATTTCGTGATTCAACCCTATAGCCCCATTTTTCTACGAGCAGCATATTTACGGCTGATTGTACTTGTTCTGCTTCAAGTTCCTTTTCAGTAAGCAGGCGATTTATTTCATCGGCGATATTTTTCTTTGGCCCACAGGCATCTAGCAGCTCAAGGGTTCTGTTGATGTGTCTGACAGAAGCATTGAAGCCCTCTTTTGTTGATAGACGAACATAAAAACTGGCTTTTTCCACCATTTACTCCTCCTCAATCACGTACAGTATATATCATTATTTCGTTAAAATCGGTAAAAAAAAACCCCCGAAACGCAGTTTTTCCTGTTTTCGGGGGCACTTTCGACTTTTGGGTCGATTAGATTTCTTTCAGACCTTTTTTGCCTTTAGCAGCAGGAGCCTTACCGCGGCGACCTTTACCGGAATCTACAACTCCGGCTTTGGCTGTCTTGGCAGGAGCCCGTCCGCGTTTAGCGGCAACAGGTTCAGCTGGAGCATCAAGAGCAGGTGTAGCCGACGCATCATTTAGCATATCGAGATAGGCTGAACGTGCTGCGGGTGCAGATGCAGCAGGATCTTCGCCGTTATCAGCGGAGAAAGACTGGGCGATATCGGCACGAACAGTGGAGCGACGGCGGCTGAAGGAAGCAAAAGCAGCATCCTGGAAACCTTTCGACACACCATGAAGGAATTCGTTGAGGCAGTTTGCCATTCCATCGAGAGTGGCTTTCTTGCGCTTGATCGAAGTGATATCAAGATCAAGCAAAAGTCCCGGCTGGAGATGGAATGGATTGATTATGTAGTCGAACTTGTTGAATTCGGCTTCGAGGAACGCAAGGCGTTCTTCCATAACACGACGCTCGATCGGGTACTGGTAGTCGTACATGTTCTTGAGCTTGTCGCGCATGATGATGAGTTTCTTGCGGAGCTTGTCCTTTTCGAACAGGAAGGTCCGGTTCATCTTTTCAACTTCGGTTTCTGCAGGTTTTACGAACGAAATTTCGTCCCATACCTTGGCAATATCTTCGTACACGGGATCGCCTGAGCGTTCCTTGAAGTTCTTGCGGATCTTGCGTTTGTAGAGTTTAGCTAGGTCGTTGAAGTCGGTGACACGGGTAAGGAACTTGGAATCCTCGTAGCGTGTATTGAGCACGTCCCACAGGTGTTCCACTTCGGTTTCGAACGAGCGAATCATCACTTCATAGGCTTTGCGCTCTTCGTTCAGCTGCGCGTTGTCGTAGTAACGCAGGCGAATCTGATAGCGTTCATCCGGGAGGACGGCGGCATTAGTGTCGTCGTATTCGCGGAGGATAAGCTCTCGGGCGTTCTTGAGGTTTTCGATGTACTGGTAACCCATTTTCGAGGTATCAAGGATCGATGTGAGCGAGTTGATGGCGGTATTGAATCCACGGTTGCGGATGTTTTCCGTATCGATGATCTTCTTGAGGTTTTCACGGATGTTGAGCTGATCGAACGTAGCAGGATCGATTTCTGCACGAAGATTGTTGATGCGGTCCATGAGCTCTTTCGCGATTGTTGTATAGCGAATGCTCTTGGGGCTGTCGACATCATCGGAAGCAAAATCCTTGACCTTGTTCATTTTCGTGAAAATGATCTCGCCGTCAGACATTTCTTCCAGCCCCTGATCGATGCGTTCGTCTTTTATCTTTTCGATAGCCTTGTCAATTTCGTCCATATAGTGCTTGGACAGTAAATCCTTGATCAGATACTCGACCGTAGCCTGGTACTGGAATACGGGGCTGATGAGTTCGGAATCGAGAATATTGACCGAAAGCTTTACATCGGTAACGGTCTTCGGCTTGTAGATATTGTCCTTAAACGCGCATTTGACGATAGAATAGGCATTTTCACCGCGAACAAAGGCTCCTACGTCAGTTTTCTGGCGAAGCAGGGAGTTGGTGAGTGTTTCGAGGTCGTTTACACCGCGTTGGATATGGCCTTGAAGGTGACCATACATGTTGACCATGGATTTTTCGATTTCTCCGGTGTTGAACTTGTCAGCACCACCGACTTCGTCGAGGAGGGTTGCGATTTCTTTCGGAGTATACCGGTTAAGAACACGCATTTCCTCACGGTCCACGAAACCGCGGACTTTTTTGACCATTTCGTCTTCAGCCGTTACCATGTAGCGGTTAAACATGTTCTGGTAGTTTTGGTTGAAGTAATTGTAGAGTTTTTCTTTGACTCCACCCATTACGTCGAGGCGTTCAAGAACTTCCTTCGGAAGTTTGTTGTTGAGGTGATGCAGAACCTTATTGGTTTCTTCTTCAAGAAGTTGGTTGACTTCTTTCTGCTGATCACGGTAATCCTGGGCGAGAGAGTTTCTCGAACCGACGGCACTGGGTTTCTCGGGGTGAAAAACGTTCGGGCTCCGGGGTAGATCTATGCTTCCCATACTATTATCTCCTTATATCTAAATATCTGGTACAACTGATACGATGCAATAATCTTATTATAAACATAGTTAAGATTATGTAAAGCATTTTTTTTTTTTTGTCATATGCAAAATTCCTTATAATAGTATAAACTGTGTTAGGGAGAGTACCAAACGATGAAAACTAGGCCGTCAATCATGTTTACACTGCTTTTATTCCTGCTTCTCCCGATCCATGCCGGAGAACGCACCATTCCTATTGATGTATTCCTGATGATAGACAAGTCCCTCTCCATGGCGGAAAGCGACAAATATGACAGTATGGACAAATGGATTCAATCACAGCTGATCGACCAGATATTGATTGATGGAGACTGGATTACCATCTACCAGTTCTACGGGAAAGCTGACCATCTGCTTTCCCTCACCGTCGAAACAGCGTCAGATCGCGTTAAAATCACGGATACTATCAGGCGAATCAATCCAGATGGGCAATATACCGACATTGGACTCGCTCTCGACACCATCAAGTTGGCTCTGGACAAGCGTGGAACAAATGGACGACTCAAAATACTGCTTCTTCTGACCGACCTCCAACAGGAAGCACCCTGGACGTCCCGATATGCAGGATCGCCCGAAAGCTTCGACAGCCCGTATCTCGCCGAGGCACGTGTCATCCAACATGATGCCTGGTACGAAATAACCCTCGACATGGACATCCAGGATCGGGTAGTCAAAACAAGTAAAGAGCTCTTCTCAACGATAGAGAAAACTCAGGGAACCGAAAAAGACCTGAGTACAGCGGACGACTTGACGGCTGCGGAACCTGCAGGAACAAATGGGACTGCTGGCAAAACAGGGTCCGGTACAACCGCGGGCGTTTCCGGCGACAGTTCTGATTCTAACAGTGCCCCTCGAGATGGCAACTCCGAAGCAACAAAAAACGGATCAACCCTACCCCTTCCGGTCATACTTGTGATATTATTCGCCATCATTTCTGCCTGCGTGACGGCTGTGCTGGTCATCCTCAACAACCGCAAAAAGAAAAAAGAGCAGCCAGAAGAGGATCTTGCAAAACTGAGATAGGTTTGCAAGATCAACAAATAATGTAGGTGGAGAATTCTAACAAGTTCTTGTTTTACAAAGACTTGTTAGAATTCTCCAAGAGCCTCTTGCAAAAGCAACCGACTTTTACAGGAGGCTCAGAATAACAGGATAATGATGAAGCGAACAGTGTTAGTTCTTTTCTGCGCAGGTTTGGCGGGTTTGTTTATATGGCTCTGGTTCAATCGCCTGGAACTTTCATTCCTGCCTGAAACCAGGCATTCGGTCCGCACGATAGTACCGTCACAAAACAACAATATTCCCGCCACGGCCCTCCTCGCCGAGGAGGCATCCGCGTATGACGAGTCAAAAGCTCGGCCACTGGTGCCGCTCGAAAGTGACGAAACCTTTTTACAAGCCATAACGGTAGACATTAACAAGGACGGAAGCCCGGACCAGATATGTGCAGTCAAGAAGGTTTCTGAAGCGAACATCTATCTAGTTCCCGGCCTGCAAAATCCCGCGACCGGGGAATATACCCGGCTCGTGGATATACGGACCGGAATAACCCAAACCCGCACTTTGCTCTTTTACACCATCGATTTGATAGGCGACCGTACAAACGCACTCGTGTATTCCGGCATGACTGCCGACAACATGCAACTCCTCACCGTATATCTGCCAGTCAGTGAAAAAGACGGTAAAACAAGCTTTGCCGCAGTGGCAGACCTCCGTTCGGACGGTCCGATTACCATCCAGGAACTCCAGCGTTCGGATGCCTACAATCTCGGCCTGACTAACGGCGAAAGTTATCCTATCTATACGTACAATTCCGATCCCGAGTCTCCCCAAACACTTGACCAGGTTGAGCGTATTTACCGGTGGGACAAGAATTTCAGGCGCTATGAACAGGTATCCGAGTCCCGGATAGCCGGAAAAAAGATCGAAACGCGCCTGATCAGACAGCTCCAGGGCGGAGACGTAGCTTCATTCGAGAATTTCCTGACCGGCCTGTGGTACATGCCAAGCTCGTCGTCCGCGAATGATACAAGGTATCTTTTTTTTGATACCAGTGCCAAAGAAATCGTGTTTAATATCGGTTCAACAGAGGAGATTTACAGCCGTGAATCAGGTGCGGCCCGACGGTATGGAGCCTACCTTACCACCCGAAACCGTTCGATCCCGAGTATCAGGCGGCTCATCGACATAGAACTGACCGGTATTGATGAAATCAAGATCAAGATTCTCGAGGACGTAAAGCTAAAAATAGGCGTGGCATCGGATTGGGACGGGGTGTACCGAAAAATGTCCGGCAGTGCAGCGACGGCAAAAACCGAAATCGAACAGTCTGTCGAGCGCCTGAAGACAATTCTGAATTCTGGAACCAAGGACTGGATTTCGTCCGACGGACAAGTTTTCAACACGAATACCACCACGTATTCCCTTTCAGGTTCGCTCCGCAACGAAACAGGCCAACTGGCAATCATGACTGTTAAGGGAATGCCCGTCATACAGTTCAAAACAAATGTCACCGGTCAAAAGCCTCATTTTTATCTAGCAACCGCTGACAAAACACAGACGCCGGCCGGAGAAAAGCAAACACTCACACTGACCGAAGTTACCGTCTCTATTAATGGAACGAACTTTGCGGGTTCTCCACCTGTCATCTTCGAACGTATCAAATAAACCAGATCCAGTGGCGTTCTAGTCCGTCACCAAATAACTCTCGAAGCCCGCATCCTTGAGACGCGTTCCGGTTGTCCGGAGCGTGTCCTCGCGTATCAACACTGAAAAGTAAACGATACCGCTCGGCCGGGTTTCGCTCCGTATGACGGGCGAGAATCCCTTCTTTTTAAGTTGCACCACAAGTTCCTCCGCATATTCCCGGTTTCGGAAAAAACCGGTCTGCTGCCAGAGCGTCCCGGAAAGAGTTGCGGTGTTCGCGGGTGCAGCATTTGCTGGTGCGGGTATGGCATTCGCAGGTACGGTGGTTGCTGTCGCAGGTGTACCCAACGCAGTAGTGTCGGCGGGCGGAAAGACGGTTCCGGCCTGGTTAAAAGCGGTGACCAGAGGTTCGGAACGACCCATCAGAAACCAATATGGGGATGGAGCAAGGGATATTTCGCCCCGGACGATCGCAGCCTCGGCGGAAAGCGGCCAGGAAGCAAGAAGTCGGGCTCGGGCATCCCGATCATCGTCGGCCCACCAGAGGGTGAACAGAATAGACGGAATATACCGGACAAATGCATCATTTTTGGCGTAGGCACGCAGAAGAGCGAAGGAATTCGCCCGATCACCTGAAGCAAGCTGAATCCAGGCGGCATACACTCGAGCCCGCAAGAGTATCGTGTCGTCAAAATTGGTCAAAAGCACCGCGCGGACAAAGCCATCTGCTTTTTCGACATCATTGGCGGAAAGAGCACAACGAGCAGCATCGAGCAGAAGACTGTCATCCCGCAGGGGACC
>JBBRWY010000021.1:0-52913 GCA_038248875.1 Treponematales bacterium
CCAGCGCTGGACTGCATAGAACAACAACAGGGTTGCTATGATCGGCTTGGCTACTGGAAAGGCGATAGATACCATGATCCGGAAATCGTTGGCCCCGTCGATCTTAGCCGATTCCTCTATGCTTGCCGGGAGAGTCCGGAAGTAATTGATGCCGATGATCAAAAGAAAGGTATCCATCGCAGAGGGCAGGATCATCACCAGAAACGTGTTAATAATACCCAGGGACTTAACTGTCAAATAAAAAGGTATTAGTCCGCCATTGAAAAGCATAGTGAATAGGATGGCTAAAGTAATCAATCTGACGCCAGGGATGTTTTTTTTGGATAGCACATACGAGGCTGAAAGGGTGAGGGCAAGGTTAAGCGATGTGCCCACGAGAAGAACACCTAAGGACACGAAGAAGGCATTACCCAATAAGGTTCCCAAGAAGACATTCCGATAGGTCGAGAAATCGAAAACAATTGGCCAAAGGTACACAATTTGGCTGGCCACAGCAGAGGGAGTAGAAAACGATAGAATTACGACATTATAAAAGGGGAGAAGCATGCATAACGCCACCAACCCGAGAACATAAAGGGTCAAAATCTGGAAGTTTTTTTCCGCCTTGGTTTGTTTCATTATTAAAAAACTCCTTCTTCACCAGTCTTCCTGATGATCTGATTGGCGCCGAGCACCAGGGCAAAATTGATGATGGACTTGAATAATCCGACAGCTGTGGAAGATTCAAAGGTTTCGCCTCCAAAAAAAGTCCTGCGGTAAATAAAGGTATCTATGATTTCGGATTTATCGAGTACAGCTGGATTATAGAGATTGAAGATCTGGTCAAAACCGCCACCTCCTGAATTCATCACACCAGAAAGAAAAAGGACAAACATGACGACGATGGTCGAACTTATTGATGGCAGGGTAATGTTCCAGATTTTCCTGAACACGCCAACGCCATCGATACTCGCAGATTCATACATCTCCGGGTTAATACCTGCAATGGCTGCAAGATAGATGATGCAACCCCACCCCGCCTCCTTCCAGAGGTTACTGAAGACCAGGAACCATCGGAAAGCGTCGCCATCGAACAAGATTGTATTCGGCGAATAACCTAAAACGAGTAACACCCCGTTAAGAACACCGTTCCCGCCAAATATTTCCAGCATCATGCCGCTTACCACAATCCATGACAAAAAATGAGGGAAGGTCAGCACAGATTGGACAGAATTTTTCACCCATTTTACTCGTATACCAGCGATCAAGAGGGCCAGGATGATGGGAATTGGAAATTCGATAAGTAATCGCATACCTGCGATCTGGATAGTGTTCGAAACCGAGTTCCAAAACCCTGGTTCCTTGAAGATTTGCTCAAAATTGATGAAACCGACCCAAGGACTGTCCCAAATGCCTTTGGAGTAATCAAATTCTTTGAATGCGAGGGCGACTCCAAACATGGGTAGATAGCAAAATATAAAATAGTAGAGTAAGGACGGCAACAATATCAGATACATGATGCGGTGATTCGCCATCCTTTTCAAAAGCCTTATCTTCATTCGATTCTCCAATTATGTTCATCGTAAGGTCGTTTATTACGATTGTACATGCACCGAAGTGCAAGTTTTTTTGCACTTTTTTGCGATTTTAAAAGCCCCACCCGCAGGAGACATGGACGGGTGTACGCCAAAAACATCGTTGTCGCAGGTTTGTTTACCCATTGGAATATCATCAGAGGCTCTTGGAGAATTCCAACAAGTCTTTGTAAAACAACAACTTGTTAGAATTCTCCACCTACATTATTGGTTGATTTTGCAAAACTTTCTAAGTTTTGCAAGATCCTCGTCACTTGTTTCAATTCTCCATGATAGTAGCGGCCCAGAGAAGACCGCCCATGGCCTCCTTAGCGTTTACGACTCGAGGAACGTTGATGTATGCCTCGTAGTTGTCCTGGACGCAGACCCCGTCGCATGCGTCGCGGATGTCGACGAGACCGTCCGCGTTCAATCGAACCTTGGTGAGCAGTCCTGCGTAACCCTTCTCCGCGACGGGGCCAAAATGATCACCGTCGACGCACCCGAGATCGACCGCGCGCTGAATCGCGTAGATGAACATGGCGCTGCCCGAACTGTCATGCCAATTGTCCCGCTTCTCGCTCTCCTTATCGACGACCTGGTACCAAAGCCCGGTGCCAGTATCCTGCACTCGGGCCAGTCCCTCGACAAGACTGCGAAAAAGTCGTTCGACACCGGGGCGTCCCTGATGATCGCGGTCGATGAGGAACAGTGTTTCGGCGAGAATGAGAGCGAACCAGCCGAGTCCCTCGCTCCAAACCTCCGGAGACAGCCCTGTCTCTTTATCGGCCCAAGAAGCAGCGCGCGATTCGTCATATCCATGGAGGTAGAGGCCGGTTCCTTCTTTACTGAGCCGGCGCGCCATGATCTCGAGCTGTCGAACGGCCTCGCCGAAACAGTAATTGCGGTCGCCTATCGCATCTCCGTACCGTATCAGAAACATCTGTCCCATAAAAGCTCCGTCTATCCACATCTCGTGCGGCGGATACCTCGTATGCCAGAAGCCTCCGTCCGCATTGCGGGGGTAGTCGTCGAAACAGCGGCGAATCCGGTCGGCAGCCAGACGGTACCGCTCTTCACCGGTCCTTTGCCAGGCGATAATTATAGCGGTACCAGCCATGATGTCGTCGAGGCTGACACCCGTGAATGCGGGTAATTCACCACTGGGTCCGACCTGCGCATCGGCGTATCTGAGTATATAGTCGAGATACCTGGGATCTTTGACGGCTTCGTATAACTTTTCGAAACCAGTCAGGATATAGCCATGAACGTAGCACCAGCTTCTATAGGGTATATCGCGGGGATCGGGATACCGAGCAATTATCGAATCCGCGAGTGCGATGGACAGTTTGTTCATACGTTGTTCTCTTTTGTCTGCTTGAAGCATCGTAAGACCGTTCTTTACCGTTGTACATGCACTGAAGTACAAGTTTTTTTACATTTTTTGAGATATAGGAAACAACTGAAGCAGCAACAAAAGGACCCAAGCATGGTCATCTGAATCAGTATCAATATTCTCGACTTTATCCTACTTCACGAAAAGTAGCTTCATGGCCGGGCTTTCTAAGTTTTGCAAGATCCTCCTATTCATGAAAATTGTGGTTTATGGTATCAGGGCTCGAAAGAAGGCCGAGATACAGCGATTCATTACCTCCCAGCCAAAGTGATCGACAAGAAATGTCAAAATTTATTCCAGCGTTATGCCATGCAAGGGGTACATACTGGCGCGAGGAAAGCATCTGGTTCCGCGAAAAACATGGGTTGATGGGGCAGATCGTGCAACTCAGGCACTCGGCGGAACCAATTCGGTGGAAGATCAACTTTGGCAGGCGAAGTGCTTTCTGTGCCCACGAAGATACTTGAAGTTCGGGCATTCCCCGGGATGAGCAAACAGGAACGGCTGTCGCCTGGTATCTTTGCGCTTCCTTCGGTAAAGGGGCGACTGCTTATGGAGGTTCCGGACTACTTTTAGCGAAGAAATAAGGAAACATACACTTTGTAAGTATACCTGCAAGTATACTTGCCACTGCCCGCCCAAAGTACTTCTTTTAAAAAAACTGTATTCAGTTTATCAATCGTGACAAACCTGCACAAGGAGTTTGTCGGACTTGTCCTTCAAATAATGGAAAAATTGCACTATATGCGATTTTTCTACCTTGCAAACTCCCAAAGGAGCCATATCGGGATTTTGAGCGCTTATTGGCACTCAAAATCCACAAGTCCGACAGGCTCCTATCATAACCCCTAATTACGTCGGCCGAAGAGCCTGAGAAGAGCGAGGAAGATGTTGACAAAGTCGAGGTACAGGTGGAGAGCGCCGATGATAGCCACTTTCCGGTACGCGTCGGACCCGTCTGCATTTTGTGCAACGGCAAGGAGCTTTTGCGTATCGTACGCAGTCAGGCCGGTAAAGACGACGACTGTAACCATCGAAATAAGCACATCAAGCCAAGTGGCACCAATGAGTAGATTTACTACCGAGGCGATCAGGATTCCAATGACACCCATAACCAGGTAGCGGCCCATCGAGCGAAGGTCCGATTTGGTCTTCAGGCCATATATACTCATAGCCCCGAACATGAGAGCTGTGATGGCAAAGATACGGACAATTGAAGAGCCGGTATACAGAAGAAAAACACTCGAGATGGTGATGCCATTCAGGACCGAATAGCCGAGGAAGGCAAAAGTGGCGGCGCGGACACTGATTGTGCGGATCGAAGCTGACAGCCACCAGACAAGGGCCAGTTCACCGATGATAAGGCCAAAGAATACCAGCGTATTCCCCGAATACTAACCGTTGAAACCCAATATTACCTGCAACCAGATACGCGACGGTACCACTGACGGCAAGGGCTGCCACCATCCACTGGTACACACCGGACAGGAATTTTCGCTGTGCGAGTTCTTTTGACTGTTGAAAGCCGATCTCTGAAACCATAATGACCCTTCCTTGAATACAAAAAGTATGTCTGAAAAAGATACTGAAAATTAGTGTGATAATCAATATTTGGGGATATCTAATTATTGGAGGGATGTGTTTCCGAGGAAAATACAGTCGAAAAGCTAAGGATCGCGTGCGGGGGAAGCTCTGAATCTCTATCTGGAGGAACCGGAAGACGTTCGGATCGTATTTCCACTCCCTGACCCTTTCACTTATCAAAAAATTTCACACTGTTTTTCCCGAAATCCGGATGAGCGACATTCTGTAACATACATTTGGCTAGGAGTTTGTCGGACTTGTCCTTCAAATAATGGAAAAATTGCATTATATGCGATTTTTCTACCTTGCACACTCCCAAAGGAGCCATATCGGGATTTTGAGCGCTTATTGGCACTCAAAATCCACAAGTCCGACAGGCTCCTAGTCACTCACCGTATCCGGGTAAAAAAAAACAGCCTGAAAATTGCTTTTCAGGCTGTTTTTCGAAACTATCGGTGTTTAGTAGCGATAGTTGTCACGGGAATTGTCCCGTGAATTGTCGCGGGGTTTGTCGATCGATTCGTTCACCTTGATCTGGCGACCGTCGAGGCTTGTGCCGTTAAGAGCTGCAATTGCGTTGCGAGCTTCGTCTTCAGTTCCCATTTCAACGAAAGCGAAACCCTTGGAGCGGCCGGAATCACGGTCGACGATGGTTTTCGCCGACATAACCTGTCCGTGTGCAGAGAAGAGGTCGGTGAGACCTGCATCGCTTGTGTCGTAGCTGAGATTGCCTACATAAATTTTCTTGCCCATTGTGTTGTCCTTTATCCGATATGTTCGACCGGAGCTTAAAAAAGTGCGCCCATCCGATGACAGGCGGTGGTGATTTGGTACCTGCTTGTCCGGTTAGAAGCACTCGCAAGGAACGGCAAATCAATAAGATACTATCACAATTTAAATAATTAGTCCTGCAAAAAACGTCATTCTTTCAATAAATTTGCACATTTTTCTTAATTTTTATGCAACTTGCAGGCATGGTATTATCATTCGACGCATTTTTCTGCTATATTAGACGTGTTATAGGGAGAATACACCATGAACCAGGACAAATCTGACGATACCGCCAACAGCTTCGCATCGCTCTTCGAGAGCAGTTTAACCAAAATCAAACCAATGCAACCCGGGCAAGCCCTGGAAACCCAAATTGTATCCATTTCGAAAGACTGCATCTTTTTGCAACTGAACGGAAAAAGCGAAGGCGTGCTCGAACGGGCAGAGCTCGCAGATCAGGACGGAAATATTTCGGTCAAGGAAGGGGACACGATCAAGGTGTTTTTCTTGCAGGCAAAAGATGGCGAAATGCAGTTTACCACGAAAATCAGCGGGGACAAGGCAGGACCGTCCATGCTGGAAAGTGCATTTACAAATAAAATCCCTGTCGAAGGTATTGTTGAAAAGGAAATAAAGGGTGGCTACGAGATAAAGATCGGCGAAACACGGGCGTTCTGCCCCTATTCCCAGATGGGCCAGAGACGAACAGAAAACGCCGCCGAATATGTCGGCAAGCACCTCACCTTCAAGATTCAGGAATACAAGGAAAGGGGCCGCAATATACTTGTCTCGAACCGGGCGATCCATGAAGAAGCACGCCTGGAGCAAGTCGAAGAACTTAAAAAAACGCTGAAAGAACATGCGGTGATCAAGGGCACCATCAAGTCCATCCAGGATTTCGGCGCCTTTATCGACATCGACGGCGTCCAGGCGCTCTTGCCGGTGTCCGAGATTGGCAGAAACCGCGTCGAGGACATCAGGACAGTGCTGTCCGTTGATCAGGAGATCGAAGCGGAAGTCATCAAGATCGACTGGAAAAACGAGCGGATTACCTTGAGCATGAAAAGCCTTTTGTCCGATCCCTGGGTGGGCGCGGCAGATAGATATCCCAAGGACTCAAAGCACACCGGAAAAGTGGTACGAGTTACCGATTTCGGTGCCTTCGTTTCGCTCGAAAGCGGCCTCGATGGACTCGTGCACAATTCGGAAATGCGCGGCGACGACAAGTATGGAAACACGCATGACGCGATAAAGCTCGGGCAAAAGCTTTCCGTGCAAATCCTCAACGTCGACGTTGCCGGCAAGCGTATATCGCTCAAGCAGGCCTCGTCTGCAGAAGAAGATGAAACATCCAGAAAGTATCTTGATGGGGCAGCAGATTCCGACACTTACAATCCCTTCGCCGCACTGTTGAAGAAGAAAAAATAAAAGAAAAAGATGCGGGTGCGTGATCAGAAACGCACCCGCATCTTTTATACAGTGAACAAATCCAAAACCGTATCCATAGTCCCGTTGTCAAGGCCGATCGTGTATTGATTCACCGTCTTACGGTGCAGGGCTGGAAAGCGAGGCGACCAATTCGTGACCAAATGTTTTACACGCATCACAGGTAACGTCATCCGGATTCCAGAGCGTTTTTAGTCCAGCGTTCAGTACTTCGAAACCGGCCTCGCCGAGAATCTTGCTTATTTTTAGCACACCTTCTCCGCTCCAACCGTAACAACCAAAGGCCACGGCTTTTTTATTTTTGAACCGAAGCCCTTCGATCATTTCCAGGAGAGCTGCAGTCGCGCTCGTGATCCCCTTGCCGATGGTCGGAGACCCAACCAGAATCAACTTCGATTTGAACACTTCGGTGACGAGATCGTTCTTGTCAGATTTCGCGATGTTGAACAGTTTCAGATTAGTCTGTGGGGCTTTTTCGCGAATTCCTTGCGCAATGCATTCTGCCATGTGCCGGGTTCCGTCCCACATTGTGTCGTAGAGAATTGTAATCTGATCTTCCTGATAATCCTTTGCCCACGCGATATATTTTTCGACGATCTGCACCGGATTATCCCGCCAGATTATTCCGTGGCTTGGCGCGATAATATCTATCGGAAGATTAAGGGCAAGTATTTCCTTGATTTTCTTGTCGGCAAAGGCACTGAATGGCGTCAGTATATTCGCGTAGTATTTAAGGCATTCCGCGAACAACTCGCCCTGGTCTACGAGGTCATTAAACATAAACTCGCTGGCATAATGCTGACCGAATGCGTCATTGCTGAACAGGATATTATCACCCGTCAAATAGGTGGCCATGCTATCGGGCCAATGGAGCATTTTCATTTCCACAAATACAAGAGACTTTCCATTTCCGATATCAATCGAATCGCCGGTTTTTACTGTGTGGAAATTCCATTTTTCGTGATATTGCCCGGTAAGAGATTTTATCGCATTTTCGGTGCAGTATACGGGGATGCCAGGTCTGCGACGGATCAACTCGCTCAGGGAGCCGGAATGGTCTACTTCACCATGGTTTGCAACAATAAAATCTATCTTTTCCAAATCAATTTCTTTCTCGAGATTGTCGACAAATTCTTTTGCGTAGGGCTTCCAGACTGTATCAATCAGAACTGTTTTTTCTTCGCGGACAAGATACGAGTTATATGACGACCCTTTTGTCGTCGAATATTCGTTCCCGTGAAATTGTTCTAATTCCTGGTCTATTTTACCAACCCAACTGACATTGTTCTTGATTTGTATATGCATTTAAAACCTCTTTGACTAAAATTAAGTATCTTTTGCAGATTTGTCAAATAATACCTTTACAAAAGAAAGGTCCGGGAAAATCAAAATTTTGATCCAAATCAAAGATTTCATAATCATATACCGGTATATTATTCTTATACTGATTATTAGGAGGTCATAATATGACCAAAACGTATCAAATGGAAACGGTATCATGCCCCAGCTGCATCACAAAAATAGAAAGCATGCTCAAGGCAACCGCCGGAATTAGTGAATCGGAAGTGATGTTCAATTCGTCACGGGTAAAAGTAACTTTTGATGATGAAAAAATCAAATCTGATGCAATAAAGGGCAAACTCGATGCCCTGGGCTACAAAGTGCTAAGCGAGAAGTAAGCAGAAAGAAAAGGAAGTGCCGGTATGATCAAAATTACAAAGGGACAAAGAATTATAGCGTCAGCTGTTCTGGTTCTCGTATCATTTATCCTGAAACAGTTTCTCGGCTATGCCCCTGTTACCGTTTTCTTTATGATTGTATCTACCGTAGTTGCCGGTACTCCCATTTTCATGCGCGCTTTTTCGGCACTCCGCTACAAAGTGGTCGGCATTGATGCCCTCGTTACCATTGCCGTCATCGGTGCTTTGTTTATTGGGGAATATTGGGAAGCTGCGGCCGTTACCTTCCTGTTTATTTTGGGCGACTATCTCGAAGCCCGTACTATAGAAAAAACCCGCTCTTCCATAAAAGCACTTCTCAATCTAGCACCGGTTACCGCCCGCGTACAGCGCGAGGGAAAAGAAATAGATATTCCACCAAGTGAGGTTCTCCGGGGGGAACTCGTCATCGTCAAACCAGGAGAAAAAATCCCGGTGGATGGCACGATTATGGAAGGCTCTGCGGCTTTGAACCAGTCGGCTATAACCGGTGAATCGCTTCCCGTTGATCGCAGCGTGCAGGAAACCGTATTTTCGGGAACGGTAATCGAATCGGGCTATCTGATAATCCGTGCAGACAAGGTTGGAGAGGACACAACCTTTGCCCGTATTCTTGCGATGGTCGAAGATGCTCAGGATAAAAAAGCCAAGACACAAAAATTTTTCGAAAAATTCTCCCGGTTTTATACTCCGGGAATTATTATACTTACCGTATTACTTTTCGCCTTCACCCGCGACATCGAACTCGCACTCACCCTTCTGGTGATCTCCTGCCCCGGAGCTCTTGTCATCTCGGCTCCGGTCTCGATTGTTGCCGGAATCGGTAATGGAGCAAAACATGGAGTTCTCATCAAGGGCGGAGACATCATGGAAAAACTGGGAACAGCACAGGTTGTCGCCTTTGACAAAACAGGAACCTTGACGCAAGGAGCCCCTGCGGTAACCACTATTAAAACCTTCGATGGCGTTGACGAGCACAGCTTGTTACGAATTGTAGCTGCCGGAGAATCGTACTCGGAGCACCCCCTTGCTCGCGCTATTATCCGCGAAGCAGAAAAACGCCTTGGCTATCCAATAACAGAAAAACCGGAAAATCCGAAAATGATTCCTGGCCACGGCCTCACCTTCAAGATAGACGGCATACAGTATCTTGCAGGAAACCGAAAGCTATTCACCGATTATTCGATAGACCTGGAAAAAATTGAAGACTATCTTGTTCAGGAAGAAAACTCCGGACACACAACAATCGTCGTAGGCACAAAAGAAAAAATACTCGCAGTTATTTCGATTGCAGATATCGTAAGGCCGGACGCAAAACTGCTGGTTCGCGATCTCAAAAAAATGGGAATCCGCAAGGTATTCATGCTTACCGGCGATAACGAGCGGACTGCACAAGCCATTTCGACCGAACTCGACCTCGACGGTTTTTTTGCTTCCCTTTTGCCGCAAGACAAAGTGCGGGTTCTCTCCGAGCTGCAAAAAGAATATGGTAGAGTAGCCATGGTAGGCGACGGCGTAAACGACGCACCAGCCCTTGCTTCGGCTGATCTCGGCATCGCAATTGGTGGAACCGGCAGCGATGTTGCCATGAAAACCGCAGATGTAATACTCATGCTCTCAGAAATACGGAAATTATCCTATGCGATGGGCTTAAGTCGCGCGACCGTGCGGAACATGAAACAGAATATCATTTTCGCCCTTCTGGTTGCAGCCTTTTTGCTCACAGGAGTTCTGATCAAAACGGTAAATCTTTCGTTTGGTATGTTGGTGCACGAGCTTTCGGTGCTCCTCGTCATCATCAATGCAGTACGACTTTTAGGATATAAGAAAAAATGAACACATGTACGCATTGCCAGAATGAACAAAATACAAATTGTATACAGATCGTGCCCATTTTCAGCGGACTCACGCAAGAGGAGATGCTAGAAATTGCCCACATAACCACCGAACAAAAATACGTAAAAGGCGAGACGATCTACCTTGCCGGTAAAACAGAAAAGAGACTCTACGTCTTACACTCGGGCCGGGTAAAAATCTCACGCCTTTCTTCTACCGGAAAATCCCAGCTTATTCGCGTCCTTGGTCCGGGAGAGTTTATGGGCGAGCTTACCATCCTCAACGATGCACCTCTTTCCGATTATGCCGAAGCCCTCGAGGCCTGCACCATGTGCATGATCGAAGGCTTGGCCCTGAAAGAGCTGATGCAAAAATACCCTTCGATCGCACTCAAGGTTATGGAAGAACTAAGCGCCAGACTTGAAAAGGCCGAATCTCTTATAGAAGACATCAATCTTCATTCCGCCGAACGCCGCCTGGCCGGAGAGTTGCTCACCCTCTCCGACGGGAAAAGTGAATTCACCCTTCCCCTTACCAAGGGCGATCTTGCTTCCCAAATTGGCATGACCCAGGAGACCCTCTCCCGCAAGCTGTCAATTTTTCAGGAACAAGGCTTCATCCAGCTGCGTGGCCAACGAACCATCATCATTACTAACCGGAAAGGGCTAACGGAACAGGCCAGAATCGAATAAAAAAACAACCACAAGAGGTTTGCGTGCACGTAGTTGCCTTCTTGTCGATCTTGACCGTTTGCATGGCTGATAGTATCTTTAGTAAGACAACGAACTAACTAGGAGATATCATGCGAATTTCAACACGGGGACGATATTCTCTCGAAGCCCTGCTGTATATGGCCCTGCTTCAGGAAGGCGAATTTGTGAGCATTCGTTCAATTTCTGAAAATACGGGGATTTCGGATGGATATCTTGAACAGCTTTTTATTCCCTTAAAAAAAGAAGGATTAATTCGCGGAATTCGCGGAGCTCAGGGCGGGTATCTTCCCGGAAAACCCCTTGCAGAGATTTTGGTCGGTGATATATTGCGCGCAGTCGAAGGGTCACTCGAACCGGTAACCTGTCTCGGTTCAGGAACCTGCCCGTCGGAAACAACCTGTATTACCCGACATACCTGGGGAGATCTGTACCATGAAATTACCGAATGCATCGACTCGATCAGCCTTGCCGATCTCGCTGCTTCCTATTACAAGATGAATAGCGAGGAGTATGCGATATGAAGCTTTCAACTCGCGGCCGTTATGGAATCAGGCTTCTTATTGACCTTGCAGAGCATGAAAGTAAACCCCATATCTCCCTTGCAAGCATAGCCGAGCGCCAGAAAATCTCTGCCCGCTACCTTGAACAGGTCGCCGTTATTCTTCGCCGTGCAGGATATATCCGCTCGGTAAAAGGAGCCTCAGGTGGTTATACCCTGGCCTTAAATCCTGCCGAGATTATCATCGGGGACGCTCTTCGCGTACTTGAAGGCGATATGTTGATTGTAGATGACCTTCGTACCGGCGAAACTGAAAATAAACTGCAACAGTGCATTCGGTCTGAAGTGTACAACCGGCTCAACGAGGTGATTTCCGGCGTTGTCGATCATATTACCCTTGCCTCGATGCTTGGAACCGTTGATGTTGAATCATCTTGTATGTATTTTATTTAGCACCAGTTTTATTACCTACTAATACACTATTATTAATAAACAAAGCTTGACAGTCAGTGCATTCAGTCATATTATAAATTCTATAATACAACTAGGAATACTTGCTTATCGAGATAAAAAGGAGAATGAAATGGCCAAAGTAAACAAAATTACCGAACTTGTCGGCAACACACCCTTGGTACGAATCAATCGCTTGAATGAAGGTGGTGCAGTCGTATATGTCAAGTTGGAAAGCTTCAATCCCGCCGGTTGCGTCAAGGAACGTATCGGGCTAGAGATGATCGAAGCCGCAGAGCGCGATGGAAGGCTCAAGCCTGATACACTGATAATCGAGCCTACGAGCGGCAACACCGGTATAGGACTAGCAATGGTCGCCGCGGTCAAAGGGTACCGACTTCTGTTAACTATGCCCGAAACCATGAGCATCGAGCGCAGAAAACTCCTTAAAGCGTTCGGAGCCGAACTGGTTTTAACCGAAGGGGCAAAAGGCATGAAAGGCGCTATCGCCAAAGCCGAAGAACTTGCTGCAGAAAATAAGAACTCATTCATGCCTCAGCAGTTTAACAATCCCGCCAACGCTGATATTCACCGCAAAACGACCGGTCCCGAAATCTGGGCCGATACAGAAGGAACGGTTGATATCTTCATTGCAGGGGTCGGCACCGGCGGAACTATTACCGGAGTCGGTGAATTTCTCAAATCAAAAAAACCGTCCGTACAAATCGTTGCGATCGAACCTTCGAGCTCTCCCGTTCTTTCCGGCGGACAGCCCGGTCCCCATAAGATTCAAGGAATCGGTGCAGGATTTGTGCCCGGCGTGCTTAATACAGAGATCATCGACGAAATTTACTTGACCGATGATGTGAAATCCGGAAATGCGGCCCGACTTGCTGCAAGGAAAGAAGGAATCCTTGTGGGAATTTCTTCGGGTGCGGCTCTCGAAGCTGCGCTGACCATCTCAAAACGTCCTGAAAATACTGGGAAAGTAATCGTCGCTCTACTGCCTGACACCGGAGAGCGATATCTTTCAACTTGGCTATGGGAAGAATAGTGAACGCGGCTCGGTAATAAAATTTTGGAGGAATATATAATGGCGAAACCACTACATTTCGAGACTTTGGCAGTTCATGGCGGACAAACCCCTGATCCGGTAACACGAGCTCGCGGTGTGCCTGTATGGCGCACCACTGCCTATAACTTTAATTCTGCAGAACAGGGAGCGAATCTCTTTGCACTGAAGGAACTCGGCTTTATTTATACCCGACTCGGAGATCCAACGGGGCAAATACTGGAAAACCGGCTTTCACTACTGGAAGGAGGCGCTGCATCTGTCGTAACGGCTTCGGGAACGGCCGCCATTCATTACACTGCCCTCACCTTGGCCCGGGTAGGCGATGAGTTTGTCTCCGCAACGAATCTCTACGGCGGTACGTATACCATGTTCAAGGTTCTCCTGAAAGATCAGGGAATCAATGTGAAATTTATCGATGCCACCAAACCCGAAACCATCGCTGCGTCTATTACGTCGAAAACCCGCTTTCTGTTTGTCGAGGTTATCGGTAATCCGGCTCTTGATGTGGTTGACATTGCAGCTCTCGCGAAAATAGCTCATGCACACCATATCCCTTTGGTAGTGGATTCTACTTTTACACCTCCAAGCAATTATCAGCCGATTGAAGATGGTGCCGATATCGTTATTCACAGTTTGAGCAAATGGATCGGCGGCCATGGAGCCGGAATAGGCGGCGTGGTCATCGATTCAGGAAAGTTTGACTGGAAGAAGTCAAGTGTACCTCTCATGACCGAACCCGACGATGCATATCATGGACTTCGCTGGGCACTCGATTTGCCCGAATCTCTTGCCCCGATTGCTTTTGCTCTCCGTTTTCGCACCGGCCCATTGCGGAATCTGGGGGCCTGCCTTGCCCCCGACAATTCCTGGATTTTCCTACAGGGAACAGAAACACTTCCGCTCCGCATGGCCCGCCATAACGAGAACGGGATTGCGGTTGCCCGTTGGCTCAAAAAACATCCGAAGGTAGCCTGGGTCCGATATCCGGGACTTGAGGACGATCCATCCTTCCCGGTTTCTGCGAAGCAGTTCACGCATGGGTTTGGCGGGATGGTCGTTTTCGGGATCAAAGCCGACGAAAAGGGGTCTGGTCGCGAAAAAGGTCAAAAGTTCATCGACAGCCTCGAACTAATCTCGAACCTCGCGAATGTCGGAGATGCAAAAAGTCTTGCTATTCACCCGGCAAGTACTACCCACTCACAGCTGACCGACAAAGAACAACTTGCCGGTGGCTTACCTCCCGATCTCGTACGTCTTTCGATCGGAATAGAATATATCGATGATATCATTGCTGATCTTGAACAAAGTTTGTCGAAGGTCTAAAACCCGTTTATCGTATGCGTTATATGTTGGGTACCGAACAGATGCAAGAAAGCCAGGGTAGTATTATATAAGTATCATTTCTTCAGCAGGAGTTTTTATGAAAAAGAAACTGGTTTGTGTATTATCATTGATGCTTATACTTGGCTCGGTGAGTATTTTCGCTATAGGAATTGGAGCACAGGCAGGATATGTCGCAGGACCAAATTATTCAAATGGCGCATTGACCTTCAAACTCGACACTACCCCATGGGTGTTTGCACTTAACATTGACGGCATGTCAAACGATTATCTAGGAATAGGACTTACCGCCGATAATTGGATTGCAAACAAACCGATCGAAGCCCCGCTAAATTATTATTATGGCTGGGGTCTGGCAGGTTCTTTGGTTTCATCGCATGATAAATATACCGATATTTTCCTTGGAGTTCGTGGTTTGGTCGGAATAAATGCGTTTGTCGTAGATAAGTTTCTTGAACTATACGCACAAATTGCCTGGCAGCCCGGAATTGTCATAAACCTTGAAGGTAATAGTGGCATGTACCTGGATCCGCTCAGCTTCCCCGTTAACCTTGGTTTCAGGTTTTGGCTCTAAGACAAATACGAACCTAGAAACATCTGTACCCGGGGGGATTAGTCCTCCCGGGTATTGTTTTTTCTCCGTATAATTTCGTACAATTTCTGTTGACAAATATTTCACTCTGACGTATGTTAGTTATTGATAACTAACTATTTATTTTCAAATTGAGGCACCCATGAACGAACAAACAGACCGCCAGACCGAGATCATATCTGCGGCTTTTACCTTGATTGCCAATCAGGGGGTTCAAAAACTGACTATTAAAAAATTGGGACAGGCGATTGGCGTGAGTGAACCGGCAATCTATCGGCACTTTGCTTCGAAGAGAGATATCCTCGTAGGGATAGTGGAAAGACTTATAGCAATCAAAAATGAAACCTGGCAGCGAGCTCAAGCCGAAAAAGAGTCTCCACTGGCAGCTCTGCAACTGTTTTTTACCCTTCAATCCCAGCGGTTCGAAGAGTTTCCTCCATTAGCCATCATGTTGTTTCCGGAAGATATTTTCCGTAATGATCCGGAACTGTTATCTCGAATTCATCTCGTAATGAAGAGCACTACACAAGATATCGAAGCTCTTATACGAGAGGCTCAAAAACAAGGACATATTCGCTCGACAATTGATGCACAGACGGCAAGCTTGCTCGTAACCGGTGGATTCAGACTAGTGGTTTCGGGGTGGCGTAGTGAACAACGTATCCAGCCCCCGGTTCGGCTTTTAAAACAGGTTGAATTATTTTTACATAACACAATAGAGATACTGAAGTGAACTATTGCTACTATAACGACAGATTAAAACAGTCACGTAGTTAGTTATTAATAACTAACTCCTGAACAAGTAAAGGAGACTGACAATGAAAAGACTATTCAAAGCGGTGTTTGATCATCCGCTTCTCAGCATCATAGTTGTAGTACTGCTGACAGGCGCTGCAGTAATTCCCATCTTATTAAATTTTAGGATGGAAACAAATCTGGATAAGTACATGCCTTCCGATCATCCAGCCTTTGCGTATAGTGCCAAAGCAGAAGAACGTTTTCAGATTCGAGATGGAATACTGATTGCGATTGAACATCCTGAGTCAATTTTTAATCCTGGGACACTGACCAAAATTGCGTCTCTCGAAGCGTCCCTTCGATCAATCCCCGAACTTGCTTCCGTACGTATCCAGTCGGTACACACGAGCGACAATATTGTTGGTAGTGAATTCGGATTGGACGTGCGACCATTTTATACCAATCCACCACATACCGAAGAAGAAGCGCTGGCTATTGGAAATCTTGTTCGAGCCAATCCTATGATCTGGGGTCGTCTGGTATCTCGGGATGGAAAGAGTGCGTTGGTTGTCGCAGAATTGCCAAAAAGTGGATTCTCGGCAGCGCTGTATCGGCAGGTAAAAGAAATTGCCACATCCTATGAAGGACCCGAGCGAATCTATGTTGCCGGAAGACCAATCGTAGAAGGTACTCTTGCCGAGCTGGGTCCAAAAGATATGGCACGAATGGGTCCGCTCGTTCTGTTAGTTATTGCGCTTGCGCTATTCCTCGTATTGAAAAGTGGAATTCGAGTCGCAACAACTCTCTTTGCTGTTGGCGCCAGTGTCGTATGGTCCTTTGGCTTGATGAGTCTGTTACAGATACCGCTCTATTCAGTGAGCATTATGATTCCGGTGATGCTTGTAGCAATAGGAGTTGCCTATGCCATTCACCTCTATGGTGCGATAGATCATCATATCGCTAACAACACGTTAGCCTCGAAACGGGAAATTGCAGAGCAGGCAGTTTCGTCAATTGGCACGCCCGCTTTCTATGCGGCACTGACAACGGTCGCAGGTTTTATCTCACTACTTACCTCTCGGGTGTACCCGGTCAAATATTTTGGCCTTTTTACCGCATTCGGCGTAGCTGTTTCATGGCTACTCACCATGATCCTTGTTCCATCAGTAGTACTTGTCCTCGGTTCGAGACGGAAAAATAAAACCGATGAGAAAACAAGAACCATGCATACCGAAAAAAACGCGAAACCAAAAACAATCATCCCTTTCGGAAATCGTTTTACAGATGGACTACAGCGACACTCAAAAAGCGTCTATATCGTGAGTGCAGCGTTACTGATTCTTTCTCTAATAGGAATTTCTCGGGTATGGATTAATGCCAGTTTTCTCGATAATTTCGAGCGCACCAGCCCCATAGTAAAAACAGATGCCTTTGTAAACAAACATTTTGGTGGAACATCAACGGTAAACATAATTCTGAACACTGCTGAAAATGATCGTTTTAAGGATCCTGCTGTCCTTTCGCTTGTCGATAGAATTCAAGAAAAAGTAATGCAAACACCCGGTGTCGGCGATAGTTTTTCATTGGCGACTTATCTCAAGCAAATGCATTACGCGATGAATGCAGAAAATCCTGCCTACCGGGTAATTCCGGATTCTCCCGAACTGGTGGCCCAATATCTCTTGCTCTACGAAATGTCCGGAGATCCGGAAAATTTATGGAAAGTGGTTGATCCAGATTATAACGGTGTAAATATTACCATTCAACTCAAAGGAGATGACAGCAAAACAATCGCGGCAGTCCTCGCTGTTGTGGAGACATTTCGGGCTGAGTGTAGTTCCTTGGGTATTGATATGAATTTCGCGGGATCAGGATACAAGAGTCTGGTGTTTTCTAATTTGATATTAAATGGACAACTCACTAGCTTAGCCCTCTCGGTTGCTATCGTATTTTTCCTTGTTGCCTTTCTGTTTCGTAGTTTTCTTTTAGGTGCAATCGCAAGCATACCAATCTTATTTTCTATGGCAGTCAACTTTGGACTTATGGGATTACTTAATCTCCCCCTTACCGTTTCGACCGCACTTATTTCAAGTATCGCAGTAGGTATCGGAGTTGATTATGCAATTCACTTTATCACCCACTATCTTCGATTTTTGCGTGAAACTGGGGATGAAACCGGAGCGGCTTACCATGCAATGTCCCTAACCGGCAAGGCCGTTCTGCTCAATGCGGTAATCGTCATCTCGGGTTTTATGGTAATGCTCTTTTCGGTGTTTCCTCCGAACCGCCAGGTTGGCGCACTGGTCTCACTCAATATGCTGGTAGCCTTCCTTTCAACAGTCACTCTTATGTTCTTCGTATTGAGGAAAGCATCCCCCCTTTTTAAGGAGAAAAATAAATGAATATAACACAGACACATTGCACACGCACACGCACACGCACCCGCATACGGATGCTACTAGTAACCGGGCTACTTTTCTCATTAGGAATAGTTTCGGCACAGACAGCTCCGGCAACATCTTCAGCCTATGAAATAATGCTTCATGTGTTTAACAGAGCGGAACCGATCGATATGGCCGCCGATTTAAAAATGACATTGGTCGATGCGCGAGGAAAGGAACGCGTCCGCGAGCTCAAACAGATATCGGCAAGTTTTGACGGCGTCGATAAAAAAATCATGGAGTTCCAGGCACCCGCAGATGTTCGAGGCACTGCTTTTATGAATTGGAGTTATACCGATAGCTCCCGTTCGGATGATCAGTGGATATATCTTCCGGCACTCACCCGAGTACGGCGGATCAGCTCGGATGGAAAGGGAGACTCCTTTATGGGTTCGGACTTCAGCTACGATGATATGGGCGCACGCCACCCCGATCGGGATACTCATCGAATTATCGGTACGGAAAAAATTTCCGGAGAAACCTGTTGGATTATAGAAAGTACGCCTCGCTCTGCTGCAGAAACATACTCAAAGACAATCAGCTGGATTTCCCAAGAGCGTACCATGGGTTTGAAACGAGAGTTCTACGATCGTGGCGGTGCCTTGCTCAAGATTCTTACTGTGCTCGAAATTCGTGAAACGGGAAAATATCTGATAATCACGCATACCGACATGCACAATATCCAAAAAAATCATCGAACCATCATGCAATTCGGATCGGTCCGTATCGATGCCGGGGTAACAGATGCTGTTTTCACGGAACGCGCGTTAATGAAGGGGCTCTAAAATGAAAAAATATCACATACCACTGAGAACCTATATTATCCTGATTTTCTTACTGTTCAGCAGCATAACCTTCGCCCAGGATACTGAACTGACAACGAGCGGGTTTGCTCGCTCGCGTTTCGCAGTTCAGGTTGATGACGGAAACCTGTATATCAACGAACAGCTATTGTCCGCTTCCATGGAGTGGCGTTCTGACACAGCCGCTGCTCACGCTGGTTTTACCGTGATCGCAGAAAACGGCACCACCGTAAAGCCGGACCTTCAGGAATTGTATATCGACTGGTTTGGAAATTCCTTTGACCTGCGTATCGGCAAACAAAAAATACTCTGGGGCAAGGCCGACGGCGTCTTTATTACCGATCTGGTAAGCCCAAAAAATCTTTCCTCTTTTCTAACCAAAGATATCAGCGAGCTTCGGCTGGGAGTAACTGGAATCAAATTTGATTACTTTGCAGGACCGCATCAACTTGAAGCGGTTTGGCTTCCGGTCTTCACCCCAACAATCCTCCCATCTCCCATGTCCATCTGGGCAGTCAGTCCGAATTTTTCGGTGCTCCCTACTATTACGCCGGTAGTACATCCTGAAGCATCGCTCGAAAATGCCGAATACTTCGCACGGTATTCATACCTGGGATCCGACTTTGATCTACAGGTAATGGGAGGATGGTTCTGGAACGACACCCCAATCGCAACCATCACCAGTAAAACAGTCGCACCGGGGCCTGTGCTTACAAGCATCTCCATACAACCGGAGTACTACCAGGTTGCAGTTGCCGGCCTTGCTGCTTCGCTCCCCTTAGGTCCACTGGTAATAAAAGGAGAAACGGCTCATACTTGGAATCAACGCTATCAAGCCAATTTCATGAAACATCCAGAAGGTTGGGCAGAAAAAAACGCCCTGCAGTATCTTGTTGGAGGAGATATATCTTTTATAGGGGCAACCCTCTCTGTTCAGTGGGTACAGGATAGTATCTTCGACTATGACGAATCTCTGTTTCGGGATGAAATACTCAATTCCATGACCGCAATCCTTCAGCGTAGCTTTAATCGCGAGACCATTAAAGCAGAAGTATTCACTGTTGTTTCTTTTACTGATCGTGATGCAATGATCAAACCACTTCTCTCCTGGATTCCGGGAAATGGTTTTCAGATATCGCTTGGAGGATGGTTCTTCTTTGGTGATACGGGCCAGTTCGGTCAATATGCAAAAAACAACGGTATCTTTTTGAGTACCGCATATTATTTTTAAGGAGTCAAAAAGTGTCTAACAAAAAAACCGCTTGGGACTACCGCTTCCGGTATTGGTATTCTTAACCTTACTCAGCGTGCTTGTTAGTCTATTTTTTGAAGAAGCCCTCTGGCACAATGTTCTGTGTCCTTTTGGCACGCTCCTCAGCCTTACCGCTTTACCCGCAGTAAAATCCCATCGCATTACGGAAAGCACCTGCATCTCGTGCGGAAAATGCCAACAAGTCTGTCCCGTGCATTCCAGCCTGCCCCACACACACAATCAGTTATGCATCGATACAGAAACTAAAATAGTTGCAGCCCGGAAGTTGTACAGATTAATTCAGCAAGTAATTTTTTAATCATGCGCCAGTTCTAATCTGAAGTGCGAAAAATAACGGTGGTATAAAGGCATCGAGGTTTCTGGTAGATGGATCGATAACCACAGCGGCTCCTAATCTACGAGCCAAAACCGCTTTTTCTTTGCAAGGTTCAATAACTATAATTCGTCCGGTTTTTTGCATCTGTAAAAAACTGATTACACCAAGACCGATCATTCCAGCACCAAGGACCAGAACTGAATCACCTTTTTTAAATCTTGATTTTTTTACCGCATGCAAAGAAGTTGCAAGTGGTTCTATTAAGGCTGCACTTTCCAAAGAAACAGAACGGGGGATTTTCATGATCATTGCTTTTGGGTGTCTAATACGGACAAATTCAGCCAGTCCACCGTCATATTCAGGATGAAAACCAATTTCTTTTGAAGCAGCTGTTTCACATAAAGAATATTCATGTCTGCGGCACCAGTAACACTCACCGCAACGTGCCAATGGATTAATAAGTACACGTTCACCTTTTTTAAGCCATCTGATATCTGCTCCGATTGCTTCGATTGTACCGACAATCTCGTGTCCCATTACGGTATTATTCGGAATAAGTACATTATTTGTGTACGCATGTACGTCAGTCCCGCAGATTCCACAATATTTAACCCGAAGAAGGACTTCATTTTTAGAAATAGTTGGTATATCGATTTTCTGTAATTCCATCATCCCGGCTTTCCGCAATAACAGTGAATGCATTTGTGTATTTACGATCGTCATTATCAAACTCCTCTTTCGTTTCGGGATCTGCCTTGATACCCAATCATACGGGAATCTGGAATAAAGTACCATATGAGGCATAAGCACCAGTTTTGGGAAGTTTTTCGAATATATGCTCTATTACGCCCTGAAAGAATAGATTATATTTTAGGTATGAATACATACCGACATCGGGTGATACTGAATCCGGTTGCAGCAAAAGGCGCAGCGGGAGCGCGGCGTGAAGAACTTGAAAGACTTCTTACAGATCAAGGGCTTGTCTACGATCTCGTCCAGACAGAATATGTCTGGCATGCTGCGGAGCTTGCGCGGGACGCAGGTGCGAAAGGCTACGCGGTTGTCGTTGCCTGCGGAGGCGACGGGACGATGAATGAGGTAATTAACGGCCTCATGTTAGCACACGATCATGGCGAGACCATCCCTTCAATGGGAGCCCTGGCATTAGGCCGCGGCAACGACTTTGCTCATGGCGCAGATATACCTTCAGATCTCGCCGAAGGAGTGGCGACTCTGGTAGAAGGCAAAAAACGAGCCATGGATGTCGGCATTATTCGTGGTGGCAGGTACCCGCAAGGGCGGTACTTTGGTAACGGCGTGGGCATCGGTTTTGATACGATTGTAGGCTTGCATGCTGCCAAGATGAAGCTTATCAAGGGCTTTATGACCTATGTAGCCGGAGCTTTAAAAACATTCATCGTGTATCCGACCGCTCCCCTTGTCCGCTTCGAACACGACGGAATCATAATTGAACAGGAAAGTCACCAGATTTCTATAATGAATGGAGACCGTATGGGGGGAACCTTCTTCATGGCTCCGGATGCACAGAACCACGATGGTCTTTTTGACTTTTGTATAGCCACTCGTTTACGCCGCCGCGATATGGCAGCGGCTATTTTACGTTATACGAAAGGAACTCAAGCGGAGCTCCCCTTCTTCCAGATGGGCCGCTCAAAGCATTTTTCTGTAGAAGCGCTAAAAGGAGGCTTATACGTCCATGCTGATGGAGAGACCATCGATGAAAACGGTATAAAAATAGAAATAGATTGCCTTCCAGGTACAATACAGCTGATTTGTTCGGCCGGGGTAAACCACCGCAAATAAGCAACGGAACATATTGACCCCACGCTCTTATCGTATGATATTAGATACATATAAGGAAGTATGAGCATGCATAAAACAGCTTTTACGTTAACACTTAGTCTTATTCTATCAGCCCTTTCTCTTCATGCACAAACCACACTGGAAACGACTCTTGACTGGAAAGTTGGACCAGACACAGTTATTTTCAATGAGACTGTCTCTGCAATACCCACAGGATATATAGCGATCTTGAATACAAGTGTTGGAGAATTCGACCGGCAGGTTATGGATACGCAGCGTTCAGTTCTCGAATGGCAACGCAAAGATGCTACGGAAGGAACTGATATTCAGGCTGTTCGTCAGGGTTCGAAGGTTACTGTAAAAGGGACTTACAAAGGAAAACCCTACCAGAAAACACATGATTTTGGAAATCAGGCTTGGTACCAACTTCAGGAAGCTTCATACGAAGAATTGTATAAAAGCGGAGTGACCAATGCAAAATTTTGGTCCATAGATCGAAAGAGACTAAGCGCTACTGAATTCAAAGCAGAAAAAATGGTAGAAGAAAATATTCTGATTATGGGCAAACAAATTCCTGCAGTCAAATACGCACTTGGTGTTAGTGGTGTTCCAGCCTTCTTGTTTCAGGCTTATTTCTGGCTCAGAAAAGCAGATGGACGCTTTCTAAAGCTTGAAGCACCTGCAGTGCTCGGTGTACCCAAAAGTGCGATAGAACTGACCAGTGAAAAATCCTTTTGATTACTGACCCAGCTTAGGGATCGCAGATATACGTTTGCGGACACGCACGTAATGCCTCAAATATAGAAATAAAGGCGGATCATAATTGAAGCTTCACCTCTTCGATGTAGATTATACAATTGTTCGACGCTCTACGGTTAGGGAATTTCTGTTTTTCGGCTTACAAGAAGGATTGGTAGGCTACTCGATTTTCTGGTACTTACCCAGTCTTTTTTTTAATTATCTAATCCATGGTTCTAAAGGTGCCCATGCAGAAAAGGCCTACCCCTTCCTTCAAGGTATAGAAAAAAGCAAGCTGGAAGCCCTGTCTCAAAAGATTTTCGAGAATCGGCTCCTGCCTCACCTGGACCAACAAATTGTTCAAAGAATCAAAGCAGTGCAGGATGCGGGTAATCAGGTCGCCTTGGCTTCCTCCTCATTTTTGATCCTTCTGGAACCCTTTGCCCGCTATCTGGGTATACAGGATATAGTGTGTAGCGAGATGGAGTTTAAGGAAGGACGCAGTACAGGAAAGCTTGCGAGAGAAGCGGCATTTGGAAGCGGAAAGAAAAACCGCATCATGGAATATCTGGATGAACGAAAAGTGTCAGTTATGGACTGTACTTTTTATACTGACAGCAGCCACGATTTACCGCTCTTACGAGCTGTAGGCACGGCTATTGCAGTTAATCCAGGAAGAAAATTGCGGCATATTGCTCAAAAAAAAAGCTGGGAAATAATCGATACCATCTAAGGGGTTAGTGTATGTTCAATCTGCAGTTAAAAATTCTCAGTTGTTACCTGAAAGGCTCCATCCCCACCGGTGTGATAGCCGGAAAACTGACACGGGGAATCGATATCCGTACCCAGGGGAGCGGCAATCCAGGCGCAACAAATTCATTCCGCGTTCTTGGCTGGAAAGCAGGATCTGTTGTTGCCCTTGTTGATATAGCCAAGGGATTCATAGCAGTTGCACTTCTATCAAGAATCTCGGTTTTTTATGGCAACACATTCCTTACTGGTTCGCTCCCCTTTTCAGTTCGCTTTATTGCAGCCACACTCTTTGCTGTATTAGGCCACGTAAAGCCACTATTTGCCAGTTTCAAAGGGGGAAAAGGTTTTGGTACTGCAGCAGGCGCGGTAAGTGCAGCCTACCCCATTCTGGCACCCTTCTGTCTTTTGATCTTTGGTCTTACGCTGCTCCTTTCCGGGTATGTTGCTGTTTGTGCAGTCATTACCTCGTTTTGCCTACCCTTCTTTTATCTGCTTTCTACAACATATTTCAATGTTGCCTGGGACCCGATTATTTTTATTTTTTTCCTGTTAGTCTTTTTACTGACCCTCGTCCTGATGCGTAAAAAGCTGCTTCTGTACATTCAGGGTAAAGCGGAACTGTTTGAAAAGGTGATGATATTCAAACCAAAGCGGATTATTTAAAGAGGCACAATGTTTACCGTTCAGAGTTCAATGACGAAGTGCGAAAAAAGAGGAGCCTAAGCTCCACCCCCAAAGCGACAAAATCCTGTATTATGAGGATCTTGCAAAACTTAGATAGTTTTGCAAGATCAACCAATAATGTAGGTGGAGAATTCTAACAAGTTGTTGCTTTACAAAGACTTGTTGGAATTCACCAAGAGCCTCTTATGTGTTTACTACGGATACCAAGAAAAAGAATATACCGCTTTCATTTGCAGAACGGGAAAAAATATTTCCACTATATATCAAAGTATGATATACTTCTTTTATATTTTACTTTTTTTAAAGTATTTTATATTTAAAGAATTTTGTTTTTAAGGAGCGAGTATGTTGAAAAGAACTGTTTTAGTACTGGCTGTGCTGTTTTTTACAACAGCATCAATGCTGTTTGCTCAGGACTGGAAAAACTATTCCCCGGCTTATAAAGAGGGTGATATAGCTATTCAAGCTGGTGTCAGCCTTATTCCCTTGGGTGGATTTTTTGGTACCACTACCATTCCTCCTCTTTCTATAAGTGCAGATTATGCGGTACGAATTGCCGAGCTACCTCTTTCTTTCGGCGGGTTTGTCGGTTATAGCGCCTCAAAATATGAATATTATAGCTATGCTACCTTAAGCTATACCTATTTATTGATGGGTGCTAGAGCGGCATATCATGTGGACCTTGGTGTAAAAAATCTTGATAGTTATGCAGGAGTGATGCTTGGCTATAATATTGTTACCGCTAAATGGGATGATAATGCCTGGTCAGATTATTATAATGCGGGAAGTAGTTATGTAGTATACGGTGCGTATGTAGGTGCCCGATACTTTTTTACTAAAAATCTTGCTGCTTTTGGTGAAGCTGGTTACGGGATGGGTCTCATTACTCTTGGCGTTACCTACAAACTATAAAAGTTTATTTTTAAGCCCCCCCCCTTTTTTCTCTACAGGAAAAGGGGGGGGTATATGGGTACGAATTAATTGAGAGAAATTACCAAACAACCAATAGTCTTGTTCCCCGCCCGACTTTCTTTCCACCACTTACCGCGTAGATTTATCGCTTATCGCCAAAACAAAAGACCGAGCGTGTATAAATGTCCCATTCAAGTTTGAAGTGCGAAAATTCCCCGGGTAAAAACCTCTTGTGGAGTCAGGTAGTTCAGTGACTTCCTTTTTAGTCAGCATATTCAAAGGCATCTTCTTGGGAAAATATTATCTCAGCAATCCGTTCGTATGTTCGTTCAGTCCCCGTTCCCAAGAATGGTAGTGATGTGCAAAAAAGACGTCACCACCAATTGCAATGCCGAGCGGTGAATGTGCTGCGAATTCTTTGCCATTATCAACAGTAATGGTTTTTACCGCAATACTGGGAACACGCCTGAATGCTCGTTTTGCCTCTTAAGACAATCCATGGCTACCAATTTTTAAAGAAACTCTATCAAGAATTGCAAACCTGCTAAAATTCTTTGTTACAGAAAAAATAAATCTCAAATAATGGTAAGGGAAAATAATGTCTGCATCAAAACGGACGATCATAAAAATCTAAAAACAAAGAGTTTTTTAGGCAAATTTTCGGTGGAATATGCTTTGAAAAAATGGTCAAGGCAGATCATCGAGAAATGCCGAGGAGCCTGTCGGACTTGTAGATTTTGAGTGCTAATAAGCGCTCAAAATCCCGACATAAGGGCTCCTTTGGGAGTTCGCAAGGTAGAAAAATCGCATATAATGCAATTTTTCCATTATTTGAAGGACAAGTCCGACAAACTCCTAGCGGTATCAGCGAATTTTCACATTTCTAGGATTTTTATACGGATTCAGGTGAATGTTAAGAATTTCTATAAGCGACTTGCCGGTACTGGTGGCGTCCAGAGGCTCTATAGATGGGGATTTATCCCCCAGTTCTTCATACTCTTCTTGGCTGAGCTCCCGTGGTTCGTAACGCCAGCGTGGCGAAAGTCCTTCGAAAAGATCTTCTCCTTCCGGGGAAATTTCTCCGTCTTCGGCGCCCTCCCTTAAAAAGGAGAAGCGCCTACTTTTTATTGACCGATGCTTCCTTTGCGGAATACATGAACCGTTTGACTTTGTTCGTCGGTGTCTTTAGGAATTCCTGTGTCTGTAGCCGAATTTTTGCGACCCGTGAGTATTCGGGGAGTTGGTGGTTCAGTGTTACCCTGTTTTTCTCCATCGCGCTGGCAATAGCATCAGAATCAAGCCCCTGTTTTTTCACTTCGACAAGGTCTGGATATATCAGCGCCGTGAGTCTTCCATCATCGTCAAGAACGAGTGATTCCGCGACCAGAGGAAGGTTGTTCAGTTTTGCCTCAATTTCTTCAGGATAAATATTCTGTCCGGAGGCATCGAGGATCATCGTCTTGGAGCGCCCGCGAATATGGATAAAGACTTCGCTGTCGAGATACCCAAGATCGCCGGTGTGAAACCATCCTTCCGAATCGATGGTTCGCGCCGTCTCTTCGGGGTTCTTGTAGTATCCCTTCGTTACGTTGTCTCCACGTACACAGAATTCCCCGAATTCTTCAGTTTCACCGGGGTTGTCGCTACCGACAATTTTTAATTCCATACGATCGACAAGATGTCCAGAGGAAGCCTTTGTCCTTTTCCGCCAGTCAGCGTACCCGATCAACGGGGCGCATTCCGTCATGCCGTAGCCGACAGTGAAAGGAAATTTTATTTTTGTCAGGAAAGCCTCGACCTCCGAATTGAAGGATGCACCGCCTATGATGACGACCGCTACGTTCCCGCCGAAGAAATTGAGAATTTTATCTCGAACCGATTTCCAAATGATGGATCGAATGAGCGGTATCTTCGAGAGCGTTTTGAGTTTGCCACTTTCGAGCATTGGACGGATTTGTTTGTAATAAATTTTTTCGATAACGATTGGTACGGAGAGAACCATGCGCGGTTTAATCTGAGCGAATGCGTCGATAAGAACCTTCGTGGTGGGTGCTTTCCCGAGAAAGGTAATGTGGCATCCTCGTGAGAACGGGAAGATAAACTCGAAGGCGTTCCCAAATGAGTGTGCGAGCGGGAGAAAGGAAAGTATCGTATCACCACAGTCAAGTGCTACGTTTGCTTGGGCATATACGAGATTCGAGATGATGTTGGTATGATTCAGCATAACCCCTTTGGAGAATCCTGTGGTCCCGGAGGTATACACGATTGACTCGACCGCATCGCCGCCTATATGCGTTAAAGAGAATTTTAATGGATCGAGGCGCGGTGCATATTCGGTTTTGAATGTTTTTTTCGAGCGTTCAAAGGCTGCAATGGATTCCGATCCGGTGCGCTCGCGGATCAGACTGAAATCGGAGAGAGAGAATGCCGCATCAAGATTATTCAATTTAGCGAAGTCGATTTTTTCGAGAAACGCGGGCGACGCGAAGAGAAAGCGCGAATCTGAATGGGTTACAATATTTTCGATGTCCGATGGATGAAAATCGGGAAGAATCGGCACGATTGTCGCTCCGTAGGTCGCGACGGCAAGATAGGTAACGGCCCAGTTGGAGGAATTGCGTCCTAGAACGCTTACTTTTGAGCCCTGCTTGAGTCCCGCTTCGGCGAAGAAGGCATGAAGGTTGTATATATGCTCTGCAACGTCGCCATAGGTGTAAGTTCCCGCCTGATAATCTGAAAAGCAGTCGAGCGTCCAGTGTTCACGAATGCTTCTCTCCATATACTCAACAAAATTCTCTTTCATTTTATAAAATCCTTTTATCTGCATGATTGTGGTTATCTAGTACTGACAGTGCACATTAAAAAAGGTTGCAAATATCGGAGGTATTTGAAAAAATTTACCGCAGAGAGCCAGTGATTCGGAAATAAAAGGCGTGAAGCATTTTGTAATGCATCCAGTAGTTTGTTTGGACATTTCTTTTCAGCTGCCTTTCCGGTAAACTGATTAATACGATCGCTTGTTATCTTTTTGGTATAAGAGGATCTTGCAAAAGTAACCGACTTTTGCAAGAGGCTCATAAGTCTTTCTTATTTTGATTATCGAATTCGGGTCTCTTAACTGGTGATAGCAGTTGCCCTAAAAGTGTGTTATATTTATTCATACCCGATTTCCTTATGTGATATGGTTTTGCTTCGTAACAAAAATATATCATGGAAACCGGGGTTTTAAAAAGAGCTATTTATCTTGGACAGCAGTGACTATATTTAGTGAAAACATTCTAACGCATCTCGAAAGAGATTACTGAATTGTTATCCCTTAACCGCCCCTATCATGATTCCTTTGACAAAATACCGTTGCAGGAATGGGTAGAGCAATATAATGGGAAGCGTGCTGGTTATGATGACAGCACTTTTAATCGAGATCGCTATGCTTGCCTTGTCTCCAGCACCTGCAGCGTCACCGACCATGCTAGTACCGGTGACTATGTTGCGTAAAAAAAGCATGACAGGAAACTGCGAGCTCTTGAGGTAGATGAGCCCGTTGAACCAATCGTTCCAGAAGAAGACTGCAGTGTAGAGACCGACGGTGGCAAGAGCCGCTCCACTTAGAGGAAGGACTATCCGCAGAAGAATGCCGATGTAGTCCAGGCCATCGATGATAGCTGCTTCCTCCATGTCTTTGGGAATAGTGCGGAAGAAGTTAATCAGTAAAATCAGATTGAACTGGTTAATCGCAAAGGGAAGTAACATCGCCAAGCGGGTATTCACCAGATGCAAAGACGATACAAGAAGATAGTTGGGGATGAGCCCACCGGTGAAGAACATGGAGAATATGACCAATTTCATCAGGCCTTTCTGCCCTTTGAGTTCTTGTTTGCTCAACGGATAGGCAAAGAGAGTCATCATAACTAGGGAGATGGCTGTCCCCGCAAAGGTATAGAGGATGGTGTTCCCATAGGCATGAAAGAAATTCGGATAGCTGAAAATCTGCTCATAGGCCTTGATGTTGAATCCTTTTGGCCAGAGAAAAACCTCGTTGTTGATGATTGCCTTCGGGCTGGAAAGGGAAAGCGCTATCATGTAGACAAAAGGAATAAGACAAAGGAACAGCGAGATAAGCATCACTACGTTGACGAAAAGGTTGAAAATATAACTTGAATGCGCCTTGTATTCTTTCATATCAGTAGATCCCCTCGCCTGTTATGCGCTTGCTCAGGCTATTGCTACCTGCAACCAACACGATGCCTATCAGGCCGCTGAATAAGCCTATGGCAGTTGCATAGGAGTAGTTCTGGTTCGCAAGACCGGTACGGTAGACCAGTGTGTCGATGATATCACTGACCATACTGTTGTCAGGAGTATACATTAGCAATACCTTCTCAAAGCCAAGGGAGAGTAGTCGCCCGATAGTGAGGATCAACATCACCATGATAGTGGGCATGATCGAGGGTATGGTGATGAAAAGACTCTGCTGAACCTTGTTCGCCCCGTCGATGGTCGCCGCCTCATAGAGGTCAGAGGGGATGCCTGCAATTGCAGCTAGGTAGATGATAGCCGTCCAACCAGTATATTGCCAAGTGTCTACCAGCACATATATCAGGCGAAAATACTCGCTCTCATTCATGAAATAGATTGCATCCAAGCCAAACAGCCGCTCTCGAAGGATGTTGATGATGCCTGACGATGGTGAAAGGAGTTCCCCGAGGATAGCTATCACCACCACAGTGGATATGAAGCGAGGCATGTAGGAAACGGTCTGTACTACTTTCTTGAAAGCTACGTGTCGCACTTCATTCACCAAGATGGCGAAGATTATGGGAATGGGAAAATTAATGACCAGGTTGAGCAGGCTCAATACCAGTGTATTTCGAAAGGCTCGCCAAAAAGCAGGGTCCTCGAAGAACCTCCTGAAATAAGTAAGTCCGACCCACTCGTTCCCCCATGCTCCCATGCCTGGGCGAAAACGACGGAAGGCAAGGACGTTACCTATCATCGGTGCATACTTAAAAAGAAGAAAATATATCAGAGGAAGAATCAACATCAGATAGAGCTGCCAATACCTTGCAAAATACTTTTTATGCGAAATCGTATGGACGGTGTCCCTCTCTGTCTTCATGCATACCTCCAAAAAAAACGACCCTACCCTCAGTGCGAGCAGGGTCGAATAAAGAGTCCCTGTATTACAGATTTCCGTTATACAAAGCGGTGAACTTCTCAATACCCAAATTCTTCATTTCCTTGACATATGCATCCCAATCACGAGTGATATCCTTGCTACCTGTCAGGAATGCAGAATCCCAACGCAGAAACGCATCAGCCAGAGGAGTCTGCAGGGTTCCTGCATCCTCAGCCTTGCGATCATCAAACTTCGCATTGGGAGGAATGGCCTGGATGACGTTGCCTATAGCCTCAACTTCCTTGTTGATCCTCGCATAGTTTGCATCATACTTGGTCATCTCACGTGCATTGATCCATACCATTTGGGTAACATCACTGCCACAGCCGTACTTCACCTGCAGACTCTTGTATATACCTTCGCTTGAGTTACTAATTTCAGGGACGAACGCTATCTTGCCATCTTTAAGGTTATAGGTAACCCCTTCAACCCCAAGGCACCAGAGCTTGGCATTCTCGGTAGAAAAGAACATCTCATCGACTGTGCGTACCAGCTGTTCAAAATCAGCACGCTTCGATGTTTTTATCGGGAAGAGAATTCCGCTTCCAGTCTTGCTCTTGGGCTGGTGGTGTGCACCTGCAGGTCCTGCCAAGGAAGGATACATCTCCAGCTTGAAGCCAGGAATGTTGCTGGTGGTTGTCACGCCTCCGATTTGGTCATAATAGGCATAGGTGGCCATTGATTTGCCGGTAGCGAGCTTCTGTGACCACTTGTCCCCATCGATGGGTTCGGCCATTTCAGGATCGAGCAGTCCTTCTACATAGAGCTTGTGGAAGAAACTGATGTAGCTCTTGTACTCCTCGCTGATCGCTCCTGCAAAATAGCGTTTGGCCGCATAATCCCAGCTGAGGGTATTGGTACCACTTGCACCATTCTTACCGAGAGATACTCCCCAAGCGGGCATAGTCATGCGGTACAGCACCCGGGGTCCTGCCAAGATGGTTAGAGGGTACGAAGAGGGATTGTTCTGCTTGAACACTTTCAGCACATTGTACAAGTCGTCATAGGTCTTCGGAGCTTTCAAGTTATACTTTTTGAGCAAATCCTCACGCAAGATCAGACCACCATCATAAAAAGGAACATCAAACAAGGAGGGAAGAAAGTAACGCTTGCCATCCTTCAGATTCAATAAAGCCACATTCTCCTCTAGACCGAACTCCTTCACTCTCGCATTGAAGTTCGGGGTCCATGCAGCATAGTCGCTGATGGGAACCAAAGCCCCATTGAGGGCAATGGCGGCATTCTCCCCTTTAGTAGACTGATAGAGGATGACATCGGGGGCATTAGTACCGGTATTGAGTGCAAGTGACACCTTTGTTTGATAGTCAGCAATAGGAATGACTTCAAATTCTACAATAGCATTCACTCGTTTCTGCACCTCTGTAACCGTCAGCCAATCCTTCTTGAACGGAAGCGTTGCGTTGTCCGAGTAGTAGAGGGAAAATTTAATGGGTTCCTTCCCTTTTTTTTGTTGCACCTCTTGCGCACCACGGGTAAATGCAGCTGAAGCTACCATAAAAACCAATAGAGAAACCAATAGGGCTTTTTTCATAGACCTCTCCTTTCGTATTTGACCATTATAGACCTTGAAATGGTGATAGAGCAACAAACATTTTTACTTTTTTAAAATATTTATATGAAAATATTTTTCATCTATGAGACTCTTGGAGAATTCCAACAAGTCTTTGTAAAGCAACAACTTGTAAGAAATCTCCACCTACATTATTGGTTGATCTTGCAAAACTTTCTAAGTTTTGCAAGATCCTCCTATAAGAGAATCTTACCCATGACCACCGGATGTACAGCTCCAGTTGCCGCTATCAAGGTGTTGGTGTTACCACAAACAGCCTCATTGGCAAGAATAGCAAAAGCAACAGCCTCCTTGCTATCGCTGTTGTAACCAAGATCTTCCTGAGTCAGGACTTCAGTCTTTTGCAAGAGACGCTTGAGCGAAGAGAGCAATGTCAGGTTATGGCTCCCTCCTCCACTGACGATAAGGAGTTCCGGCATGTTCTTGGCAAAGCGTTCCAAGCCTTTTTGTACACACAAGGAAGTATATTCAGTAACCGTTGCAAGAAGATCCAGTTCTGAAAGCACGAGTTCCTCTCGTTTCTTTTCTAACATATCAACATACTCTTTGCCATAACGCTCTCGACCTGTGGTCTTGGGAGGAGGTACAAGCAGATAGTCATCCATTTTCTCCATCCATGAGAGGAGAGAATAACTTATGGCGCCTCGTCTTGCCATGGCGCCTCCCTCATCAAAAAAAGAACACCCTTTGCTATAGGTATATATCAAAGCGTCGATGACCATGTTTCCAGGGCCTGTGTCAAATGCTATCACATCCTCTTGCGAGCACCCTTTGCTCAGGATGGTGATATTCCCGATACCACCCAGGTTCAACAGGGCGATATCTTTCTGCTGGTCACGGAACAAGAGAAAATCCGTGTAAGGAACCAGAGGGGCTCCCTGTCCCCCTGCTGCCATATCACGTACCCGAAAATCACTGACCACTACACACGAGAAGGCTTCTGCAAGCAGGGAGGCCTCCCCCACCTGCAAGGATCCCCGAACCGCACTATCAAAATACTCACGGCTTTGGGGAATGTGATAAAGGGTGTGGCCGTGGCTTCCTATGAGGTCTACACTAGTATAGGCAACATTCCTCTCGTCACAGACTTTTTTTGCAGCGAGGACAAAAAGCTCTCCGAGGCGGACGCTCATCATCAAAAGTTCCTCACTGCCACCATTCGTGCCTTGGGCAAACAGGAGCAGACGTTCACGAAAAGAGTCCGTATAGGGAAGAGAAACAAACCCAAGCTCTTCAACGCGGGTTTCAAGGCCAGAGCCTGAAATCTTGACCAAGGATGCATCGATGCCGTCACAGCTTGTTCCGCTCATCAGTCCTATAACCAGCTTGTTGTCCTTCTTAGCAAGATTCTCCACCCTTCTCATTCTTTTGCTCCCAGATAGTCCTTGTAGATACCAGGCTTAGAACCTTCAATAAGGGTGGCTCCAACCGCTTTTTCATAGAAATGTTGGGGGCCTACCCCTCCTATGATGGCATATGCATACCCTTGGGCCGCTAAGGCATGGAGACTTTTGAGCAACAAGGATTTTCCAATACCCTTCTTCTGTTCACTTTCCAACACCTTCATGGGACCAAAGAAGTTTGGTGCTGTGGCGTTGTAACAGGCATACCCTACTATACCCTTGTCCTTCGTTGCCAGGAACAGAGAGATGGGGGTGTGACTGAAACAGACATCAGCCTCCCCAACGGCTCCTTGGGTGGAGTGCTCTCCTATCCAATCGAGGATGCGTATCTTGTCAGGGGCCATGGCACGACGAATTTGAATACCATTGGTATCCATTTCTAAAAGACTGTCCTTCATTTCGGGAAGCTCATACAACTTTACCAACATATCAGGCACCGAACTATCCTCCTATAACCTGACAGGAAGCTTTCCTGTGGGGACGAGCTTCTTTGTCAGGACTTTTGCAAAAGCATCAAATACGCCCCTCGTATAGCCGAAGGTTGCATAGCTATGTACAGACTGGGGAAGATCAGACAGGTCATACGGGTTTCTCAGTGCGACAGCACAGACGGGAATAGCAAGGGTTGCCAGTTTTTCTACAAGGGCGAGCTGTCCTCTAAAAAGATGTCCATTATAGGTTCCAACCACTACAGAGGTATATAAAGGAGCCTTCTTGGCCACATCTTCGATCTCCGCGGTTTCGGGGTCCTTAGAAAGAACAATCGAGCCGCCTCCTAATCGTTTCTCCATCTCTGGAGCAAAGGAAAGCGTATCATGGGTGTTGGAGACATTGGTTACATTGAAAAGACGCGGTGCGACAAATAGGGGCTTGTCCCCCAACAAGAAACCCTGGTCATTCACTAGACAGAGAGACTTTTCTGTAAGCACTTGAGCTTTTTGCTTGTGATCAGGGCTTCCTACTACAGAGAAATCAATCGTATCTTTCTCGGCGAGCAACTCTTTTGCACGTAGAATTTTTTCAGTGGAGGCAGAGAGCTCTTCTGCTGAAAGCCTGCCATCGGCCAAAGCTTCATGCACCAGGTCTATGGCTTTGCAGGCCAACTGCACGTGGTGGCTGATACACACGATGTCTACTCCTGCCTGCAAGGCCGACAGAGAAGCTTCAACAGTGCCGTAGTAGCGTCCTATAGCCTGCATCTCCATGCAATCGCTAAAAATAAGACCTTTGAAACCCAATTCGCCCTTAAGGAAGTCGGTCAGTATGGAACGGCTCATCGTGGCAGGAAGCTTTTCTTTTTCTAGGGCAGGGAAAAGGATATGACTGCTCATGATGCCTTGAATTCCCCAGTTGATGGCGGAACGAAATGGAGCGATGTGCTCTTCAAGCTCTTCTCTGCTGGCGAGAACCTGGGGAAGGGACAGATGAGAATCAAGGTGGGTATCCCCATGGCCGGGGAAGTGCTTACACACTGCCATGACCCCCTTGCTCTGTAGGCCTTCAGCCATGGCAAGACCATATTTGATGACCTGCTGCTTTGTATCACCATAGCTACGCACCCCGATGACAGGGTTGTCCTTGTTGCTGTTCACATCCAAAACTGGGGCAAAGTCGCACATAATCCCCAAGGCATTCAGCTCGCTTGCGGTTATGACGCCCGCCTCATAGGCAAAAGAGCTGTCGAGCGTCGCACTGAGTGCCATAGCTGAGGGGACATTGGTACAATCCTCGCTGAGGCGGGTGACCATGCCCCCCTCTTGGTCAATGCAAATGATTGCATCGATACCGCATTCCTTCTGTACCAGAGTCTGAATATCTTCACAAAGTCTTTTCAACTGCTCTTTACTCTCGATATTACAGGCAAAGAGAATGACATTGGCAATCTTGTGAGTTCTGACAGCCTCTTTAAACGCCTCGTCCATGGTCGTCCCAGGAAAACCACAGATAAAATGTTGTCCAATCTTGGTAGAGATGTTCACATGACTCCTTTATTGGTAGAGATGAAACTTCTGTTTCTGCTCAAAAAAAGTTGCACTCTCCTCTTTCCATGTATGGATAAGATGAGGAAGATCCTCCAACAGCATCGGTATGGTGAGCTTGCCCGCCAACCGCTCAAAGCTCATCATGCACCCTTGCTTTTTGGCAGGCAAGAAGGAAAACTGTCCAGGATACTGCTTTGCTATAAGGTTGATGAGTGTTAGAGCCGTCTCGACCGGACGGAAGCTCTGTTTGTCCGTAACATGCAGATACAACCCCTTACACTGCGTTCCTGCAAACTTGCTCGCGTATGGGGTAAAGTGAGAAGGGGTGAAGCTCACCCCAGGCAAACCCAGAGCATTGGCCATCTTAGTCAAGGAAAAGGCTCCAGAAACGGACTACCTATCAGGGAAAAGGGCGCACTTGTCCCCCGTCCCTCACTAAGGTTAGTCCCTTCAAAAAGACACATTCCCGCATAGAGGAGAGCTGACGAGAAATGTGCGATTGCAGGGCTTGTCATGACCCAAGGTCGAGAAAGGTCATCAAAATAGAGGCTTCTCGTCCACCCTTCACACTTGATGACAGAAAGATCACAATCTATATGCTCAGTATTAGCGATATAGAGGGCCAGCTCCGCTATGGTCAGGCCATAGCGGATAGGAAGGGCGGCGGGCCCGACAAAGCTAAAGGCATCCTTGTCTAAGATATTACCTTCAACAACCACTCCCCCGAGGGGATTGGGGCGATCGAGTATGACCATGGGGAGGCCCAAGGACGCTGTATCTAAGAGCAGGTTTTTCAGGGTTGCTATGTACGTGTAGAAGCGAAGCCCCAAATCCTGAATATCAAAAACCAGAAGATCAATATCCTCTACCATTGCGGGAGAAAGATGTTGGTTCTCATGTTGGTAGAGGCTATACACAGGCAAAGAGGTGTTGGTATCGATGAAGGTCTCAATAGAGGAGCCTGCCCCGCCATCAGAAAATATCCCATGTTCAGGGGCATACAGGGCCCGCACATTGTACTGAGAGGAGAGCACATCTACACTAGATCGAAGAGAAGAATCAACTGCACTGGCCGTGGTGACCAGCCCCAAGCGCCTTTTCTGAAAGAGATGGGAATATACTGATATATTTTCCAGACCAGTTGTTAGCATAGGCTCCTCTTAGAAATGGTACGACAGCGTATCGCGCAAGACAACTTACACAAGAAGCATAACACAATGTAAAAAATTTTCAACTATTAAAAACAGTTTCATGAAAAATATTGTTGTAACTAACGAATATTCGACTTATACTTCTCTCAATGAAACTTTTGATGGAAACAGAACAGCGCAACCCCCTCTCCTATAGAATCGATTCCAAAACCACCTTAGAAATCTTGGAAATCATCAATGCAGAGGATAAGAGAGTTCCTTTTTCCGTGGAAGCGGCGATCCCCAGGATAGCGACCGTCGTCGAGGATGTGGTCGCCTCTTTCAACAATGGAGGCCGCCTTTTCTATATCGGTGCGGGCACCAGCGGAAGGCTTGGAGTCCTCGATGCCTCGGAGTGCCCACCCACCTACGGTGTAGATCCTTCCATGGTGCAGGGAATCATTGCAGGAGGACTGAAGGCCCTGACAAAATCTGTCGAATGGGCAGAGGATGACGGCGATGCTGGCATACATACTCTCAAGGAACATTCCTTCTCTGGTAATGATGTGCTTATCGGCATAACTGCCAGCGGCGGAGCTCCTTTTGTAGTCGAAGCTATGCGCTATGCAAAAGAGTTGGGATCTAAGGTCGGGGCGATCAGTTGCAACAAGGACACTGCTGTATTTGACCTCATTGATGAGGATCATCGTATCTTTGTCCAGGTCGGCCCTGAAATCATCACCGGCTCCACGAGAATGAAGGCAGGTACGGCCCAAAAGATGGTACTGAACATGATAACTACCACCGCGATGATTCGTATAGGGAAAGTCTTTAACAACCTTATGGTTGACCTGAGGCCAGTCAATGCAAAGCTCATCCTTCGTGCACAAAGACTTATCAGGGAGGTCACTGGGTGCTCAGAGGAGCGCTCTATCGAACTGTTCGAAGCCTCTGGTCACAATACCAAGGTTGCGATAACCATGGGATTGCTCTCTATCGACAAAGAACAGGCAACAGAGATGTTGCAGATAAGCAAAGGGAGTATCTCGCGGGTACTGGAAGCCCTTAACTGATCAAAAATGCTACTTGGGTTCCTCCAGCTTACCCACATGGCTTACTGCTTTCCATGTAGAGGTAAGGGATCGTTCCGCATCAGGGCTTCTTGCAATAAGACTGTTGTACAGAATATCCACAACAACCAGCTGATTCAGCCTGGAAAGGGTTGCCCCCTGACGATAGAGTGCCTCACTGTCAGGGACGGTGAGCACCACGTCAGCAAGCTTAGAAAGAGAATTCCCCCCTATCCTGGTGACAGCGATGACAGTAGCTCCTGCCTTCTTTGCCTGTTGGGCAACCTGACGCATGGGCTTTGTCTCACCGGAGTAAGAAAAAATGACGGCAACACTCTTTTTATCCAAAGCACAAGCATTGACGATCTGCAGGTCCGGCTCACTCGGGAAGCTAGCATACAGCCCCAGCCTTCCAAGTTTCTGATACAGGTCCATTGCAGCCAAAGCTGAAGCTCCGATGCCTGAAAGAAGAATCTTCTCGCTCTTGAGCAGACTCATTACAGCAATCTCCACCTGCGAACTGGAAAGCACTTCCTTGAGAGAGTATATGCTCTCGCATGCAGTATCGACCATCATGGTGGCGATGGAGGCGACACCCTCTACCTTGGAGAGGTCGAAAAGGGAGGATCCTCCACTGCGGGCAGCACCTTTCCCATATACATCCTGGGCCAGAGCAAGCTTGAGGCTGCCATATCCTTCGAATTGCAAACGTTTGCAGAGTCTTACCACAGCTGCAGTGCTACTGTTGCTTTTTTTTGCCAGGGTGGTAATGCTCATCTTCACCGCCAATTCGGGGCTTTCAAGCAGGTATGAGGCTACCTTTGCCTCAGACGGCGAAAGGTAGGAGAGTGATTGTTGTAAAAGTGTTGTACATCCTTGCATATCTCCTATCATACCACATTGGCAAATATTTTCATCAACAATTGAAAATTTATGTTGCGCCAAAGATTACTCCATTCTATACTTGCTCTATGAAAGGGTTATATTACGCTCTCGATGGAGGGGGCACCCGCTGTCGCCTTGCCATCTGGAATGAAGAGAAACAGATAGTCTATCAAAACGAGGGAGCAAGTTCCAATGCCTATGCTGTAGGCTTCGAAGGGGCAAAAAAGAATGTCCTCGCCCTCTTGGATACAGCCAAGACGCAGCCAAATGTAGGGGAGATGCCTATCAAAGGTTTTTGTTTTGGCAGTGCGGGACTTGCACGCTGGCAAGAACAGGAGAAATGGAAGGCTGTATTCGACGAGTACTTCCACCTTGATTTTCCCCGTATACTGGCCAGTGACGCAGAGATATTGCTCATAGGGTCGCATAGGGAAATCAGCGGGCTCAGCCTCATAGCAGGAACAGGCTCCATCTGTGTCGGACGAAACAGTGAAGGGACGATGGTGCGTTCCGGAGGGATGGGCTGCGCCCTCGGAGATGAGGGATCCGCTTGGTGGATAGCAATGCAGGCTGTACGCAGAACACTAAGGAGTAAGGAACAACGCGATATCGAAACCTCCATGGACAATGAGATACGATCATTTTTTCAGCTGGTAGATTGGCAAGATTGCGTGCCATTCTTCAATGACAAGAATCTGACCAAAGCAGCCGTTGCAGATTTCGCCCCTTATGTAACCTCCTATGCGAACAAGGGAGATCTCCTAGCCAAGGAGATCCTCAAGGAAGCTGCAGAGGAATTGGTCAAACTAGTCCTATCAGTCTGGCAAAGACTGGAGAAACCCTATAGGTCGCACCTTACCCTTGCCGGGGGTGTACTTGAGCATGACACCACCGTACGCTCTCTCTTGCTGAAGAAACTGCCTTCTGACATTGTTGTCTGCCCTACCAAGGGGACCGCCCTAGATGGCGCTCTCTTGTTGGCGTATGCTGCAAGAAATTCTTCTCATAGCACAGAATAAAGTAATCATTCGCATCCATGGCAGATGGAACAAAAGGTACCTCTTGAACTTTAATCTGCTATGGGACAGGAAAAATGACGGCATAATTGCATGAGTCGCTTGGCACGAATTCAAAGGCATATGATCAAACAATCAAATCAACCGAAAACAACGTCAGCATATCTTTCACCAGTACTAAATATGTTCAAATACTCGGATGGGTTCTTTCTCGGGGTCGAAATGCCCGCCCCCTAAAACCCGCACGCCCAATACCAGAAAGAAGTCAGCGATTTCTTGGATTTTCTTGCAAACAAATAAATAACATCTTTTCGAAAATCTTTTTACGGTTCGCTCAAGGATCAACTCATTAACTTTTAAAGTACATCCTTGAAAGAGCTGGAACCTTTTGATCAACATAGTCGAATATTTCGAACCTCCGTTTTGCCATACTATGCGCGATTTAGCAGCCCCCATATTGTGTAAGAGTACCTTTCTACGAAACCGGAAATACAAGAAAAAACATATCCAGAAAGGGGAAGTCAACACCTTCTCCCAGATACTTTCCAGTTGAAAGAATGACCCGATGTGTTCCTTCCGGCAACGAGCTGATCTCATCTATAATTTTCACGTACACATCTTCTCTTCCGCGAAACAAAGAACGGAACAAAGCGATTTTTTGTTCAGGACTTGAAAAATTATATTTTCCAGTCTAGATATTTCTGACTGAAGAAATAAAATTCTTTCATCATTCATAAAACCCCTGCATCCGGCGGAGCCCCACAATTAAACTACTCAATCAGGTTCTTGATTACAGGAACAAGAAAATCCTCGATTTTGCTAACGATGGTATGGAATTTCTCGGGAACATCTTGATCCAATCGCTTTCTGAATGCCGACCATTGAGCCTGCTTTGACTCAATGAACACTTCAGAGAACGCTGTTATTTCGCATGGTATCTTTAGTTCTCTATGTTCGAATGTCAATCGGATTGCCATTTCAAGCGTTTGTCTTTCAAATTTAAACATCCGGGATAACAGCCAGATATCCATTGAAGGTAATACGAATGCCAGCATAGTCCGCCTCTTCAGTAATTGTTTCAGACTGAAGGCTTTCCGGATTAAAAATAATTCCGTCTTCTTCAACCGGTTGCAGAAGTATCTCTCGAAATTGTGCAAGAATTCTTGTTGCTTCATTGCTTGTTTTCCCGAGTAGGTCAATATCCATTGTCGGGCGAACTTCCGGGGAATCCCATACGCGAAGCATAAGTGCACCCTTGAGCACGAAACAGGCTTTATAGGAAGAAATTGACAAACGATACTAAAATCTTTCCATCGCATAATACTGCAATAATTCATTAACGGGCCGTTTTTCGGCCTGCGCTTTATTCAGCAGACGCTGGTTTACAGATGCGGCGATATTCCTGGTTGTCATCTCGATGATACCTCCAGATATGGTCTGATAAGATTTTCCACACGGTTAATTCTTGCGAAGTAAAGAATACGGTCAAAGTTCCTTTGTTTTCGAAGGGAATATTTTTCTAGCGCTTCAAGAAAAACATCTTTGCCAAGTTGATTGCGGTACTTGAAACAATCGGCAATAGTTTTTTCGGCGCTGTAGATACGCACGACGACAGAGTCAACCAGATGCTCTTCGATACCGGATGAATATGAGGCTTCAGAAAACCGATGAATCCGGACAACCGGGTAATCAAGAACGGGAGTATTTGTATTTCGCGGAAGCGCAATCGACACCGCGTGAGGAATTTGAGTGGTCAGTTCATGCCAGGAAAGAGCTGAAACCAGACAGATAACCGCTTTTTGAAGACGAAGACTTACCGTTACAAGATCGGGATTGCCGATCGATGGGAGCTCAGTAAGCCGATATACGCCACGACTTACCTGTTCGATGATATTCCGTTCCTTAAGCTTGTAGAGCATATACCGGCTCAACCCCTTTTCAAGAGCTTCACTCATTCGCAGTTGCCCGCCGGAGGATTTAAAAATACGTTCAGGATGCCTTTCTTTCATTCAAATATACCCCAGACAAAATGTATACACTTGTTGTGATTTGTATACATTTTGTCTGATTGTTTGAAATAATGCAACAAGAAAAAAATGATTTCCACAGATTTTGTTTTGATTTTCGTGGCTGGTAATCACTTTGAAAGGCAGTATTTTTCTATAGCAACACGATTCATTGCACAATTAGTTGCACACACGAAAAAAATGTCATCCATGAATTTGAATCAATGTGATTAAATTCATACAATATAAGGACTTATTTATACGGAAATAGTGTCAAATCCGTAAAACCAACAGATAAAAATCCGCAAGGTCCTACCTCTTTTTTAAAAAAAGAACTCCTTACGACGTAAGGAGTTCTTTCTGGGCCAACGAGGACTTGAACCTCGGACCGACGGATTATGAGTCCGCAGCTCTAACCAACTGAGCTATTGGCCCGCATACATGCGCATGCAAGGTTTTAAAAATATACCCTATTTATCCCCCTCGGGTCAAGTTGGACGGGAAAACGAGTCTTTCCCGGAAAACCGAATTATCTCTGTTGAGTCGAGATGCAAGGACATGAGGAATTCTACTTGACAGAGTCAGGGGCCTCCTTTATTATAATATTCGGAACGATTATCACAATGAAAGTAAAAATAGCCTACAAAAACTCCAAACAGCGCACGGCTCTCCTTGGACTCCTTCGGTCAACCAAAGCGCACCCGACAGCGTCCTGGCTCTATGATAATCTCAAGCCCGCTTTTCCGGACCTCAGCCCCGGAACTGTGTACCGAAACCTTTCTATTCTTGCCGATCAGGGATTGGTGCGGATTCTTCGCTCGGGAAGCACCTTCGACCGTTTTGACGCCGACACCGACACGCATTATCATATAGTGTGCGAGCGTTGCGGAAAGGTGGAAGATTTGACCCTTCCCGCCGAAAAAGAACGCGAAACGGCGGCGGAACTGGCAAGTGGTTACCGGGTTACTTCTCACCGCTTCGATTTTTTCGGCATTTGTCCCGACTGTCAAAAGTCAGGAACAGAAATATAAAAGGTTTTATGGAGGTACTGAATTGAAGTCACTCAAAGGTTCTCAGACCGAGAAGAACATCGTTGCCGCATTTATCGGCGAGTCAATGGCCCGGAACAAATACACCTATTGGGCAAGCAAGGCCAAGGACGAAGGTTTTATCCAGATGCAGATGGTCTTTCTCGAGACTGCTGACCAGGAAAAAGAACACGCCAAACGGCTATTCAAGTTCCTTGAAGGTGGCGAAGTGACCCAGACGATTACTGCAGGGGCAGGGATCATCGGAACCACGGCAGAGAATCTCAAACATGCAGCCGAAGGCGAAAACTACGAATGGCAGCACATGTACCCCGACTTCGCCAAGGTGGCTCGCGCGGAAGGCTATGACGCAGTAGCCATTGTAATGGAAAACATCGCGATCGCCGAAAAACAGCACGCAAAACGCTACGAAGCATTCCTCCATCACATCGATCACGACGACGTATGGGTCCAGGAAACACCAACCACCTGGAGATGCATCAACTGCGGTTTCATCTATGAAGGAAAAGAAGCCCCCAAGATTTGCCCCGCCTGCGCCCATCCCCAAGCCTATTTCGAACGCCTCGGCGAAAACTGGTAAAAATTATCTCTTACGGCCCGTCACGACGACATCTGTCGTGTACGAGCCGTCACTTTCCTGGTATTCCAAATGCCAGACTTTTTCGGGAATAATTCCCGACTGGATCATCGCATTCGTTATTGCCGCCTCATCATGATAATAAATATACACCGGTTGTTCCGGGCAAAACGAAGTCTTTTCGTAGCCCTCTGTCGTTCCCTGCATGAAGCTCGCGTAAAAGCTCCCTCCCGGCACTATCCATTTTGACAGTTTCGAGATCAGGGCGACGCATTCGCCTCCTTCAAGATAGGGAAGACCGAAACCGAGTACAACGCCATTATAGGTACGCGGGGCCTTCCAACTCGAGATGTCAGCCTCGAAAAAGGTGCCGTCGGGAATAGTCTTTCGGGCAATCGAGAGCATCCCGGAGGACAGATCTACCCCGGTGATCGCGATGCCTGGCTTCACCTTCCTGATTTTCCGCCCGATGACGCCCGAACCGCATGCAAGGTCGAGGACCGCACCTTTCGCAGGCAAGCCCGAAATGAAAAAATTGTAGGTGGTATCATAATTCTCAAGCTGGCCGATCGAGGCATCATACTGTTCGGCGGCCATGTTGTAGGCCGCGATGGTATCAGAAAGTTCTTTGCGCATATGTCACTATAGCAGAAAAGTCCATATAAACCTATTGAATGCCGCCTCTTTTCCGGTGTATAGTAAAAGGCGTACATTGTTGATCCATTAGCTCAGTTGGATAGAGCGATTGCCTCCTAAGCAATAGGTCGGACGTTCGATTCGTCTATGGATCAAATGCAGGACGGGATGTACCCAGTCCTGCCGGAGTTTTCGCTGTAAGCGAAAACTCCAATGCAGCTTATTTTGGACTCGCCCTGAGTTTTTTGGGTCACAAAAAACTCGTTTGCAGAAGGATCCTGGCGGGGATAGCTGATCCTTCATGGCCTGAAACTTTTGATTACAGGTCCTTTTTTTATGTGGGGATGTATCCCCCTGGCTCCGGCACAGCCTCCGCCACCCCCCAAACCATTCTTTGCAGAACCGCAGCGCTTTTCGGCGATTTGTGGCGTACTGGCATATTCATAAAAATAAGAGTATTGTTATTGATGTAATGAAATACACACTACATGTTGAAAAACTTCATCATGAAGATACCGCTTCAGACTATGTTGAAGATTCGCAGAAAGCGCTCGATATAGTTGAGTTGTTGCGTCTTCAATCAGGGAAATTTGTATATGAATACCCAGCCAGACTTCGAAGAGTTATTGAGATTACTAGAAGAAACTAATGTCGCCTATATGATCGTAGGCGGATACGCAGTGGCTTTTTATGGATATCCCCGCTTTACAACAGATATTGATATTTTTTTTCACGCCGAAACCAAAAATATACAAAAATTAAAAGCAGCCTTAGTAACTTTTGGATTTGAAGAATCCTCATTACCCGACTCAATCTTTATCGAAAAAGGCACGATCATTAAATTTGGTATCGAACCGGTGAGAATTGATCTACTAAATGAAATTGACGGGTTACAATATGATGATTCACAGAAAAGAACTGTTCGAGGGAAATATGGCACTATTGAAGTTACCTTTATTGGGAAATCTGATCTGATTATCAACAAAAAAGCCTCTGGCAGAACACAAGATCTCGCCGATTTAGAAAAACTTGAAAACTAAAACGAGCCGTTTCCTTGGTCTCTTTAAATCAAAATAAGTTTTTCGTTGAATACACGTTCGAGTTTGCACAAAGTTTTGAGGGTTGGATTGGTTTTAGCGGGATCTTCTAAACGCTGGTAGACCTGATACCGAACGTTCAACCGTTCGGCTACCTCGACGAGCGTCAGACCGGCAGAGGACTGATTCTAGATATCCGGTGATGGCTTCCGAAGCATTTTCAAATGTTTCACCAAAGGTAAGACAGCCTGGGAGATCAGGAAAGTCTACTTCAAAAACAAGATCTGCTTCCGAGTAAACTATATGTGCCGGGTAACTATATGTCACAGGAGATCCCCTTCTTTACAGATTTTGTTCAGGGTTCCGGATGGCAGATCCCGTGATCCGTGTTTCCGGATTTCTTGCCAACCGGATTTGTACAATTTTCTCAGTAATTCTTTCCCGTTCCTACTGAATATACACCGTATATACTGTGTTTACAACGTGCATATTCCTTTTACGACCGCACTGTAATGCTTCTATCCTTTCCCACGATAAAGTGCAAAAGTCATACGTAAAAAGAAAAAACTCGATTGATTAATGCTAAAAACAATTTTTTTTTACCAGATAAATCTTCGCAACGTCTTTATAGTAACAGTATCAAGCGATATAGAGAGGCACATATGAACCGTTCATTTTATCTGGATCTCGCCGCAACAGGAAAACGTTTACCGGTGGCAACTCATCTGGTTCTGCACGAGAAAGCGGACCCCGAAGCAATCCTTTTGGACGGGAAGCGTCTTGCGGAAACCATGCTGGAAACCGCACGCCGCTTCGATAGTCCCCTTGCCCTGCCGATCATGGATTTGGTTCTTGAAAAAGATATCATGCTGCGCACCATGGGGATGGAACCTTCTACTATTCCCACATACCATTTCGATAGCCTGCCGGATCCTGAATCCCTCAAAAAAATCGATACCATGGATGTTCTCAAATCCCCGCGCATCAAAGCAAATTGTGAATCCCTTGCCGTGATTGCCGCTTCCTATGCTGCAGGAAATACAGAAATCCCTATTGGCATGAGCATCGGCCCTTTCTCTCTTTTAACCAAATTGCTCAAAGATCCGATCCTCCCGATTTTCATGGCCGGAACGGGAATCAGTGCCGAAGATGACGAGGAAGTTGCCCTGCTTCATGCGCTCTTGGAGCTCTGCGAAAAAACGGTACATACCTGCTGCATGGCCCAGATTAAAGCAGGCGCAAAGGCGATCTTCCTGTGTGAACCTGCCGCCAACCTGGTTTATTTTTCGCCAATCCAGATCAAGGAAGGCTCCACCGTATACAAGGACTTTGTAATCGCCCCGAACCTTCGCCTTAAAAAACTGTTTGATGACAACAAGATCGATCTCATATTTCACGACTGCGGTTCGTTAACCCCGGAGATGATCGCGTCTTTCGCCGCACTCGATCCGGTCATTATCAGCTTTGGAAGCCCCGTCAATTTGTGGGAAGCAGCGCCTCTGTTGCCCAAGTCGATTGTCCTCTACGGAAATTTGCCGACCAAGAAGTTCTACTCCGACGAAGATGTTCCCCTTGAAGGAATTCCCGCCATGGTCTGCGAGATCGAAGAAAAGCTCAAAGCCGCCGGACATCCCTTCATCATCGGCAGCGAATGCGATGTCCTTTCGATGCCCGGTTATGAAGCTAAGATCATGGCCAAAGTCATGGCCTTTACCGCCTGCGGCTGCAAACACTAGATCTATACAAAAGCGGGTCGTGCGAACTCTGGTTCAGCTCACGGCCTGTTTTTTATTCCTTCCCCGCCGAATACATCACATTACCACCGATAAAATATTTCGACAGACCGAAAAAAAGAACGATCATCGGGAGGCTTGCCAGAAGTGCAACGGCCATCATGGCGCCCTCGTCGGCGAACTTTTCTTCCGTAAAGCTGACGATGTAGGTGGGAATCGTCTTCAACATTTTGTCCTGGGCGACCATGAGGGGCCACATCAGGTTGTCCCACTGCTGGCGGAAGGTCAGGATAGCGAGCGTCGCAAGGGCTGGGCCCGAGTTAATCATGACAATGCGGGCAAAGATCGTCGGTTCAGAGCAGCCGTCGATACGTGCAGCTGCGAGCATGTCATCTGGAAACGTTTGCAGGTACTGGCGCATCATAAAAACACCAAATGCATTCATCATGAAGGGAATAATAAGTCCAGCATACGAGTTCTGGATATTCAGTTTGAGCACAACCATGTAAAGCGGCACCATGATAGTTTCGAACGGAATCATCATGGTCATCATGATAAAGATGAACACGATGTTCCGGCCCTTGAACCGAAATTTTGCAAGGCTATATCCGGTAACCGAGGAAAGCAAAAGAGTAGACACCGTAACCATACTCGATACAAAAAGCGAATTGAAGATGTTTCGGATAAACGTGTATTTCCCGTCATTACCCGCGAGCGCCCGATGGAAATTCTCCCAGTGAAGCGACTTCGGAATCCACGGGTACGGTATCGCCGTTATTTCCATAGACGGCATGAATGCTGCGGTGAACATAAACAGGAGCGGCACGATCACGAGAGCTGCACTCCCCACAAGGAAAATAGTCATCAGCACGTTCTTCACTTTATCCGGAAAAACGAGGAGCAGTATTGTATAGAAGACCGCAATTGCGGCCAGAACGGCAAGAAAAAGCATCACAGCCTCCTAGTAGGTTACGTCGTCGGCGCGCGAAAAGCGCAACTGTACGACGGTAAGAATCAGCATCGCCGAGAACAGGATGATGCTCATGACGCTCGCCTTGCCCACGTTATATTCGCGCATCGCGGTATTATAAATATCCAGCGTAATAACATTGATCGGTGCCTTGGGTGACCCGGACTGGGTAAAGAGGTACTGAGTCGAAAAAGTCTTGAGACACTGGAGCATAGCGATGATCGAAACAAGAACGGTGGTCGGTTTAAGAAGCGGCACCGTGATGCGGAAAAAAGTCTGCCCTCGGTTAGCTCCATCGATTGTCGAAGCTTCATAAATGCCCTTCGGAATTTTTCCGAGACCGGTCATGAAGAGAACCGTAAAGTACCCGATATATTTCCAGAAGTAGACGACCATTGTCGAGATCTGCAGCATCACGTTGTCGCTCAACCATTTCATGTCAACGCCGTTTGTGAACATAATGGCATTTGCTGCCTGGTTGCCGAGTCCGCGGGGTTCGAATATCAGTTTCCAGATGAGGGCTGCGACTGCAGAGGAAAGAATAGCCGGTGAATAGTAGATAAGCTGGAAAGTCCGGCTGTATTTGGTCCTGGCCGTCAAAAAAGTCGCAAGGATCAGGCTGATAAGGACAAGGGGAATAAAGGTGCCAATGGTAAAGACGGCGGTGGCCCGCACCGAGTTCAAAAAATCTGCGGACGAAAAAATGCGGATATAGTTTCCGAGACCGATAAAGACGGGAGCCTTGAGTGATATCATGTTCTTGTTGCAGAAACTCAAATAGAACGCATTGAGTATCGGAAAGAGCGAAAAGGTGCCGAAAAAAAGAAGGGCGGGCGCAACGAAAATCCAGCCCCATAACGCGATTTTCTTTTCAAGGGATTTGGCCATGATTGGTCCTTACATACAAAGACGGCGCGGATTTTTTAATTTCCGCGCCGTCCAAATCTGCTACATGCTAGAACTGTTCGTCAAGCAAAGTCTGCGCGCTCTTGGTAAGTTTTTCGACCGCGGCTTGCGGAGTCGTGTTGCTCATCATGACGCTTTCGATGGCTTCCTTGATCAGCTCGTTGATCTGCCAGCTGGCGGCGCCGTAGTATACGGGTTTCGCACGGGCAAGATCGCTAATGAACACCTTGCTGTAGGGCATGCTCTTGAAAAGGGGTCCCTCGATCAGTTCCTTGCGGGGCTGGACGAGTGCAACTTTTTCAAGATAATCGTTCGGATGGCTCAAAAGGAAGGCCACGAACTTCCAGGCTTCCTTCTGCGCTGCAGGCGGAATTTGGGAGTTGACCATGTAGTACTGGAAATAATAGGTGTTCGAGATGTTTTTTCCGCCGGCAAATACCGGGTAGGGAACGACCATCCACTCGTCACTGTTATAGAACGTCGGGTTTGCGGTCTTCATGCGTGCTTCCTGGTAGAGACCGGAAAGGTGCATTGCAATCTCATTCTTGTTGTTGTCGAACTGCTTGCGGGCTGCGGTATAGGTGGGAGATCCGAGGTTCTTTCCGTTCGGGCCCCAGGCCTGCATGTAGGTTAAAACCTTGATCCAGGCGTCTTTGTTCACGATAGCTGTTTTTCCATCCGGAGAAACGACTGCGCCGCCCAACTGCTCGACCATTGGCATCCAGCTGATCAGGTAATCGCCATAACGGAAATCGAAACCGCGGCGGGTAATGATTGCACCGTTGCGTTGTACAATTTTCTCGGAAAGGGTCATGACATCTTCCCAAGTCTTGGGATAGTCTTTTTCCGGATCGAGTCCGGCATCGCGGAAAATCTTCTTGTTAAGGTACATGCACCAGTTGTTCAGTTCCAGGGGAAGACCATAGATCTTTCCTTTCTTGCCAAGGAGTTTTCCATCCGTGTCGGTAACGGGAGCAAGCATGTTTTCCATGTACATCGCGGCAATAGCTGCATCGTTCGAAACGCCAAGGGCGGCCGGATCGACAGGCGCAACGAGTCCCTGCGCAAGTAGCGGATAGGACTTCTGTAGTTCCATGTTCCAGATAGACGGCGCGTTTTTCGCGGCATATGCAGTCGGGATCAGGTCCTGAATTTTGGTAGACGGATACACCGAATAGGTGATCTTTACATTAGGATGAGCGGCCATGTATTCGGCAGCCCAGGCTTCTTCCATTTTCTGGCGGTTCGGATCTTCATGGGTCCACATGGTCAGTTCGATCGGACCGGTTGCTTCCTCTTTTCCGCCACCTGCAAAAGTCAGGGGAAGCACGATCGCGAGAACGACGAGAATTGCGATAAATTTTTTCATGTATATTCCTCCACAGACTACATTGTGCGGCCGTTCCCCGTATCCCGCAACGGGAGAAATCCGACATTGTGTAGAAAATTCTGACATTGAATGGCATGAAATCAGGGCAAAAAATGATTTTTCACCCTAAAAGCAATCATGGAGGAATACATTGAAACAATTTACAGTCACCGGATTCATCAATGCTCTGCATGTCACTGTATCGAAAAAAGCGCTTTTACTTGACCCCAAATGCGATATCGTATTCAAGGCTATCTTCACGCACGGTAAAGATGGAAAAACCGCATTGCTGGGTTTCATCAATGCGGTTCTCGACTTGCCAGTACATAAAAAGATCACGAAAATAGAATACCTCAACACTCATGTACAGACACTGTTCCGCGAGCAGAAGAAACCTGTTATGGATATAATCGTCCGATCGGAAGAAGGACAACTGATCAACATTGAAATGCAGGTCGAAGACAAAGATAATTTCTTTTACCGGACGCAGCATTACCTTGCGTGCATGCTGCATGACCAGTCCATTTCGGGAGAGGCATATTCCCGGCTCGAATCCTGCATAGCTATCAACATCCTTGATTATTCCCTGGACACCGGTTTATCCTGTTTTCATACACGTTATCGCATGCATGAAACGACAAGTCTGACAGCCATGCCACTCGGGCTGACCGAAATTCATTTTATTGAATTGCCGAAGCTGATAGAGTATACTAAAGGTATATTACCGGAACATATCCTCGCCCGATGGGCGTTTTACTTCAAGGATCTGCCCGGAAACAAGTATCCTGAAATACTCGCGCAAATCCTCTGCGAAGAGAAGGAGATTAAAATGGCAGAAGACGCCCGGATAAAGGTTAGCCTGATGGAAAAGTTTCTCTATAGCTACCGCAGCTATCAACGGGCCAAATGGGATGAAACCTCGAGCCGTATCTATCTTCGAGAAAAAGCCCTGCGCGAAGGCAGGGCGGAAGGTATTGCAGAAGGCAAAGCAGAAGGCAAAGCAGAAGGCAAAGCAGAAGGATTGGAAGCCGGTCTCACGGAAGGATCCCGACAAAAACAGCTTGAAATTGCCATCTGCCTGAAGGCAGAAGGTATTGATACCGAACTTATATGCCGCACAACCGGTCTTGACATCAACGAAATCGAAAAATTGTAGCCGGCTGTATTACGTCAAGCCGGCTACCGGTTCATCCTAAAACACTACATTTCAGTTTCTAAAGGAAATACGGACCGAACCGACTCCGGTGGACAGCTTTATGCGTTTGTTCGCTGAGGGATTTCCCGCTGTTCCATTTCCAACGCCATTGAAGGACGCCGTTCCGATGCGGACCGAGCCGATACCGCGATTAAAGTCAACGCGATAGTCATTCTCCGTCCCGTCGACAGTGAGTTCTACCGAACCGGCTCCCGTCGACACTTCCATCCGCGAAGTCAGATTGCCATCGAACACAACGCGTCCTGCCCCGGTCTCGATACCGGTATCCTCAAACGTGCAATCTGTAAACTCGAGCGAGCCTGCCCCAGTCTTGAGTTCGGTTTTCCGTGCAACGAGTTTTTCACCCTTGATCGCTCCGGCACCGCTGTCGATCCTGAGTCCATCGACCGTTATGTCCGAAATCCGTACCGATCCAGCCCCTACGGAGATACGACAGTCCGCAAGCGAACGACCTTCTGGAAGAGTGATTTCCAGAACCGGTTTTGTATAATCTTTGCCGAAATGCAGCGAGTTCTGCCAGTCACTTTCCTCGACACTGAACCGCTTCCCGTCAATTCTGACCCGCACTGCATCTTTTTCAAAATCAGTTGCCCGATAGCCTGCTGCCGTTCCGGTGCGGATTATTAGACTCGCAGCCTTGAGCCGAACGTCGATTGTGTCGAGCTCTGCTGGAAGCGCACCTTCGAGAACCTCGATAGCACGGATTCTGGTATCGTTTTGATCGTTCCCGTCGTTCCATTCAAACCGAAAACCGTTCTGGTGCCAGGGCCACCAGTTGACCCCGGTAAAGCGTCCGCCAAAGCTGAGGCCGACGGCAATGAGCACACAACCTATACATAACAGAATGAAGCCCTTAAAGACTCCGTTTCCCGAATTTCTACCTGCCATGATATTCTCCTTTCGAACGGTCAAAGAACCAGGATACGAGCGATCCCAAAAGGGAAAGAACCGCCCCGACAATGCTGAATATGATTTTTACGATTCCCCACAACAAAAACGCTGCACCGAACAAGACAAGGGCCGTCGCGGGTGAGGCAAAAAGACCGAAAAAACCGCCAGCGAACAAGGCCATACCGCCAACAAAAAGCCCGATACCTGCGGCGCCGACCGCTATAACCGTCACCACAACGGCAATGATGAGCCCAATAAGAGCAAAGATTACCGGCAAAGCGAGCGGGGCTGCAAAAACGGCGAGCAGGACAAACCAGAGAGCGGACAGCCCTTTGCCCGGATTATGCGGTGCCTCGCGAGCTGCTTTAACCGCATGGTCAGCAAGAATCCGCGACGCCACGCTTGCAGGACTTCCGAGTTCCCGGATAACTTCCTGTTCGCGGTCACTTCCCGCCTCATCAAAATATTCCTCATAGTACTCAAGAGCCGCATCCCGTTCGTCAGGTCCAAGCCGCGCCAGCCGACCACGCAATTCCTGCATGAATTCCTTCCGTGTCATATAGCATTTTCTCCCCCGAAGATTCCTTCGATTCTGTTTTTGTATTCTTTCCATTCATTCAGATACAGTGAATGCTGGGTAAGGCCCTCGCTCGTAATACGGTAATAACGCCGGTTTCTGCCCTGGAACGGCTGGTCATACGTCGACAGCCAGCCATTCTTGAGTAGACGCCTGAGTACCGGATACAGGGTTGATTCGGAAATTGCCATCACCTGCTTGATTTCCTGGGTCAGGCGATAACCGTATTCATCACCC
>JBBRWY010000022.1:0-51843 GCA_038248875.1 Treponematales bacterium
CTTCCAGATCGTTGTGCTTACCACTTACCCGCAAACATTTTTGTGTGTCGGCTACTCTTGCGTTCTCCGCTTTTTTATTTCCCAGAAAATAATCTTTGAACTGGTTCATACCTGCATTGGTGAACATCAGTGTAGGGTCGTTTTTTTATACAAAAGGTGCTGATGAAACAATAGCATGTCCTTTGGAACTGAAAAAGTCCATAAAAGCCTGTCGTATTTCTGCGCTGGTCATCATTTGGTGAATAGTGAATGGTGAATGGTGAATGGAGTAATTATGCTGTTGCTGAATAGCGAACGGAACGATGCAGTGAGTGACACAACAGGCGATGATAGTAGTACAAAAGCTGATAACATAATCATTTATCTTATTTTTCGCTGATTTTTACTCAGTGAATTTGGGTTGATTTTTGCGATTTTAGAGTTTATATTTGTCTACCCTGCAAAGGGAGCAAAGGTAAATTATTCAGATTGTATTTTGCCCAATTGGTTAAGGCTTAACTCAATGAAGAAAATAAAATATTATTATAATACCAATACACTTCGTTACGAAAAGCTGGAAACGCCGCTTAGAGTAAGATTATTAAGGGTTTTTGGGTTTCTGGCCGCTGCCTTGGTAACTGCAGCACTTATTTCTTATGTAGCATTCCAGTTTATCGGATCGCCAAGAGAAAAAATACTGTATTATGTACCGTCGATCCGGAGGCACAAAGATTCGTCCGCTACCCGACTTTTTTATCGGGGCGCAGGCTGCAGTATCGGGATTCTCCGTGCTCACCCGCGACCCTCAACGCATCAGGCAGTATTTTCCAACAGTCCGCCTAATTTGCCCCAAGGAGAGGTAAGTGACTTCTACACAGGTGCCCCGCAAACGGGGAAGACCCCGAAAAAATCCCGAACCAGAAACGATTGCTCCTGCGACACTACCGGGGCGAATAAAATCTTCCGCGCCAGCGGTTCCTATCGCAAAACCACGAGGGCACTCCGATTTTTATTTCCGCCTCCATAACGAGGGCATCTCGCCGTCGCTTGATCTCGTGGACCGCAATGGAAAGGCCTTCGCGGCGGATTACCGCCAATATACGGGACTGCTTCGCGAAGCGATTCGCACCTTCTATGCCGAGAGAGCCAAATCGGCAGGTATCCTGCATTGGGAAACAAGCGAAAATGCGGAGACTGAGTGTTCTGTACATGTACCTTCGACCCATCTGGTTGACCTTGCCCTCGAAACCGGTGTGCTGCAAAATGCGGACGGAACGCTTCTTGTTCCGGAACCGGGAGAATTTCATATAGATCTTTCCCTCGTCGATTCGACCAAGAAAACGGTAACGGTGAGACCGGTTCTCGTTAACGAGGACGGAGACACAGTGCTCTGGAGCAACGATGGCTTTAGTACAGTAAGTTCCGTGCTCGTTCGTTCGGGCAGTCGCGTTTTTCGGGTACCGGATCTCGGCCCCTGGCGCGACCGTTTCGATTACAAGAGTCAGTGCATTACCCGGGAAACGCTTGAATCCTATCTTTCGATCATTGTATCGGTTATCCCGTCGCTCACTATCAGCGCCGAAGGTTTTGTTGTTCAAAGGGGAAAACCGGTACTTGCACAGGCCTCCCTTCTGTTCAAGGAAATCGACAAATATGGTTTTTTACATATCCGGCCCCTCGTCCACCTGGAAGGATATCCGCCCGGTTTTCTTGAGGATCAGGAGCTCGTGCAAATAGTCCGAATAGATACGGAAGAAAATAGTATACGCCTCGCGGAAGTGGTGTTTCCCGAACGGCCTTCGGAAACCTTTCGCAAAATCCTCGCCGGGGCAGGAAAACAGGCACAGCAAGCTATCTATGAGGAGAACGGCTATTTTATTCTTGAAACCGGCTTTGCCGCCCGTTTCCTCGAAGAATATATGGGAGAATTGATTTCCCGATTTATACTGATCCAGTCAAATCTTTTGTCCCGATACCGGGTCAAGATTGTACAGCCAAAACTGCGCTTATCGCTTGGATCGGGAATCGATTATTTTGCAGGAGCAGCAGAAATTGATCTTGACGGCGAGGTGTTTTCGTTTGGCCGGTTCATGGCGGAATACCGAAAGGAAGGATTCATAACCCTCAACGACGGGACCCGAGCCTTTCCCGAGCGCAAAGAACTCGAGCGTTACAACCGGCTTATTACAAAAACAAAAGGAAGAGACGATGCGGTCTCGGTTTCGTTTTTTGATATACCCGCACTCAGACAGGGCGGTATGATTGAAGCGGAAGGTGAGGGATGGGACCGGGCCGAAAAGTTTTTCCGCGGCTTTAACACAATCACAGAAAAAACCGGCGATTACGAGATTCCCGACGCAACGCTCCGTCCCTATCAGGTTTATGGCATTAAATGGCTTGAATATTTACGCGATCACCAGCTCGGTGGATGCCTCGCGGACGAAATGGGTCTTGGCAAGACCGTCCAGGTTATTACGCTGCTGCGAAAAAGTTATGCCGGAGGCATGGAAGGTGCGAGCCTTATCCTCGTTCCCCGCACGCTCATATTCAACTGGCAAGCCGAACTTGCCCGGTTCGCACCGGATCTTCCCATCCATGTTCATTACGGAATCGACCGCGACCCCTCGCTGCTTTCGAAAGCAGGGAACAAAGTTATACTTTCAAGCTATGCCACAATCAGGAACGATATCGAATTTCTGAAAGAGATTTCCTTCTCGTACGTTATCCTTGACGAGTCGCAGAATATTAAAAACCTTGAAACACGGACGGCAGGTGCGGTGCTCAGTCTTGTGGCCGAGCACCGGATTGCAATGAGCGGTACGCCGATCGAAAACAGCCTTTCCGATTTGTATAGCCTTTTCCGCTTCCTTAACCCCGCTTTTTTCGGCGGACAATCCGAGTTCATGCGCCAGTATCTGCGCCCGATTCAGGAAAAACAGGACGAGGACGCGCTCCACGACCTCAAGGCACGGGTGTACCCTTTTATGCTCAGGCGCATAAAGCGCGACGTACTCGCCGATCTTCCGCCGAAGACCGAGCAGACGGCACTCATCGAGCTTCATCCTGTGCACCTTGCTTTGTACAACCGCCGGCGCGACGAGTTGCAGGAAAAGATCAGGCAGGCAGTTAAAAAGGATGGAGTACCAAAAAGTGCATTCCTTATTCTGCAAGCCCTGGGCGAGCTTCGTCGGCTAGCCGGTGTTCCGGAAGCCGACTGGGGATATGTGGGCGTGTCTGCTAAACGGGAATACCTCAAGGACATGGTTTCGTCAATTTCCGCCGAGGGACACAAAAGCCTGATTTTTACGAACTTCCTTGCCTCGGTGGATCTGGTTTCCGAAGATCTCGCGGAAGCCGGAATTGGAAATCTCGTCATGACCGGCGCAACCCGCGACCGGCAATCCCTCGTTCGCCAGTTCCAGAACGACCCGGAAATTCGCTCCTTCGTCATGACTCTTAAAACAGGTGGTGTCGGACTCAACCTGACCGCAGCGGATTATGTATTTATTTTTGATCCGTGGTGGAACCGGGCGGCCGAATCCCAGGCGATCGACCGGACACATCGTATCGGACAGACGAATCCCGTTTTTTGCTACCGCATGATCGCCCGGGACACGATAGAGGAACGCATACTGGAATTGCAGGAAAGAAAAGCCGATCTCGTTTCGTCGCTGTTAACCTCCGACGCGAATGCAGTAAAAGCGCTCAGCGAGGACGACATTGAATACCTGCTCGGATAAGGACAATACATAATGGGCAATAAAAAAATTACAAAACCGACAGACCTTTTCGGTGCCGAAATCCATCTCCATGAACGCGCTTTGACGATAGGGCCAAAGCATATATGGATGCTTGCGCATCTCGAAGAATTTACTCTTGAAAAACTGAAAAAAATATATTTTTCACTTACCGGTATAAAAATCTCAAAACCCCAGAACAAAGCCGGTTACTGCACACTTATCGCCTACATCTTGAGTTTCGATACGCAAAACCAATTTGACGAATTCTTTTCTACCCTACTGCAGCTCGTGCAGGAAGCCGTTCGGCTTACAGTTTTTACCGACTACCTGCTGACGGCTCCACTCGAAAAACAATACGGCGTTACCCTGCGCGTAAAGAATCAGCACTCGTATTATTATGGTGAGGTCGAATTTGAACCCGCTGTGCGCATGGACTTGTTCACTCTTGTTGACACGCAATTCATCGAGCTCCCGGCTCTTTTCCGAAAAGTTTTTTCATCCTGGCTCCCAAAACCGAAAAACTTTTTTTTGAATCCCTGCGAAGCATCGCTTGAAGCATCGCTTGAAGCACCACTCGAAGCAACCTGGTCAAATGTTACTGAATTGGCTGATTCTCTCCCCCTCCTTTTGGAAGCATCCCTGCCTTTTATCAAAAAAAATGATCGCTATATGACGGTCAAAAAAGGGTTGATTAAATCGGACCTCAAAAAGCTGCGCGCGCTGTCCGGACAAAAAGAATTTCCCCTCGGCACTCCGTCCGGTGTGGATCCGATAAATCTTGCCCTCCGGGTTATACTGTGTTTGTTCGCTACCATTCCCAAACGGCCCGCCGATATTGACACATGGGTTCGCACGCTGATCCGCCGTTTTCTGCTCGACGAAAGCGTATACATAGGTCAATCGAAGTCACTGGACTATCTGAGCGGTGGCCTCCTCGAACACCTGGCCCTTACGGACCATCTGGGAGTAAATCATCCTCATCAAATACCGGACAGTTTTATTGCTCCTCAATCGCGGCTGCAATTAAAAACCTTTCTTTCCGGCATGGCGAAATCAGGGCAATGGTACGAAGTAGAAAATATGCGTGCCAGTCTTGAAGCTCAGGGGATTCCCTTTATGTTTTCCAGCCTCTCCTACGAATCCTGGAACCTCAAACTGAAGGGCGAGGTTTTAGATCTGGGAAACTATGTTTTCAAAAGCCACTACGGAGAAGAGTTCTCTGTGTACGGCCCGCTTCGGGATCAATTGCTTCGCATGCCTCTTTTACGTGCCTATTTCTATATGCTCTCTGTTTTCGGTGTTGTCGAAATTATCGAAAAGGAAGGTGCGGTACCACTAACGCGCAATGGAAAGCGGATATCCATTTCCCCGTACGACGCGCTCACCCACGCGCGTGTTACCGCTTACGGGCGCTGGTGTCTCGGCTTGAGCGAAACGAAACCAAAGCGAACTGTCGAAGAGTTTGAAGCGATCGCAGACAGCGAACTTCTGCTCGTTACCTTTCGGGGAAAATCCCTGGAGCGGCGTTTGTTCCTCGAGCAGATTGGCGAAAAGATGGGCGACGAGCGCTTCCGCGTGAGTGAAGCATCATTTATCCGTGACTGTTCCACAAAAGCTGAAATCGAGTCGCTCATACAGCGGTTTAAAAAACTGATAGACGCCGAACCTTCTCCCCGTTGGGAAGAGCTTTTCGCCACTATTCGCTCCCGCGCCGGCCTTTTTTCCCGCCCGACAGAATGCTATGTGTTTACACTTCCCGCTGATCCCCGTATCCGCCAGATTTTCACCGAAGACGTGCGCCTTCGCACTCTTGTTATTCGCGCCGAAGGCAGCCGGATCGTGATAGATCGCGACGATTACAAACGCCTCGTAAAAATCCTTACCGAATACGGGTTTAGTACGCCATTGGGGTAACAGAATGCGTGGAAGTTGGGTATGCAGTGTCGGGCAAGCCGATTATATATAAAAAAATCTCGTCTTTGTTCTTATTAACTTTGAATTCACTTCACCGGAGAAAGCGAAATATTCCGACATATTCCGGTGCTCATGCTGTAGTGTTCGCGAAAAACCGGTATAAAAGAGAATACTTTCCGAATATTTCGAATCTTCATTGTGTATTTCCAAAATGCCGAGAAACCGTGCTCCGCTGTAAAGGGCGGAGACGCGGAATTGTCAGCGAGAATCGTGATCGAAACTCGAATCTTTTTCATGTTTCAATGATCGCAGGCGTTTGTGCCGGTTATCAAGGTGCCGGCAATAAAATGCGCGATGACTTCATCGCTCGGCGCACTCTGCGCTCCAACTGTTACCTTGATTCCCCTTTCTGTAAAGAGGTCACGTGCACGGACGCCCATCCCGCCAGCTATAATATGTGTTACTTCTTTTTCATCCAGGAACTTCGGCAGCAGCCCAGGCTCATGGGGTGGGGCTTCAATATACCCTTTTTTCGCGATGGTCTTGCCATCCTCTGCAATATCAAATACATCAAACCCAACACAATGGCCAAAATGCAGATTCAGGCAGCCCTCGGCCACCGGCACGACGATTTTCATGTTCATTAAAGACTCCTTGCAATAGTTGTATAGATTTCACTAACAGGTGAACCGGGGAATTGAGCGACATAGGGTTTTCCCGAATCACCACCCTCTCCGATAGCGGGATCGATCGGTAGAGAACCGAGAAAGGGCACGTCGTATTTTTCAGAGAGACGTTTTCCACCGCCCTGTTTGAAGATATACGTAACCTTCTTGCAGTCAGGACAAACAAAGCCGCTCATGTTTTCGATGATGCCTTTAACCGGTAACTCAAGTTGTTTACAGAAATTGAGCGATTTACTCACGTCGACTGCAGAGACATCCTGCGGGGTGGTCACGATTATCGCACCATCCGGGTTGCCGATGAGCTGCACGACAGACAGCGGCTCGTCACCGGTTCCTGGAGGACAATCAACGATCAGGAAATCGAGGATACCCCAATCGACTTCTTCGAGAAACTTCTTGATAAGACCGTTTTTCATCGGACCCCGCCAGATAACCGGGGCATCCTCAGCTTCAAGCATAAACCCGATGGACATGACCTTCAGATTGTTAAAAGCGGGAAGTTTTTGGGGCAACATTTTATCACCATCAATCATTACCTTCTCGCCCCCAAGCCCCAGCATGGTAGGAATACTCGGACCGTGAATATCCACATCGAGCAGTCCAACCCGTTTTCCCTGTTGCGCAAGGGTTACCGCGAGATTTACCGCGACAGTACTCTTCCCGACTCCACCCTTTCCCGACAGCACCACAAATGTCCGTGCAATGCCTTCCATATTTACAGTGTCAATTGACATATTTTCTCCCATATATTCTGAATCGCTTCAGTTGTTTTATTATTTATGTGCATATCTTCGGCATACTCGATGATTGTCTTACCCTGTATCTGTGCCGCCGTAAACGCCCGGTCATAAGGAATGTCACCGAGGAAAGAAATCTGATTTCGTTCGCACCATGCCTCTATGGAACGGGATAAAGGGATATTTATATCGGCCTTGTTTACGCAGACTAAAATCGGTATGTCAAAATGATGAGCCAGACTTGCAACCCGCTCAAGGTCATGCTGCCCGGAAATGGTGGGCTCCGTCACGACAACAACCGCGTCAGCTCCTGTAATGGAGGCGATAACCGGACATCCTGTTCCCGGCGATCCATCCACGACAATCAAGTCGTAAATCTCTTTTCCATCCGACATGTCCTGAGCAATGCGTTTTGCTTCTTTGCGGACAAGACTGACGAGCTTTCCTGAATTTTCCGCCCGTGTATCAAGTTCTGCATGTACGAACGGACCGAATCGTGTGATAGAAACAAACCATTGGCCACAGTACCGTTCAGAAAAATCGATCGCGTGTCCAGAACAAAATCTGACACAGACCCCGCATCCTTCGCAAGAGCCCTCATCAACCTTGTACCCGTCCTGATCTGTATAGTGAATAGCCGCAAAGCGGCATAAATCAATGCATGTTGTACTCGTCCCCGCTGATATACATTTTTTCATATCTATCTTCGCCACGTGTCCACTGATAAAATCATGGCTTTGTAGTATCTCCGGATTCAATACAAGATGAAGATCCGAAGCATCTACATCGCAGTCAGCAAATACAGTCCGATACTTCTTCGAGGCCAGAGAGGCTATTGCCGCAGTAAGGCTGGTTTTTCCGGTACCGCCTTTACCGCTTATAAAAATTATTTCTTTCATTTTGTTATGCTTCCCATATCTGCCTCTGCGCTCTTTGCGCGGGAAAGAAGTTCGGCGGCTAAAGTGGAGAATTTTATCCGGTATTCCTCTGCCGCAGCTATGAGCGGCAATCCGTTAGAATACCCCTCAGCAATCCGCCGATCTTCGGGAATCAACAAAAGAATTCTAATATTTTCCCTGCCGCAGTAAGTCACGACACGATCATCACCGGAATCGCTGCGGTTTATTATCACACCGAAGGTAATGCCCATTTTCTGGATAGTCTTCACTGCAAGATTCAAATCATGAAGACCGAAAGGAGTTGGTTCAGTTACGAGAATCACATAATCGGCTCCGGTAACAGACGTAACCATCGGGCACGATGTCCCGGGTGGCGAATCGATGATAATCAAATCATCCTTCGCTGAACCGCTGCCACTGCCACAGTTTTTGACCGCACGAATCACCGGAGGCGACATGGCGTTTCCAATCTTTAATAAACCCTGGATAAAGCGCATAGAAGGAAAAATACTTTTCCCGGGGCCAGGACGGGAGACCGTTGACTCGATTAGAGTACCTATCTCAACAGGAACTTCCCTGATTGCCTTTTGCGGACAAACGAGAGCACAGCCCCCGCACGAATGACACAATTCGGGGAAAACCATTACCGACGTTCCAATACACACGATAGCATTGAACTCGCAAAAAGAGCCGCATTTTCCACAGGCATTGCAAAGAGACTTGTCTATTTCAGGCACCAAAACGGTCACCGGTCTTTCAACTGGTGAGTTCTGCTTCAAAAAAATACCCGCATTAGGTTCTTCTACATCGCAGTCCAAGAGGGTTACAGGACCGGGATCGGCAAGGGCGAGCGATACCGAAATTGTGGTCTTTCCAGTTCCGCCCTTTCCCGAAGCGACTGCTATTGTCATACCCAGTGGCCCTCGACGTCAGCTTCAGTGATTTTCTTAAGCGTACCGTTTTTCCATTCGGCTATCGCCTCGGCTACCGTTGCCGGTTTTGACAGATATATATCTACCTTTGCTCCCTCAAGGACTTTGAAAGCCTTGGGCCCTGTGTGTCCGGTGATCAACACTTCAGCTCCCGCATTTACGACGTTCTGAGCCGACTGAATACCAGCACCCTGGGCTGCCTCAAGATTTTGTGTATTATCTATAGAGACAAACGTTGCTTTTTCGGCATCATAGATTATAAATGATGTAGCCCTTCCGAATCGTTGATCTACAGCTGAATCAAGCATTGTTCCTGAAGATGATATTGCTATTTTCATTTTGAACCATCCAGTTCTGTGCGATATTGCGCAACTTGCATTGTCAGTATTTTTTTCTCTTGTTCTGGATCGACAGGCGTAGACTCAAAACGGCCGTTTCCCATACCATTACCACGACCAAATCCAGGGCCAAATCCGCAGCCATTCCCAAACCTACGGCCGCTTCCTGTTCCGCGTCCAAACCCAAATCCATTTACTTTTTCTGTATCTACGCTGCCATTACAATTACCCATTCCTCTACCCATCATCGGTCCAGTTCCATTAGGTCCAGTTCCATTTCTTCCAGCCATACTTATGCCTCCTACAAGTTCAAATTATGATTAGTGTGACATCCACGCCGCCTGAATCGCCATCGCGGGCAACCGCAGCCCGGCATGGAAAAACTCGTTTGAATCAGTTGCTTCTCGTTCCAGGCCTCGATCACCTCATCAATACTGCCTGCGATGAATGAAACAACCTCTATATTTTTTGCAACGACCGCTTCTTCATATTCACGAGAGATGGCTCCGCAGATCACAGTCGTAACTCCATGATACTCAAAAAATTTTGCCTTCTCTTCAATACTTACGTCGGGAATCTCTTTTTCTTCTGAAACTCCCGTTTCAGTGTTTCTAAGGATACATCTCTGCGCTACATCGAAAACCGGTGCGACCCGATCATTCCAAACGGTAATTGCAAGTTTCATGCTTTGTATAAAGCAAGTTACGTGCCAACCTTAAAAACAAATGATATGGAGGTTTTACATTCAGAATAGATTGCAATAATGCATCTATCAATGCAATCAAATGCATTTATGCAATGCTAAATAGTTAAATTAGTATGTAGAGCCTCTTGCAAAAGTAACCGACTTTTGCAAGAGGCTCTGTAATTAAAGGGTACACATCATAAAAACACTATAAAGGCGGCAATCGAGAATTTCAGGACGCGCCTACCTTTCTGTAGTTCACTCCGGGAATAAAATTGACCAAATTTAAATCACTTTTCTGATATCTCCAGCTTCTTCATCTTCCGCCATAATGTCGCCTTGTCCATTCCGAGTGATTTTGCTGTCTCGGCTCGTTTCCACAGATGAGCTTCAAGAGAGGCGATGATGCAATCCCGTTCGGCTTCGTCGCGGACGTGCGCAACAGGTTCACCTTGTACCCCGGTAATGCCCGGCCTTGGGGCCAAAGTCGCTTTGAGCAATTCATCCGGCAACAATTCTTTGCCGATGAGTGAGCTCGACGAGAGGACAACCATTCGCTCGATCACATTTTCGAGCTCCCTGATATTACCCGGCCAAGGATACCTATAAAAACGTTCAAAGACTTCAGAGGAAAAACCATCAATTTTTTTGTTCATTTTAACAGCGAACGAAGAGAGAAAGCCAGAGGCGAGGTCAGGAATATCTTCAAGCCGTTCCTTCAGCGGAGGCAAAATCAAATTGATGACATTAATACGGTAAAAAAGGTCTCGCCGAAAAACGCCTTCATCGATCAGTTTTGAAAGATCTCTGTTCGTAGCCGAAACAAGGCGAACATTTGATTTGACTGGTCGCGTACTTCCAAGTGGCTCATACTCGTGTTCCTGGAGAACCCTGAGAAGCTTTACCTGCAGGACTGAGGGAATGTCCCCGATCTCGTCGAGAAAAAGGGTGCCACCTTCAGCCAGGGCAAAACGGCCGGGTTTGTCCCTCTCGGCCCCGGTAAAGGCTCCCTTCTTGTAGCCGAAAAGCTCTGATTCAAGAAGAGATTCAGGAAGAGCTGCACAGTTGACTGCCACGAACAAACTGTTCTTTCTTGAGCTCAGCGAGTGGATCGTGCGGGCAAGGACTTCTTTTCCTGTGCCGGTTTCACCCTGAATCATGATTGAACTCGTCGAATCCGAAATCGCGGGAAGCATCGCGAGAAGATGTTCCATTGAGGGGCTTTTACTCCGGAACAAAGGATTCGGGCCGCGAGACGCAAGTTCTTTTTTCAGTTCCTCAAGCTCGCTCAAGTCACGGAAAGTTTCTGCTCCCCCAAGTATTTTTCCCTTTGCATCGACGAGAATGGCGGTTGATACACTAATGGGTATCCTCTTGCCTTTTTTCGTCAGACAAAATCCATTCCGGTCTATCAAAGGTTTTCCCGTTTTCATTGTACGGCGTAGTGGGCACGATGATTCGCACATATTCGATTTAAAAACCTCGAAGCAGTTCTGCCCGATTGCATTTTTCCGGCTCACGCCGGTAATGCGCTCAGCCGCGCGGTTGAATGAAGTTATTTTCCAGTCAGTGTCGACTGTAAACACGCCGTCGGAAATACTTTCAAGGATGTTTGAAGTCAAAATTTTTTCGTTCATCATTATGTAATGATAAAACAAACAGTGCAATAGTGCAAGATTCTCTGCGAGATAAATAACATAACACTCAGGAAACGAGCAGTGAGTTACTCAAGGTGCAATTTCCTGCAGTTTTGTTTTCACTTCCGAAAACTCCATTCCTTTCGCCGCAACAAAGTCCTTAATGATACTTTCGAGGCTTGTTGGAGTGCCGGTGATCAATTCAACTTTTTGCATATCAAATCCGGCGTTCTTTAGTTCCTTAAAGGTCGTTTTTCCGGTAAAGCTAATTGATGCCGAATTTTGACGAAGCGCTTCTTTTTTACTTGATGCTGTATTGCCACCTTCATCACCCGCCGTTATCTTTATAGAAACAGCCCTTGCAGAAACTTCCGCAAGCCGAACAGAATCTGTTTTGGAATTCTGTTGGAGAACCGATATTGCAGTCGAAGGAAGAACTGTTCCTTGCTCTGCTTCATGGGGAAGACCGGTAAAGAGAGAGACAAAAAGGCGAACAGAATCTGTACCGATTTCCATTCCTTCGGGAACTTTGCCTGCATACAGAGTCTCCAGGCTATTAACCTTTTCGGATCCTACCCTTCCATTAAAAGCAGAAAGAAGCTGTCCGACCGGTATGCTGAACGCAGCAGAGACATCATCCCAGGAATAGGAGCCACGAATATCAGTAGGACTCGGCATTCCCACAAATTCTCCGGAGCGGATTAGAACCGGCCTTTTGGTCGAAGTAACATTCCAACGACCGATAAGCATCGAAACACCGATTCCTCCAAAAAACAAGACGACGATAAGAACGCCAAGAACAGAAGTTTTTATCTTTATCATTTTACACCTTCTTTTCCAAAGGCTAAGACAACGGTATCAGAGACCGGACAGGCACTTTCACTCGTGCAGGCAAGACAGGAAATACACTGATGATCGCTCACCGTTACTGAATGTGCAACATCGATATTCATCGGACAGGCTCGATTGCATGCATTACAGTTGATACAGGTTTTAGTATTCCTCTTGATCGAAAACACCCTGACGAGATTCAAGATTCCTTGAAAAGCGCCATACGGACACATGTACTTGCAGAATGGGCGCTCAATGAAAAGTGAAAGAATGAGTATCACTCCAAAAACGATAAAACCGAGCAAGGTTATTTCTTTCCGCCAAAAATTAAACAGGGTATAAAAAGGATCAACGTTCTGAAAGACGAGAACTCCGCTTATGACCGTCAAATATGATACCCGAATCAATACCACATAGCGCAGAAACCGAAGAGGCCTATCCACGACAGCTGGCACAAAGGTATTGTAGCGTTTACCCCATATTTTCTTTCCGATTTTGGCAATCCATTCCTGAAAAGTCCCGAACGGACAAATCCAGCCGCAAATAACCGGCCCGAAAAAAAGCGCGAGGGCTATCCCGATAACTGAAAGAATAACAGAAGAGTCGTGGATTTTCTTGACAAGCGTCCCTTTCGTGAAAAGCTGCCAAAAGGACACAACCCCGCCGAATGGACAAACGGCATGCAAAGAGGCTTCGCCAACCAAAGGGATCACGATTCCTTTTTCTTTTAATCCATTGGTGGTGGCAATGAACGCAACGAGTATAAAAAAGAAAAATTGAATACAACTCCGCCATTTTTGCGCACTGACTTTTTTGTTTTTCAAATCTTTCATTGCAACCCCTTCTTGAAAGCTTCCAGATGATTCTTTGAAGCGTCGCGTAAACGGGTAAACAGATCCCTGTAGTATTTATTTTCGCTTTTTATGATCAAAGGACTGGCGATAAAACTATCATACATCGCAATATTATCGATCTCGGCTTGTACACCGGCCTTGAACGCTTCATCAAGAGAAGCGGGGATAACAATATACTTTTCGGCTTCATCCGGGGGAACAGGAAGTTTTGCAAATTTATAGGCATCCACAAGCCAGCCGATGTGCGTCAATTCGGCTCTAATTATATTGCTGAAAGGCTTTACTGAACCAAATTTTTTCAATATTGATTCATACTCGGCATGCGCCAGATACTCGTCTTCAATCGCGTACTGCACCATCGAATCAATCGTGAGATACGCGTCAGTTTCTGCACCTTTAGCGCCCCAAGCCACAGAAGCTGTTTCGGCCGAAATGAATATACCACTGATACATAAAAACGCACAAAACAAATTACGCATTTTTCCTCCACTTTATTCAGTAAATTATAGGTTAGTATTTCTAAATGTCAATGTTACCATGAAACGATTTTATTTTTTTGTACAGATCTACTAAATGAACAGATGAAAACCTGTCTATAATTGCGTTATTGCAATTTTACAAATGCACTAATGCAACCTTTCCCATTATCGGACTTGACACGAGTACGACCTTGCAATATTCTCGCACACAGAAGTTCTTTCGGAGGAAAAAAATGCTCGAAGATGAAGTTAAAATACTCTTGAAATGGACAGTCGAAAAATTTCTCGTAGATACCTTCCCCGGAGTCAAAGAAGTTGTCTATAAAGGCAAACTTCAATGAGTAAACAAAGTCCCATAGCCAGATCATCTATTTTTATATTTATACTGCTTCTTTTGCCTGGTGCAGCTTCCGCACATCCTCATATGTTCCTGACTAATAAAGTCGAGTTTATCTGGGAAGGTACGCAGCTTAAAGGGTGCTGGCTGGAATGGACTTTTGACCAGTTTTTCAGCGCGGATATTATTCGCGGGTATGATACAGACAGAAATGGCATATTCAACGAAACTGAAAGCAAAGCGGTATTCAATAACGCATTCATATACCTGAAAAATTATTACTATTTTACCTTTATACGGCAAGGAAAAAACCGCACCAATCCCGCCGGGGTAAGCAAATTTACCGTCTTCCAAAAAGACAACAAAATGACATACCGATTTTTTATTGATCTTTCAAAAACATCCGCTGGTGAAATTTATCTCGCAGTGTATGATTACACATTTTATTGTAATATTACGTATCCGAACAATTCCGTCACGCTCGACTATAATCCGAATTTGATCAAACCATCCTACGAAATTATAGAGAACAAGGATTTTCCGGTATACTACAATCCTCTCGGAGCCGCTGACGATTCCACAATATATTACACATGGAAGAAAGGCCTGCAGACGTATTATCCGCGTGAAATCAAAATATTTTATGAAAAATAGTTTTCGCTGCGCAGTAATAAGCCTGATAATTATTTTATTTTCGGTTCCTGTTATCGCCAATCCTTTTACCGGAACGGGCGGAGCATCAGGAATAGGGAAACAAGAGACCCTACAGGTAGCCCCGGTTCGCACAAACACCGCGGATCAGAATCTCGTTGCCGCCCAGGCTACTCTCCGCGAAAAACTTGGTACTTATTTCTATTCCTGGAAACAAAGCGGTTCCGCTTCTCTTTTATGGGGCATTCTTGGAGCAGCTTTTCTCTATGGTTTCCTGCATGCATTCGGCCCGGGCCACCGTAAAACAATACTATTTTCTCTCTATCTTGCGCGCGAAGCCCCCGCTTGGGAACCGGCAGGAACAGGGCTACTTCTTTCCGCTCTGCACAGCGGGGCAGCGGTCATCCTGTTGCTGATGCTTCGCGGTGTAACCGGTGCAATTTCGGGAAAGGCCGACAATATCGCGCGCTATATGGAAGGCAGCACCTATATGCTTTTAATCTCCATTGCTTTATTTCTGATTGTGCAGGCACTGAGAGATCTTCTGTATAAACCCGAAAACCAACAGAGAAAAAAAATGAGTCTGGGTACTATCCTGTTAACCGGAATTTATCCTTGTCCGGGAGCGATCCTCATCCTCATCTTGTCACTTACGCTCTCAATTACAGGAATCGGTATACTCGCCGTTATTGCTATGTCGCTCGGCATGAGCATCCCGATCATCGCAGCCGGATATCTCGCATGGTTCGGCCGTACAGGACTTTTTCTTTCCCTTAAAAAAAACGAGAAGATGATTGGCCGGATATCCGCTGTCATTGAGCTTTTCAGCTATACATTTTTACTCCTCTTCTCGCTGTACATGGCGGAACCGTTTCTCCTCAGCCTTTTCCGGATAATCAAGTCATTCCTCGCTTGACGCATACAAGGCAGAGAGGTATCTTGGATTTTATAAAAAAAAGAATTGCCATTGTGGATGGTATGAGGGGAGGAATCGGCTCACAGGTTATTGAGCGTCTTCGCTCCACCTTGGGGAATTCCATCGAAATTCTCGCGCTCGGCACTAATTCAGGCGCATGGGAACCTATATCCTTGCACTCGAACTCGTCCCTGCCCGTTTTACGGTCATGCGCGTATCACTCCTCGGGGCAGCACTTGGCCTTTTTTTTGGTATTTCTCCTGTCTTCATGGCCCTCGCCACCGCTATAGTGGCAGGGGCGGGTACAGCGGGAATGTCGGAGCGTAGCTCTTCTTCGGCGGGGGGTCCACTCGGCCTCGTCATGACACTGAGCCTCGGCCTCGCTTTCATTCTTTTTTACAAGGTTGATGTCAATTCGATCGAAGCCTTTAATCTTTTCTGGGGAAGCGTCCTCGCCCTCTCGGAAATGGATCTCTATCTCACCATAGGCGGAGCACTCCTGATTCTGGTACTCTCCGCTCTCTTTTTCCTTGAGATCCGCGCCGTTCTCTATGATCGACGCCGTCACTATTCTACCCGCCCTTGCCGCACGATCGATGCGCAAGGGTTTCAGAGGAACTCTGATATGGGGCTCCGTGTTCGGCCTCGCAATGAACTTCGGCGGATTCACCGTCGCTCTTTTCCTTGATCTTCCGACAAGCCCGGCGATTATCGTATTCGTCTCACTGATCGTGTTTGCGGCGAATGCCGCAGAACGCTTACAAAAGAGCCTCTTGGAGAATTCTAACAAGTCTTTGTAAAGCAACAACTTGTTAGAATTCTCCACCTACATTATTGGTTGATCTTGTAAAACTTTCTAAGTTTTGCAAGATCCTCAAAAAGCTGGCGTATAATAGTAATGGGGTATTTAAGCCCTTTTCTTACAAGCATGTACAGAAATCTTTGTTTTTAATATACTTGTTTTTATGAATCATCATGATACAGCAATCGAACTTTTTATGAATGGATATAATTGCGCGCAAGCGACTGCGGCAGCCTTTGCCGAAGACTTCGGTCTTTCAAGGGAATCAGTGCTGACAATGATGGCGGGCTTCGGCGGCGGTATCGGCGGCCTCAGGGAAACTTGCGGAGCAGTAAGCGGAATGGTATTCGCAGCCGGACTCCATGCCGGAAAATTTGAAGCTGGTGATCTGGAAGCCAAAACAAGACTCTACGATTTGGTTAAAGAGGTGAATGCTCTTTTCAAGGAGCGCTTCGGGACAACCTGCTGCCGTGAACTTCTTGAAAAGGCCGAGTGCGAAGTAAAAACAGATCCCTCGGAGCGAACGGCGGCCTATTATGCAGAACGTCCTTGCGCCCGCTTTGTCGGCGCCGCTGCAGAAATTATCGCAAAAAAAATAGTGCTCGAATAACATTTCGCACTCGGGATCGAGACCAAACGCAATTTAATAAAAATCATTCCGTTGCAAATTTACCAAAATCAACTCTTTTTTAAAGCGTTACCTTTGGTACTTCGAAGCCCGACCATTTTGAGTCTTCCCCTGCTGTTCCATTGGTCGATGCATTGAGTACCAATAACAACTGTTGGCCCATAGGGCAACTCAGGTTTGTATCACAGTTCATCTGGCCAGTTTCCAAGTTTTAGCGCGATATGTGTATCAGAATATTTCGGATCAATATAAAATTCTACGGAATAGCACACACCGGTTTTTTTTGCGGAAATGCCGTCGGCGAATTCCATCAACCAGTTCAAGCCCCGACCAGTCTTCCTTGTTTTTCAAACGGATGGTTTTGGTTGGTATCCGGAAAGTTTGTTTAGTTGAGGATCTTGCAAAACTTAGAAAGTTTTGCAAGATCAACCAATAATGTAGGTGAAGAATTCTGACAAGTTGTTGCTTTACAAAGACTAGTTGGAATTTTGCAAGATCCTCAGTTAAGATAAAATTTTTTTGAAACGAGCGGGAGACGTTCCCTTTCTTCTCGCATATCTCGCTCAAAGGAGCAAGATAGCGGTCGAAAGGGATATGAAGAGTTTACTTGGCGCGTTCGGAGAAAGAGCCGTCGCGGGTGTCGAGCATGATGCGGGTGCCGATTTCGCAGAACAGGGGGACCTGAACTTCGAAGCCGGTGTCGAGAGTGGCGGACTTGGTAGCCTTGCCGGAGGTGTCGCCGCGGATGCCGGGTTCGCAGTAGGTGATCGTGCGGGTGACAAGGACGGGAAGGCTTACGCCGACGGGTTTTTCGTTGAAGAAGGTGAGCTCGACCGGGAATTCATCGCCGGCCATGAGATAGCTGACATTGTCACCGAGGTCGTCCTTCTGGATTTCGAACTGTTCGTAGGTTTCGTCTTCCATGAAGTTGTAGGTTTCGCCGTCGATGTAGGAAAGCTTGACCTGATGGATGTCGAGGTCGGCTTCCTGGAATTTTTCGCTGGAATCGAAACCGGCGTCCATGGTCTGGCCAGTGACGATGTTCTTGATTCTCATACGGTATACCATCGATCCGCGGCCGCTCTTGTTGCCGAGCATGCGCTGTACGATCATTGGTTCAGTGCCGTTCATAAATACGATTCCGGTTCGGAGTTGTGAAGCTGCTAACATGGTATCTTCTCTCAAAAATGCGGGAATTAATACGCCGCACAAAGGCGGTAGCAAGTATCTTACCCGAAATCGCGTATGAATGTCAGCAGGTTTACCGCGAGATTGCCAATATTCCGCACTTCCTTCGCCCAGGCAGCGAAACCGGCGGTTACACCGCCCGGTGAAACATCTGCCATCGCCTCTAGCACGGCTAGCAAATCACCGCGTAAGGGCTCGATTTGAGCGGTTGATGGCTGAAAATCAGTATTTTCGGCTTGAACGCCATTGAAACGGAGGGTCAACCGCTCAAAACAGGCAAAATCGGCAGGTACGAGGTATGGTCTGATAAGATCCAGGAGCGCGTACACCTTGGGAAGCTGACCGGTCGCCGGGGCTGAAGGGGTGTCGGCAAAGGGATAGCACTGCCAGAGGAATGGTCGGCCCGAAAGGCAGGCGCGGGAGAGACTTTCTTCGCCCCGGACTATAGCGAAATCCGACGCGGCAAGGAATGCATCCCATTGCGTCTGAGGGAGGAGCTGCAGAGCCAGAGCAGGAAAGGGACAGTGTGCGCGATGCCATGCATCCAGAAAAGGGCCCGAGCTTCGGCCGGCAGCTACGAGGACAAGAAGCGGCTTTTCCGCGTAAAAAGAGGCGAGGTCGTCGATCATAGATGAAAAATCGTGTTCATAACTGAAAACCAACACCCAAAAAGCAGTTTCATCAGCTCCTGGGAGTCCCGAACTCTTGAGGAGTCCCGAACTCTTGAGGAGTCCCGAACTCTTGAGGAGTCCCGAACGCAACGCGAGGGTGCCTTCGGGTGTCACGCGGCGTTCACTGGCGGTACTGGAGAAGGAGTCCTGGACGAGACCACCCGTTCCGACCACAAAACCGGGCATGAATATGAACTTCCGGACGAGGGGCGAGCGGGTAAACGACGGTAAAAAATGAAAGTCACCCGCCCAGGGCTCTGCGGTGAGGTACTCGAGATTGACGATGTACCGGGGAACGGAATCGGTTTCGTCGAAAAGGATGGTTTCGAACCAGGTCGGTCTGCCGCAGGCATAGCATTCGATTACGCGGCGCGGCGGCTCTGCGCGGAAAAGACGAATCGCCTCGTCGCCGGGATTTTCACGGCGTACCACGAGCCAGTCTTCGACGGTCTGAAGCGAGACATCGGGACGAACAGAAGGACAGAGGCCAGAAAAGGCCGCAAGATCGTCCACGATGAGGCGGAGACGAGGCGCGTCGGGAAGTTCGGAAAGGGCCCGGGCAAGCCGGTACACAAAACCGATGTCCCCAAGGTTATCTACGACTTTGCACAAAATGTCGATAGTCATAGCTCGATACTTTCAGAAAGCCTGCGACGCGAACTGAGGACGTCAACCGAAAAAACAAGAAGCGCGAGCCAGATGCAAATAAATCCCGCAAGCCGACCGGGACCGAAGGATTCGCCGAAGACCAGAATGCCGAGAAGCAGCGTAATGGTGGGCGTGAGGTATTGGATGAAGCCGAGGGTGCTCAAGGGAATGCGCGAAGCGGAATAACCGAAAAACATGAGAGGAAGCGCGGTTATAGGGCCGGCAAGGGCCACGAGAAACCAGCCGGCGTTCCCCAGAAGCGCAGGAGCTGCCGATGAACCGGTCATGAAAAGACCGACAAGGGCGAGGGGCAGCGAGAACAGGGTTTCGAGAGCAAGCGTCGACAAAGCGCCTGAAGCGAGGATTTTTTTGACAACACCGTAAAAAGCGAACGAGAATGCAAGGCCGAGCGCGACGAGGGGAAGCCGGCCAAAATCGACAGCCATCACCGCTACCCCGACTGCGGCTAAAAGGAGAGCGGCAATACGTGCCTTGCCCATTTTTTCGTGGAACACGATCATGCCAAGAACGATGCTCACCAGCGGGTTGATGTAGTAGCCGAACGATGTCTCGATTACATGCCCCGCGTTAACAGCCCATATATACAGGCCCCAATTCACACTGATGAAAATCGAAGCCAAAACGAGCATCAACAGGCTACGCGGATTTTTGAGGAGTGCCAGGACGAGACCGAGTTCTCTGCGGAACGCGAGAACCGCAAGTACGAAGGCAAGCGCGAAAATGATCCTGTAGGACAGGATTGCGAATGCCGGCAGGGCATGCATGAGGCGCCAGTACAGAGGCAAAAGACCCCAGCTGAGGTAAGCCAAAAAAGCAGAGAAGACCGCAAGCGGATTTTGTGTTCGGGCAGTGGGTGTCATTGGTGTTCCTTTCGGGATCCGGTTTAAATCCATAGCCATGGTACACGAAGAGGAGAGTCTTCTCAATATGGCTGTTTCAAACCCCGAATCGCAGTACAGTCAGAAACGAAATTCGTCACTGCGATAGCAATTTGTCAAGGTGAAGTGCTCGCATTGTCTTCGGAACGAGGGATGCTTTTGCTATCGGGAATAAGGTTTTCCAACGTGCGCCAGGCTTCTTCACTCCTTCCGGCGATGCAGTCCGCCAGTAGTTTAAACGCGCCTACATGGTTATATATCCCGTTGACATAGAATCCGGGGAGGGCAACCGAAAGAGAATCGACGTTTTCGTCGAAGCTGGTATATGAGGGATGTAGAACCTTAATGCCTATTCCAGTTTCGAGCCAGCGTTCGACGGAGTCCATTGCCAGTGCCGATCTGTCTTTGTCCGCAATTCCGAATATTACAGCCCAGCTTTGGGTGTTCGCATAAATAAAGCCTTCCCGATTTTCCGAGCTTCCGATTTTATTCTTTCCTTGAACGCACGTACATACCAATTGCCATCCCAACCCGCCAGATTTGTCATTGCATAAATTCCATTATAAATCGCAACGCACTTCCCTGCTTCGGCATCATGACCGGTTACACGGAGGAGCTCCCGAAATCGTTCAGACCCTTGGCAAAAATCTGACTTACCAGCACACTTTCACCGGTGCCGTCCGATCCAATATCACCGGCCAAATAATCCCGGGCGCGAAGGCAGTGAGTCAGCACCATATCCAGGCGGACAGTTTTCCCTCCGCCCTTTTGCATCCGGGGTTTTTCTCGATCGAGCAGTGAAATATCGCCAGTTTCTTTTATCAATTCTGAAAGAACAGTGAATATCCACGCCGGCATATCCGAATATTTCTTCTCGTTAAGGGGCCGGGTTGAGTGAGGGAAAAAAACTTCCTCATATTGGCAAGCCAGTATTCCTAGAAAATTGTCGACAGCAGAGTGCGGGTCGATTGAACAAAAGGCAATATCAGTCTGAAGATTATCCCGTACACCGCTTTTAAAGACGAGGTATCCATGCAGCTGCTTTTTGATCTAATGGTTGATATAATAATCGATACGGGTATCACCGGTCTCGATACTGCTTGCGGAGTCAAGCTTGGCTTCTGCCGCCCTGCATTCCTCGCGCAGGGACTCGACTTTACGCGCGTCATCGATTATCGATTTTACTCGTTTTACTTTTTCTACCGTGCCTGCATGTCCGAAGGCGTAACGCAGCTCCCGGGTCTCTCCTTTTTCAAGGGTAACCCGGTTTTGCAAAATCAGGCACATGCCGGTTTCGTCATGTATCGCAAGTGAATTGATTCGAAGGTTCATTCCGTTTACGAGTCTCGGATACGCGAATGAATACGACGGGTTGAAGATTACTTCGTATCCGCCGTCTCAGCCGGTAATCGGCAAAGAAACAATAAGCATGGCTGTGTACATTTCGGGAGCCGGATTCGGAAATTTATTTTTTGCGAATAGTCCGTTTATTTTCGGAACATACCGCACTGTTTTGTGCCAGCTACCGAATTCGTACAAAGAAGTAAATCCGTCAATTTTTATAGGAATGTACGAAAAACAGCTTGCCCGTCGTTCGATTTCTCCGATATTGGTCAGTCGCAATGTCCATATCTCGAACGGTTCGTTTCGGGTGACGAACACACTGACCGACACCGGTAATCATCAACTTTCGCGGCGAGAGGAAACCCGGCAGGAGCAAACACATCGTTCGTATCGGCATCGCGAAGGTAGAATGTTTTTCTTCCGTCCCCAGCGACGAGGTCGCACCGGTTTCCACCTTGGTCCACACAAAACGCTGACCCTTGCAGGGTATTAGAGCAACGCGACCAGTATTCGATTTCGGAATTGATCCTCGAAGCCATATGCACTATTTTCATTTCGCTTTGGTACCACAATCATACACGGTGTACGAGAGTGGCGGAAGCTCGACGGTTTCGCCAACTTGTGCATCAAACGAGACCTGATCCGGATAATCGGTATAGACAACATTCTGCGACCACTCATCCGTGTCTGTTGCTTTATACACTGATTTCGACCATGAGGTAACACCTCCCATCAAACTGGGCACCAGCAGCAATATATTTTTCGCAGTCTTTGTTTTATTCAAGATGAATATTGATGTCTTCGATCGATCTGCGGTTCGGCTAACAGTAATCTCGATGTTTTCACCATCTGGTTTTATTTTCCTTTCGACTTCCGGATAGAGATGCCCGTTGACAACCGCAAGGGACAGTCCCACGGGCGTCAATGTATCCTCGTTACTATCAGTGAAAATATTGAACGTTTTATCAAGTCCACCGTTATACCAGGTTACCCAGTTCATCGTTCCGATGACATTTGGCCGACTGGCAGTATCCAGTATGAGCTGAATGTTGTGCAGCCCTTTCCAAATCGAGTTATTTTTGACGTTGGCCGGCTCGGAAGTGCAATGTGAAGACATCTCGGTCACAATCACTTTGTCGGTTTTCGGACGCTTGTTCACTGATAACGACGCATACGCTTCATTAAAATGATCTATAAAAAGTTGGGCTCTTCCGTCTCCCCCAATAAGTGTCGTCATATCTTTGGCGAGAAAATTTTCATACGTTTTAAATGCAGAATACTGATGGATCACTGCAAACCCCATAGTATCTTTGATCAGGGGCAGCAAGGCTTTCCAGCGGTCTGTATCCCAAAACGTATTGGCGCCGCATTCGATCGATGGATCGATTTTTTTTAGCAAGGGGACCAATTCATTGAAAACCTCTGCATAGGTGACCGCATCAGTATAATCCGGTCCGAGGTCATCCTCGTTTCCAATCTCCCAATATTTGACTGCGTAGCCTTTCGTGATGTTGGCATACGTAACGAAAGCCCGGTGTGCATCGTACAACTGGGCTCTCGTCATTTTCGGACCGGGCGTCTTTTCGTAGGCGGCATATATGGGAAGAAGCACCACCGGTTCGGCTCCGGTTGCCCTGCACAAGGATATGAATTCGTCAAAATCGAGCGCCGGGGTATACGTGGCGCCGGTCATATTTCCCGCCATAATCCCGGTGAGCTCTCCGTTCCTTTCATACGCTGCGCTGGATACAGACTTGATTCCATTCGGCGGGTTTCCCGCGTTGAATACGATGGTACTCCCCAGATAGTACCGCATAAATCCCGGTTTCACTAAATCAAGTCCGGCTGCGTTTAAGGAAGCGTCGCTGAACGAACTCGTGCTCGCACCGGCAAAATGTGCGGATCTCTCATACGTACCGGGATTGGCTCCGGACAAATCGCCAGACCCCGAGGGAACGCCGCAGCGCATAGAAAGAAGACTGAAACAGAGCACTAAAACTACAAGATATTTCTTCATGAAAAAGCTCCTTCGATGATGTGTTATAAATCTGTTTTCAAGGTGACCGGTTTTATTTGATACTTCCACTGATATGTTCCTGGAACAACCAGAAATTCGGGATGTACATTGCGGTACCAGCCATTGTCGCCACCGACGCCCATGATAGCGGCATCAATACAGAGATTGATCGTTCCGTTTTTCAAGACCTCGTCGCTGTGTCTGTTCGCCGCAAGGGATTCCTGGCTGTACGGGAGTGCCGAAAAGGAGAACGACGGGGATCCCTCGAAAAGAACTCCCTGCCCTTCCTCGTCGATCAGAAAAAGCGAACGCGTATCCTGTCGCGCACCGTATTCACCCGAGCAGATATAGGGACTCTCCTGCTCGCTCACCTTAAACCCATACTTACCGATGAGTGCTGCCGATTTCCGGTCCGGATAGTTTTCCCCTGGACCGCGACCAAAAAAAACAGCCTGATCAAAACGGGGATCAATTTCCATCCGTACGCCGATACGGGGCAATGCCGTGCATGCGCCTTCGATCTGTATCCGGTGGGAGAAACGGACCGTCCCGCAGGATGCTATTTCGGTATCCGTTTCCCAATTTGCCGCAAATCCGGATTTTCCTTCAAGCCGCAGACGGGTGCGGATCAAGAGAGGACCTTCGACCCCGGCACAAGGGACCACCGTAAATTCCTGAAGTTTACTTCTCAAGTGGTCCAGACCGAACAATTCCCATTCCCGTGCGTAACTCGATTCCATGCCGAGAATACGGTCATTGTCTGTCGGGGCGCGGAACAGGTTCGGCCTGATCGGTGATTTTAAAAAAGGAACATCTCCGTTAAACAGGAAGCCACTGCAGTTGCCGGTGTTCCGGTCAAACAGGACGGTGAAAATTTCACCGGATTCGGCACACAGAAGCTCTTGTGTTTTCTTCTTTGTCACCTGCACCGGTTCTACGGGAATCGAATACTGATGGCAGACAACCTCGGTTGATTGTACAACCGAGAGATCGAGAAAACATTCTCCACCCTGTACGGCAGACAACTCATCAGGAACGGCAATATGAACCCCCCCCGTGCTGCCTGCCACAATGGAAGGCAGCAGCACTTCTCCGGCTGCAAGCACGGCGCCGTCGCATGTAAGCTTCCAGATAGCGCAAGAGCCTTCCAGGTCCAGAAAAACAAACCGGTTATGAAGGGTAACAATCCATTTACTGTTTTTCGTGTCGAGTGCAAGATCTGTCTCAAAGGCAATCGGTGCCTGAATGTTTTTTATTTCCAGCGCGCCGGGATGCGGAACAAGATCAGGCGAAACGATTCCGTTTAAAACCTGCGTAGGATCCTCTCCGGTAAGGGCATACGGATATGTCTCACCGAGTTCGCCACCGAATGCAAAGGAATAACCGCCGTCGCCCGCTTCTCGAAGAAGTGCTTTATCCTGCCAATCCCAGATGAACCCACCCTGAAAAGATGGATAGCGGTTTACAAGATCCCAATACAGGGAAAAGTTACCCGAAGCATTGCCTTTAGCGTAAGCATACTCGCACAGAATCATAGGACGGGTTTCGGCCGCGTCCTCCATGACCGAAACTATCCAATCAGGCGTGGGATACATTGGGCACATGATATCGGTGACAGTTGCGGGGGGATTGCCGCTTTCATATTGAACAGGACGTGTCGGATCGTATTCTTTCAGCCAGGCATGCATGGCTGCATGGTGCGGGCCCCATTGCGATTCGTTACCGAGCGACCAGATCGCGACCGATGCGTGGTTCTTGTCCCGAACCACCATACGTTCGGCGCGAATCATGAAAAAAGCAGTCCACCGTGGATCCCGGGTCAGGTCACCGCCGATCGCATGGGTTTCAATATTAGCCTCGTCGACGACATACATTCCGAGTTCATCGCACAGGTCATACCAAAGTGAATCGTTCGGATAATGGCATGTCCTTACGGCGTTAAAATTCAATTCTTTCATGGCCATGATATCAGCGCGCATCTGCTCGCCTGTCAGCACTCGCCCCGTTCGATACTGATGCTCGTGCCGATTGACTCCACGGATTATCATGCGTCGGCCGTTGATGAGGAGTTGCCGGTTCCTGATTTCGAATTGCCTGAAACCGACACGACACGCTTCCACATCAATCGGTTCAGCTTCAGGTAAGTCTGTGTCTGTGCGGCGGAACAGTTGCATGGTCAGTGTATATAAATATGGAGTTTCCGAAGACCACACCAACGGAGCCGGTACATTGACCCTAAACATCGCGCAGCCCTTCAATGGTGTATACCCGGTATCGGAATACATCGGGGTATGAGCACTGAAATCCGCGCAAACCGGCTTGGAAAAAACCGCGTTGCCCTCCGGATCGTACAGGCAAATCCGTGCTTCGTACGGTTTATACTCCTTTTCCCGCGACTTGAAAACCTTTCCCTGTATCATAAAGTCACCGGGGGATCGCAGCCGGTCCAGAATACCGGATAGAAAAACATCTACCTGCAGTTCAGCATTTTGATACCCGGTATCAAATACCGTACGCACCGCAAAGTCCTTGATATGAACTGCGCTCTTGGCAAGTAAAAATACGTCCCGCTGGATACCGGACATTTGCCAGTAATCCTGGTCTTCCAGATAGGTGCCGCAGGAGTAACGCAGCACCATCACCGCCAGGGTATTTTTTCCTTTCTGAAGATAACTGGTCAATTCGAACTCGGACGGAAGTCTTGAATCCTGCCCGTACCCGAGCGCAAATCCGTTGATCCAAACAAAAAAAGAAGAGTCTACCGATTCAAAGTTTACAAAAACCCGTTTCTCCTTCCATTCCGGAGGCAGAATGAATTCACGCAAATAACATCCTGTCGGATTGTCCGGCGGGACATATGGCGGATTGGGCTCGAAAGGAAGGGCGATATTGGTATAAATCGGCTTGTCGAAAGAACCGTGCTGCAATTGCCAGTTCGATGGAACCGGAATAGATCCCCAGGTTTCGGAATCGAAATCACCGTTCATAAAATTATCGCAGACATCTTCCGGACAACCGAACAATTTAAATTTCCAGTCACCGTTTAGTGTCACCCGGTTGGGTGACGAAAAGCGGTTTGCGCTTCGTGCCGAAAGCTCGTTTTTCCACGCACCGAGCGGGACATGCATTTCATGCCTTCCAACTTCGAGTATCCGCGGATCTTCCCATATCCTTTGCAGTTTCATGGAGGCACCCCTTTGGTGTACTTATTTTTATATTTCACTCTGAAATCGAATCCTGGGCAACAGATGAATGTCGCATCTCTTTCCGTTACGTCAAATAGTCAGGTCAAGAGCGATTGTCGATTGCGCATACGCTCTTCCCTACTCCATGGAGTAGGAGGCCGAACCGTCAAAACCGACAGGATAACGTTCAACCGAGAAATCTTTCTCAAGCTCAATATTCCAAAAAAGGTGATCACTCCGGGATCCGGGCTTTAACCCGAAAATATATTCGAGAACCAGCGAGATTACCGGAAGGCCTGTCCATCCGATAAATTTTTCCCGCTGGATTTCCCTGCGCCGATTTTTCGGGATTGTAGTTTTCCCAGAAGGTGCCCGTCGAGCTGAAAACAGAAACAACCAACTCATCGGAGCCCAGACACTGCCTCTCCAGTAACCACCACTCGGGTCATACAGGGGATGGTCTGCCGATAGTGTCGGCACCGGAAAGGGTTCCGTCATCAAACCGGTATCGACGCATCCAGCGGTGATACGCAACGATGACGGGGGAAACCCGCTCGAGACGTTCACGGTCACCACTCGACTGCCAATATATCCATTCGGACCAGACGGCAACGGTTTACACGGCTCATGCGTGTTCGCAAAAGTATTTTCTTCAACACTTTTTTGGGAAATATACGTCAGGAAATATCCGCCCCGGTCTTTTTGATACAGTTCGTTTCCCATAGATTTATTTAATCCATCCGAAGGACAAGTGAAGCAACCTGTCCTGAAGCGAGCTCTCTGCTTCGCTCGTCCGGCTGTCCGGTTCCGGCAAAAACATGCAGCTCTCCGGCGCGGAATTTCCGTATTCCGTCTTCATGCACAAGGGCGAGTTGTTCCGCCCGTACCGTGATCATGATCGAAACACGCCCGCCTGCGGGAACGGTACTGCGTTCGAATCCCGCAAGCTCAAAGCGAGCTGACCGAACGCCGGTAATTTCTTTATGAATATAGATCTGTACCACATCAGTGGCTGACTTTGCGTGAGAATTATAAATATCAACCATTAAGTCCAATGATTGCCCTTCACCTATTACGGAAACTTCGGCTCTCACCTTTTCTACGGTCAACGGACGATAACTTAAGCCGAAACCGAAGGGAAACGCCGGTTTATTTTCGAGATACCGGTACGTTCGCCCTGCCATCGAATACTCGGAAAAAGGCGGAAGGTCTTCGATGCTGCGAGGAAATGTCACGGGGAGCTTTCCGCTGAAATCCCGCGCGCCGGATAATAGATCGGCCAGAGCTCTTCCTCCCTGTTCGCCCGGATACCAGGAATACACAATTGCCGCTGCACGTTCGTAATAGGGCAAAAGGTCAACCGCGCATCCGGCGCTCACGACCAGTATCACCGGTTTATCGACCGTGAGCATTTTCATCAGGAATTCATGTTGACATGCGGGAAGGCCCAGCCCAGTCCGGTCACCAAAATCAGGAGATGCAATCGTATCGCCTTCTTCTCCTTCAAGCAGAATATTATACCCGACGCATACAATAGTGATATCGTATTCCTTGGCCTCGTAAGCGGCCCAATCCGCCGGAATGGCTTTCTCCTGATTGAGCAGACATCCATGCCGGAATTCAGTACGCACCTCGAGACCAGCCCACTCGGTCAGCCCTTCCACGAACGTAACCATTCGGGGAGAAAGTCCATGATAATTCCCGATCAGGGCTTCAACCGACATGGCATTCGGGCCGGCGATATACAGGGATTTAAGCTCCTTCCGTTTTAATGGAAGGACACCATTATTCTTGAGCAGAACCATAGAAGCCACCGCGGTTTCATATGCCAATTCGATATGTCCTGCGGAATGCACAACTGATGCGGGAATCGAACGCCAGGGAACCAGTTCTTTCGGATCGAACTCACCCAGTCGGAAGCGGGTGGAAAGAAGCCGTGTAAGAGAGGTGTCGACATCGGCTTCGGTCACGAGGCCCATACAGACGGCTTCCTGCAAATACTGATATATTTCGCCGCAATTGAGATCGCATCCCATTTTAAGGGAAAGAGCCGCTGACTCGACCGGACCGGCAGTAACCTTATGATACAGGTGAAAATCCTGGATTGCCCAACAGTCGCTTACGACATGTCCGGCGAAGCCCCACTTTTCCCGCAATGTTTTTTTAAGCAAAAACTCGCTGCCGCAGCAAGGCTCGCCGTTAGTCCTGTTATAGGCGCCCATCACACTTTCGACCTTCGCTTCCTGAACAAGCTTACGAAACGCCGGTAAATAGGTATCTTCCAGATCGAAGGCCGATACGCGGGCATCAAAACTGTGCCGGATTTTCTCCGGCCCCGAATGAACTGCGAAGTGTTTCGCACACGCAGAAGTTTTCAGATATTTCGGATTGTCACCCTGAAGACCCTTGACATATTCAACGCCAAGTTCACCGGTCAGGTACGGATCTTCGCCGTATGTTTCCTGACCGCGGCCCCAGCGTGGATCGCGAAAAATATTAATGTTCGGTGTCCAGAATGTAATGCCGCAATAACGACCGGTCATTTTTTTTGCGAGAAAATACTCGTATTTTGCCCGTGCTTCGTCAGAGACCGCATCTGCAACCTTTCTCAGGATTTTCCGGTCAAAAGTCGCAGCCATGCCGATTGCCTGGGGAAATACCGTCGCGAGTCCGGCCCGAGCGACACCGTGAAGAGCCTCGTTCCACCAGCTGAATGGCCCGATGCCCAGCCGCTCTATTGCCGGGGAGTTGTGGAGTAAAAGTGAAATCTTCTCGGACAGTTCGAGACGGGAAACAATATCATCGATGCGGGCATTGAGTTGGAGGGACGGGTTTCTAAAGGGAAAATCCTTCATGGCAAGACTCCTTGATATCGAGTAGAATAATACCCGGTGTTGCGTTCGGGCAACTGCTTTTATCGGAGATCGTTGATTTCCCGAAGAATTCCCCGATTTAGGCGTGGTACGCTCATTGAGTTCATTGAAAAGGCGTGTATTTCGTTGAATCTTCAGTACAGAAAATTTTTGGAGTCATGGTACTATACGGTAGAAGATAATATTGTGGTAAAGGAGTTATGTAACTGATGAAAATTTTGAATTTACTCGTTATCGGCATCGCGCTTGTTGCCGTTACACTTACGGGATGCGCGGATAAAAAAGGGCAAGCATTGAAAACCGATACGGAACGGCTGGCCTTCGCGTGGTATGTCAATTACGACTGGTGGTCACCACCCAATGCATGGGGAAAAGATCCGGTCTCGGAATACCTGCAGTCCGACAAAAAACTTGATATAACCTGGGGAACGCCAAGCGGTTCGGGTGCCGACAAACTGAATCTCATGATCGCCTCGGGAGATTTGCCCGATATCATAACCATGGACCGGGGTGCTACGGTCACCAAGATGATCGAGGCAGGCCTCCTCCTGCCCCTTGATCCCTATTTAGACAAAATGCCGAACCTGAAAAAATATGTCGGCAACATCAATATCGAGTTGTTGCGCCATACCGACGGAAAATTGTATACATTTCCCAACTGGTATCTTAATCCCGATTCCACATCGGGTAACGGCAGTGCGGCCTGGGCGGTTAATTCCAAAATATACAATGAACTTAAACGGCCCAGTCTTGCCACGTACGAGGATCTTGAGGCGTATCTGCTGTTGGTAAAACAACAGTATCCCGACATTATACCGATGGAAGCCTGTGACGGATTTCAGGCTGCCGATCTCGTATATCTCGGGGAGGATATCGGCCTGCATAATTATTTTTCAATGGTTTTGGGTACTCCGGAAAACGGCGAGTTTACTCCCGTATTCAAGGATCCCCGGGTGCGCGATTCGCTGCTGTATCTGCGGGAGCTCTTTGCGAAAAACCTGATAACCAAAGATGCCTTCACCCAAACACGTGACCAGGTCATGGAAAAGCTGGTGAATGGCAGGGTAGCGGTAACGACCGTTTGGGATATCAGTATGTTACGCACAGCAAATTCGCTGTCCAAGGTTCAGGACAATCTGTACGAAATCGTCTGGCCTCCGGTAAAGAAAGGAATCGATTCATCAAAAGTTACATTGTCAACCTTTTCAACACTGGGTTGGAATGTCAATGTATTTACCAAAAACTCGGCAGATCGGATCGAGCGCATTCTGGAAACCCTTGATTGGTTGACAGGCGAAGAAGGCCAAATCGCCCTCTGTTATGGACCAAAAGGGTACTTCTGGGATGAACTCGATGAGTTTGGTTACCCGAAATGGAACGCAACCTATGAAAAAGCAACCCAGGCGGTTCGGGATGAAGCCCGCACATTCATGTGGAACTGGGTGGGAAATACTTCGTGGGTAGACACTAGCAAAGTAATTGCAAACAGGAGAATTCCCCTGGAACAACAGGATATATTCATTAAATACCAGGGTGATATCGTTTGGAAAACATCCCGGGCAGCGAACGACATGGCCTATGACAGGGCAGCTCCCGATTCCGATGTTGGCATAATCGAAACGATAGCACGGGATATTTTCGACGAAACAAAGGTGCGCGTCGTCTTCGCGAAGTCCGCATACGAAGCGAAAACGATCCTGGACGAAGCACAGGCAGAACTGGATGCCAACGGGTACCAGCAATACCTTGCCTTCAACACCAATTCCTGGAAGAACCGTATAAAATTACTGAATAAAGTCACATCGGAAAATTAAGCAGAAAAGGGCTGTCCAGCAAGTAATTGTTGGACAGCCCTTTTTATTTATCAACAAAAAAATACCTATTCAAGCCATTCAAAAGCGCCAATATCAGGTGCAGTTCCTTTAAATACTTGGCCCACGTTAATACCAGCATTTACGGTAGGACTTGCCCCACTGGCAGGCTTATACCAGGTGTCCCAACGATCTCCACTAGCTGTTAAACCGGGATCTGCATTAACAATATTTCCCGTGTCGACCATGGTACCTGTTTTACTTAAGGTTACGGTGGTCATATTGTTGGCAAAAAGTAAATCAGTCGATGACGATAATATGTGTTTTGTTGTAGTGTTAAGTATAAGGTTGTTGCGCACAGAAACCTTAACAGCATTGTTTCCTATTCTAATCGCATTGTTTTGAGTATCGAATACATTGTTATGAATAGTAATATCGGAATAGGTCCTTCCCGTTGAATTGTCCAAGTATATCGCTGCCCCGCCCGCAAAGTTTGTTTTTACACCTGTAGTATAAAAAATATTATTATGTATATTTACCATATAACCACCGGAATCCCAGATTGCCATGCCAAAGCCTTTGTCCTTAAAGTAGCAATTGTATACTTCTAAACCCGGGATGGCACATTCGATACTTTCTTTAGTACTCAAAGGCGCCATAGCTGGATGGATCATTCGTACATTGTAAACCTTCATATTGCTGGGTCTTGCTTCCGTCGGTCTGTATGCCTCAAATAGCTGCGCATGGTTTACGAGTGACAACCAGGTTGTACAGTTGATATTATAAATCTCATTACCCCAACTTAAGTTCCACAATTCAATGGCTATGTCCTCACCCCAATATTTATCATAGGTGGGTACTGTTATGGTGCAATCATAAATTTTGACATTTCTAAAATGTCCAACATGAATAAATTTTATACCATATCCTTCATCTTCGTTAATGGTAATGTTATATATTTTTGCTCCATTAATACCACCCAAGCACAGGTTGCCAAGGCTTTCAGAATTGCTTTTTGAACCATTGTCCAAATCCGTTGTACAGTTGGTAAAGCTGAGGTCGTGTAAAATTATATTTCTAACCCACATTCCTTCCGGTATAGGTTCATACCACCACATATCACTTCGACATACTACGAGACCTCGCTGTACACAACGTTTAAAATCAACATTATTGATGCTTACATTATTTCGATTTTCTACCCAAATACCAGTTTTAGCACCACCATATCCATCTACGGTAATATCAGATATTTCCTGATTGCCATTGGCTGGCGCAACCATTTGACTCGGACTTCCATAATCATAACCGGTGTTATAGGTAGTAGAGGCAAGCTGAATCATGGAGCCATGCCGCCACAGTTTAAAATCCTTACTGCTGGTATTTATACCTGATGGTGACGGTATTACCCCGGCTGCCCTTATTGTACAGGTTGCAACTCCAGAGCCCTTTATACTTACTCCCGGTGGCACAATAACAGCAACGTTTTCTACATACAGCCCTGCAGCCACACTAATCAGATTGCCAAATTGGGCGACGCTGACGGCCTTGGACAGGGTTTTAAAGGGTGATACAAGTGTTCCATTACCTGTATCATCATTACCGCTCGTGCCAACATAGATAGTGCCCGTTAAAACTGCAATGATTGGCTCTACAACAATATCCTCATCGGATGGCAGAATTGAAGCAGGAGGAGGAGGAGTTGAAGTAGTCATACTACAAGAAAATACCAAGCTCACCAAAAAGCCACTTAACACAAAAAACGGTATCGTTATTTGTAATCTTCTCAAATAATGAATCATACTTAAAATCTCCTTCCTTCGAAAACTGTTTATGCATCTAAAGATTCAAACTGTTAAAAAAAATCCCCTCCAGAGGGAGGGGATTTTCTAAACACTATGTCCGACCGATCAGTAGAAACTACTGACGATCAAAGGTAATACTTGATATAACAACAGAATGAACACCATTTGTAACAGCACCTGTAAGTGTTACCCAGCCGGTAGGATCTTCGTCAAGCTTACCGAGGATTACAACCCCGTCCGCAGTGACAACAACACTATTTATTACAACATTACCTGCAACTGGTACAAATTGTGTCGCAGTTGCTTTTGTATTACCAATTGCAAGTTTAACAAAATTAGCAGCAGAGGCAAAGCTTACCGTGATGTTGTAGGTACCAGCGGGCAACTTAGGAGCAGTAATCTTCCAGGAAGTCCACGGGTTAGCAGCGTTTGCGAGTACAACAGATATACCACCACCAACGTCTGTAACAGTATTAGCGGCACCCCAACCATTAATAACAGAATAGTCTCGAGCAGCAAATGCACCAACAAGTTGTCCAGTATGATCAGTTAGATTCCAAATATAACCGCCGACAGCATCAACTTGTGCCGCAGTAATAGCGGTAAGTCCAGGCAAAGCAACTTTCTGGATACTTATTTGACCAACAACCAATTCGGGTGATTCAGTATCTGACGGAGCAGTTCCACCCTGGCTCAAGTAGAAACCAATACCAATATTTGTATATCCAGCTGCTACATTTATATAATAGACATCATCTACAAAAGCAGCATCGGCAACAGTTGGTAATTCGATGGCAGTGTTAACACTACCAGGTTGTTTTTGATTATATACATCCGAAGCCCAAACACTCAGTTCGCCTATTTTTCCAGCAGCAGTTGCTGCAGTCAGGAACTTGCGGCTTACGGTAATTTTGTACCAACCAGTTGTATAGATACCAGTAATTGCTTTGTTAACATTAAAGCCTTCATCGTCTCCAACAACTGCAGGACCGGATTTAAAGTGCAAAGCCTTGGTACCATCAGCAGCAACACCGTCAAATGTAATAACAGAGCCTGCTCGGTACGTGTTGAGGCCAAAACCTTCGAAACGACCAGCGTTTTGATAACCATGACTACCGAAACCTGACTCCCAACCCTGGAAAGCCACACCAGCGTCAGAAAATAAAACGTTAATGTCGGTAACTACAGGTAGGTTTCCATTAAAGGATCCGTCTGCCCCAGCAGCCCCAGCAACCCCAGTAGCAGCTTCACAGCCCATGATTGTAACGGTAGCAACAATTGCAATTAAAGCAAACGCTGCCGCTTTTAAAAACTTGCTCATTTTAATATCTCCTTAAGATATAACTGAGTTTTTTTCTAACTGCAATCTTATGAATGCAGTTACTACAGTTGACTACAACGTAGTTCTGTACTCTCCATCGACAGTATAAATCCAGTTTGGAATTCGCGTGATAATGAAAATCAACTAATGGTAATCTATTTCAAGGAATGGTGCGTTATCCGTACTGCTATGAATGTGCAACCATCTTTGATCGACTCAAATTTTGTTCAAGTATTTTCACAGGCTTTGTAGGTACAAATAAAAATCGGATTAAACACCTGTCGGGTAAATGTACGTTTTTAAAATTAATGGCAATGATGCCTTCTATTTTTTTACTTTTTTAATTCTACGAATTCTTCTTGGCAGAAAGTGTTCTTTCTTCACGCGTTTTCAAGACAAGCACGAACAACAGACGAGAGCGCTCCGGTTGCCAGACACACGCGCGTATCGGCAGCACCGTAGTATAGAAACAATTCGTCTTTTTGGGGAAAGGCTAGAACACCGGTTGGAAAAACAACACTGTTGACTTGACCGTTTGCTTCGTATGGTGCGTCAGGAGCCATCAGGTAACTCCGGGTTTTACCCAACACGACCTGAGGGTTCTCTGCGTCGAGAAGCATTGCACCGACATAATAGTGAAGCGAATTGTCCGGCTTATCCATACCGTGAGTTATCACCAGCCAGCCTTCATCAACGCGAACCGGTGGCGTCGGACCAATTTTCAGACCGTTCCAGATTGAATATCCTGGAGCAAGAACGGGCCGGTAGCAACCCCAATGAATCAAGTCAGGAGAACTGGAAATCCAGATACCTGAACGCATATCCCCTTCACCCGGCCGGTCAAGTTTATAGTATTTCCCTTTTATTTTAGCCGGAAAAAGCGATGCGCCTCTTTGCCAAGGGAGCGTAAGCACCTCGATAAAATCCACCGTCTTGAAATCGCGCGTTCGATACAGTACACCGCAGCAGCCACCATGGCCCACTTCCCAGGTTCCTTGCGGACTGATGATATAAAACCAGTCATCAATACGCGTGATCCTGTTATCTATGATTCCGCCCATCGCCCGCACCACCGGATCGCCGATCCTGGAGCGGTCTACGAGCGGTGTTCCCGAAAGCTGGAACTTCATCCCGTCATCGCTGACAGCAAGATATGTTTCTCGAAAATTGTGAGCAGGATCCGTTCCGGTCGTCGAAACAAGCAGACAGATTTTTCCGTCAAGAATGAAAGGCGATGGATTGAAGCAGGCAACAAGACCGGGATGGTCTTCGGGCTTGATCAGCGGGTTGGCTTCATGTCGTGTCATAATAGTTCTTGGATCAATCATAGTGAACACAGAGTAACGCAGTCCTTCCCAGCAAACAATCCGGCATAATCAACGGCTACTGCCGTAATTCAACGATATCCGCAATAATTAACAAGCGAATTGTCTTGTCAGGCTTTCATTTCCTGTCTAAAATAAAGTATGAGGGTTTACATACGGTTGCAAAATGCTTTCGGACTCTGGATCAGGGGGAAAATAGGCAAACGCCTTGCGTTATCATATCTGATTATTTCCCTGATCCCTAACACCGCACTCACACTCTGGGCAATATCCTCGTTGCGAAATTCCAATATCGCACTGCTCCGCAAGGAAGCCGAAGGTGTTCTGAACAGAAGTGCGGGGGAAATTTCTTTCCACGTCAAACAACTGACAGGAATGGGAAATCAAGTTTCCTTCAACCGCACTCTTCAGAACCTGTATATAGAATCGGTCGAACCGGTTGATATCCAGTTGCAAATGAAAACCAGTGTTCTTCCGACCATAGCCGTACTACAAAAACAAATAAGGTTCCCCGTCTGGACAACCCTATCAGTATCCATCCCTGAATTTCCAGAAATCTATTTCGACAATACAAAATCATCACCCTTTAACCGTGGCAGTTTTTTTGAACTGCAGCATAAAATACCGGTTATGAAGGGACCATCCGAATTTCATTGGGAAGAGGACGAAACCGATCGGCTCTGGCAATCTATGTCCCTGGTAAGACCGGTTGTGCGCCTAGATACACTCAAGCCGGTTGGCGAACTGCGACTGAGAATCGAGAAGAAAAACCTGTTCAGCGTATTTGCATCGGCACAAAGTAATTTTTTGATCCGCGACATGCAGGGAAACGAAATATACAGATCCGAAGGACTCAATGACAAACAGTCACGACCAGTAACTTTTTCGCACGAAATAGAAGGAACTCCATGGACAGTCATTCTTTTAGTACCGGAAAGCGAACTCGGAAGCGGAAGCGGCCAGATTATTGCTGCTGGCATTCTGATCGGACTTTTTTCTCTTACAGTAAGTCTGATCACCGGTCTCTGGTTTGCAAGCCGACTGACAAACAGAGTAAATGAAGTCGTCTTCAGTCTCGGAGCCTTCGAGGAAGGAGATTATCTACTCCGGATGCCGGTACGGGGAAGCGACGAGTTCACCCGCATATCGATGGCATTTAACGCGGCAGCCGACCGCATACAGTATCTCGTTGACCAGGTATACCTTGAGGAGATGGAGCGCAAGGAAGCGCAGATCAATCTGCTCCAGCAGCAGATAAACCCCCATTTTTTATACAATTCCTTATCCGCGATCAGCAACATGGCACGGCTCGGTCGGGGTGACACCGTGCACACACTGGTAAAATCCCTGGCGAAGTTCTATCGGCTTGTTCTCTCACATGGCAAGGATATGATCCCGCTGTGCGACGAATTCAGCCTGGTCAGATCCTGGTGCGAAGTGCAATCCGTGCGCAGGGGCGACCGGTTTGTGTACGAACTTGTAATAGACGAATCGTTGGCTACCATTCCGGTACCGAAAATGCTCATCCAGCCCTTTGTCGAAAACGCGGTGGAACATGGCAGCACCGACAATACTCTTCATGTAACGGTAAATGCGAGGCGAGAAGGCGATACATTAAAAATATTGATTACGGATGATGGTCGTGGCATGGAAGAAGCGGTGCTCCACGAACTTCTGGTAAAAGACAGCCCGTCGATGGGATTTGGCGTATACTACGTTCGCAACCGTCTACAACTCCAATACAGTGGGCGTACGAGCCTCGACATCAAAAGCAATCCAGGAAAAGGTACTACAATAGAAATATATATACCACTTTTATGATTATATTTCGTGGATTGGAAGGGTTGGTCAAATTGACAGGCAAGGGCTACAATATACATATGAACAAGACTGTTATTCCAAAACGAACAAGATCTTTTTTTTCCCAATGGGATTTGCAGGCCATGGCTCTTCCCGGCATCTTACTTCTTCTGGTTTTCGCATATTTCCCCATGTGGGGTCTGATCATGGCTTTTCAGAACTTCGATTTGTACAAAGGCTTCTCGGGAAGCGATTTTGTCGGATTTAAAAATTTTCTTGATTTTTTCAAAGATGCTTCATTTTCCCGGATATTGTGGAACACCTTGTTGATAAGTGTTCTCAAGTTGATATTTGTTTTTCCTGCACCGATCATACTTGCCATTCTGCTTAACGAAATAAGGTATAAAAAGTATAAAAGCATCCTGCAAACAATTACGTACCTTCCAAATTTTATTTCGTGGGTCATCGTTTCCGGTATGATGTTTGCGATATTCGCGGTTGACGGCGGAGATATCAACCAAGTTCTGCTTGCATCTGACCTTGTCAAGGAACCTATAAACTTTTTTTCGGAACCATCCTGGTTCTTGCCTCTTCTTGTCGGATCAAATATGTGGAAGACAATGGGATTCAGTGCGATCGTCTATCTTGCGGCCATAGCCGGAATAGATCCCGGGTTATACGAGGCGTCACAAATCGACGGTGTTGATCGACTAAGACAGATATGGTACATAACCCTGCCCAGTATCCTTCCGGTAATTACCATTTTTCTCGTGTTGACAATAGCCAGTATATTAACCGCTGGATTCGATGATATTCTACTGCTTACAAAAAACGGCACCAACGCCATGCTCAGAAATACCAGCGAGGTTATTGATACTTATGTGTATCGAATGGGAATAAAAAACGGACGATTTTCTTATGCGTCGGCGGCCGGTTTGTTCAAATCGATTATCAGCGTCATTCTCCTTTGGACAGGAAACCGTCTCGCCCGAAAGTGGATCGGCTCCTCACTGTGGTAACGAAAAAAAAGAAGGTGCGTATATGAAATTAACACAGACCGATAAAATGCTGGGGCATTTCTCCACGGCGATTGTCACACTGCTCGCAATTACGATGATTTATCCCTTTCTCAATTCATTGGCTATCAGTTTTAACGATGCGAACGACACAATTGCGGGAGGCATTTCCATTTTTCCCCGCATACCGACACTTTTAAACTATACGGTCGTTCTATCAAATCCGGGTATATCGAATGCGTACCTTGTGACTATAATGCGGACGCTGATCGGCACCCTGTCTTCCGTTCTCGTTACCTCGATGCTTGCATATGCGCTGACCAAAACCCAATTGGTCGGAAGAAAATTATATCTTGGACTATGCTTCCTTACTCTGTACTTTTCCGGTGGTCTGATTCCCTTCTTCATTCTCATCCGAAAACTACACCTCATCAATAATTTTCTGGTTTTTATTCTGCCCTCAATGGTGGTCATATGGAATATGATCATCTTCAAGAGTTTTTTCGAGTCTTTGCCGAAGTCACTCGAAGAATCCGCACAAATTGATGGATGCAGCTATTTCGGTTTATTTTTCCGGATTGTAGTACCCGTCAGCGGACCGGTTTTTGCGAGCATTATCCTTTTCACAGCTGTCGGACACTGGAACAATTGGTTTGATGGCGCTATTTTTATCACGCAAGACAAGTTACTTCCCATGCAAACCCTGCTCGTACGAATCATCAGCTCTAACGTAATGATGGAACAGCTTGCAAACATGAATGTTGCTGCTTCGGAAATGATGCGGCTTACCAGTAAGGTCAGTACAAAGAGTTTAACAATGGCCACAATGATGGTTGCGACACTCCCAATCCTGATGATTTACCCGTTTTTGCAAAAATACTTCGCCAAAGGTGTAATGATGGGATCGGTCAAGGAATAATATCAGGAATTGCTTCTCCGCTTGTTTTTGCTGCAGGTCTGTTGTCACGATACTCGCGGGGAGTCATGCCGACCTTTTCCCTGAATATGCGGTTAAAATGCGATATATTTTTATATCCCAACCTGTTGGCAACTTCATAAATTTTCAACTGCGGATCTTTCAATAAAATTTTCGCACGTTCAAGTCGTCGCTGGGTTAGATAATCCGTAAAAAACTCACCGGTTGTCAGATGAAAAACAAAACCAAGATGATTTGGGGTCACCCCGAAATGCCAGGCAAGCTCCTTGAGTGAAGTACCCGTTCCATCCATAGATTCATCGATAGCCCGCTTGACGTCGCGAACAATCAAACGTTCCTGCGCGTTCGGCTGGGGCGAAGCTTGTTCGTTTTTCCGCGGTCCCAGACGTTCGAGTCTTGCAACAACCGCTTTCAGTGCCGTCGCTAGTTCCATATCGTCAACCGGCTTGAGAATATATGCGGCTGCACTTTCTTCGATAGCCCGCTTGGCATAGCTGAAGTCAGCATGTCCGGAAATAAAAAGCGCAATGAGGTCCGGCCGGAATTCCTTGCCATGGGAGAAAACATCTATTCCGGACATTCCCGGCATCCGGATGTCACTAACCAACACGTCAACCGGCTCTTCGCGCAAAATCTGGAGTGCATGTGTAGGCGAATCGGTCGACCACACAAGTTCAAGACCAAAATCCGACCAGGGAACGAGCAAGCGCAGGCCTTCCAGTTCGGTCAGTTCATCGTCTACAAGCAAGACTTTAAAACCACCCATATCAACCTCCATTCCCTTTCTTGAAGTATACTATGGATTCAAATTTAATCAAATCGCCATTTCGATCGAAGTAAGAAATTCCGTTGCAATCTTTCCGTCCCTTACCAATTTTGTGGTGAGGGCATAGACTGCAATATTCCACCCCATATTTGGTTTATGAAAAGCACCTTGTTTTGTATCGATGTATTCGAATGTTGTTCCCCCTGCGGTAAAATCCAGTTTGATCCTCCGAAGCAAGCATTCAAGTGCCCCGGGGAAGCCGTGAACGGCACCCGTGAGCAATGCCAAACAATCGTACAAAAACCATGATCCGCCCTTGAGGTAATCTCCGTCCATGTATCCGCCCCTGTTCGCCTGTGAAACATAACCCGGAATATCGTAATCCTCCGCACTCAAATAGCTGCCATCCCCTGTGCAGAATATCTTGTACCCGAACGGAGTCAAGGCAATACGTTCAAGGGATTCACAATGCGCAATAACCACGTCGGATGGAAGGAGAGGTATACCGAACCAAACAGTCGAGAGAAGGTCGGGCACCAACGGATCAGGCCCGAGTATGTGATTTTTATACCGGCTTGTACCGATCCATCCTCTGCGTGAATCAAAAAGACTGCGGTAGTTCCGTGCAGCTTCTTCTGGATCCGTGTCCGTCGACAAACCCAACGCTCTCGCCGAGGCTAGAGCCAGCGCCAGCAGTCCCTGATTATATGCGGTTGAATCATACGGTTCAAACGCTATCTGGTCGGCCCAATACTGAAAATCATGTCTGCCGTCATTTTCGTCGTAACTTTGATACCAGCCATCCTGCACGCGAGATTCAATCAAGCTGACATACGCCTGCAGCTTTTCCATCCCTGCTTCAGTGTTTTTGCCCCGACTCCGAAAAGCCCACAGCGGAATATACAGTGCATATTCGGCATAGCTGTTTACCGTGCACAATTCATGCATCAGACATTGCGAATCGTAGTAATCGTCAAACATAGTCGCGATCCAAAAAGCGTCCCGACAGTATTGGGTGTTTGCATATTCGACCGAAGGGACCACCCAGTACCTGCTATTTCCTGTTTCGTTTGTACGCAAATTCATGTATGAGGTTGAAAAGGATAAAGCCCCAAATATCCCGGAGTATTTTTTTCTCGAGAAAGAGGCAGCGATCATGAGATTGGTTTCTTCCCGCAGGAAGGAAAGACCGGTACCCTGTACCGAAAAAATAACGCCGGAAAAAACATGATTGTTTCCCGGACTGACGACATGGTACCTTTTTTCGATTTTGCCCGGAGAAAACCGTTGACCCTTTGCGCCGTTGTACGCCTGGATTGGTTTCTGTAGATCCATTTCTTCATATCCCGGAGGCAGTCCTCGATCCCCCGACGAAAGTTTGACATACCTTTCTCCGGGATAGAAACTCTGACTTGTGGAATTATCATAAAACGCTGGAGAATTTGAAAATGCACCTGTAATACAATTTTCGCCCATAAGAGCCACCAGCGGAACTGCCTGGAGTGATATTCCTTTGGGAAGCCAGGCATCTATATCATGGGGACTTTGACGGAATACTTCCGTTGCTGCTACTTCTCCGTTGAATGAATATGGAATCATGCCCCGGTAAGATGCCTGGAGAGAAATAAAACAAGACGTGGTAAATTCCGGGGATGAAACAGTCACCTCAAAGAAGTAACCGTAGTCAAGGGAAGTCAAGGAAAACCCAATATCGAAACCGTCCCCCGTATATTCGAAAACTCCGGCAATGCATTCCGAACCGAGTTTGAATAAAAGAAGATCCGGACTGTCAGGGCGCTCAAGAATTACAGACCATTCAATCATTGCATAATACCAAGATTTTTCCAAACCGGTCGGAGATCAAGAATTTTTTCTTCTTTCCATGCACGTTCAAGAGAAATACCGACGACCGCACTTCGGAGACCTTCTTCTCCACCACAGACAGGCTTCGCACCGGTGGTCATCGAAAGTGCAAGTTCATCGATCATAACCGAATCGCCGCCCCCATGCATGTTGTTGCCTCCAATACCCGGAAACATATGCAGCTCGTCATCAAAGAGAGTACGATAGGAAAGTTCCGACGTTACCAGATCCAGTTTCAGGGTTCCTTTGGTTCCACTTATATACATACGGCGCTCTCCGATCGGATTTGACATGGTCGCTTGAAACTGAGCTCGAACACCGTTTTTATACTCGAGTATCGAAACCATATTATCTTCGATTGTCTTTTCCGTCGTAAACGGATTAAGACCGGAGGCGGGAACAGTTGGCCATTCTGAAAAAGAAGGAACCTGTTCGAACAGATCAGCATTTTCTGGAATGAACATGGAGTTTCCGCCGAATGCCGCGACCCTGACCGGCAGAGAATCCGTTAACCAGTTGAGAATATCCAGATCGTGTACGCATTTTTCGAGAATATTCGCCCCGGCAATCTCGCGAAATCGTCTCCAGTTGGTCATGATATATGCCCCGTGGAACGGAAAAAGATTTTCTGTCGCGTCTATGCTGACTATTTTGCCGAGACTTCCGGCAGAAATAATTTCTTTCGCTTTCCGATATAATGGTGAATATCTGAGGGTAAACCCGGTTCCGAAGAGGGTCCCGCTCGCCCGGTTGGCATCCAGTATTCTTTTGCAATCTTGCTCCGAAACGGCCAACGGTTTTTCGGCAAAAACATGCTTACCGGCTTCGAAAGCTGCAATAATGTGTTCCGCATGATACGCGTTAGGCGAACCTACTAACACCCAAGAGGATTGAGGCGAAGCGACAAGCTCGCGATACGAACCGTAACGCCGCGACTCTGCAGCCCATTCCGTCTTGACGGAAGCAAGTTTTTCCATGCTTTCCGGATCAGGATCCCAAACTCCTGCAAGCACTATATTTTCTTTACCGGCTAACAAGGCTGCAAGACTTTGCAGCCGGCCTCCGCAACCGATAACGCTAAATCCTGTAACTGTCATTCCATGTTCCTTTTAATACTACGGTCTGAAAAAAAACGAGGCCTTCCGGACCCGTTGGTCTGTACCGGAAGGCCTCAAGAATCGATAAAAATTCGGACATTATTCCATAGAAGTAATCGTCAGGCTGGAATTGGAATCGATATTTCCAGAGATTTCCTTGTTAGTCGCAAACAGTCCGACAAGAAAAACATTGTTCGGATTTGCTTTTACCGACTGTCCGTATTTATTATCCAGTCCGTTAAAAATTTCCACGTCATTTATTTTTATGATCCATCTTGGAGTTCTTCCTTCCTGGATAATTCCGTATGAAACCTTGACTTCCTTGCCGACGGGAAAAGTCTTGAAACCAAGCGCGGGGAAATCTGAATACTTGATTGTAAAATTCGGGTTAGTTCCTTTACCGTGTTTCTGTATTTCAATTTTGGTACTCTTGAACAGAAGAGCATAGCACGGCTGGTTCCATATTTCTGTCTGTGCGCTGGTGCCCAAAAGGCCGAGTGCGATGAACGAAGAATCAGCACCGACGAATTCGCCGTCAAAACGCATTTTGATGGTGACCATCTTGTTTGTGAATTTAGACGCAACAGAAGATTTTAACGCATATTGCGAGTTAATCCCCAGATGAAAACCGGAAAGCTTGAGAGCTGAACCGTCTGCTGTAATTGTATCGTCCATCTTGATCCGGTCTTCCTTGATCTTGCGATAACTTTCCCAATTCTTCGGATCAAGCGCCTCGTTCACCTGCCCGAATGCAGCATTCGAGACCAAGGCCATAAATAGCGCGACAAGCAGGGCAAATCTCATTACCCCCGTTGATTTCATTTTCATGTCAATTCCTCCTGGATAATTTTCTTCGGATTTAAAACAAATCTACATGATGATTTTACCAACAGTTCCACCATGTGGCAACGTGCCTGTATGAACGAATTATAACGGTAAACATGGAATATATCACTTTGCTAAAAAAGCAAGCTTTACAGATTCCGGAATGTGCCTGTAAATAAAAAATGCACACTCAAAAGTCGGTACTTAAATGGAGGAACAAAAAGATGAAGAAATCAGTTTTAGTTTTGATTATGATCGCGGTGACACTCGCCGTGTTCGCTGTGGACATCGACCGATCGGACGCTCCGATCACGCTTGACGGTAGCGCCACCCTCGAATGGGGCTACAATGTTGATACCAAAGCGAACGGATTTATGAACAGTGCATCTCTGTCTCTATTGATCCCCCTTGTAGACAAGGATATTTTTTATACAAAGTCGGACGATCCCGTATATGGATACATCGAGCTGAACAATGTCGAATGGCTGCTTGGACAAAACACCGGGGGCACGCTTGCACCGGGAATCAGCGGAAGCGTTACTGCCAAGTTTATGATTGGACCTTTTTTTATCGGTGTTGTCGGCGCACCAGCATTTTTGATCAACAAAAATCTCTCGGTAACCGAGGATGAAACCGGCGATGTCGGATTCAGCGGATTCAGCGACTATACTTACGGAACCACTCTCGGTTACAAGGACGAGATGTCTCCCGTGGAAGCAAGCATTAAGGTATTGTCGAAAGGTAGCTCATGGCGGGACAACACAAAAAGCGAATACGAATTCGGTTCGGACATCACCTATTTCGCTATACCGGGAATCATGGATATCAATGCGAGCATCGCTTCAAAACGGGGAGATGACCAGATCGTATACGGCGGAATAGATGTTCCCGTATCATTCGAGGTTGCCCAGAGTCTTGTCCTGACTCCTGCAGCCGATTTCAAGTACACCAACGCACCAGGAGTGACGGAAAAATTCACATACGATGCAGGCCTTACATCTGTATTGAATCTCTCGTTTCAAAACGAGGACAAGGTCAGCTCGAATCTCAAGGCGAAACTTTTTTATGGTACCGACAAGGACATATCTGCCAACATGACGTTTATGGAACCGCCTGCAGGTGGTCTGATAGACTCGTTCGGTTTCAGTTCATTCATTTCGGTTGTCGACATTCTCGAAGGAGACCCGAATAAATGGTTTACCGGAGCGGGTACAAGCTATAAATTCAGCTTTGACGATTCAAACAGCCTGGAACCGAATATTCAGTTCAAAACCAACTACCAACGCGAAGATCTTGATGACATTGACGAACTCAAGACACTCGTTACCTTCAAGTGCATCCAGTTCGCGAATACGGAGATATCGGCCACCTACAGTTCTGGAAACTTTCTCGCGAAGAAAGTGCTCATCGGGGAAATCGTCGGCAAGCTGACTATTTCATACTAATCTAAATTTTACCTGTCGGAAACATCTTGTATCCGTTGTTTCCGACAATAAAAGAATGATTTGGATCCCTCATCACAACTGAGAGCCATGGTATCATTTTAGCCGGGACAACAACCCGATATAACTTAATCTAAAGAGACCGGAATGAAACGGTCAGGAGGCATTAATTTGAAAAAAACAGTCGCACTATTGGTGATCGCAGTTATAGCTGCATTTCTTGTGTTCTCGGGATGCGAGACCGGAACTACTGAAGACCAAAGCGATGGTGGTTCCACCGCAGCTCTCGTAGTTACGAATCCTTTGCCGGGGGTCTACAAAATAGATGGTACGGCAACATCCCTCAATGCATCGAATGATGTATCCTGGCAAACGGCCAATTGGCAGAAAATTGATTTACCGACAGTAACAATTGATACACCACACGATGTCAAATTTCTCATTCAGATCGACGTCGATACCTGCCCTACTTCCGGTACCAATCCCTATTTCCGGCTTGATGATGCCGTATTCAAGACTACATCTGGAAGCAACCTATTGAGCAATGGCGAATTTGTAACGAATGCTTATTCATCCCCGCTTCCTATTAGCGGAGTAAATCAGTACAACAGTTGGCTGCCCTGGCAAGTAAACTTTACACAGCGTGGTATTTCAGATGGTTCGGTATTCCCTAACAATGAAGCTGGTTACGGTGCAGGAGACACCGGCAAAGTTGTCGCTTGGAACCAGGGTGGAAATTATACGGTGTTAATTCAGCAGACGCTTAGTGGAGTTCCTGCAGGAGACTACACCGGAAGCATGTATCTGCTCGTAGGAAACGTCAAGGCGACCATCACCCTTAAAGCTATTCCGCAGTAATTAAAAACTGATATCCGGATTGTGGGGACTCGGCTATTGTCGCGTTTCCACACCGGATTTCAGCCCTTTTGTATGGAGAGTACTGTGTCAAAACCATTTCTGTCGCGCACGGCACTGCGCGGCATTCTGGACTACTCGCAGCCGAAAACGGTATTGAGCGACAAGTTTTCGCCGATGGCCGTGAGCTGCTTTGGAAGCGACCAGATCGATATTAATGAATTGTACTTCAAAGGAAACTCGGCTGCAAGCGACAGACCGGCATTCAGGCCCTTCCTTCGTCTGGCTGTTCTTGGCCGCTATGGATATGAAACTGTCGGGGTAACCCTCCGCGAGGACTGGCCGGGAGGATTCCGTCTCCATGGAGAAACGGAGGAATGGAACATCCGACAGGATGTTTTTTTTCTCTCCGACAAGTCCCTCAGAATTACTTACCTTCTAATACCTATAGGCGAATCCCGCCTTCCCGATGCTTTAGTTTTCGGAGGCATCAATCAAGGCGAAGTAACGGTATCCGCTACAATGGCGGCATACGAACAGGGACAGGAAATCGAGCTCGAGTTCCTTCGGATATATCAGATGTACGTCAGCAAGACAGAGGCACACTTCCGCGCCCGGTTAAAAATTGCTTCAACAGGCGGATTTCTTTTCGCCGAAATCCGCGACGGAACACCCTTCCCCACGCTCCCATTCTTACCAGCGCCCGACAACACGGAGAACATAACACAATCCGACAAAATGCAATGGCAAGGCCTGCTCCGTTTTACTGCTCAGAAAAATGGGAGTTATTCGGCCGAAGTGAATGTTGCCTGCGAATACAATGGTTCCGAGCCCAAATTTTTGACCGATTCTATTTGTCTTGATGATGCAGTGACTCGTTGGGAGTGCATGCTGAACAGGCTTCCCATACCAGCCGAAGACACTGTACAGACACGGCGAAAAGCGGCACAGGCTTTTCTGACGATTTCCACTGCGGGCATCCGGAGCAGGGGATACGGTAATTTTTCGGAAACACTTGGCTTGTGCGCCTGCGCGACTACCTGGGCCTCAACCGATTTTTTTTGGGACCACATGATTTCGGCCGCGGCTCTTTCCATTCTTGACGGCGACCATCTGCAAAACGCCGTAATTCATTTCCTACAACACTGCTCGGGAGGAAGATTGTCACCTGGCATCCTGATGGCATATCCGGTATATGGCGAAACCGAAACTCCACCAGACGGATGTTATGCGCCTGTTGCCGGATGGGCAGTGTATAAAACATTGCTTTGCAGTCCCCACAAGCCGGATATCGCCCTGCTATATCCATATCTCAAAGCTTTGAATCGTGCCTGGTTTACCACCATGGACCGCGACGGCGACGGAATTCCCGAATGGATGAATTCTGGTCACCCTGCAGATAATTCGCCTCTCTTTGATTTGTATACACCTAAACCAGGTGTAACAAATTTTCCGATTCCTCCATTCATCAGCGTCAATCTTACGAGCTACCTCTATCAGGATTGTAAAATTCTCGCCTCAATGGCACAGACACTGTTGCTGGAAGACGAATTAATTTTGTGGAATACTGAAATTGCGAGACTTGAAACTATTCTGCTTGAGAAATGTTGGAACGAAGAAGACTCCTTTTTTTACGATCTTGATGTAAACGGAAAACAAAATAAAGTGAAAACATTTTTTGGTTTCCTTCCTCTTTGGGCAGGTGTACCGTTAGAAAAAGAAAAAATCAATAAAGTCATAAAATTGCACATGCTAAATCCATGCGAATTTTGGGGCGAGATTCCATTTCCAAGCGTCGCCTACTGCGAACCCACCTATGATCCGGACGGCTACTGGCGGGGACGAACCTGGCCGCATCTTTATTTCTGGAATGTAGAAATATTGCATCGATATGGTTACCATGCGGAAGGGGTTCTCGCGCGGAACCGTTTCCTCGCCCTTGTCGCTTCCGATCGAACCCATACGGAAAATATCAGTACCGACTATCGAAATCTGACTCCGGGGGAACCGCACTATAACTGGGGAGCAGCCATTGATCTCTTTTGGTATTATAATTGGCAGGAAAATCCGGTTGCCCTGTAACCGAACAGAGGAGAACGAATGACAAAACATGAACTTTTGGATGAAGTTGATGAAACGATAATTACAGGTGCCCATACCAATGATTTTCCGCGCTGTACAGTGCATGTCGGCGGCAAAGTCACATTCTTGAGAGGAAAAGGGACTGTGGAGAGTCCGTGCAGGTCTATCAAGGAAGGCCTCTCGAAAGCAACTCGCTTCCTTGCGAAGGGAATATCAGTGCGCATCTTGATAGCTGCGGGCGTGTACCGCGAACACGGACTGGAACTGCGAGCAACAGGCAGGGCAATCGACGCACCATTGACAATCGAAGGCGCTGCTTCCGGACAAGTAGTAATCAGCGGTTCCGATTGGTTTCCCGCGCGCGAATGGAAGCAAAACAAGTCCGGCATCATAACACATTCATGGAGACATACGTTCGGCAACTTTGCATACTTCTGGGAAGGACACACCATCGTGTCGCATCGGATGGAGCAGGTTTTTCTCGACGGTAAACCGCTCCGGCAAAAAATACTTGAAAACTATACATACTCGGTAAATACACATGACAACCTCAGTGAACCAAAAGGATTCAAACCAAACGGATGGAGCTATTCAGGATATTCTCTGCCGTCTGCTGTACTGGAATACGGTACATTCGGAGTCGCGGAAAAATTTCGTAACGGACGCAAAATAGCCCTTCGTCTTCCTGAAGGAACTAATGTTGAAACCAGCGTAATCGAAGCGAGCGTTCACCAGAGCTTCCTGAAATTAACCGGAAGAAAAAACAATTTGACTTTGCAAAATCTTGAGTTCAAACACTTTGCAAATTCGACTGATTGCGACAATACAGGAACCATTACTTTCGGAGTATCGCACGAGAACGTGCTTATAGAAAATTGTGGTTTTATACACAACAACGCATACGGATTACACCTGAACAACGTTCACGAACTGACAATCAAAAACTGCCGGTTCAACTACAACGGTGCAAGCGGGATGGGTATGAACAATTGCTCAAACGTTATCCTTGACGGAATCGAGACAAATTTCAACTGTTGGAAAGTATTTTGGGGAGGGCAGACTGACTGGTATTCTGCAGGCGCCAAGATTCATGAAACCGACAATCTGGTCTGTCAAAATTCCCGATTTATCGGGAACACCTGTCCCGGGCTCTGGTTTGATATTCACTGCAAGAATATTGTTATTCGGGACTGCTTTGCGGCATTCAACACGCGCAACATTTTTGTGGAATTATCGGCCGGCCCATACCTCATAGACCGCCTGGTTTCCGTTTTCGCGAAGCATTATTGTTTCTACACTTCCGTGGTTGGCCGCATGAAACTTCAAAACAGTCTCCTGTACAATAACGGATACGGAACACTTGCCGAAATAATATGGTTCGAACGCGATGACGAACATGCCAAACGGGAAAACCTGACGCCTGTATATCACCGTTTTGTGAACAATCTCCTGGTTTCCGGAGCCTATCAGACACGACTTCTCGGTGACCGTAATTTCCTGTCAGCGAACAGAGATGGTCGAGCCCGATTCAATTATCAGGGAAAAGGAAACCATTTTTATCATCCTTCCGCGTTGCGAAATTTCTATTATCTGAACACTCAGAGAAAACTTGTCGAATGTACTCTTGACGATTGGTGCCATGGAAAAAAAGACTATGATACCGCATACGCGGAACAGGATGCGGGTTGGGGTCCGGTCAACTTCCTGAACCCGGATCTGCTGGATTTCCGACTCGCACCGAAAAGTCAGTTCGATAAAGAGTCCAGTACCATACCCTTTATTCGTTTTGATAGCGACCTTGTCCAGGAAACCGGTGATTTCTTCGCATGGTGCGGCTGGGACCAATCCACAAAAACCTCCACAAAAACCTCCACAAAAACCTCCACAAAAACCTCCACAAAAACCTCCACAAAAACCTCCACAAAAACCTCCGAAAAAGCCTCCTGGCAGCCGGGACCACCCCAACATATTCAAGCACGTTTCATCGCCCCGACCCTAGTCCGAATTCAATGGGAGAACGATCCTCTCGCTGACGGAGTTGTGTTGGATAATGAATGGGACGGAGTATATGTTTGGCGTAACGAATTCGGAAAAAAAGTTGCTGAATACACTCTGTCCTTCTGTAATATACACAATCCTCAGAAATATAAAATGTATTCCTACAACGATCTTGGATTCTCCGAGCTGTCTGCGGAAATTTTACCGGAAAGGTAACCGGAAAGGTAACCGGGCAGCAGTCTTTCCCAAACCCCGAATCGCAGCATATACTGACAATCAATGAGCGGCGACAAAACCAACATTTTTAACCTGAACGAACAATTTCTCACCGCGGAAATCGCGGCGCGGTACGCAAGAGGCGCGTATCACTGCCGCGGCGTCATGAACCACCTCTACAACACGGGAGGCCTTGCGGGTCTTGCAGAAGCGGAGCACTTCCGGGCTAATCCGGAACTGGGGCGAAAAATCGAAGTGGATTTCGATTCCGAACTGCCGCCCGTCTCCCGCATGCTCGAAGAAGAAGGGACGGTCAAATTCACTCTTGCTTTGCATGACGGACTCGAGATCGAGTCCGTCATCATCCCGATGAGGCGGCACACGTCGCTCTGTGTTTCATCGCAGGCTGGCTGTGCGCGGGGATGCTCGTTTTGCCGAACCGCCGGGATGGGTCTGATGCGCAATCTGACTGCAGCAGAAATAGTCGCTCAATACATGACCGCACGTTTTGTGTTCGCCAAGGATATTCGCAATATCGTTTTCATGGGCATGGGCGAGCCGATGGACAACCTGAACGCGGTCCTGACCGCCGTCGACATTCTGACGAACATTTACGGGGCAGCGCTGTTACCACGCCGGATTTCGCTTTCGACCTGCGGGCAGTGTCAGGGCCTCCGCGCCTTGAACGAGCGCATCCGTTCGGAGCCTGAAAAAAGTTACCACCTCCTGCCGCTCGGTATCAGCCTGCATGCAGTTACTGACAAAGTGAGAGATTCCCTGATGCCGGTAAACCGTCAATGGCCGCTCGCCGAGC
>JBBRWY010000023.1:0-51637 GCA_038248875.1 Treponematales bacterium
AAAAAAAGATACTACTATAATGCGGGAATCGGTCAATTTAATTCGGGATTGCATTCTAATCTATGCGGGAATTTGATTCAAAATAATTCGGGAAACTACACCCGGTCCCGGATAAGGGTGTAACTCGAACGATCATATTCGAGGTTTCGACACAAGGACTGAAAAATCCTAAGACAAGTCATCAAAAACTGCAAAATAGTGCGTATACTATTCTTGTTGCTATCGTCGTGTTTGAATACAAGGAGCGGATTATGAAATTTGCAAAATTTACCATGGGAATTGGCGACCGATTCGCCTATCAGGGAAAAGCCCAACTGAGAGCGTTCATACAGGCGAAGGAAATGGGCATAGAGATTGCACCAGTGTGGAACAAATCCTTCCGCGAACACAGCATCATACACAGCGAGCCCAATTCGGTACGTGCCGAAGCCGACAATGCAGTCAAGGCGCTGAATTGGCAAGGCCCATACTTTGTGGATGCCGATCATATTGGCCTGAAAACAGTGGACGGATTTTTGTCTGCTTCCGACTTTTTTACCCTGGACGTTGCTGATTTTATTGGCAAGGCCTCGCCTGCAGATGATGTAGCGGCTTTTGTTCAAAAAAACAGCCGTTTTTCCGGAGCCCTCGTCATTCCCGGTATTTCCACACCCTTCAACGTGACGACCGCTGATATTGAATCTGCCGCCACCACGTATCTGTACGCCGTGAGGGAAGCCGGTAAGATCTATCGACATATCGAGTCTCAAAAAGGAAAAGGAAAATTCATTACCGAAGTTTCAATGGATGAAACCGACAAACCGCAAACGCCGCTTGAACTTTTCTTTATTCTGTCGGCCATTGCCGATGAGGGTATTCCGGTGCGAACTATCGCGCCAAAGTTCACCGGACGCTTTAACAAGGGGGTGGATTTTGTGGGTGATCCTGCTCTTTTCGAAACAGAATTTGATGAAGACGTGTGCGTCATTGCCTTTGCGGTACAGATCTTCGGTTTGAGTGACGACTTAAAACTAAGCGTTCATTCGGGGTCTGATAAGTTCTCCATTTATGCTCCGATTAATCGAGTGCTCAAAAAACGCCGTTGTGGTCTTCACCTCAAAACAGCTGGAACCACCTGGCTGGAAGAGCTCACCGGGTTGGCCGAAGCGAGCGGAGAGGCACTGGAAATTGCCAAGGAAGTGTATATCAAAGCATTGGCTCGGTATGACGAACTGGCCGCACCCTACGCCACGGTCATCGATATCAAGGTCGACAAACTGCCAAGCGCCGAAACTATCAAGACCTGGACAAGCATGCAATTTGTGGATGCGTTAGCTCATGAACCAGGCTGTGCCGACTATAATCCGTCGCTACGGCAATTGATCCATGTGGGGTACAAAGTTGCAGCAGAAATGGGGGATCGCTTTACCGACGCGCTCAAGACCCATGAAGTTTTAATCGGCAGGCGCGTCACTGACAATATTCTGAACAAACACATAAAGCGTATTTTCAAGGATTGAATAAGCAGGATAAAACCAAGGTTCGTTCCGTCGACATAATCATACTGACCTATCATTTCGTTTTTTTAAAAGGTGTAATGTGAGTAACACATATGTCCTGACTCTTAATTCCAACAATTCACTTACCGTTGCACTCGATTGGGGGTGTAACATGTACTCATGGAAATGCAATGGAGACGAGATTATGTACCTCCCCGCTGATTACCCTCAAGCAGCTTGGAAAATTACAGGCGGTGGGAATCCCCTGTTATTCCCATCAGTGGGCAGGACCTATGACTGCTCCGGATCCGAACCAATTCTGGGCAGATATACAATCTATGGTGATGATTCATGCTATGATATGACTACTCACGGATTCTTGTATGGTTGCACGTGGGAAGTCGTTTCTGAATGCCGTGAAGGTGACAAAACGAGTGTAACTTTCAGGGCAATAATATCCAACGACATCCGCCGAAATCGATATCCTTTTGACGTAGGGTTTGAGCAGACCTACATGCTATTTACAGATAGAGTGGAATTGCTTTCCAAATTGATTAATACTTCAAATAAATCTGCTCCGGCTGCATTTGGCTATCATCCCTATTTTCAAATTTCTAATATTGCCCGTGAAGGCGTACGTGTTGAACTTCCTGTGCAAAGACACCTGTTTGTCACTGAACTCACACAGCTTTCGGGCGAATCCGAACCGACTGATGGAAAAATAGATCTTGAAAAAGACGTCTACTATGATCATGGGTATGACACGCTACATGGCTCCAGAATGACAGTAACGGATACGCAAGCAGGGCGTACAGTCCATGTTGAATTTGATCCTAAATTTGAAATGCTTTTTCTATACTCACCGGATGGTTCACCGTTTGTCTGCTTAGAACCCTGGACAAAAGGTATGGGCGCTTTTGCATCTCTTAAAGACCCGACTTGGGAAAACGGTGAAAAAATTCCCGTGATTAAACCGGGAGAACAGGTCGAGTATAAAGCTACATTCAGTGTAGAGAAGGTATTTCACTGACAGTAAATTCAATATCGGTACCGATGGTGTACCCTACTTTTGAGCGTTTTGCAGGGGGCTCCGCGTCTATCCCTCTTCTATACCCCAGGGCATCACACCGACACTGAAAAACAGGATCGCTGAGCCCCCTTCTATTTGACAACACCGCTTCACCTGCCGTACCATTGCCACATAATGCAAAGCGAACCACCGGCGTTCTTCTTCGCATTACCCGATCCGGATGGATTGGAAATTACATAAAAAACGAGTTATCCACTTATAAAAGTGTAGGTGTAGCAGGAGGCGTGAGCATGGGAAAAAAGTATAAATGGGGAATTATGGGCGCTGGGAACATTTCCCGGAAATTAGCCGGAGCTCTGGCAATAAGCGGTAAAGGCGAGCTCGCCTTCGTTGCTTCTAAAAGTACAGAACAAGCCGAATCTTTCGCCAAGGAATTCGGTGTCGATGCGTGGGGATCCTACGAGCAACTACTCGCCCGGGACGATATCGACGTCGCCTACGTGGCAACTACCCACAACTTTCATCATGCGCTCGCGCGTATGGCCTTGGAGGCGGGCAAAAACGTACTCATTGAAAAACCTTTCACCGTGAACGAAAGAGAAGTTGCGGATCTAATCGATCTTGCACGGAGTAAGGGGCTTTTTATGATGGAAGCAATGTGGACCCGTTTTCTGCCGGCCACGATTGCGTTGCATAACCTGGTGGCAGAAGGACGCATCGGGACATTACGCTTCATGGATATCACCTTTGGTAATTTTGCGCTTCCCATGTACGAAGGGCGACTGAAGGATCCCGCCCTGGCCGGGGGCGTTACTCTGGACATGGGCATTTATCCCCTTTCCTTCGTCAGTCACATGACTGACTCGATCCCCACGGATATCCACTCCCTCTGCACTCTGACCAATCTAGGTGTAGATGAATTCGCAGCATACCAGCTCCGTTTTCCGTGCGGCGCTCTAGCGCATATTGCTACCAGCTTTACCCTAAAGATGGAAAATCGTGCTGTGTTATATGGCAGCAAGGGCTACGTAGAATTTCCCAATTTTCCTTCCGGTGCAGCCTTTACCCAGCGAACTCACGACGGTGGCAATCAGGTCCTTTCATCACAGGACTTTTCCTTTGACCATGGGGAGAACGGTTTTACCTTTCAGATAGAAGAAGTTCACCGTTGTCTGGATGCAAGGCTGATAGAAAGCCCGACCATGCCCCTGGACGAAAGTCGTTCCCTCATGGCGGTGATGGACACCATGCGCCGGGAATGGGGTCTTACGTATGCGTGTGAAAAGCCCTAAAACAACCTGCTTCTTTTCCCGCCCCGGACTCAAGGGGTGCCAGAAAAGCCCGGAGCCCGTAAGCGGGCGAGGACTTTGCCGGCAGGGGGCTCCGCGTCTCTCCCTCTTCTATACCCCAGGGCATCACGCTGACACTAAAAAACGGGACAGAGAACTCCGTAGGTAATTTGGCGCGCAGAGATTTTCGGCTGGCGGTTTAAATTACCGACGCCAAATCTTGCCGCAGGATTCCTGTCCCGTTTTTCAGGGGTCGCAGCTGAACCCCCTTCTATTTGACAACACAGCCTCACCTGCCGTACCATAACCACATGATGCAAACCGAACGGATACGCGACGTTATCAGATATATTAAGAAATTCAGGGGTTCGACGATTGTGGTCAGGATTGATGACGACGTAGTCGACTCGGGGCTCTTTGCGGGACACATGCATGATCTCGCGCTTTTACACGAAACGGGAATCAGGATCGTGATCGTACCGGGGGCGCATAATCATATTTCGAAGGTGCTCGACGCGTATGACGTGAGCTGGAAAACGGTCGACGGGGTGCGCATCACCAGCGCTGAAGGCATGGACTTTATTAAGATGGCGGCGTTCGACGTGTCCAACCGGATTATGACACAACTGTCGGCGGAGGGGCTGACGGCGGTAATCGGGAACTGGGTACGCGCTCGCGGACGGGGTATCGTGAACGGACTTGATTACGGGAGCGCGGGGGTCGTGGACCGGATTCAGACCGAGTCGCTCGAAATGGCGCTGGAAGACGGTTTTATTCCGATCATTCCATGCGTCGGCTGGACGATGACCGGGAAGCCCTACAATATTTCTTCGACCGAAGTGGCAGTCGCTACAGCAGTAGCGCTGAAAGCAGAAAAGCTCTTTTTTATGGGAAGCGGTGCATTTATTTCGCTCGAGGATTATCGCATGCCTCCTGCCTGTGCCCTTTCGCCTGAAGGACGGCTCGCAGCAATAGCTGTTGGCGATATTGATACTTTTATAGAACTGAACCGGGATGTGGAAAATCCGCACTGGCCGACAATAGAACTTGCTGACCTTCTCGTGCAGGGAAAGGACGCGTGTATTCGGGGTGTTACGCGCACGCACATCCTCGACGCAGACATAGACGGTGTATTGCCAGCCGAGATTTTTTCGGACCTGGGCTCGGGGACGATGATTTATCGCAGTGATTATGGGACATTCAGGAAGATGACCAGGGATGATATTCCATCGGTACTGTCCCTGATGAATCCATTCGTCGAAAAGGGCATTCTGTTGCAGCGAACGAGCGAGGAGCTGGAGGCAGAGACAGACGATTTTGTGGTTTACGAAATAGACGGTGGGATCCGCGCCTGCGGAGCCTTGCATGTGTATCCCGAAGACATGGGCGAAATCGCGGGCATCGCGGTGGACGAATCGTATGCGCACATGGGCATCGGGCCAAAGATGATGGAGTTGTTAATCGAGCGGGGACGGGCAACAGGATTCAAAGCAGTTTTCGTTCTTACAACCCAAACGGCGGACTGGTTTGAGCGTTTCGATTTTAAATCAGCCGAAATAGACCAACTTCCTGCTAAAAGACGAGAAAAATGGAGCGAAAAACGTGCCTCCCGCATGTTGATCCGAAAATTTAACTGAGATTTCTTGATAATTACGGAGCGGGGCACTATCCTTATGTGTAATACCACAAACAAGGGGGCACCTTGTGCCACAATCCGATACCAACGCGCGAATCATACTCGAGGATGGAACCGAATTTGAGGGGTTATCCTTCGGTCATGAAAGTTCCATGTCGGGCGAAATCGTTTTCTATACCGGCTCTGCAGGCGTACCGCGACTTTTGACCGACCCCGCACTCAAGGGCGTAATACTGGTCCTGGCTCAGCCAATCACCGGAGTGACGGGGATGCCCGACGAAAGCTTGTGCCCACTCGGCCTCGAATCGGAATTTGAGTCTTCCGCGGCGCAAATTGCGGGTCTCGTCGTTTCGGCGTACGCCCTCGAAAGCACGCATTACACCGCTCGCCGGTCCCTTTCCAAATGGCTAAAAAAACAGCAAGTTCCTTCTATTTCCGGTATTGATACCCGGGCACTCATCCAACGCATCTGCCTCCGCGGCACCATGCGTGCCAAGATTCTCGTCAGTGAAACCAAGGACATTTCGTTCAGTTCTGCCAATGTGCACAATCAGGCGCTGCAAGTTTCAACAAAACGGGTGGTGCGGTACGGTTCGGGCACGAAAAAAATCGTCCTTGTCGACTGCGGAGTACGCAATTCAACAATCCGTGCCCTTGCTGCAGCCGACACCACGGTTATCCGCGTTCCGCTGGGCTATGATTATTCGAAGGACGATTTTGACGGTGTCGTTATCGCCGGGGGTCCCGGGGATCCGACATCATGTGATAAAACCATTTCAGTATTGAAGACAGTTCTGCAACAAGGAAAACCGGTATTTGCCACCGGTCAGGGCGCGGTAATCCTCGCTATTGCAGCGGGCGCGTCGTCATTCCGCATGGCGCAAGGCCACCGAAGTGCAAGCGTTCCGTGTATCGACCTCGACAATGGCAGGTGTTATATCACGTCGCAAAACCATGGCTACGGAATCCGCGAAGATTCGCTTCCCCCCGATTGGTATCCAACGTACCTTAACAATTCGGACAATTCTATTGAAGGGTTCGCCTCCGCGAAGGGACTCTACAGCGGGGTTCTCTTCCAGAGCGAGGGAAACCCCGGTCCGGCAGACACTGAGTACCTGTACGCAGACTTTCTTGACCTGGTCCGAAACGGAGGAGTACGCGCATGAGAAATTACCAGATTACCACACCTCGCGCTGTTTTGATCCTCGGTTCGGGAGGTCAGAAAATTGGACAGGCGGGCGAATTTGATTACGCAGGACTGCAAGCCATCAGTGCGCTGAAAAGTGAAGGAATTCGCACTATTCTCGTAAACCCGAATATGACTGCTGTTCAAACATCGGAAGGATTCGCCGACGCCACCTACTTCATCCCGATAACCGCAGAATTCGTCACCACAATAATCGAAAAAGAAAACCCCGATTCCATACTGGTTCACTTCGGTGGGAAGACTGCCTTCCAGTGCGCGCTCGAACTGCGTGAACAGGGTATTTTTGAAAAATTTAACATCCAAGTTCTCGGCACTTCCATGGAGACGATCAAGATAACAGGAAACCGGAATGCCTTTATCAAGGCGATGGAGGGATATAACATTCCCGTACCAGCGAGCTTCGAAGCCGGAGACGTGGCACAGGCGAAAGCCGTTGCTCTAAAAATTGGGTATCCGGTGATGGTGCGTGCAGAGTCCACCAGTGACGATACCGCTTCCGGTGTCTGTGAAACAGAAGAAGAACTTGCCGAACGCTGCACAAGGGCATTTTCCTGCTCGTCTGGCGTCCAGATAGAGGAATGGCTCGGCGGCTGGAAAGAAGTCGAACTGGAGATAGTGCGGGATGCGATAGATAACTGCATCGTTGCCTGCACAATGGAAAACATCGATCCGCTCGGCATCCATTCAGGCGAATCGATTGTCATCGCTCCGTGTCAAACCCTGACGGATGGAGAAATACAACAGATCCGCAAGGTAGCGATATTCCTCGCACGAGAACTCAACATAATCGGCGAAGCGAACATCCGTTTCGCCCTCGATCCGGAATCAGCCGATTTCCGCCTGATCGAAGCGAACGCTCGCATTTCGCGTAGCACTGCCATCGCGGCCAAGGCTTCGGGCTATCCTCTGGGTTACATTGCTGCCCGCATCGCACTCGGATTTTCGCTTTCCGAAATTGACAACCGCCTTACCGGCGCGACCAAACTGTGCACAGAACCAGCATTCGATTATCTTGCGCTCAAGATGCCCCGTTGGGATCTGGGTAAGTTCAAGAATGTCGACAGGCATATCGGTTCGGAAATGAAGTCGGTGGGCGAGGCTATGGCGTTCGGCAAAACCGTCGAAGAAGTGTTGCAAAAAGCGGTTCGCATGATCGATCCGGAAGCAACGGGCATTGCCTGCCATTCCTATGTATTCAAGGACATCAAGGACTCGCTCAAGAATCCGACCGACCTTCGCATCTTTGCCGTATATTCAGCGCTCCAAGAAGGATGGTCTATCGACCGTATATATAAGTACGCTAAAATTGACCGGTATTTCCTCGGCTGCATCCAGAACATTCTGGACATCGAGATAGAACTGCGCGCAACGGAAAACCTTCCGTCTCGACTTCTCCTCAAAAAAGCAAAGCAAGCGGGCTTCTCCGACGAACAAATAGCGCTGTGCATCAAGTCACGCACAGAAAAAATTCGCGCACTTCGCAAGGAGTTCGCACTTCGACCCGTCATCAAGCAGGTAGATACCGCAGCTGCCGAGTTTGCACCAAAAAGTAATTTTCTGTATATGACGTATTCAGGCGTCACCGATGACGTTATGCCTTCCGACCGCGGCTCACTCGTTCTCGGCTCAGGACCCTATCATATCGGCTCGAGCCTCGAGTACGACTGGAGCTGCGTCAGTGCGCTTCGCACAATCCGTAAACTCGGACAGTACAGCATCATGCTCAACTGCAACCCGGAAGCAGTATCCACCGATTTCGAAATGTCAGATCGCTTGTATTTTGAGGAAATTTCGCTCGAACGAGTGCTCGACATTTATGAAGCCGAACATCCGGATGGCGTTATACTATCGATGGGAGGGCAGATCGCAAACGACCTTGCTATTCCACTTTCGCGCCTGCAAGTACCAGTCATGGGCACAAGCGCGGTCGAGATCGACCGGGTGGACGACAGAAACAAATTCAGCGCCCTTCTCGACCAGCTGGGTATTCAACAACCCGAATGGATCGCCGTTTCCCGCATCGATGACGCACTCGAGTTCGCTGCGCGGACCGGATACCCGATTATCGTGCGCCCGAACTTGAACTCATCTGCAGCCCCAATAAGCATTGCATGGGACGACACAAGCCTCCGATCCTTCCTCGCACAGGCTATCGAAATAGGGCCAGAAAATCCGGTGGTTATTTCCAAGTTCATCGAAAACGCGAAAAAGATAGAAATAGACGCGGTTGCCAATAAAGGAGAAATCCTCGTGTACGCGATAAGCGAGCATTTGGAAAACGCAGGGGTCCACTCGGGTGACGCGACGGTTGTGCTACCAGCCCAGCGCATCTACCTTTCGACCGCACAGGCAATAAAAAAGGCTGCACGCAAGATCGCACGTGCGCTCGAAATTACCGGTCCATTCAACATCCAATTTCTTGCCAAAAGCGCGAGCATACAGGTAATAGAATGCAGTGTCCGTGCGAGCCGTTCCCTTCCCTTCTGTTCGAAGGTATTCAGAATCGACTTCGCTGATTTCGCGATCCGCGCCCAACTTGGGGCCGAAGTCAAAAAGGTCGACGGAAGTCAGCTCGACTTCGATTATGTCGGCGTGCGTGCTGCCCAGTTCAGCTACTCGCGCCTCAAGGGAACTGATCCGGTCGCAGGTATCGAAATGGCAAGCACCGGAGAAGTCGGCTGCATAGGACGCGGCGTACGCGACGCGTTTATGAAAGCCCTTCTTTCAACCGGTTATCGCATCCCTCAAAAGAAGATCCTTCTTTCGACTGGTCCGCTCGAGGACAAAGTAGACTTTATCGAGAGCGCAAAAAAACTACGAGCAATGGGCTATGAACTGGTCGCGTCTAACGGAACTGCGCGTTTTCTGCAGAACCACGACATTCAAGTCGAAGCACTCGCTTGGCCTCTTGATGACAAGAAACCAAACATCGCAGATGCACTGCGTGAGCACGAGGTGGACCTTGTTATCAACATCCCGAAAAATAACCGGGAAACAGAACTGAAGAATGACTACAGCATCCGGCGGATGACGGTCGACTACGACATCCCTCTTATCACAAATATCAAGATCGCCAATCAGTTTACCGACGCACTCGATTGGTACAAGACCCGGGGGCTTGATGTTAAAAGCAGGGAAGAATATAAGTAGCGGCCGACCAGTTTGTTTAACGCTGGAACAATTGATGCCATTCCGGTATAGTTACCCGTATGAACTCTCGTAACAATATCGGTCCGATGCCATTCTACAAAAGCGCGCTGGCAATCGCCGTTCCGGTCATGCTTCAGTCATTGGTACAGAATCTTGTTTCGCTCATCGATAACTTCATGGTAGCCGGACTCGGTGACATCAAAATGAGCGGTGTAAACATTACCAACCAGCTCATGTTCGTGTTCTTTGTTTCACTCATGACCCTTACCTCCGCAGGTGGAATATTTATGTCCCAGTTCAACGGCTCGAAAGATGCCGGGGGCATGCAGCAAACATTCCGCTTCAAGCTGGTAACTACCTCGCTCATCACGCTTGTAGTCACTGTGCTCAGCATCACTATTCCAACACAACTTTTGGGCATGCTCGTAAACGGCAACTCGGCAAGCAGCGAGATCATCGGCGAAGGCAAGCACTACCTGGCCATTATCGTATTCACCTATTTTCCGCTCGCCATATCGATGGTGATCGGATCCTCGCTCCGCGAAATCGGCAAAGTACGATCGCCGCTTGTTATTTCGATAGCAGCAACCCTGGTCAACACCTTTTTCAACTGGGTACTGATATACGGAAACCTCGGTGCTCCGCGGCTTGAAGTACGGGGAGCAGCCATCGCAACTGTAATAGCACGGTTCGTAGAAGTCGGTATATTCATTACCTACATCGCGGTGACCAAACCTCCCTTCTATGTCCGCTTCACGCATCTGCTCGAAGTCAACTTCAAGCTGTTCTTCGCAATCTTACGAAAGTCGGGAATCATTTTCCTTTCGGAAATGTCCTGGGTGCTGACCGAAACGGTTATGACCGCCGTGTACAACGGTCGCGGTGGTGCAGAAATCGTTTCCGGTATGGCTGCCGGCTGGGCCATCGCCAACCTCTTTTTCCTGGTGTTCGGCGCGATCCACACATCTGTGGGCGTCATCGTCGGTGGCACCCTCGGTCGAAACGAGCTGGACAAAGCCCGCGAACAAGCGCGGTGGCTGAGGACCGGTGCACTCGGGATCGGTTTTGTCGTCGCCATCCTGCAGGCTTTCTCGGTAATTCTCGTCCCGGTCGTTTTCGGAAACCTCTCGGACGCGTCACAGCTCGTCACCCGGAATATGCTGTGGGTAATAGCGGCCTACATGCCGCTGTGGACATACCTGAATGCTCAGTTTGCAACGGCACGCTCGGGCGGCGATGCCATCTTGGGCGCCTGGGTCGATATCAGCGTGAACATACTGCTCTTCCTGCCAGGTATATTTCTGCTAGCCATTTTTACAAAACTGGGCCCGATCGAAATGTACGCCATCGTCAAAATATCGGACTTTGTAAAAGTCGCCATTGCGCACTGGCAGCTCAAAACCGAACGGTGGCTTAAAAATCTCACGAATGAACATCAACAACCGGAGGTGCAATAATGAAAGTACGAATCATCGAAATGCCGCTCGATTATGGAGCAAGCCGTAGGGGTGCGGACATGGGGCCCTCCGCTATCCGCCTCGCCGGGTTGCGGGAAAAACTCAACAGTCTTGGCATCGAATCAGACGACCTGTATCCGCCAATATCGATACCGCCGCAAGAATACCTCGAACCCGCGGGCGAGCTTTCACGCGGAAACGCAAAGCACCTGGGACCCATCCTTGATGCGTGCAGCCAGCTTGCCGGCCACGTCGAGTCCGTTATGCGCGCAGGAGATTTTCCCCTCATACTCGGCGGCGACCATTCCATATCGCTTGGTTCGCTCGCCGGCATTTCTGCCGCCCACGCAGCCTCGGGTAAAAGAGCCGGCGTGCTGTGGGTCGACGCGCACGGCGACTTCAACACAACGGAAACCACGCCGAGCGGAAACATCCACGGCATGATCCTCGCCGCTTCATGCGGTTACGGCATCAGCGAGCTCACCGACTTCTACAACGGAATCCGCAAGATAGATCCGAAAAACGTTTGCTATATCGGCGTGCGCGATGTCGATCCAGCAGAACGTCTGTTGATGAAAGAGGCGGGTGTGCGGGTTTATACGATGAGCGATATTGACCGTCTCGGTATTTCGCAGACTATCCGCGAGGTTATTTCTTTCTTTAAAGAACGCGTTGATACGCTTCATGTCAGCTTCGACATAGACGCGATTGACCCCCGCTTCGCCCCGGGAGTCGGCATCCAAGTCCCTGGCGGCATGTCGTATCGAGAGGTGCTTTTTCTGATGGAAGAGCTGGGGCGTACCGGGCTTGTTACCTCGGCCGATATGGTCGAGGTAAACCCGGTTCAGGATATACAGAACATGACAGCAAAGATGGCAGTCAGCCTGATCGGACGTCTTCTCGGCGAACAGATTTACTGAACGATCAGATCTCCTTGGAAAAGGAGCCGAGCGTCCCATGAACGAAGCCGATGCTCTCGAGATATTTCCAGTGTTTCTGCCCAACGTTGTTGTACGAGAACCGGGTAAATCCTTTTTCACGGAATAGGGGTAGCTGCTGTTCGAAAAAGTAACTGCCTATTTTCGTGTCGCGGTAGCGCAGGGTGACATAGTCTATCAAGATTTGACATTCGGTGGTAGAAATTTCCTTCCAGGCGAACAATCCGGCAATCTCGTTGTTGCACACAAAATAGGAAAAGCCTTTTGCATCGTCGAAAGCTGATTCGCCGAAAATTTCGGTGATTTCGGCCTGATGTTTCTGGAAAAAGAACTCCAGATATGCACTGCCCCGCTCGGCCTTAACCAACTGATAGTCTGCTTTGTTGTGGGATAGCCGCGAAATGTACCACAGATCTATCGCGATGATGCCAAGGTTCATAACCACCGTCGGCAAAGATCGGGTCATCAGGGCGAAAATCACAAAGAGAACCGAGCCGGCAGCATTGATCCATCGTAGTTTGACGATCGATTTCATGGTGAGCGAAACCAGAATGATAAAGGACGCGATATATCCCAACAGCTCTATATAGTATGCGGGCATTTATTCCTCCAGGAAGTTACGGGTATTATTTGATATACGAACAGCAGTAATCAGCCATTTCGTGCAAAACGAGTTTGAAGGACGATTTGGCAGGAACCTCGTAAGAATCTCCGGCCTTGTATGTTTTGAATTCCGTAGAACCGGGAAGCTGCACGTCCATTGATCCACCAAGCACTTCCATGACTTCCTTTTCGGCGGTCGAAAATTCGTATTCGCCGCTCATCATGATCCCGAGCGTTTTTTTTTCACCGTCAGCAAAGAGCACTGTCCTGCTCGTGACTTTTCCGTCAAAATATACGTTCGCTTTCTTTATCACCGTCACATTCCGGAATTCCTGCATATACCCTCCAATTGGTAATTTAAGTATATGCAGAAACAGGAAGTTTTTCTATTGGCGACCGACTTCCGAGCAGCCAGAACATCCTGAACACCCGCCCGAGTCGCAGCCGCCGTTCTTTTTCTTTTTGCTCATATTATAAAACGCCAGTCCAATCAGGACGGCAAGTACTAGTATCGAAATTATGGTGCTCATACAGACCTCCAGTAAGTTACCCGAAGCTAACTTGTCTACTCAAATATGGCGATTCCGGCAGGAAATGTCAAGAACAGGGGAGGCTACTCAAGATTGATCGTAACGCTTTTTACGATTTCGAGCGCGGTCGTGAATCCCGATAGATCCCTGACGACGCTGCCGTCCTTCCCGTCGACCGTTCCGTGACCGACAGGAACAAGAGCGACATTTCCCGCTTTCCCCGCGGTAAAACGGCCTTCGTACACGAGCGACGGCTGGCCGTTTACGCCCGCATATCCCGGAGTACCTACCTTTGCCTTTTTCGTCCAGGCGGCGTTGTAGTCAAAACTATGGTTGATCTCGAAGCAGACGACATATTCATTTCCGGAAATAAGGCCGTCGGCTGCAGCTGCGAGACTGGAGCCCGCATCGACTGTGGCGGAGGTTGTTGCGTCCAGGGCCATCCCCTCGGCCGCATGTGACCATACGGGAAGCGCGTCGGGTCTGCCGCCCTTCGGATTTCCCTTCCATTTTCCGTTGGCGGCGCTTCCGGTAACCACGATTGTATTGACAAACGCCCCATCCGCTGTTTCCACCCAAGCCGCGTATTGGGGCCTGGTCGTCATTGGAATCACACCCAACCATGCTTTATGCGTCCAGTTCTTACCCTGTTTCACCGAAAGGGTAATCCCGGATTCAGCGCCTACAGCGCTTGCCGAAAGGGAAAGAAGCAACACGCCGCAACCGATGCTTTTTTTCAGTAATCCATTCATTTTGTACCTCCGCGCAGCGCTATCCTCGCGCTGCAAATTTCGATCATATGATCGGTTAGCTCTACGCCCCGATCCCAATATTCGGGCACAGTTCTGAAACGCAGAACAGACTCGATCGCGCCCCAAAGGGCGGCAATGCATAGCGTCGCATCCAATAGCGGATCCACTGATTTAGCCAAGCCTTCAGCCGTCAGACTTTCGATCATGTCGCGCGCCAAAAAAGTGCTCCGGTAATAGAGCGCCATCTCCTCCGGACCCGCCTCAATGTTTGGCTTGAAGCGGTTCATGACAAGGAGCGCGATCCGTGGATGCGAGAAAGCCCAATCTCTGAAAGCCGCAAGCGCTATCGGGAACAGTGCAGCGCGGTCTGTAACAAGGGAGGTCTGTTCAAGAATAAACCGGTCCATCTCGAACATGCAGTCTTTCTTAACATCCTCAAAAAGACGTTCTTTGTTTTCATAGTAGTAATAAATCGTCGTTGCCGTTACGCCGCACACTTTGGCGATTTCACGCATCCCGATTTCCTCGGGTTCTTTTACCATGAGCAGGTCAAGGGTTTTTGCACGAATGGCTTGTTCCAGCTCCGGATTTTTTGTTCGCATTTCGGTCTCCTGCATTCTTTTTAGATCAGCGTTAACTTAACACTGTTATGTTAACAATAACAGGTTGGCAAGTCAAGAGGTTTTTCACTTAAAAAAAAGGAATTTATGCGCGTCCGTTCAGCGGAGAATGAGTTCGACGTCAAGAATGCGATGCATCGGGTCGGGAATCTTGCCGGACATAAATGAAAAGAGCATTTCTGCGGCAGTCGAACCAATTTCACGCAAGGGCTGTCGAATGCTGCATACCGGCAGGTCGACGTAGTCGAAGAAACGGTAATCGTCAAAGGCACCAAACCCGAATGTTTTCAGATTACGGCCAGAGGCCTTAAGCACGTCGATACAGTCCAGAAGCAGATCTCCGCCTGCTGTCAAAAACAGGGCATCCATATCCGGGTATGCGGCAAGAAAGGCAAAAATTGCACTCTTCGTTTCAGCTCCGGTATACACAGTGTGAGAAACAGCGGACCAAGTAATCCCAGCCTTTTCGAGTGCCCTTCGGTAGCCGAGAATACGTTCCTGATTGTACAGAAAATGGGCAGGACCCGCGAGGCAGGCGATTTTTCGGAAGCCTTTTTCGGTAAACCGAGTAACAAGACGCTCGCTACCACCAGCGTTGTCGACATCAACTGAATAGTGCTCGAGCTGCGTATTGCTCCCGATGAACATGAACGGAATGCCTTCCCCGAGGAGGCGAGCTGTAACCGAAGCATCGAGCTGTTCCGCCCCGATGATGAGCCCGTCAACATTCCGTCGTCTGATGACCGCTTCGACAGGAGCAGAAAGATCTGCCTCGTTTTCGGGTGTCAGAATAAGAAGAGAATACCCGTTCCGGTTCGCGACCTGGGCGATGGACGTGATAATCGCGGCCCAGTATGAACCCGATAAGGCCCATGCAGCCTCGTGCGGAATAAGCAGGCCGATACTACCAGTCCGATTCGATGCAAGAGCCTGAGCCGAAGCGCTTGGTTCATACTCGAGTCGCTCGGCAAGCTCGAGAATTTCCCGTCTCTTTTCTTGGCTCACACCCTTTTGGCCGTTCAATGCCTTCGATACGGTACTTTTAGCGACCCGGGCGATTTCGGCTATCTCGTTGATCGTCAGCTTCATTAACGGCCGAGGTTTTTTCGTATAAGAGAGACACGCTGCTGCACCGAGGCCTGCGAAGTGAGCGGGTCAATCGGAGTGTTGAAGCAGTAATCGACCATGCGGTCCACTGTTGTTTCAGCAACATGCATGCGCGTATCTGAAGATGCATAGTACATAAGAAGCCGTCCATCTGCCTCGGCGATCGCACCGTTTATAAAGGCCACGTTCGATACGTCACCCACACGTTCATCTCCCTCCGGCGCAATCAGGTAGCCACCCGGTGTTGCAATGAGCTTTGTCGGGTCTGCGAGACTCGTCATAAAAGCATAGACAACGTAACGGAGACCCGCGGCAGTATTCCGCACACCATGCGCGAGATGTAGCCAGCCTTTCGTCGTTTTTATGGGAACCGCTCCGGCTCCATTTTTGACTTCTTTTATAGTGTGATAGAGTTTTTCGTCCAGCAGTTTTTCGTTACGCACAACAGGTTTTTCCATGGAATCCGAAAAACCATAGCAGATACCGCCACCCGTTCCGGTCTCGATAAAGCCATCTTGCGGGCGAGTATAAAACAGGTATTTTCCACCGACGAATTCAGGATGGAGGACTACGTTACGCTGTTGCGGAGACACTGTATCGAGATCGGGAAGCCGTTCCCAGGTTTCGAAGTCCCGGGTCCGCACAATTCCAGCTGAAGCCGTTGCGCTCGAGGTATCGCCCTTGGGGGCGGCAGGATCTTTCCTCTCCGAACAGAAAATGCCGTATATCCAACCGTCCTCATGGGCAGTAAGACGCATGTCGTACACGTTGACATCAGGATTGTCGTTTTGAGGAAGCTCGATTGGTGTATCTCTGAAAGTGAAATTGTCGATTCCATTCGGGCTTTCCGCCACCGCGAAAAAGCTCTTGCGGTCGGAACCTTCAACGCGCACCAATAGGCAGTATTTCCCGTTCAACTTGATAGCACCCGAGTTGAAGGCCGCGTTGATACCCATACGCTCCATCAGGAATGGATTGGTTTTCCGGTCGAGATCGTAGCGCCAGAAAAGCGGCGTATGGGCGGCGGTTACCACCGGGTTTTCGTAGCGGACAAAAATGCCATTTCCGGGAAGTACGGGCGCATTCTGTTTTTTCACCAGCGTGTGATATTCAGTTTGCAGCAGGGCAAGGCGATCATCAAAATTGTGCATCTTCATATTCTATTTCTCCTCGATTCTTCGTAACAGTTCCATGCAGCAACGCGCATTGTGGTAGGCGGTTTTCCAGTTACCGCCTTTGGGCCGAGAAAGATCGGGCAACCCGACGGGATCAACCGCCCAGAACCAGTCGCCGTTCGTCTGGTCTTTCTGAAACTTTTCTATCCAGATTGCAGACTTGTAGGACGCTTCGCGGAATTTTTCTTCACCGGTCATTTGCCATGCATTGAAAAAACCAACGAGGGCTTCGGCCTGGCACCACCAGATGCGCGTGCGGTCTTTATGCTCACCATGGAACTCGTTTTCTATACCGCCGGTTACCGTGTCGAAACCCTCCAAAAGAGCAGTTTCGGCGATTCGTATCACTGCCGGGCGTATTCTTTCGGCAAGCATCGCATCGCCCAGTTCCTCCGCTGCTTCCCACACAAGCCAGCTGGCTTCGATATCATGTCCATACGAAATGATGTCGCCGATCGGCTTCCAGTCAGCATCGAAGTACAGATCAAGATGGGCATCAATTCCGAGGATTTTATCCGCCGTCACGACGACAAGCGATGACAAAGAGTCTGCGATGCGGGCAAGGGTATCGGCCGATCCGGGATGCAGGGTGCGGAAGGCTCGGTGCAAGGATGTAAGGGCTTCCATTACGTGCAAATTTGTGTTCATGGACTTTTCGCAGTCGATGTCCTTGTCGGAAAGTTTCAGCTCCGCAGTCGGCTGCCAGTCGCGCGCGCGAGCCTCAACATAGCCGCCCGCAACCGGATCGCGGGCTTTGGACTCGAGAAGCGAATAAATCATAAGTGCAGTTTCGAGCGAGGCCGAAGGACCTCCGGCAAGGGCGTATTCGGAGAGCGCGTACATCGCGAAAGCCTCACCGTAAATCTGTTTCCGGGCGACATCGGTCCGTCCGTCCGGTTTAACCGACCAGTAAACGCCACCATACACAGGATCGAGAAAATCCCGGGTGAGAGCACGATAGGCATAAGCTGCCATCTCGAGCCAGCGGGTATCCCCGAGCGTTCGGGCGGCAGCACTGTACGCCCACAGATGTCGCGAAGTCATGACAATAGAACGAGATTCCGCCGGATCACCCCTATTGGCGTTATCGAGATTGCCGTAGAATCCGCCTGTTTTAAGATCTCGCCCATGCTCGATCCAAAATGGAAGGATATTCCCGGTCAGTTCAGTCCGCGCCCAGGCGGCTAGTTCTGAATCGTTCATAGTCAGTTGTACTCCTTGATATCGCTGATCCTTCCAGTGACTGAGGTTGATAGAGAAACCGGTTTCTCTATGATTTATCAATTTAACCACAGGGCTCACCCGCATGTCAAGAACCGTTATTTCTGGTGCAAATTCACTTTTTCTTGTATAATTATCCGCGTGCAAGAAAACCCGCGATTCCTCGCCGAACAGTTGATCACCTACCTTGGAAACAAGCGCACACTCCTCGAGTTTATCGGCGAGGCGATGGATATCGTCCGCGGCCGGCTCGGGAAAAAAAAGATTTCAACCTTTGACGTGTTCTCGGGCTCGGGCATCGTTTCACGCTATCTCAAGCAATATTCTTCGCTTCTTGTCGCCAACGACCTCGAGCGATACGCGGCAGTCATCAACCGCTGCTATCTGACAAACCGCGAAGACATAGACGAATACGCTTTGCGGGAAATTCACACTTCTCTAGCCGAGCAGCTCGCAACGGGCCCCCTCGAAACCGGAATTCTTTCTTCCCTGTATGCACCCGCGAACGATGCGAATATCCGCGAAGGGGAACGCGTTTTTTATACCACCCGAAACGCACGTTTTCTCGATACTGCCCGCTCCCTGATTGCCGATATCCCGGTCGAATGGCAGCCGTATCTCCTCGCACCACTTTTGTCCGAAGCGTCAGTGCATGCAAACACTTCGGGAGTCTTCAAGGGTTTCTATAAAAACTCCGAAACAGGGATTGGCAAATTTGGCGGAAAAAATGGAGATGCACTTCTGCGCATCCGGGGAGATATAGCGCTTAACTATCCCGTATTCAGCAATTTCAGTTGCGAGAGCCTCATCCTTTCAGGCGATGCGAACACAATCTGCGTGGAAGCCCCGGAGGTCGACGTCGCCTATCTCGACCCGCCCTACAATCAGCACCCGTATGGCTCGAACTATTTCATGCTCAACCTGCTGCTTGACTACCACCTGCCGCAGACGCTGTCCCCCGTTTCGGGCATACCCGTCGACTGGAATCGCTCGGCATATAACCAACGTCGCCATGCCTGCACCGCCCTCTCGGAGCTGGTAAATACAATCAAGGCAAAGTTTCTGGTAATCTCGTTCAACTCCGAAGGATTCATCAGTCTTTCTGACATGACGGCCGTGCTCGAACAATACGGCAAACTCGATATTCTCGAAACCCGCTACAACACCTTCCGTGGCAGCAGAAATCTCGGCGGTCGCAGCCTGCATGTCAAGGAATATCTCTACCTGCTCGAAAAGAAATGAAAAGTGAGCCTCTTGCAAAAGTCGGTTACTTTTGCAAGATCCTCTAATTTCTGAATTTTAGACTACTCCGTTTTTTGGACAAATGTCCGCGATGCAGCATTCGGCGCAATGGGGTTTTCGCGCAACGCAGACATAGCGACCATGGAGCAAGAGCCAATGGTGCGCATCTCGGAGAAAGCGTGAGGGAATTATCTTTAAAAGGTCCTGTTCGACGGCGAGTGGCTTGGCGGATGCGCTGAGACCGGCACGGGGCGCAAGCCGCAGAATATGGGTGTCGACCGCGAGAGTCGGCTCGCCGAATACCACATTGAGAATCACATTTGCTGTTTTCCGCCCAACACCGGGAAGGCTCTCGAGTGATTCCCGATCCGAAGGAACGCATCCCACGAATTCTTCGATGAGCATCCGGCTGAGGGCAATTATTCGTTTCGCCTTGGTCGGAAAGAGGTTGACCGATTTGATGTGCTCGCGTAAGCCGTCTTCACCAAGAGCAAGCATTTTTTCCGGTGTATCGGCTGCGGCAAACAGTGCGTTCGAAATCCGGTTCACCCCCTTGTCCGTCATTTGTGCGGACAGGACTACCGCAACCAATAGCGTATAGGGATTCACACTCCGCAGCTCCGTCACCGGCTCGGGATTAGCTGCGGACAGTCGCTCGAACAGGATATCGATCTCGCTTGCTTCAAGCAGTTTCATAGGGACAGTGTATCGAGTGTTCCAGAGGCGGGCAAGATCTGCTATACTCGCCGGTATGAATCTCCTTTCCGTCAGTAAACTTTCCAAAATGGGACGCGAAGCAGCCCTTTTTGACGATATCACCTTCGGCCTCGACGAGGGCGAAAAAGCAGCCCTCATCGGCAAAAACGGCTCGGGCAAGAGCACCCTCCTCAACTGTATCGTCGGTGTTGTCGTCCCGGATTCCGGAAACGTCGTTATCAACCGCGATGCAGGCGTCTCGTTTCTTCCCCAAAATCCCGTCTTTGATCCCAAAGATACCATCCGCGATCACATTTTCAAATCGGACAGTCCCAAACTCCACATTATCCGTGAATACGACGCCGTCTGCGAAGAACTCGCCGATCACACGACTCTTCCTGTCGCTCTCCAAAAGCGACTTGAAGAACTCACCCACGAAATGGATGAACGCAATCTGTGGAATTATGAAAACGGCATTAAATCGATCCTGACCACGCTCGGCATCACGCACCTCGAACTCAAAATGGGGGCTCTCTCCGGCGGCATGGTCAAGAAGGTCGCCCTCGCACAGGTGCTCATAGAAGACACCCGGCTGCTTCTCCTCGACGAGCCGACCAACCACCTCGACATAACAACAATCGCCTGGCTCGAAGAATACCTGCGCACTACCGACCGCAGCGTGCTCATGGTCACCCATGATCGCTACTTTCTCGATGCTGTTTGTACATCGATCTACGAGCTCGAACATCGGAACCTTACGCTTTTTACCGGAAACTTTTCGCGCTATCTCGAGAAAAAGGCCATCGCCGAAGAGATCGCGGCCAACACCGATGCCCGCATCGAATCCGTGCTCCGCACCGAACGCGAATGGCTCCTTCGCGGTCCGCAGGCTCGTGGCACCAAGGCAAAGGCACGCATCGATTCCATCCACCGTATGATCAACCGCGAAAAATTCGCGTCGAACAAGGGCTTCACCTTCGAAGTCACCGGACGGAGGCTCGGCGGGAAAATCCTCGAAATCGAAGGTCTCTCGAAAAGCTACGATACCCCCGAAGGGAAACGCCGCATCATCTCGGATTTTTCGTACCTCTTCAAAAAGGGTGAAAAAATCGGCGTCTTCGGCAACAACGGCTCGGGAAAGACCACGCTTCTCAACCTGCTGACCAAAACAATCAAAGCCGACTCCGGCACTGTCTCGGCAGGCGAGAATACCGTGTTTGCCTACTACCGCCAGAATGTAATGTTCCCGGACTCAGAAGAAACCGTACTCGAGTACATCAAGGATGTTGCCGAGGTAATCACCCTGGCCGACGGCACCGAAATCAGCGCGGCTAAACTCCTCGAGCAGTTCGGCTTCGAGGGAAAGGTCCAATACTCGCCGGTCGGCACCCTTTCGGGCGGAGAACGCAAACGCGTTTACCTCGTACGCCTACTTATGAGCAATCCCAACTTCCTCGTGCTCGACGAGCCGACAAACGACTTCGACATCTACACCATGTCTGTGCTCGAATCCTTTCTCACGGGCTATTCGGGCTGTCTCCTCGTTGTCTCGCATGACCGTTATTTCATGGACCGCGTAGCCGATACCCTTTTCATCCTCGAAGAAGACGGTTCGGTTTCGGGTTTTGTAGGAACATGCTCCGAGTACATCGCGATGCGCATTCAACAAGAAGCGGAAGAAAAAGCCGCTAGAGCTGCAGTTACCGCTGCCGCCGCGGCTAAGGAAACGGCCGCCTCTGCCACCGCAAATCCTTCTGCACGCGAGCAGAAGTTAAAAAAGAGAAGTTACAAAGAAGAAAAAGAATACGGGGAAATCGAGGCCGAGATAGAAGCGCTCGAAAGCCGCAAGGCCGAACTTGAAGCAGCGCTCTCGGGTGGAGAAACCGACCACATCAAGTTACGCACGATCGGTACGGAATTCGAAGAAACAACCGTAAAGCTCGAAGAAAAATACAAGCGTTGGGAATATCTGGCAGCGTTATAAAGAACTGCGGTTCTCCCGAGCACTTTATTTAAGGCGGGCAAGCCGGGCTTCGAGGGATGTACGGTCATACCGCGCCTCACGGAAAGTAACTGACCGCGTTTCCGTGTCCCAAATCGCAAAACATGCGGGATAAGAAGTAATACTGATAGGCTCGCTGTCGCCGGGCATATCCGCGGTTCTGCCCCCGTTGAACGTGCGCGGAAAACCGGTGCTTCCCGGATTCACAATTACCGGTGCATTGTCGAGATATACAGTCTCGCCGGGAGCCGGGGCATGGGTGTTATCCTTCCATCCCCGCACGAAAACGGCAGCCGAATGCGTATGCCCGCAAAAACAAACATCGAAGAATTGTTCTTGCATATACGATAGAGCCGACAGGGTTTCCATACCTCCAAAGAGGTATCCGGCAACCGGATCTTCGGGTGCACCATGCACAGCAAGCACCCGTTCACCCAGATCGATGTACGATGATAAAGACGAAAGCCAATACAGGGAATCCGCCGACAAAGTTTTGCGCATCCGTTTTATCGAGGACTGCGCCTGTTTGTTAAACCACTCAAGCGGAATGGCGCCGAAAAGTACCGCGTCATGGTTTCCTGCAAGGATTACGCATGATTTTATTGTTTTTTGGAGCGAGCGCAAGAGATCGATACAGGCCTCCGGATCAGGTCCGTAACCGGTAATGTCTCCAAGACACAATACGGCCTCGTACTCGCCCCGGGATGCGAGCAACACAGCCTCAAGGGCGCTAGGATTGGCATGAATATCGGAAATCAGCAGTTTTTTCATTTGTTATCGAGTATACTATACAGCAAGTATGCAAAAAATCCGAGCACGTGTGCTCAACACCTTCATCAGCGACCATTTTTCCCACGAATGGAAACTCCTTTCCGAAACAGAATCTTTCGTTTCACATACACCGGATTTTCCGGCTTACGAGCAGCAATTCAAGAACTGGCGCGCCAAGCTGCAAAACCGGGCAACTGGCGACACCGAACTGGTCACCATACGCAGCGAAATCGTCACACTCCGTAAAGCACTCCGACTCAAGGGCTATGATCTCTCCTTGGGGCTCCAGCGCCTCGTTGTAAAGGGATTTCTCAACGACGACTCGCTCGCCGACGGCTTCCTCCGGGTTGTCATCTGCTTTTGCGATCCCGATCTCTATTTCCAGACCGGATCGGCGAACCATGTCGCTATTGCCGAAGAGCTCATCGACACGCTCACGCGCAAGCGCCTCTACCACAATCCCGAAATTCACTACCTGTGGTATCTACGAACCGCGCAGGGCTTGCTCCTTTCCGGCTCGGCAACCGAGATTGCCGTCGATTTCCAGCGTCTCGAAGACCGCGCTGCAGCGAATCCGATGAAACTTTTGTCAGCATTGCATGATCTTTCTTGAAAAGCACACGCTCAAGGCGTACACTTTGAAGAATACTAATACGAGGTATCTGAAATGGCAAGATCAGCGCTTTCCAGAAGAATTAACCGGTTGTCCGTCGCATCCTATTTTTATGTCCAGCTCGGCACGGTAGCCGTCAGCGAACTGTTTTCGCAGATTTACAACCCGACCAAAAGTCTCAACATGGTTGGCCGTCTCGCCCTCGCGTTCAATCCCAAGCTGATTATCTTCCTTTTTCTTCTATGCGTTCTCAGCGGCTTTTTGCTCTGCAGCTATCTTAAGCCGCTCTGGATCGAACTTGAAACCCCGGTGGCGAAACGAAATGCGGCGAATTCCGCACGCGCTCGCATGGTAGCGGTTAGACTGCCCTGGACTCTCATAATCTACAACGTAATAATTTGGACTGTTGCAGTATTTCTTTTCTATTTTCTCAATGGTGGGGCAATGCCCTCAGGTCTCCCGTTGCTGTGGGTTCTCACAATCAAACTGTCGGTATCTCTGGCCGGTTCGCTTATCAATGCCTTTGTAATCGACTCCTTCCTCAAGGAACCGAAACAGCTTCTGCATATTACCCGGTTTGAAAAAAAAGAAACGGACCGCTTCATCCAACTCAAAGCTATCTTCATTCCACTTTCAGCAGGCATGATTATCATCGCCCATCTTGGGTACATTACCTGGTACTATCTGGCCAAGGATCCCACGGCCCTTGGTCCCTCGTCTCCCGTCAGGTCGATATTTTTAGTCGGTTTCATAATTCAGACTGTCATCTTTTACATCGCCTGGCTTTCAAAGAAACAGGATACCATCCAGTTCCAACTTTTGAACGAACAGATATTAAAAATGGCTTCGAAAGAATCCGCCGACCTTAACAACAAAGTCTCCATCCTCAATTTTGACGAAACCGGCCGTATCACAGAAAATCTTAACGCCTATATTGAAGTGCTTCGCGGCATGGTCAACGAAATCAGGGGCGGTTGCAGCCTGCTAAAGGAAAACGAGTCCGGCCTTTCAGCCAGCATGTTCGAAGCCGAACAGAAGCTGCTGGAAATCAACACCTCGGTACAGAAAACCAATTCAGAAATTGAAAAACAGGGCCGAATTACCGGCGAGTCCGCGACATCGGTACAGACCATCACCCGACGCGTACAGTCACTGCATGCAGCCGTTACCCAGCAGACCTCGAGCGTCAGCAACTCGAGTGCCGGCATCGAAGAAATGCTTGCCAACATCGGGGCAGTCACGAACAACGTTGAACGTATAAATAAGACCTGCACCAACCTGCTTGATGCGGCCAATAATGGAAAAAACAAAATTGCTGATTCGAACATGCTCATCGGAAAAGTCGTGAATGCATCCACCCTTCTTCTCGATGCAAATAAAATGATAGCCTCCATCGCATCGCAGACCAACCTCCTTGCCATGAATGCCGCAATCGAAGCAGCTCATGCGGGAGAAGCCGGCGCAGGATTCGCGGTAGTTGCAGACGAAATACGCTCCCTCGCCGAAAAAAGCGCAAAACAGTCTTCGATAGTTAATTCGCAGCTCAAGGGCGTCCGCGAAGCTATCAGTAATGCAGTCAGCTCCTCAGGAGAGGCTTCGGTTGGCTTTGATGAAGTCCTCAGCCTGATCACAACTGTCACAACGATGGAACAGGAAAATGCACTCGCTATGCGCGAACAACGCACCGGATCCGATCAAGTCGCAGAAACCCTGTACGAAATGAAACAGACAACTGAAACCGTCCGTACCGTCGCTGGAGAACTTGCTTCCGATTCGAAACAACTCGAAACGGCAATAGGCGCGCTTACCGAATGTTCCCGGCAGGTTCAGGAAGAAATCGATGCAATACTCAACGATACAACGGGCATGACTGCCACTTTCGAAGAAATAACCGCACTTAAGGACGACAACTCGAAAACGTTCCAAAACGTAGAGCAGCAAGTCGGACGTTTTATTTTATAAATCAGAATTATGGAGGAATATATGCGACGGGATATCACGACAATAATTGTGGGTTTTCTGTTTCTGGCTGCGGGCGTCGCGGTCGGCGGAAGTATGCTGGGGTTTTTCAATTTTACCATTAGCTTCGACGGTTGGTGGACGCTCTTTCTGATTGTACCGGCCCTACTGGCCATCATCCAGGGCGGATTCAATCTGGGAAACGTAGTGCTCCTCTCGGTTGGAGTCGTCCTGCTCCTTGATGCACAAAACGTGCTTCCCCGGAACTTCTCCTGGCGGCTGGTTCTGCCTCTCATCCTTCTGGTGGTAGGTTTTCAGCTCGTATTCGGCAACCGCGGCAACCGCGACAACCGGCATTACAGATCAGGGAAGGCAGATACCACACACACAGAGTCAGCGCATACGGACCACAACCACTCAGGCGCCGGGTATAAGTCGGCTTCCGCGATTTTCGGTGGCCAGGACATATTGTATGGGCCCGAAGATTTTACTGGCGGAAACTATACGGCCATGTTCGGAGGCCTTACGGTTAATCTCCAGAGTGTAACGCTGGTGGGCGATGTCATCATACACGTTACCGCAATGTTCGGCGGTATCGACCTCATTCTGCCGGATAACGTGCAGGTCATATCGAATGTCCTGCCCATCCTCGGCGGCGTCGACTGCAAGTATGCCTCGTCCCGCGATCCGCTCGCACCGAAGGTAATCATCAACGGGAACGTTTCGTTCGGCGGGATAGACATAAAGTAAGAGAGCGACTTCGCTACAACGTCGTAAACGGACTCTTGAGCCGCTCGAGCACCGGATCATCCGAAAGGTATTCATTGTCGGCGGCATAGGTGGCGGCAGTCCCGCCCACTTCGTCGGTGATGGACACATCGGCTCCGGCCGCCAGAAGCAGCCGGATGATATCGGTACTGTCGGCCTGTTCACACGCATGGATAAGCGCACTCTTCCCACTATCATCCACCGCATTGACGGGCACGCCCGCCTTGATGAACACAGAAACCAAATCCGTCTGTCCGAAATAGGCGGCCATTATAAGCGGTGTGTAGCCGTCATTTCCGGTACCATTCACGCGGGCGCCGGCCTTCAGAAGCAGGGGCACCGATTCGGTTGCGTTTTCATTGTATATCGCGTACATAAGTGCGGAATAACGGTAATCATCGAAAACATTCACCTCCGCGCCCGAGCGCAACAGTACCTTAATAATTCCGATTTCCGGGTTCTCCGAGCAGGCCAGCATCAGTGGTGTAGAACCATAGTCGTCGGCGTTATTCACTTTTGCGCCCGCCTTCAACAGCATTTCAATTATTTCAGTCGAAGGAACGGCAGAAGCGGCTTTCATAAACGGGGTCTGTCCGTCGGCCGACGCCTCGTTCACCCCAAGACCGGCCTTCAGCAGCACCGCAACCACATCTGCCGTCACTGACTGATTGGAGCATGCATAGGAAAGCACCGACATCCGGTTCTCATCCTTCGCTTGTACATCAGCCTGCAGCTTCAGGAGCATCCTGAAAATGTCCATGCTGCCGTTTGTCGCCGCATACATTAGAGGTGTCTGACCATTATCATCGATCGAGTTTATTTTTGCGCCGTGTTTCAAAAGCAGGCTGACGACTTCCGTGTCGGAAGAATATGCACAGGCGAACATGAGCGGCGAAAGACCAAGGTAGTTTCGACCTTCGACCGCGAAACCGCTCGAGACAAGGTACGAGATAATATCCTTGCCCCGATCATTCGAACAGGCGATCATCAAGAGGGAATTACCGTCTTCGTCTTTCTTTTCAGTCAATACTGACTTGATCTCTTCCAACGTACCCGAACGGATAATCTCGAATACCGGGTCTTCTTCGGAATATTCTTCATCATCGGCATAATATTCGTCGCTATCGTCATAATAATCTTGATCGGCAAAGCCGTTAATGCTCGATGCCAACAGCACGGCAACAACAAAAGCAGGCAGTTTTCTTTTCAACAATAGGTTCATAAAGGGCTCCTGTAGTTGTAACTATAGCATGATTTCGACCAATGACAATTATCCATTGACGTTTCAATTCATATGTATTATTACTGTATTAATATATATGAAACCGGACAAGTCCAGTACCATACCCTTATATATCCAAATCCGGGAAGAGTTGCGCGAATCCATTACCGCAGACATCCTCAAGCCCGGAGAACGCCTTCCACCGGTTACTGCGCTTGCAACCGAAAACGATGTTACCGCCGCTACAATCCGGAGGGCGCTTCAAGATCTGATAGAAGAAGGGCTGGTTACTTCGCATGTAGGTCGCGGAACCTTCGTTGCAAGGCCAAAAAAAACCTTCATGGACGAAACACCTATCCAGATTGCTCCCCGCCGGCGATCCGGTGAGTCGTTGCTGACCACCGACCGCGTCCGGGCGAGCCTTACCCGCAGTCTTACCGATCTGATGGGCCTTGCCCAAAAACCGGGAGTGATCGCTTTTACCCGCGGAATAGGCGATCCGGAAACTCTTGAACAGGGAATTCTAACCCGCCTTGCTCAAAAAGCACTTTCGGGAGGAGAGGAACTCTTCTGGGATTATGGCGACCCCCGCGGACTCCTTCCGCTCCGCAAGGCCATAGCCCAGCTGTATCGGGAACAGGGCATACCGATCTCCCCCGAACAGGTGCTCGTCACCAGCGGCTCGCAGCAGGCAGTTGCGCTAGTAGCCCAACAAGCTGCCGAAGAAAACACGACGTTCATCTGCGAAACACCGTGCTATACAGGCGTCACCAACGCCTTCAGCGCTTTCGCCATTCCAATAGAAACGCTCGAACGTGAGGCTGACGGTCCCGACATCAATAAGCTGCACGCTCGTGTCGATCCATCAGGTGCACTGTTCTATCTCTGCCCGGTTCTGCATAATCCGATGGGCACCGATATCAGCGAAGCCAAGCAAAAAGCAACGGCACTATGGGCTCGAACGAACGGCGCAACACTCCTTTCCGACGAAATTTTCAGAGATCTTCATCCCGGTACACAAAGGCCGCTCTCCTTTCTGAAGGATCCAGGGCCGGAGCGAGCAATCATACTCGGCTCTCTTTCCAAATCCTTTATCAGCGGGCTTCGCGTTGGTTGGATAGTCACTTCCGAAGAGCGGATCAAGACGCTCACCCGGATCAAGAAAGCAATGGACCTCGGTTGCCCGCCCCTGATGCAGGGCATTGCTCTTGCGTTTCTGGAGGACGAGGAAGGGTACCGCTCGCACCGTGCACGCATCCGCGTTCATTACCAAAAACTTCGCGATACTACCCTCGAAGCGCTTGCACACTTCATGCCCGCTGGCGTCACCTGGACAAAACCCCAGGGCGGATTCCAGTTGTGGGTCACTCTTCCCGTGCATTGTTCCAGCGTAGAGCTATTTATGCGAAGCGTCGAAAAGGGCGCAGCGTTCCTCCCGGGACCACTTCAGGACATCAACAATCATTTTCTCAATTCGTTCCGGCTTTGCTACGGATCGCTCGGAACCGATGAAATTACCGAAGGAATCAGGCGGCTCTCGCAGGCCGTAAAAGAATATATCAACGAAGCGCCGGAGAGCACCCGAATGTCGGGCGTCGGCGACTTTTAAAGGAGAACACGATGGACCAGAAAGAATCATTCGCGCTGAAAGTGGGACTTGCAGAAATGCTGAAGGGTGGCGTCATCATGGACGTAACCAATGTCGAACAGGCAAAACTCGCCGAGCAGGCCGGAGCTGCTGCCGTCATGGCACTCGAGCGCATTCCCTCGGACATCCGGCGGGATGGCGGCGTTTCGCGTATGTCGGATCCTAAAATGATACAAGAAATCCAGAAAGCAGTGTCCATACCCGTGATGGCAAAATGTCGTATCGGTCACTTTGTCGAAGCGCAAATCCTCGAGGCGCTTTCTATAGACTTTATTGATGAGAGCGAAGTTCTTACTCCCGCCGACGAGGAATACCACATTAGCAAACACCAGTTCAAAGTACCATTCGTCTGTGGCTGCCGGAACCTCGGAGAAGCACTCCGTCGTATCGGTGAAGGCGCGGCAATGATCCGCACCAAAGGCGAAGCGGGAACAGGCAACGTCGTCGAAGCCGTCCGCCACATGCGCCATCTTATGGCTGATATCCGCCGCATCTCGAACATGGATGAGGCCGAGCTCATGACCGCGGCAAAAGAAATGCAAGCCCCGTACGAACTCGTGCTCGAAACTCGTCGTCTCGGCAAACTTCCTGTGCCGAACTTCGCTGCAGGAGGTGTTGCAACTCCCGCCGACGCGGCGCTCATGATGTACCTCGGAGCCGAAACCGTATTCGTTGGTTCCGGCATCTTCAAGTCAAACGATCCCGAGGAGCGTGCAAAAGCTATCGTCCGCGCGGTCACGCACTACCGCGATCCGGAAGCACTTCTTGAAGTTTCGACCGGTCTCGGCCCCGCGATGGACGGGATCCAGATGTCTTCACTCGTCGAAGCAGAACGACTGGCTAACCGGGGCTGGTAACTGATGAAACGGACAATCGGCGTTCTCGCGCTTCAGGGCGGTTTTGCAAGTCACATCTCGGTACTCCAAAAACTCGGAACAACCGTGCGCGAAATCCGTAAACCGACCGATCTGTCCGGTTGCGACGGGCTGGTTATTCCTGGGGGGGAATCGACCGTCATGACCAAGCTTTTGCTTGCAGGCGACTCCAGTTTCTATCCTGCACTCAGAACATTTTCGCTTAAGTTTCCGGTCATGGGCACCTGCGCCGGACTCATCATCCTCGCACGCCCCTGCGGCGACGAGCGGGTGGTGTCCCTGGACGTGCTACCGGTTTCGATCGAACGCAATTCGTATGGGCGACAGACGGAATCATTCATCGAACCGATACAGGTACATTTGGGTGGTAACTCGGCTGACGATAGACCATTCAGAGCGACCTTCATCAGGGCTCCACGGATAAGTGCTGTCGATGAGAATGTACAAGTGCTCGCGCACGCGAAGGGCGATCCGGTTATGGTTCGATTTGGTCACCTGCTCGGCCTCACCTTCCATCCTGAGCTCACACCCAATGACCCCCGAATCCACGAATATTTTTTAACACTAGAGCCTCTTGGAAAATTCTAACAAGTCTTTGTAAAGCAACAACTTGTTAGAATTCTCCACCTACATTATTGGTTGATCTTGCAAAACTTTCTAAGTTTTGCAAGATCCTCACTATAGAATCCAAGGAGAAACAAGATGTATACAGCAACCATGCGTTATGTGCTCAAAACCGATTCCTTCGGCGAATTCTGCCGTATTTGGGAATCCGATGTTCTCGCGCAGGCAAAGACCGCGCCGGGTTTTGTCCGGATGCAGCTTCTCGCCGCAAACCCCGAAGCCCTCGCGATCGGCACCTGGAAAGAAAAACAGTTCGCCGAAAAATTCATGCAGACCGGTGTCTTCAAAAAGATGATGGAAAAAATTACCCCGATGCTGGTTTCTCATCCTGCCCCCGAACTCTGGAATCTCGCCGCTTACGCCGAAGGAAAATGATTATTTCAATTTGACGGTCACATTCAAAGCCGCACGGTAAAATTCGATGCGGGTTTGATCTGTATCGGACAGTTGTCGATCCTGATAAAACCCGTATGCTTTCGTCTCCGAAGTAAAATTACGCATACTGTGCCACTGTACAAGCAGGGCGGCGGAAGTTCGTTTGCTTATCGTAAAATTGAACAGCGGACCGAAGGTCCAACGCGGAAGGTCGTCTCCCCAAAGGACTCGATCTTTCGTGTCAAAAAGGAAGAGATCTTCCTCAACCAAAAAGCCAACCGTGTTGAGCACAATCGGCATCTTGTATCCCAAAAAATAGCTGCCGTAATAATTCCAGCCATTCCGATTTTCACCGTAATCCGCTTCGTACAGCCAGGAATCGGAGCTACCCACCGAGGATAAAGCGCGGTATTTCGCAAAATGCGAAGTCTGGAACACGACATGGTTCCACTCACCGGGCGTAACTGATGCAAGGTCAAACTGGAAAACACCACCAGCTCGTACACTCCAAAGCAAACCGGAAAAAGCACCGCCGGTAAGTTCGGCATCATGCAAGCCGGAGCGCTCATTCATGCGTAACCCATTCGCTATCGGAATGTTCCACCCGCTGCCGATGGACCCGCCAGCTACAAACTGTAAAAAGGCGATAGGCGTCAGTACCGTCTCGAATGTTCCATTTATCGAAACGGGTGAAAGTTCTCCAGCCAGTTTGAACTGAACCGAATTTCCGGAGGTCAGAGTATTAGTTCCCGTCATAAAAGGAACCGTAACCGTCTCCGTAATTTTTACCTTGGCTTCCCTTGTCGTCGCTATCACAAAATTGAGGTTTGTTTCTTTCGTGATCGTATCGTTCTCTGCTGCCGAAAGAGGTGCCATGCAGGCCGCCAAGGCCAAAACGCCAGAAAACAGTACCTGTAATTGCTTAGTCATTTATTGCTCCTTCTTAGTAATCCAATAGTGCGCGCACCGAATAAATTTTGCTACACTCCACGCATGATACACAATACCGTACTTGCACAGTTGCGTGAACTGACCGCTACCGAAACAGACGCGATTGCCAATCTGTCCAATGCCGCCGCTCTGCTTAAAATGCATCTGGAAGCGGCACGGCAGCCCAAACGCGAAAGACCATTTTGGTACGCGATGTGCATCTTTTTCCGGGACATATTCCTTGCGATGCAGCTTCCCGCAGCGAAATCGTAGTGCCCCTCCTCGAGAACGGGATTCTCTACGGCGTTCTGGACGTTGACAGCGCTAGCCTTGGTCGCTTTGACGAATCTGACCAGAACTTTTTGAAGGCCTTTGCCGAAGAACTCATGGAATCCCTGCACAACAGACACAAAACAACTCCGGAGTAAAGTAATATATGCTATACTTCAATTTACCTAGGAGGCCGTATTTCATGAAAATTCGAACAACATTACTGGGCGTCATCAGTATAATCTGCCTGGTGTTTCTGTTTTCCGCATCAGTTTTCATCATTTCAAATATTCGGATAGATAAAATAGAAAAAGACCGCGCAACGCTGACCCATCTTCGAAGCAGCCTTGCTGCCGAAGCGGTATTTCTTACTGGTTTTTGTTTTACCTCATTCACGTCTACACTGCTTGACTATGCAACCTACACGGAAACTACCGAAAAGGCCTTTGATGATGTCGCCACCATCACATATATGATCAAACAAATAAATTCCCTGGAAATCCCGCTTGGATCCATCAACGCGATGAAAGACCGCATTAGCGAGCGGCGCAAGGGGCTTTACAAGTCAATCGAAGATTTTCTTGTTCAAGGCGAAAAAGTCGGTGGTTTTAGGTCAAGCCTCAAACTGATCGATTTTTCTCTCATTCAATACTACAGCAAAAAAAAGGGTTATGACGACTTTCTTGAATTATCGAAATCTGTCTCTTCCAAAATTTTAATCATGAACCAGTCCTTTATCACCAGTATTGCGATGATCGACGAACAATACGAGATTATAGACGCCGAAATCGCTAGCTATGCGAAGCGTTCCCTGTTTATCTCCATTTTGATTGCGAGCATCCTGGGTTTGGCAGGTGTTATACTTTCAATTATATTGGTCACCCGAATATCTAAACGAATCGTTAAAATAACTGAATCGGTCAAGCTGATAAGCGGCGGAGATCTGGGAAGCACAATCAGAATCGACGGATCCGACGAGATCGGTTCACTCGGTACCAGCATGGAAGCTATGCGGAATAACTTGGTAACCGCAATGAGCCAGATACAGATCGCTTCAACTAGAACACTGGAAAGCCGTAACGAGCTTGAATTATCAGTGAAAGATTCCGAAGAAGCCCTGTATAAACTCAATGCGGAAACACGCGATATAAAGAACGCATCGGAATCCCTCGACACGAACGTGCGAACCTCGCGCGATGCAATCAAATCCATTACCGGCGACGTAGCCACGGTAACGTCAATGATCCAGTCACAGGCGGCCATGGTAGAAGAATCCACTGCGGCGATCACCGAGATGACCTCCTCGATCACTTCGCTGAACTCGATCATGGAACGCAACAAGGATGGTTCTACAAGACTGGTAAAAATTGCCGGCATCGGCGAGACTCAGCTAAACGAGACAAATGTCAATATTGCGAAAATCAACCAGAACATCACGACAATTCAGGACATGGCCGATCTCATCAGCAGCATAGCGGCGCGTACCAACCTGCTTGCAATGAACGCCGCCATCGAAGCCGCCCACGCCGGGGAATTCGGAAAGGGATTCTCGGTCGTTGCAGACGAAATCCGCAAGCTCGCCGAAGCCTCTGCCTCCAACTCCAAGACTATCGTCAAAAATCTCAAAGAAGTTATTTCTAATATCAAGGAAGCAAATTCGTCCAGTACCAAGACATCGGAATCCTTCCATCTGGTTCAAAACGAAATCGGCAATGTTAGCAACAGTTTTGACGAAATAGTGAACAGTTTGAAAGAATTGAAGGAAGGCGGCGGCCAGATTCTGGACGCAATGCTGGAACTTAACAACTATACAGCAACCGTAACCGAAAACGCGGGAACAATAACCCGGCAGACCGGATCGGTAAGCTCCTCGATGGATGCCGTCAGTGAATCGGCAGACCGGGTTTCACAGGCTACAACTCGCATACAGGAGGGTCTCCGCTCGATCCACGACAGCTTTGCCACTGTGGATGAGCATGCAAAGACTGTCGGCGATATCAGCAGCCAGTTGAATACCGAAGCTTCGAAATTCCGGCTCGCGGAGTCTACATCAGAAACGGAAAACCCCATCACCTGATTCGCACGAAAAAAACGTAGCCTCTACGCCGATTTTGTCGGCGTAGGCTTTCGTCACCGATTTAGTGAAGGCATCAATGCTTTTACCATGCACAATAGCAATTGCACAACCGCCGAATCCAGCTCCCGTCATACGTGCACCGATACAGCCTTCCGCCTTGATTGCTTCCGAATAGAGGGTATCAAGTTCGATACCGGTTACTTCGTAATCGTCCCGAAGCGATTCGTGCGACTCGCACAAAAGTGTACCCAGTTTTACCAGGTCCCCTTTTTCGAGCGCGGCAACCGCGTTTCGGACACGTTCGTTTTCGTATACACAGTGCTTTACGCGCTTACGAATAATATCGTCGGTCAATTTGCTGGCGAGCTTTTCATACTCGGCAGGATTCATCTCGCAAAGTGCAGAAATTTTCGTATATGCCTGAAGGACCGCAAGACCTGTCATGCACTGTTCACGCCGCTCATTGTACTTCGAGTCTGCGAGCTGCCGTTTCTTGTTGGTGTTCATCACCACTATCCGATAATCGCCAAGGGCAAGCGGAACATAGCGATACTCGAGGTTATTGGTGTCCAAAAGAATCGCGTTGTCCTTTTTCCCCATCGCGATGCTGAATTGATCCATGATGCCGCATTTCACGTTCATAAACTTGTGCTCGGATTCCTGTCCAATCAGCGCTATAGTCACGCGATCAAGGCCGAATCCGTACGTTTCCGAAAGGGCATAAGCAAAACCGACTTCGAGAGCTGCCGAAGAAGACACGCCACCACCGGCAAAAATCGTGCTGAATATGAGAATTTCGAAACCGGTTTCAAAGACAAGGCCGCGGTCCTGCATGATCTTGACGATGCCGTTCAAATAATTGCAGTAGTCATTTTCTTTTTTGTACTCGAATTTTTGTTTGAGGTCGAAAATAAACTCGCCCGGATAGCGGATATCGTTATAGACTATTTTTGAATCGGCGCGCTTGCGGATTATCATGTACAGGTAGGTATCGATGGCAGCGGGAAAAACCTTGCCACCGTTGTAGTCGATGTGCTCGCCGATGATGTTGATTCGTGCAGGCGAGGCGAAAAAAGAAACCGTATCGCCTGAGCCCGAATAGCAGGCAATAAAATCTTTCAGTAGTTCGGTTTTGAGGGCTTTGATGTCGCTTCCGGCAAGTGTAGTCAATTCTGCGCAGCGTTCTGTAGACATGTGTTTCTCCATTCGTTTTTTGACTCGTGGCGGACGGAACCGGAGAAACGGAGTCCGTCTGCCTAAAGTCATAATTTATTTATTCTTCGCCTTGGAATACAGATCAAAGGCGACTGCACCAAGAAGAACAAACCCTTTGATAGACTGTTGCCAGTCGATGCCAATGCCCATAATAGACATACCGTTGTTCAGCACTCCCATAAAAAGACCGCCGACAATCGCTCCAATAATCGTACCGACACCGCCGGTCGTGGAAGCGCCACCAACATAACAGGCCGCGATTGCGTCGAGTTCGAAGTTCTGGCCGGCTTTCGGAGTCGCCACATTGAGGCGAGCTGCGAACACCATACCTGCCATGGCAGAGATTACTCCCATGTTTACATATATCCAGAACATTACCCGTTCGGTATTAATACCCGACAGTTTTGCCGCTTTGGCGTTGCCTCCGAGAGCATAAATATGCCGTCCGGGAATCGTCTTTTGCGTAATAAAATTATAAATGATAACGAGTACAAAGAGAAGTACCAGAATGTTTGGAATGCCCTTGTAAGATGCAAATACGATAGTAAACGCATTGATCACAACAATAAGGAATCCAAGCTTAGCGATGAAGGCCCACAACGGTAAAAGTTCGAAACCAAACGTTTTTTGCTTGCTCCGTTTGCGGATTTCGCTGATCACCAGCAACACTGAGGCAATAATTCCAATGAGGATCGTCAGGTAATTTTTATCACTCTTGAAAGGATCCGCGATAAAACCCGACGAGAGTGACTGGAACATTTCCGGAAACGGTCCCTTCGACTGGCCCTGGAGCACGACCAGAGCGAGTCCACGAAAAATAAGCATGCCGGCAAGAGTAACAATGAAGGCAGGAATCTTGACATACGCGATCCAATAACCCTGCCAGGCACCGATTATACCGCCGACGAGCAAGGCCAAAAACATTGCATAGATCGAAGGAATGCCCTTATCGACCATAAGGGTTGCCGAAATAGCACCGACGAAAGCTACTACCGAACCAACAGAGAGATCAATATTGCCAGTCAGGATACACAAAAGCATACCGACTGCCAGTATGAGAATGTAACTGTTCTGCAAAACCAGGTTGGTCAGATTTATCGGTTTGAGCAAAACGCCCCCGGTCATGATCTGGAAGAAAATCATCGCAACAGCGAGCGCGATAAGCATTCCATATTGTCTGAAATTTTTCTTGAAAATGACGAATACCTTATTCATAGTGTTTACCCCTCAGTGCTGGATTATATTCCGCATTATTTCTTCCTGTGTGGCGGTTTTGCCATCCAGTTCAGCCGTGAAACGTCCTTCGCTCATTACATACAACCGGTCGCTCATTCCGATAACTTCCGGCATTTCGGACGAGATCAAGATGCAGGCCATGCCCTGAGCAGCTAACATATTTATGATCGAGTATATTTCATACTTGGCACCGACATCGATTCCCCGTGTCGGCTCGTCAAGAATAAGGATCTTCGGCCCGGTAAAAATCCATTTGGAAAGAACGACCTTCTGCTGGTTTCCTCCGGACAGGTTGTTCGTGAGTTGCAAGATTGATGGCGTCTTGATATTGAAAGATTTCTTGTAGTATTCCGCCTCGAGGATTTCCTCATGCTCGTTCACTACACCACGCTTGGAAACTTTCTCTAATTTTGCGAGCGTGGTGTTTCGCCGGACATCATCGATCAATACCAGACCATACTGCTTCCGATCTTCGGTAACATAGGCAAGACCGTGGGAAATAGCTTTCGGAATTGAATTAAGTCGCACTTCCTTTCCATTGATAAAAGTTTGGCCGGTAATGTTCCGTCCATAATACTTTCCAAAAAGGCTCATTGCCAGTTCCGTACGACCGGCGCCCATAAGCCCGACAAGACCGATTACTTCACCTGCACGAACATTCAGGCTAACATTATCAATCATTTTACGCTCTGCATCCTCGGGATGATATACGTTCCAGTTTTTGACCTCGAACACAATATCGCCGATCTCGCTTTGCCGTTTTGGAAAGCGGTCAGTGATCTCGCGACCAACCATACCGCGAATAATGCGTTCTTCCGATATCGGCGTATCTCCGACTTCAAGAGTTTCAATAACCTTACCATCACGAATGATGGTGATACTATCCGAGACTTTTGCGATTTCATTCAATTTATGTGAAATGAGAACAGAAGATATTCCCTGTTTTTTCAGTTCAAGCAGCAGCTGAAGCAGATTTTCACTGTCTTTTTCGTTCAGCGCTGCAGTCGGTTCGTCAAGAATCAGAAGTTTGACATCTTTGGCAAGCGCTTTGGCGATTTCCACGATCTGCTGCTTGCCGACTCCAAGTTTTCCGACCGGAGTATTCGGGTGTTCATCGAGACCGAGTTTCTTCATGAAGCGAATAGCTTCTTCCCGGGTCTTGTCCCAGTCAATAACCTGATATGCCCCTTTCTCGTTTCCTATAAAAATATTTTCCGCTATAGAGAGATAGGGACTCAGTGCGAGTTCCTGATGAATGATGACTATTCCGGTTTTTTCACTTTGCTTGATGTCCCTGAATTCACAAACGTTACCATCAAAAATGATATCTCCGGTATACGTCCCGTGCGGATAAATACCGCTGAGAATATTCATGAGAGTGGATTTTCCTGCACCATTTTCGCCGACCAGCGCGTGTATTTCCGCTTTCTTGACTTTCAGGCTGACTGAATCAAGTGCGATAACACCAGGAAAAACCTTTGTGATGTTTTTCATTTCCAGAAGAGTGTCTGACATGTATTTCCCCTTATTCTCCTGCATCTGCAAGAAACAGGGGATGCCCGGAATACCGGACATCCCCTGTGGTTGCGTCTAGTTATACCACAGACTATTTAAGCTGGTCTGCTTTGTAATAACCGGAATCTACAAGAGCTTTAGTGATGTTGTCTTTGGTAACAATAGTGGATTCCAGGAGGAAAGAAGGAACAATTTTCTTTCCGTTGTTGTAGGTCTTGGTATCGTTGACCTGAGCAGCCTTGCCTGCAAGGAGAGCAACAGTCATTGAAACAGTCTGTTTTGCGAGAGCGCGAGTATCCTTGAAAATGGTGGAGTACTGTTCACCAGCGATAATGGATTTGACCGAGGGGATTTCAGCGTCCTGTCCGGAGACGAAGGGCATCGGTGTTCCGCTCTTACCATATCCTACGCCCTTGAGGGAGGAGATGATTCCAAGGCTGATTCCGTCATAGGGAGAAAGAACAGCAGCGATTTTCTTGCTGGTGTAGAAAGCGGAAAGAAGGTTGTCCATGCGAGCCTGTGCGGTTGCACCGTCCCAGCGGAGTGTGGAAACTTTGTCCATTCCCATCTGACCGGAACCAACTATGAGCTTGCCAGCCTTGATATAGGGATCAAGAACGGACATTGCACCATTATAGAAGAAAAATGCGTTGTTATCGTCGGGCGAGCCACCGAACAGTTCGATATAGAAGGGACCTTTTGCGGTCTTCAGATTGAGGGCCGTTTCGAGGGTGGTTGCCTGCTGAACGCCAACTTTAAAATTGTCAAAGGTTACGTAGTAGCTGACATACGGAGAGTTTTTGATCAGGCGATCATAAGCGATTACGGGTATTTTGCTTTCGTTGGCTTTTTCAAGGATTTTAGTCATTGATTCACCGTCGATGGAAGCGATTACGAGAACATTCACCCCTTTGGTGATCATATTTTCGATCTGTGAAACCTGATTTTCGACAACGTCTTCAGCATACTGAAGATCGACTTTAAAGCCGGCTTTTTCAAATTCGGCTTTCATGTTCGAGCCATCCGCAATCCAGCGTGCAGACGATTTTGTGGGCATTGCGATACCGACGGTCTTCTTGGTCTGACCGAACGCTGCACCTACCACGACTAGTGCCATAAGCACCACGATAAGTTTTTTCATACTTCTATTCCCCCTATGTTGGACAGTTTACAGCCTGCCCTGCTGTTCATTAAAAGCGTTAACGTACACGCTTCTTTTTCATAGTAACCCCTCTTTTTTTTTTGTCAAATGGAATAAAAAAAAGAGTGCCGGACAGAGGAGAATTGTCCGACACCCGGAAGTGACTTGCGAGGAAACCGCTTTATTTCGGACTTTTCTGGCCGTAGTAAGCGTTAGGCCCGTGCTTACGCTGGTAGTGCTTGTTAATAATGTACGCAGGCAGATTTCCCGCTTCGGGATTGATCTGGAGGGTAAGGATTGCCATGCGTGCGACTTCCTCGAGAACGGCACCGTTGTATAGGGCTTTTGCCGCGTTTCCGCCCCACGCAAAGGGGCCATGTCCGCCAACCAGGGCCATCTGAACCTCGGCGGGATTCAGGGCTGCGTCGCCATATCGATCGGCAGTACCGGCAAGACCTTTCCTGAACATCTCGACGATAAGGTTTCCGGTTTCCAGCTCATACTCTTTTTCGACCGCCTCACGGGAAAGATACGGAGTACAGGGAACAGCGGTTTGAATGTGGTCCGCATGAGTAGTGCCAAACAGGGGTATGGATTTACAGGCTTGCGCCCACGCAACTGCATAGGTCGAATGAGTGTGGATGATCCCGCGCACCGGGGTCTTGTCTTTTGAATTGAAGTCCCGATACAGCACCATGTGGGTCGGTGTGTCAGAAGATGGATTGAGTTTCCCCTCGACCACCTTTCCCTCGAGATCTACGACAACCATGTCATCGGCTTTGAGGTCAGGATAAGGCACACCCGACGGTTTGATCGCGAAAACGGCAAGAGAGGGATCGAAAGCCGAGACATTTCCCCAGGTATAGAGCGCAAGACCGCGAAGCGGAATTTCCACGTTCGCGGTCCAGGCTTCTTCTTTTAAAGAAGCGTATTTGGACATTATTTCCTCCAGGCCGCCGCATTCCAACGGAGTTCGTTCCGAAAAGCAGGCACGTTTGTATTTTTGTCTATTATAACACATTCAATGCCTGCCATTTCGGCCCAATCGCGGACCATGTCTGCTGTGACGATATTCGAAAAAGCAGTATGGTGTCCGCCACCCGCAAGAATCCAGCTTTCGGCGGAAACTTGCAGGTTCGGCTCGGGCTTCCACAGAACCCGCGCGACCGGAAGTTTTGGAAGGTCCTTGGGAGGAGTCACCACATTGACCGCATTGACCACGCAACGGAAACGGGTGCCGAAGTCGACGACCGCGGCGCAGATTGCGGGTCCTCTTTTACCGGTAAACACGAGGCGGGCAGGATCTTCCTTGTCGCCAATTCCGAGCTGATGCACTTCTACACACGCCTTTTTCTCGGAGATGGATGGGCATACTTCAAGCATGTGGGCACCGAGGTTCATTTCGTTTCCCTTCTCGAAGTGATACGTGTAGTCTTCCATAAATGAATCGCCCATACCGGGCTTTCCTATAGCCGCGCCGCCAAGACCGGCAGACATCACTTTGAAGGTACGCACCATAGCAGCGGTTTTCCAATCGCCTTCGCCGGCAAAACCGAAACCGTCGGACATCAGGTGCTGACAGGCAAGACCAGGCAGCTGTTTGAGACCGTGGAGATCCTGAAAATTGGTAGTGAAGGCGTGTATGTTATTATCCTTAAAGAAGGCGCGCATCGCGATTTCGATGCGGGCTTGCTCTTTAATAGATGCGAGTGCAGCGTTTTTATCCGTGCCCCACATAATTTCATACTCACTTTCATACTGCTTGACGAGCTTGTCAATGTCTCCATCCGTCACCGTAGCCATGTAAGCGACGAGATCGCCGATACCGTAATAGGGAACGGACCAACCAAGCTGGATCATGGCTTCGACCTTATCACCGTCCGTCACCGCGACATCGCGCATGTTATCGCCAAAACGGGCAATGCGAAGGGTTTTTCCGTCAGCTATGGCACAGGCTGCACGCATCCACAAGGCAATGCGTTGTCGAGTATCGCTATCGCCCCAGTGACCGACGACTACCTTTCGAGGAATATCCATGCGGGCAGTGATAAAGCCAAACTCTCGATCACCATGAGCCGACTGGTTCAGGTTCATAAAGTCCATGTCCATGGTGTCCCAGGGAATATCGCAATTGAACTGGGTATTAAATTGCAGAAGCGGTTTCTTGTAGGAAGATAATCCGGCAATCCACATCTTTGCAGGCGAAAAGGTGTGCATCCAGGCGACCACACCTGCACATTTGGGATCGGCATTGGCTTGTTCAAGCACGGTGCGAATTCCATCCGCGGTAAGAAGTGTCGGTTTCCAGACGAATTTGCAGGGCATCTGTTTGTCTGCGTTGAATGCGTCAACTACTTTTTTCGAGTCTTCAGCTACCTGCCGAAGGGTTTCATTTCCATACAGATCCTGGCTTCCGGTGAGGAACCAGAATTCATATTGATCAAGTGTAATCATTTTGTTTCTCCTTCAATAAAGGTTCCAAGACTGCGATATTTTTCGTAGAGCTTATTGTATATAGCCACACGTGCGGGATCCGGTTTGTGGATGCGTTCGGTCCCTGCAGACAGAGATTTCTGAGCGCTGAAAATGTCGGGATAGAGTCCGGCAGCCGTTGCCGCAAAGACCGCACCGCCGATCGCGCAGGACTGGTCTCCCGCGGTCACTTCGATTTCGCGGTTGGTGACGTCGGCAAGGATCTGCATACCGAGTTTGCTCTTGCGAGCAACTCCGCCAATTGCCATGATCTTCTCGATCTTGATGCCGCCGGCTTCGAAGCATTCGATGATGGCACGAGCGCCGAAAGCGGTTGACTCGAGAAGAGAACGCATGATGGCAGGCGCATCGGTGCCAAGGTTGATGCCGGTAATCGCAGCTGCAAGATTCTGGTTCGCAAAGGGTGTACGCCGTCCATTCACCCAATCAAGTGCGAGGACCGAAGATTCCTTGGGTTCGATACTGGCAGCAGCTTCCTCGAGAGTCCGCAAGAGGTTTTTCTCAATTTTTTCAAGGTCGATATTTTTCGCCTTCGGATCGTTCGCTACGAGATTGTTCACCGGCCACATGAGGAGGTTTCGGAACCAGGCATAGTAATCGCCGTATGCGGATTGACCTGCTTCATACCCTATCCAGCCGGTAACGACAGAGCCGTCCACTTGGCCGCAGATACCGCCGATGAGGTGCTCTTTCTCTCCCGGAGCGGGCTTCGGCCCGATGATAACGTCACAAGTCGAGGTACCGATACTCTTGACCATAGTCCCCGGAGCAGCATCGCCGCCAACTGCACCTATGTGTGCGTCATACGCACCAACACAGACAATGACCGATTCCGCAAGCCCCAGTTTCTTCGCCCATTCTGGGGTGAGGGTTCCGGCAGAAATATCGGTGGTCCAGGTTTCGTTACCGAGGGAATCGCGGATGTCGGACAGCTTCGGGTCGAGTTTGTCGAAGAATGCACGCGGCGGATATCCGCCCCACTCGGCGTGCCACATTATCTTGTGTCCTGCAGCACAGCGGCTCCGCTTGATGACGTCGGGATTTACGGTGCCAGTCATGAGAGCGGTTATCCAGTCGCAATGTTCGACGGCGGTGTACGCTGCATTGGCTGCCTTCGGATTTTTCCGTATCGTGTGGAGTATTTTTGACCAGAGCCATTCGGATGAATAGACGCCGCCCATGTATTTGGTAAAGTCGGTACCACCCCAAGTGCGCGAAAGCTTGTTGATCTCGTCCGCCTCGGCAACAGCGGTATGGTCCTTCCACAGGATGAACATGCCGTCCGGATCTTCGGCGAATTCGGATAGCAGCGCGAGCGGAGTACCGGCGCGGTCGGCGAGTACAGGAGTCGAGCCGGTAGTATCGACGGAAATCGCACGGATCAGTTTGATGAGCGGCTCTTTGGTACCGGCTGCAGCACGGGCGGCATCAGCTTCCTTAACTGCAGCAGTAACTGCCGTGACGAGGCTTTCGGTGTAGTCGAGCGGATGCTGACGGAACTGGTTTTCCTTCGGATTGCAGTACATGCCTTTTTTCCAGCGGGGAAAATACACAACATGCTGACCGGCAACATGGCCGTTCGCGGCATCCAGAATCACCACCCGGACGGAATCGGAACCGAAATCGGCTCCGATAACAAAATGTTCACCAGATTTAATCATACCAAATTCTCCTTGAAGTAAATATCGAGCGGCATATGGATCATTGACGTGGGAACCTCTTCGAGCACTATTTTACGGTACAGCTGAAAAAGCACATGTCGGCCCTGTTCTTCCGGACGTTGTGAAATCAGGCAGTCGATCTTGCCATCCTTGAGATACTGTACGTTCTCCGCGACCAGGTCGTAGCCAATGACGGCAATGTCCTTCTTGCGACCGCGAGCATCGATAATGTCCACGATCTTGTGCCCGATCGAGGAGACGGCAAAAATGCCCTTGAGGTCCGGATTGTCAATGAGCAGGTTTACCAGGATGCTGTTGGTCTCGTCCATCTGCGATTCTGAACACACAATATCAAGAAGACGAATTTTCGGGCGGGCGACAAACCAGGAATTAAAGCCTCTGGCGCGCTCATTGAGGTTGAATGCTTCGGTAAATGGCCGGATGACCGCGAATGGCCCCTCCGAATGCGAAACGATATCCATCATCCTTCCGGCGAGATAACCGCCCCGGAACGGATCTTGCGCGACTGTCGAAACAGGATTGGCTCCGGGAAGCGGGCAGTCAATAAAGGAATAGGGAACTTTTTTTTCCATCTCCATCAACATGACCAGGGTTTCTTCCTGCATGACCGGCGCGATGATGTATGCACAACAGTCCGAGGCTGTCATCCGTTCAAAGGCGTTAACGAGCGAAGCGCGATCGGGACGAACAAATTTGAACATCTCTATCTTGAATGAAAAGGCTGAAAGTTCATCGGCAGCTTTCAGGATACCGTCATAGATGAGGTTCCAATAGCGGCTTTCTTTTTCGAGCTCGGGAATCATCACGCCTATCCGATAATCCCGATTTCGTTTGAGGTGACGCGCAAGAGGATTGGGTTGATAGCCTTCCTCGTTTATTATATCCTGTATTCGCTGCCTGGTTTCCGCCGACACGCGTCCGCGATTGTGCAAAACGCGATCTACTGTCCCAATCGAAACCCCGGCACGCTTCGCAATTTCAATAACTGTCATTTTATCCTTACTTATAGCTTGCGTGTACCTACACTCACATAGTAACAGAACACCTTTCAGAAGTCAATGGAAAAACCATTTATTACTTTGCACATAATGCTCTGTTTTGTTATACAAAATTAAATATGAACGACACCAAAACCCTTGACATTAAATGCAATGTTTCCAATAATAGAAACATTAACAGCCTTTTCTGGCTGAAGGAAATAAATATGGCAAAGAAAGAATACGGACCCAATGTCCTTTTGCTCGGTCTCGCGGCTGTCTTCGTCGCAATATACTTTATTCCGTGGGATTCCCTGCGCGTAAGTACCGCTCTACTGGAAGGATTCCAGATGCTTGGGGAATATGCCCGGCTTCATGTACTTCTTTGTCTCGTTCCGGCGATGTTCATCGCGGGTGCCATTGGTGTGTTCCTGAATCAACAGGCGGTGATGAAATATCTTGGACCAAAGGCACCAAAACCCGTGTCCTACGCGGTGGCGTCGATTTCGGGTGCAATTCTTGCGGTGTGCTCTTGCACCGTGCTGCCCCTCTTCAAAGGAATCTACAAGAAAGGTGCAGGACTCGGCCCTGCAATCAGTTTCCTCTATTCAGGACCGGCTATCAGCGTCATCGCGATCACGATGTCATTCCAGGTCTTTGGCTGGAAAATCGGAATTGCAAGAACGATCGGCGCCATCAGTTTCGCCGTCATTATCGGACTGTTGATGCAGTTCATCTTTCGTAAAGAAGATGAAGCACGGCTTGCAGACGAACGTCTTTTCAAGGCACCGCTTGACGAAGGCGGTCGAAAGCTCTGGCAAACTGTTGTGTACATCGGCTCGATGGTAGGCATCCTTATTTTCGTAAACTGGGCCTCTTCGAAGGGAACTTCCGCCGCATGGGAATCTATTTACAACGCAAAATACCTAATCACCGGAGTCTTCGCACTCGTTCTCGTTTTTTCGATAATTCGATGGTTCAAGAAAAGCGAACTTGCGGAATGGGGTGCAGCGACCCGCGATTTCGCGCTTCAGATTCTGCCCTTACTTTTTGGCGGGGTGCTGGTCTCGGGCTTTTTCCTCGGTCGGCCCAGCCACGAGGCACTGATCCCGAATGCATGGATCGCAGGCCTCGTCGGTGGTAACTCGATCTTCGCCAATTTTATCGCAGCTATTTCCGGCGCGTTCATGTATTTCGCGACACTCACCGAAGTACCGATCGTGCAAAGCCTTCTCGGAAGCGGCATGGGTCAAGGCCCGGCACTTGCACTTCTGCTTGCCGGACCAAGCCTTTCACTCCCGTCAATGCTCGTTATAAACGCCGAGATCGGTTTCAAAAAAACAGCCGTGTATGTAGCACTCGTCGTCGTGATGTCGACACTCGCAGGACTTTTCTTCGGAATGATCGTATAGGCAGCTAATCAGCAGCTTGACTACCTGATCCTTCCTTCGCGATGAACTCTTTCACACTTGAGAGAATCACATCCCGAATCGGACGGATGCCGGCAAGTTTTTCGTCATCTGTTCCGGTAATGGCCGATGGATCGGGAAAACCCCAGTGCATGCGGGCATGCTTGCCCGGGAACATCGGGCAGCGCTCGGCGCTCGCTTCGTCGCAGACGGTCACCACATAATCGAAGTGTTCTCCCCGGTCGACAAAGTCCTGGGCCTTCTTTGCGTAGTGACCCGCCATACTGACACCTACTTCTTCCATCGCCTGTACGACAAGCGGATTGAGCTTGCCCGCCTCGATACCGGCACTCGCAACCTCAAAGCGCTCCCCGGCCAAATGCTTGAGAAAAGCTTCACCCATTTGGCTTCTACCGGAATTGTGGATGCAGATAAACATAACCCGTTTCTTTTCCATAAAATCAGTCTCCTTGTACCCGGAACCACCGGGTTGAATTATTTGCGATTTTTACGAGAATCAGCATGACCGGTACCTCGACAAGCACACCTACAATGGTCGCGAGCACTACGGGGGAATTCGAACCAAAAAGCGAAATCGCGACAGCTACGGCAAGTTCAAAAAAGTTTGAGGCACCGATCATGCCGGCAGGAGCCGCGATGTCATGGGGCAACTTGAGTATCCATGAAGTGATATAAGCAATGAAAAAAATGAGAAATGTCTGGAGGGTAAGCGGAATGGCAATAAGCAGGATGTGCAGGGGATTTTGGAGAATCACCGAACCCTGAAACGAAAATATAATGACGAGAGTAAGGAGCAGTCCCGAAATGGTGGCCCCGGAGAATTTAGGGATGAAGGTCGCCATAAACCATTCTTCCCCGTGACTTCGGGTTAGAAAACGGCGCGTGAGGATTCCGGCTAAAAGCGGTATGACGATAAACAAAACCACCGAAACAACGAGCGTACCCCACGGGATGGTAACTCCACCAATGCCGAGCAGAAACGCAACGATTGGGGTAAAGGCCACAAGAATGATGAGGTCATTAGTGGCGACCTGTACGACCGTGTAGGCGGAATTCCCCTTGATCAGGTGACTCCAGACAAAGACCATCGCTGTACAGGGTGCCGCGCCGAGAAGAATCGCACCTGCAAGATAATCCTTCGCGAGCGCCTCCGGAATGAAGGTCTTGAAGACAACGAAGAAGAAGAAAAAAGCGATTCCATACATGGTAAAAGGTTTGATCAGCCAGTTTGTCACCCAAGTGACATAGAGTCCTTTCGGATTTTTACCGACATTCCAGATGCTCGAAAAATCCACTTTCAGCATCATGGGATAGATCATGAGCCAGATAAGCATGGCAATTGGAATGGAAACCTGTGCATACTCGAACCGTGCGAGAAACTCCGGTATTATCGGGACAAATTTTCCGATCAGTATTCCCGTGCCCATACATAGAATTACCCATACTGTCAGATACCGTTCGAAAAAACCGATACCGGACTTATTTGGTTCATTCATTTGCAATTCCTCCGTATTTTTTTGCACAGACAAGTTTCTGTTTCATGCGAAAGGTCATGCATAAATTCTTCAATAAAGTCGAAAACCTCTCGATTCAAGGTGTAATGGGTCCACTTCCCGTCGGGACGTGTTTTAAGAAGTCCCGCATCAACGAGGATACCCAGGTGATGTGACAGGGTCGGCTGGGTAATGTCGAAGAAATCAAGAAGATCGCAGGCACACAATTCGCCACACGAGAGGATATGTACGATTCTGACACGATTCTCGTCAGCGAGAGCTTTTAGGATTCCCGTTCCACGCGAAAACTCGGTTTCCACTTGTCACCTCTTAATATAGATATCTATCTATATTAAGAATAGGAATCAAATAGATGAATGTCAATATGAAATTGACTTATTACTGTAATACTTTTTTTAAGAAAAGACTCGCCGAAAAGCAATGAAATGTCGAACTTAATAGCGGAGTACACCATGATGCATTATCTTTTTAGCTTCCTCCAATCGCTTTACGAGCAACTAATGAGTCACCCGCTTTGGTTGACTTGGGCGATCAGTGTGTCTGTGGGTTTGTTTATCGGTTCATTGGCAGCACTGCCTTTGTTGGCGGCATTGATACCCGAGGATTATTTTTTGCCATCACATCAGCGCATTGTCACCATTCACCCAAATTCCTGGTGGATAGTTACAACCATGCTGTTTATTCTGAAGAACCTGATTGGTATTATCCTGCTTCTGATAGGCGTACTTATGCTTTTTACACCTGGTCAGGGATTGTTGACACTGTTTTTAGGTCTGATGTTTCTTGATTTCCCCGGGAAATTGGCTCTCGAACGAGCACTGATTCATCGCCCGGCAATTTACCGCGGCATCAATAAGCTGCGGAAGCTTCGCAACAAACCACCCGTACGCCTACCCGAGTACTGAATCCGGCAATCCTATCATACATCCGTCCCCACGGAACAGAATTTGGCAGGCAAAAAACCCCTGGTTTGACACGGACATTATTCCACAACTTCAGGAATTGTAATCATCGGTGATATCTTTCCTCAATTCATCGGTCTGGCGCTTCCGCATTTTAGGTGACACAAAGGCCGGTCGCTATTTCCACGGCCCGGCTATGGCACTGTACCACGACAGGGAAGCTGTCATTGTCGTCAGTAAGACCCTGGATTTTTAAGGAATTACATGCCGCAAACTTTTCGAATCTCAGAATGAGCAGGGACTGCGTTCTTTCACACCCTCGCGCGAGCTGTATATAAATGGCTCGGGAATAATATGGCCGCGCAAGAGTGAAAAATTTATAACGGAAATAAAAATACCGGTGCTGTCATGACAAATGTGTTGACACCAAATTAGTTCAAATTTATACTAGAATCATGCTGGTGTTATTGGAAATTAAAGAAGGAGTGGTCGATTGGGTTACCAAAAGTGCACGATTACGGGACAAAGCCCGTTTTCGGCGGTGGACAATAAAAAATCGCAAAAATCTCGAAATGTACGTTCGTATCAATTGTTTAGTCCATTGATTCGTACAACACTATTGCTCGGCTTGCTTGCTGTGGCCATAACAGGGGCCTGGCCCCAGATTCGGATCGAGGATGAGTTGTCGATGTCCGACCGGCTTCCGATACCAGCTGCACGGAGCCTACCTGTCTTAAATCCCGCAAAAGGAATGATCGTGAATTTGCGGCCTGCGTACACGGACTTTTCCAAGCTCGAACCGTGGATCGAGGGAATCGGGTACATTCGTGTCTGGGGCGGTAGTAGAGGGATGGCGACCTACCCAAACCTCGAATCTGTCCCCGCTGCCCTGCGTCCGCAGCGTTCTCGATTCAACGTGATAAGCCGGGAGGAAATCGAACAACTCCTGCGGCTACAACGGAAGCACAGTATCGAGTTCATCTATCTCCTGAATATCAACGACAGCTTGGAGAGTCAAAGGGCTTTCGTACAACAACTACTCGATGCTGGATTACAGATAGCCATGCTCGAACTCGGGAACGAGATATACTTACGGAAGTTCACATACGGTGATATCAAAGGCCTCGGGGTAACACGTCGCATAACGATCGAAGACTACATCGGCATCATACGCAATTGGGTACCGGAGCTTCGGCGACGCTTCCGTATTCCGGTCTATGTCTGTGCCGCCGGCCATGGGCCCGAGGCACGACCGGCAGACGAAGAACGCCGCCGATGGAATCTGAACATCAAAACCGAATTGGATCGCGACCCAACGCTTGCCGACGGTGTGACTTTCCACAGATACGGCGGCGAGGAACGCACCGGGAATACTCACGAAGAGACAATTTCGAACGAGGGTTTCGCCTTCACCCAAACCTTCGGCGATTGGCCCATAGCTATAACCGAAAGCGGGTATCAATTTTCCGATCCGACGATGGAGAATCTGGAACATGCCGCCGAGTTTTGGACCGCCTTCCTGCGCGCCTTGAAGCCTACCGACGTATTCGGCATTCATATCATGTATAATCGCTCCGACGCGGTAAGCGACTCCTCTTTTGGTCTTTATGGATCGAAGGGAATTACACCTACAGGGAAACAATTCGCTCGCTGGTTGCATGATCTTCCGAACTCGGCATTCACGAACGATATAGAGGTAACGCACTAGATGAAGGGATGATTACCCATTTCAATCTTCTTTAAACAATGGCACCATTTTGAACAATTCCACATCGACGAGTCCCTTGTCGGTAATTTTCAGGGCCGGAATTACCGGAAGGGCCATGAAAGAGAGCGTCATCAGAGGCGAATCGCCGGGAATGCCCTCGCGGGCAAAAAACTCTTCAAAAATAGATAATCGTTCTATGACTGCAGCTGCGCTTTGATCACTCATCAGGCCTGCGACTGGCAGGGCAAGCTCGGCGAGCACTTCCGCGCCGTCGGTGACCACGAAGCCACCCTTCATCGCATTGAGCCGCCTGGCTGCTTTGAATATCGATGCGTCATCCACACCGGCGATGATCATGTTGTGTGAATCATGGCTGACTGTGGAACCGATTGCGCCGCGTTTGAGCTTCAGCCCGCGGATAAAGCCCTTTCCTATGGAGCCAGAACCCGTATGGCGTTAAACGACGCGGGCAAGGCCGCCTTCGTCCGGGATGCGAAAGTCCTTTTCCTCGAGCCACTTGATGTTGACCGAGTCCCGAAGCGGTGGTGCGTGGACGGCACCACCAAGCACATCGTATCCAGAGGTGAGACTTCCGTTCTCCGCTATCGCAATTCCTGCCTTGAATACCAATTCTGCATTGAAATGAAGCGGATCCGAGAATACGACCAGATCAGCTTTGTATCCGGGAGCTATTGCGCCCGAACGCCGCAAGCCGTAGTAGAGAGCCGGATTGTGGCTAGCCATTCGCATCCCGAAAGTGCGGGAGCATGGCCGTCGATCGCCTTGCCCGCTTCCCAGAACAACGAAATTTTGTCCATTATCCGGGGATCGGCGGACAGAACTCCGGGATAGTTCATCACCTCACCGAGGCCAAGAACGCGTTCCTCGCGTGCAAAGCGGGCCAGATCCGAGGCAAACAGCGCAGCCCCGGCAGTATCAAAGTCGGTGGCCGGAACACAGGAGGGCACCATCATGTACACGTCAAGCGGTATTCCATCGGAAGCACGGAGCATCCAGTTGATGCCATCATGGCCCAGCACATTGGCAATCTCGTGCGGGTCGGCGATGATTGCAGTGGTGCCGCGGGGGCTTACCAAATGCGAGTACTCGACAGGGGTCAGCAAGCTTGATTCGATATGCACATGCGCGTCGATCAGTCCCGGACAAACATATCGACCACCAAGGCTCTTGGTCGCTTTGGCTTCGAGTCCGTCGTTGACGCCAACAATATACCCCCGATAGATAGATACCGTTGCCCCATCAAGGATAATACCGCGAAAGAAGTCCACGACCCGGCAGTCAGTAAGATTAAAATCCGCGGGAGTGCGCCCCCGGGCAGCGTCGATATAGTCGGTGTTAAGCATAGAATTTCCTTCCATCGCTTGTATGAAATTAGTATAAAACCATGATATTTTATCACTGCTATCAAAATTGTTGGTACCAGTATTTTCATCCTTTTTCAGCCATCACGCCTTCCTTACGCCACCAAATGCCGAGCCGTCCATGCTGTCCCGGGCTGCCCTTTTTCCTTCACCTCTCCCGATACGAGATCCACAATC
>JBBRWY010000024.1:0-51079 GCA_038248875.1 Treponematales bacterium
GACAGAAAGCCGTTGCCCGGTTATATACGGGTGAAAACGAGACCGACCGCCTGGATGCAGCGGGAAGCTTCAATGTGCTCGTCGGACCCGATGCAAAAGGAAACCGGGTTTTACTCGCATCTCCCGGCGAAGGATATAACGAAAAGGATTTGCTTTCTCGCATTGCTTCAATCATATTGCCCGAACAGGGGAAAGTTCTTTTCTCTGATTCACAGGCATCGATGTACGATCGAATGACAACCGTTATTTCTCTTCTTCCCAAACAAGCAGATGGAACGGTATACATTTCCGGTTCGAAGGCCGTATCGAGCGTAATCGGGAAACTGATGATTTCGGATCTCGGTGTTCTTTTTCCCGTTGTTATTGCGCTTATCATCATAATTTTGTTTCTCAGTTTTAGAACTATTCGAGGTGTTTTGCTGCCTCTCGTAAATGTCATTATGGCAACCATTATGGCGATGGGTTTTATGGGTTGGACGGGACAACCAATATCGATGGCGACGATGGTTTTGCCCATCATTCTCATAGCGGTGGGTACCGCATATGCAATCCATGTAATTAACCGTTATTACGAGGACCTTGCGGTTATTGACAGTAAAAAAGAAGCAATCATTTCGACCCTCGAACATGTATCGGTTCCAATACTTCTTGCAGCCCTCACTACGATGATCGGTTTTGGTTCCCTCGCAGTATCTTCGATAAGTGCCCTTCGGGTGTATGGTCTTCTTGCAGCCCTTGGTATTTTTTTCGCCTTGTTTCTTGCGGTGACTTTTACCCCGGCCATGTTACTGCTTCTCAAAAAACCGGCACAGAAAACAGTCGAAAACAGGAACAACGGTATACTTGCGAAACTGCTCGAATCCCTTGGTCGATTTACAACCCGGAAGCCCTGGACAGTGCTCGGTATTTGTGCCATTGCTGTCGTTGTCTCCGTAATCGGTATTCCCCTGATTACCTTTGAATCGAATACAGTTGAAGGTTTCAAAAAGAACACCGAGATTCGCAAATCCTCCGAGTATCTCAATAATAATTTTACGGGTATAACAATAATGACTATTGTGGTGAAAGCTGATGAAGACGGGGGAATTCTCGATTCCGAAGTCCTTCGTTCAATGGACGGTCTTCAGACTGAACTGGAAAAACTTCGCTACAGCGGAAAGCGCCTTATTGCTCCCGGTTCGAAGGGCTATGACCAAGCCTCTGACCTGGTTGGTGGAACGCAGTCTATCACTTCGTTTGTACGCGGCATCAACAGGGCAATGCACGCCGACGATCCTGAGTGGGACAAGGTGCCGGATGCAATTACCGAGGTTCCGGTCACCACCGAACGGTATGCATACCACAACAGCAAGCTCGACGAGATAGATACCCAATACGGAGATGTGCTTCGCACCCTTACTGAAGGAACTGATTTTACCGTTGAGGGAAAATCGATTCTGTTTATTAATGGGGATATGCAGCGCAGGGTTTCTGTCACTGACGGATCTGCTGTTGATCTCGTGGGTGGCCGCATCTATGCCGGACAGCTCATGTTTCAGTACGAAAACTCGGGAGATCCCGAGACTATCGAATCCTTTATTGATAACCCGCGGAGAACTGCACGAATTAATGTATTTATTCGAACCGGAAGCTCGACTGTTTCTGGCGAGATCCAGAAGTGGACACGCGAATATATTAATGCGCATTTCCCCACAACGGTACGTGCCGATATCACCGGGCTTTCCGCCCTCAATTTGACTATCCAGCGGCTGCTTATCAATACGCAGATCGCTTCGGTGATCTCCTCTCTTCTCATCATCCTGGTGATGATATCCCTGTTAAGTAAAAGTGTAATTGAAGGCTTGTTTTCTATCATTCCGCTTTCTGCTTCCCTCCTGATCAACTTCGGTATCATGGGACTTGCCGGTATTCCGGTAGACATTTCGACAGCAACCATTGCCTCCATCGCGATCGGAATAGCAATTGATTACACACTGCATTTTATGGAGCGAGTCAAGACCATGGCTGCAAGTATGAGTATTGAATCGGCCATAATAACGACGCTGCGGACAACCGGACTCGGTATTATTTACAACGCACTCGCAGTTGCCGGTGGATTTGTCGCTCTTATGTTCAGCCAGATTCGGGGTAACTTCTACATGGGCCTTCTGATGGCAATCATCATGGTGGTGGCTTCGACCTTCGCTGTTACGCTTCTTCCTGCTGTACTCGTAATCGTCAAGCCGAAATTCGTAACAAAACTTTCACTAAAAAAGGAATGAAAATGAAAAAGACTTTTAACGTAACCCTTTTGTTCTGTGCCCTATTTGGGGCCGCCCTTGTCTTGCCCGTAAGGGCACAGGACCTCGAAGCTATCATTTCTAAAAATGAAAATATGCCGAGGCCTCCGGCTTCAACTGCGGAAATGAAAATGATTATTACGAACAAGGCCGGCCAATCCCGCACCCGCGGAATTACCGCCTATACCCAGACCAAGGATGGGGACTATGACAAGCAGATGATGATTTTTACCGCCCCGGCCGATGTCCGCGATACCCGATTTTTAACCATAACGTACAAGGATCCTGCAAAGACAGATGAACAAGCCATCTATATGCCGGCGCTCCGCAAGGTCCGCACGATCGGCACTACCGGTGGCGATTCGAAAACCGGCGCTTTCCTCGGATCCGACTTCAGTTTTGCCGATATCGGTTCCCTCGACCGCGAGTTCTTCAATACAAAACTGCTCGGCGAGGAAACTATTGACGGCGAGAATTGCTACAAGATCGAATACACAGCAAAGGATGCCACTGCGATAAGCAATTATGGCTATGCCAAAGTAGTCCGCTGGATTACAGTCGCCAACACCATTTCGAAACAGTCGGAATTTTATGACAAGAACTTGAAACTCGTCAAGCGCCTTGTGGTAAGCGGTACAGAACTCGTCGATGGAAAATACTGGCAGTTCAAAAAAATGCAGATGTTCAATTTGCAGTCGGGTGGAAATACTGTGTGGGAATTTGTAACCTCGAAAAATCTGCCTTCCATCGAAGATTCCTACTTCACTATCCGGTTCCTTGAAAGGGGCAGATGATGAACATGAAAAGTCCACTCTCGGTTGGTGCGACCGTAACTTTGCTGCTTTTTATCCTATTCGTGATACCCGTCCATGCCGAAATTGTGCCGTCCGGTTATGTGACCGCATCTGTGTATGCGGAACCTTCTGCCGACAAAGTGCTTTCTTCGACAGGGCTCCGCGGTGCGTTCAACCTTGAGGGTTCTCTTTTTTCTGCTGTCCAGTTTCGGGTTTCGATGGAGTTTTTTTCAAACTTTGCAGGGCTGATGGAGGACACCTCCTACACTAGCGAATGGTATTATCCGCTCGCTTATGAAGGCAGCTGGAATGCGCGGAGTTTCTATACTGCCGATTTGAAGGAAGCCTGGGTTTCCTTTCCCGCAGGAGCTTTTGACATCACCGCAGGGAAGCAGTTGGTAACCTGGGGGCAGGCAGACGGATCGAATCCGACCGATAATATAAACGCCCGCTATATTGGTACCCGCTCAGTTTCAGCATCCCCCGAAAAAAAACTTGGCTCTCCCATGCTGAACATTGTCTATAATCTGCCGGCAAACTCGGGCACCATTCAAGGCGTTTTTATGCCTGTATCGGTGCCGAACCGGATGCCGTCAATGGGAACTTTTATCAGGGAAGAAACACCGAAACTGGTTATCGAAAATATGGAAGGGGGCGTCCGCGTCCTCGTTTTCCCCGGTACCGTGAGCCTTTCCGCAAGCTATCTGACAATCCTTGACCGGTATCCGTCGGATGCGATGGAAACTGCCCTCATGCCGGTACTGCCGATAATTGGCCCGCCCCAGTTCTTTTCGGTGCCTTCTGTCCTCGGTCACAACCGGCAGCATATTTTCGGCCTTGATGCAGTGTATCTCGTGAACGGTTTTGATTTTCGTACCGAATGGGCTTATACCCTTACGAAGGATGCAGCGGGAACCGATCCCTTCGAAAAAAATTCATTTCTTTCGGGTGTAGTGCAAGGTACAAGAAGTTTTTTTAATGGAACAACCTCGTGCACTATTTCCTGGGCACCTCAGTACATTGTCAATTTTGAAAAACCGATTGTCGGCCAAGGCTTCGAGTTTGAAAATATGGTCGGCATGCGTATCCAGACAAAACTGCTTAACGAAACTTTACAGCCTGAAGTGCTTTTTCTTACAGCCCTTGCGGCCCGCGATTATCTTGCGACAGTGGGAGCTACCTACAATATTGCAGACGGCTGGAATCTCAAAGGCGGGATGAACTTCTATGGCTCGTTCCGCTCTTCTTCCGATTCAGATCGAGCTCTTGGTACTTTTGGTAACGACTCCATGAAGGACAGAGATACGGTGTATCTCGAACTCCGCTTCGACTTCTAGTTGCCCGCGTACTCCCGTTTGTGGTATGCTCTCTATACGGAACGTACCACAAATGTACTCGCGGAGGTTGTATTATATGACTGACTTTACCCGGATAGAAGCTGCAGATGCACCGCTCGACATGCTCCTCAAACCTTTTTCGACTATCGGGCACGACTGGATGCTCATCGCTGCAGGAAGTGGCACCGCCCGCGAGGAATGGAACACCATGACGGCTTCCTGGGGCAGTTTTGGTGTGTTCTGGAACAAGCGAGTCGTCACCTGCGTGGTCAGGCCTACCCGACACACTTACGCTTTCGTAGAACGCGAATCGCTCGTAACTTTTTCATTTTTTGACGAGTCAATGAAAAAAGCCTTACAGATATGCGGCAGCACTTCCGGATCCGACACCGACAAGGCAGAAGTCGCGGGTCTTATGCCGCTCCTTCTCGAGCCGGGAGCAATCGGTTTCTCCGAAGCGCGCCTTACGCTGGTCTGCCGCAAGATATACGCGCAAGATATCAAACCGGAATTATGCATCGATGCAAGTATCGACAAAAATTATCCGCTCAAGGATTATCACCGCATGTACATCTGCGAAATCCTTCGGGTATATCAGGGAGGAAGTTGACAATGGCAGATAAAAAATCCCCGTTGTGGCACGGACGTTTTTCGGAAGGCCCTGACGCAGCGGCGGTTGCCTTTGAAACGTCCATCAATGTTGATTCACGCATGGCCTTTGATGATGTGAGGGGCAGTATCGCTCACGCGGGCATGCTCGGGAAAACCGGGATTATTCCTGCAGCCGAATCGGCGGCAATAGTGGCGGAACTAAAAAAAATTGCAGAGGAACTCGAGTCGGGCTCGCTCGAAATAGATACAGGTGCCGAGGATATCCATTCCTTCATCGAAGGCGTGCTTACTGACCGGCTCGGAGACACGGGGCGCAAGGTGCACACGGGTCGCAGCCGCAATGATCAGATTGCGCTCGACGAACGGCTCTACCTCAAACGGAGTATGAAAGCGCTTCTGTCCTCGATAATTGGTTTGCTCGAGATCCTTACCGGTATTGCTTCAAAACACACCAACACCCTTATGTCCGGCTATACCCATCTCCAGCGTGCTCAGCCCATCACCCTTGCGCATCACCTGTGCGCCTGGTGCTGGATGCTCGTCCGCGATCACGAACGCCTTTCCGGCGCGGCCGGTCGACTTGACTTCATGCCCCTCGGTGCCGGCGCCCTCGCCGGAAGCGGACTTCCCCTCGACCGCGAAGCTGTTGCAGCGGAACTCGGCTTTTCGCAGCTTACCCAAAATTCCCTCGACACTGTTGCAGACCGTGACTACTGTCTTGAGATCACTGCCGACCTTTCGATCCTGATGACCCATCTTTCCCGCTTCTGCGAGGAGATTGTAATCTGGTCAACCGAGGAATTCAAGTTCATCGACCTTTCAGAAAAATGGTCCACGGGATCTAGCATCATGCCGCAAAAAAAGAATCCCGATTTTGCCGAACTCATCCGCGGGCGAACGGGCAGGGTGTACGGCGATCTTGTCGCCCTCCTCACTATGATGAAAGGTTTACCGCTGTCGTACAACCGCGACATGCAGGAAGACAAATCGAGTCTCTTTGACGCGTACGACACTGCTTTTTCGTGCCTCGAGATTTTCGGCCACATGATCGGAACCGCCCGATGGAACGTCGACCGCATGGCCGCGTCTTGCACCGGGGGCCACGCGAACGCAACGGACCTAGCTGACTATCTCGTACGCAAGGGAATGCCGTTTCGCACCGCCCATGCCGTCGCTGCCGGAGTCGTTCGTGAGTGCATCGAAGGCAATATTTCCGATATGGTTCAGCTTCCCTTCGAACGATTCGTTTTGCATTCAAACCTGATTGAGCGGGATATATATGCGAAACTCACTCCGGCCGCATGTGTTGAGGCGAGGAACCTACCTGGTGGACCGAATCCCGTGCGGGTTGGGGAACAGCTTTCGGCGCTTGCAAAGCTCATCCAACAAAACAAGATATAGAGCCTCTTGCAAAACTTTCTAAGTTTTGCAAGATCCTCATATAAATAAACAGTATTTTTCAAGCCACCAAGCCATATTTTCCCTACAAGAAGGGCATCAGACAGAAGCGATTCCGGCGGGCGCGCACCGGAATCCTTCAGCCTGAAAATCTTGTCATGGAGGAAAGTGAATGAATGCGCTCAATTCTATTTTAATTGAAGGAAATGTGGTCCGCGATCCGCTGATCAAGGAAACTCCCCGCGGCAGCGTCGTGTGCAATTTTTCGATCGCCTCGAACCGCTTTTACAAGCAGGACGACGAAATGGAACAAGAAACCTCGTTTTTCGAGGTTGAAAGCTGGTCAAAACTCGCCGAAGCCTGCAGCAAAAACTGCGGTAAAGGTCGGGGTGTTCGAGTGGTCGGTCGTCTCAAGCAGGACCGCTGGACCGGTACTGACGGGAAGAATTATTCTAAAATAAAGGTAATAGCCGAGCATGTCGAGTTCAAACCCCAGTTCAAGAACCGGACAATCGGGGAAAGCGCTTCTGACGCGGCAGCCGATAGTGCAGGGACACCTGCTGCAGCGGAGGCGCTCGTGGATGAGCTTTTAGAGGACGCCTCTTCATTTGTCGCGGAACCGGAGGCCGTGTCGGTTTTCTGATGTGAAATACGGGGAACAGCCGGGTATTGAAAGGTTTGTTTTCTTCCGATACCCTGTTCCCATGATAATGGGAATTCCGTATTTTTTTCTTTTTGCGATATATGGCACGGTAAATGCTTATTTACCAATACTTCTGTTTCGGTTGGGTTATACGGCGACCATGATTGGTATTCTTCAGGGGATTTTCGAGGCGGCTGGCCTCCTCATTCCGATATTCGTCAGTTCCAAGGTCGACAGAAAAGGCAATTACGGTATCGTTATGATCCTCATGGGCATCATGATGGCTGCAGTTCTTCCTCCTTTGGTATATTTCAGGAATTTCTGGGTTTCTGCCGCGGTTCTGGCTCTTTTCGCCATCGGCTTCAAGGGTTCCGTACCGGTTGTGGATGCTCTGGTATCCCGCCAGCTTGGAAAAAATAATACCAATTACGGCAAGATACGGGTAATGGGCAGCGTTGGTTTTGTTTTCATCACGCTACTTTTACAGTTCAGTCGGTTGATGGATACCAAATCTCCAGTCTCCATTGCGTTCTGGATCGGATTTCCCTCGCTGCTTTTTTCCCTGTCTGTTATTTTAATTCCCGGAATGCTCAAGGCTTCTCCGCATCCTCCAAGCATCGATACCGAAATCGAAGTACCGGTAACCGGTGTAAGCGACAGTTTGGTGCAGGTCCGAAAAAACCGGCTTTCATCTCTGAAAGAATTTCCGCAATCATTCTGGATCGGTATTTTCCTGATTTTTCTCGGATATCTCGGCCTGACACCGTCTCAACGTTTTTTTTCTCTGTACGTCCAGGAATATCTCCACCTCGAGTCTTATGCCGGGCTTTGGGCGCTCGGCGCGGCGGCGGAAGTTCCCTTTATGTTCCTGTCGGGAAAATTCATCCGGCGTTTCGGGACAGAAAAAATACTGTTGCTGTCGCTCGTTGCCATAATGGTTCGCAGCCTCGTGTATGCTGTTTTTCCAAGTTTTGCCGGTGCCGTCGCAGGTCAGCTCTTCCATTCAATCTGTTTCGGGCTATTTCATCCAGCCGCAGTAATATTTGTATGTGAACGAGCTCCAAAACGCCTCGTTGCGGTAGGCCTCACCTTGTATTCTTCGGTATCGGTTGGAGTTGCTTCGGTGCTCGGGAATATTTCGGGTGGTTTTATTATTGACACCTTCGGTTTCCGTTTTCTGTTCGTGTTTTTCAGTATTTTCCCCCTATTTGGCATTATTTGTTTTCGATGGTTCCGCGACCGGCTGTATCGGCGTGATTGACAGTTGTTTCTACCGGAAGTAATATCGCTGTCATTATGTTAGGAACAATCGTAAACTGCATCGCTGTAATAGTTGGTACCTTTTTCGGAATTTTATTTTCGCATAAAATTTCGGATGAGGTTTCGGATATGATAACATCCGCTGCCGGAGTTGTTACTTTGGTCATCGGCTTCCAGATGGCTTTCAAGTCGGTAAATATCATTTATATGGCATTGGCTCTCATCACAGGCGGAATTCTCGGTGCATGGTGGGATATCGATGGCAAAATTCTCTCTGTTGGCCACTTTCTTGAGCGCCGATTTGGTAAAACTTCACCGGAACAAGTCGTAAGTACTGATGGATTACCGGTTGCGACCTCGCGCTTCGCCTATGCATTTCTCAATGCTTCGGTATTGTTCTGCGTCGGTGCAATGGCTATCGTCGGCTCTTTCAAAGCGGGCACCGAGGGAGATTATACTATTTTGTACACCAAATCGGTGCTTGACGGCTTCATGGGCATTGTGTTCGGTGCGGCCATGGGCATCGGAACCGCTTTTTCGGCACTCTCCATTTTGGTATACCAGGGGCTTCTGACTCTCGGATCGGGCTTCATTAAACCGTATGTATCCGAGCGCATGATTTTGGAACTGACCGGAATTGGCGGTGCTTTCATCATCATGATAGGCATCAACCTTCTCAACCTGCGCAAGCTCAAGACCGCAAACTACCTGCCTGCATTGCTCGTCACCGTCCTCCTCGTCCTTCTGGACCCGTTTATAGCCCGTATTGGCACCTTTTTTGTTTGACATATGTGATATATACCTTTACAATTACTCTAATAAGATAATTTAGGAGGCCTTAAATGGCAAAGGTAGAACTCAAGGGCATGGGCAAAGTGTATGATGGTGCCGTTCGTGCGGTTGACAATGTCAATATCGTAGTTGGCGACCAGGAATTCGTGGTATTCGTTGGACCTTCCGGTTGCGGAAAATCCACCACCCTCCGCATGGTTGCGGGACTCGAAGAAATTTCCGAAGGTGATCTTTTTATTGACGGTGAACGCATGAATGACGTTCCCCAGAAAGACCGCAACATCGCGATGGTTTTCCAGAATTACGCTCTGTATCCTCACATGACCGTCTACGACAACATGGCTTTCGGACTCAAGATCCGCAAAACCGACAAAAAAGAAATCGAACGCCGCGTTAACGAAGCCGCCCGTATCCTCGATATCGAAAAGCTTCTGGACCGCAAACCGAAAGCCCTTTCCGGTGGACAGCGCCAGCGCGTAGCAGTAGGCCGCGCAATTGTGCGTAATCCCAAGGTTTTCCTTTTCGACGAACCCCTTTCGAACCTTGATGCCAAGCTCCGTGTCCAGATGCGCGCCGAAATATCCGACCTGCACAACCGTCTCAAGGCAACCATGATTTATGTAACCCACGACCAGGTCGAAGCGATGACCATGGGTGACAAGATCGTCGTCATGAAGGATGGAAAAGTCCAGCAGATTGGCTCTCCTTTGTATCTCTATAACCACCCGATCAACAAGTTCGTCGCAGGATTCATCGGATCCCCACCCATGAACTTCCTGACGGTCAAAATCATCGAAAAAGGCGGACAGCTTGTTGCCGACGAAGGTTCTTTCGAACTTGTTCCGACCGCCGAACAACAGAAAATTCTCAAGGACTATATTGGCAAGGAAGTTCACTTCGGTATTCGCCCGGAAGACCTTACCTATCTCAAGACCCCGTCCTCAAAGAATAATATGCAGATGAAGGTCAGCGTCAAGGAGCCCCTCGGAGCCGAAACTCACCTGTATCTGACCACAAAGACACAGCAGGTTATCGTTCGTACCTCCCCGGACATTATTTTCTCGATTGGCGACACCGTCAATTTCGAAGCAATGATGGAAAAGGCCAAGTTCTTCGACCGCGAAACCGAACGCAGTATCTGCGACGACGTCAAGTCGGAATAGTTTTATCCAACAATACAGAGGACCGTTTCCGAAAGGGAACGGTCCTTTTTTTTGTCTCAGACGGGAATGAAGGAGAGTGTTAGCTCAGGGATATTGATGTTTCCGGCTCGGACACGGATTATCGTATTGAGTTCTGCGTCGGTTTTAAGGTTTATTTTAGATTCCTGCGCGAGCTCCGGCACCAGAATAGTCGCAGTTGGCCCGTTATGTTCAACAACAACGGCGTCCCCGGTCCAGTCGGGATTCCTCGTGAGATATACGAGAATCCAGTGAAGGTTCGAGCTTCGTTCGGCGAGAGTGCATCCCCTTGAGGCGGAATCGCCTGCTGCAATGCGCTCAAGCATGTCGTCGGTTGCCATGAGCGGCTTTCCGGCAAGATACAGATGGAGTTGCTGGTGGGCGATGAGGTCGCCGTAGCGGCGGAGGGGGCTTGTCACCTGGCTGTACATGCCAAGACCGAGACCTGCGTGGTCGGCCGGAATAGTTCCCACCTTTCGGGAGCGCATCGAACGCCGTTTGCGGTATTCACCGGCGAGTCCCGACGGCAATTCGGCGGGGATGTCGGGTGTTTCCTGGCTCACGTACTGGAAGGGAATCTTGTTCTTGAAGGCGAAGCGGGCTGCAGCTTCTCCGGCGAGAAGCATCATTTCTCGTACCATGTCGGCGGCACTTTCGGAAGCAATCTCCGTGATGGAAATTATTTTTTCACCTGAATCATCTGTCGCTTTCACCGTGATGTGCACTTCGGGCAGATCGATGAAGACTCCGCCCGCTTCACGCCTGCGTTCGATGTTCCGCCTAGCGATTGCAAAAAGCGGAGCCAGGGAAGTATCTTCCTTGCGGGCAGAAGCTTCCGCGTAGGTAAGTCGTTTGACCGACACGCGGGTTTTCCTGATGTCTACGTCCTTTACCGCGCCTGTTACGGTGAAGGTGATGCCAAAGGAAAGTGCACGTGAAATGGGGGAAAGGCCGAGTGCGTAGTAGTCAAGTGCGTTGTCGGCAAGCATGCGAGCCGCACCTTCGGGAATGTACAGGGTTGATCCGCGGGAGCGTGCATCCCGGTCGACATCTGAATCGGGTGTGATGGTGCTTGCGGGATCGGCTATATGCACCCAGAGGGTCTCGCCGTCAATGCTCACTGCATCGTCGGGATCTGCGCTCCAGGCATTGTCGATTGCCCAAGCTTCGAGGTGGGTCAGGTCAAGTCGTTCGTCGCTGTCGTCAGGTGCCCCGACGGGAACTGATGAGGAATGAAGTGTGTGTCCGTTCCGGCTGGGCCAAGGATTTCGATCTGCAGCCCAGTAACCCGCTTTGAGAAGAATACGGTGGGCGGCTTGCGGCGTTTCCGTGATGCCGGCTTCTTTCATTGTTTTTGATTTTTCCGAATTGCCGAGGGCTACTGCTTCGACGTCCTGCAGAAACTTGGCGTCTTCAACCAGATTTATTCCTGTCCCTGCTGAAAGCGTTTGCTTAAGTCGCTTGATGAAGGCTTCGCGTTCAGCAGCCTCTTCTTTTTTTGCCCCTGTTTTTTTGATCAGGGCTTCTGCGTCGGCTTTGGCCCGGAGTAGTACCGGTTCGACCGGTGAAGTGCAGATAAACCAGGGTGACCCGGAGACGTTTTGCCAGATAGCCCAGGCCGCTTCGGCCGGATAATTTCCCCATACCAGATCGGTCAGTTCTGCGAATAACGGTGTTTCTCCCTCGAAAAACTCGAGGGCTTCGGAAATATCCCCTTCGGGCAAAGCCGCGGCCAGTACTTTTTTAAGGTCTTTGACCGGCCCTGCATGGAGAAACTCGATGTCTTTTTCTCGCACTTTTTTTTGTCCCGAAGGACAGTTTATTTCGAGTTTGTCGGCATCGGTTCCGGTAATGATGGCCGGTTGGGTTTTATATAGTACAAGGCAATTTTCTTTCAGTTTCATGGAAATACTGTAGCATTTTGAATGCCACTGGACAAGGCGTGCCGGATATACATTGACTATTTTGGTATATTTATGCAATAGTAAGTTGGCAAGTTGAATAATTATTAGTATGGAGTGCTATATGATCGTAATGAAATTTGGCGGTTCTTCAGTCGCAACCGCGGAACGTATCCGCCATGTAGCGGGTATTATTAGGGATTTTGCGGACAGGCGGCCCATCATCGTCCTTTCGGCAATGGGAGATACGACGGACGACCTGCTTGAGGCAGCGGATGCCGCTCTCACCGGGGTTATCACCCTTGATGCGATCGAAAACCTGCACAAAAAAACAGCAGTTGGGCTCGGCATTCCCGTCACCGAAATTGATACCTTGCTATCCGAACTGCGAACCCTGCTGACTGGAATCTCCATGCTCCGTGAAGTAACTCCCCGTTCAAGGGACTATCTTGTATCCTTTGGCGAGCGCCTTTCGGTACGCCTCATGTCGGCTTATCTCAACACGCTTTCTGTGCGCGCGCAATTCCGGGACGCCTGGGATGTAGGCTTTATTTCTGATTCAAATTATACCAGTGCGGATCTTCTACCCGAAACTTGGGAAAATATTCGAAAAAACCTCGGAGACTACGCCGCCGGCAAAAAGGGTGACGGAATACCGATGCCTATCGTCACGGGCTTCATCGCCAAGGATATGAAAGGCTTCATCACCACTTTGGGCCGTGGCGGCAGCGACCTGACTGCGACCTTCCTGGGCGCCGCTCTCCGTGCCGAAGAAGTCCAGACCTGGAAGGATGTCGACGGAATCCTGACTACCGATCCCCGCATAGTCAAGGACGCGCGAACCGTTCCGGTCGCCACTTATGACGAAGTGGCAGAGCTTGCCTACTTCGGTGCACAGGTGCTGCATCCCCGTTCCATGCAGCCCTGTCTTCAGACCGGAACGCCGGTACGCGTGAAGAACTCGTACAACATCACCGCACCCGGTTCTATCATCGTCACGCGCCATGAAGTTGCGCCGGCTCCCGTACGTGCGATCACTACAAAAAAGAACGTCACTCTTATCGATATCGTGTCGACACGCATGCTTGGACAGTATGGTTTTCTGGCCAAGGTATTCGAATCGTTCGCGACGCACAGCATAAGCGTCGATGTGGTTGCAACCTCGGAAGTGTCCGTCTCTCTGACAGTGGACAGCAATAAAGCTGATCTTGCCGGCCTCCGGCATGCTCTCGAAAAGTACGCGAGTATCGACATCAAAAAAGACAAGGCGATCGTCACAATAATCTGCGATATCCGCCGGTCATCGGATATTCTTGCAGCCACCTTCGAGGTGCTCTCGCGCGAAAAGATAAACATACAGATGATCAGTCAGGGCGCTTCGAAGGTGAACATTAGCATGATTTGTGATTCTTCAGAATCAGAGCGTGTAGTGACCCTGCTCCATGCCTGCTATTTTGGTAAAAACGGTACAGGAGGCCTTGTCTGATGAAACTTGCCTTGGTCGGTTACGGTAAAATGGGGCATATGCTTGCCCAGGCCGCCGCACGCCGCGGCTATGAAGTGGTTTGCACAGTTGATCCGTTTGCTCCGGACGCAAGTTGTGTTACAAAAGATCCTGCAGTTATGGTACAGGCGGTACAGGTGTCGGGAGCTGAGGGTGTCATCGAATTTTCGCATCCATCTGCTGTACTCGCAAATCTTTTGGCTCTGATCCCGACCGGGATTCCCATAGTTGTCGGAACGACCGGTTGGCTCGACAAACTCGACGGGGTTCGGGAGCAGGTGAGCCGCCATCAATCTGCGCTTCTCTATTCGGCTAATTTTTCCGTCGGTGTTAACTTGTTTTTCCGGATGGTGAGCGAAGCTGCCCGCGTGATGGCTGCCTTCGAAGAATACGACGTGGCGGTTTTCGAAGCTCATCACAACCAAAAGGCCGATAGCCCGTCGGGAACCGGTCTCGAGCTCGCCCGCCGGATAATGGACAACCTGCCCCGAAAGAAGAAGCTGGTTACCGATGCCTTCAGCCGCAAGCCCGAAGTGGACGAACTGCACCTCGCGAGTATGCGCCTGGGCACAGTTCCCGGCACCCATACCGTTTATTTTGATTCCGCAGCTGATACGATCGAGCTTACCCATACGGCTCGAAGCCGCGAAGGCTTTGCTCTGGGAGCTGTGCGGGCCCTTGAGTGGCTCGTAGAAGCGGGTCCTGATGCGGGGCTAAAGAAGGGTATCTTCACTATGGACGATGTATTCGCAGTATTGTGAGTGCTCTGTTATAAACCTGCCGTAACGCTTCGTATTTTATCCGAAAGATAGAATACGGATATACGATTTCCATCCTTCAGATATACCTCAAAATCGCCTGCCCGGTAGACCGATTTACCGAACACACTCTCGAAGTCGTTGCGACTGTCTCCCGCACGTATATCATTTCCCGGGGTTAAAGGTGAACCGGTTCCGAACCGGATACGGTGTATGATCTGTCGACCGGGAACTGCGGGGTCGCTGCCAAGCAGAACGGAAGCAGAAAGCGACGGGTAATTCCAGTTTTCTGTGACGTAGTTATAGATTATTTCGGTAGGACGCCCCCATTTTGATGCGAGTGTGTCCGCCGTGTCGGCGACCGTTATCTGACGGAATGAAATGGTTCCAACAGGGGCCGACGGAAGATACAATCGGTCAAAGGCCTTCTTTTTTTCGAGAGATCGCGAGAGGTCGCCAAGCGGGCGAAGCATGAGCGCTGAATTGAGAAGGATATCCCTCTCGTCGCCGGGAATTCCCCGATCAATACCTAACTGTCTCTGTCGTCCGGGTAATGCGTCCAAAAGATACTGAGCCCTGGCATAATCGGTTCCTGTCAGGTACAGAAGCGAGGCATAATTTGCCCGGGCGGTAACATCCCTGCTCCCTGTTTCGGCGGTTGCCGCATTTTCTGCCATTTGCAAGGCTGCCTCATCATCAGTCCATGCCAGTAGCATCGCGCGCGATGGGGCAAGACCCGAATCGCTCTGAGTATCTGCATCTTTTTGATAGGCTACACGAGCCGCCTCATACAGGTTCACGTCGCCGGGAATCGTACCGCCGGAAAGAAAGTTTTTCTTACTGCCAGTCCGGCTAGCCGGAAATTCGGGTCGTACATCATTGAAGAGGTCGTGAAATGCTGTCGTTGACGGATCACACTCCGCGGCTACAGGGAAAAAAGTCTTAAGACGTTGAATACGCTCCGGAACCGTGGCAAGCCATAACCTATGAAGGACAATCGCTTCGAGGCGGTCAAGCCAGGGTGAGGCTGGGTACGTTTCGGCAAGGGCTGCAAGGCTGTCGGAGGCTTCGGTAAGGGCCAGGCCGGAGCGAAGGCTGGAAAGAACGGCAGAAAATTCCGCGGTAATTTTTGGAAGATTTTTGCTGGAATTTGCAAGGGTAGCAAGTCGGACAGAAGGGGATGGTAGGCCCTGAAAATATGCAGCAAAGGCAGGATTTGCAGGAGAGGATGCATAGATGGCATCAAGTGATGAAAGCAATTGATCGCAGAGCAATGGATCAAATTCTGCAAGGGAAAGAAGAATGTGTGAAAAACGATCAGCCTGGAACACCTCCGCTGCACTGTACCTGAAGGGATCGCTTCCGGCTGAAATACCGGTTGTTGAATTGCGTTCGTAGGCGGTAAATTGATGATCGAGGGCGAAATGAGCTGCTTCGATTACCAGAAATGGAAAAAGCACGGCTTCCCGCTCGGAATCGAAATTGCGCAAACGCCGGGTGGAATCTGCGGCAGATTCGAAGAGGCTTTCGTCGATGTAATCGAGCAGGCCGGTTGAAAGGGCAAAGGTTCCTTCGGGATACATTCTAGCAAAAACAGCAGTGTTTTCGACGACAAGGACGCGCATCCCGCCGCGGAATAGCTCGGTATGTCTGAATAGTAGGAAAAGGGAGTCGCTGATTATATCGTTCCATTCGCCGAGGGTACCGGGAGCCGCTTCGCTCAGGGTGAGTATCGCTATTTCCGCACGCGCTTTTTCGTTCATTGCCAACCGGCCACCATGATCGATACCTGCAGGATATGCAGCAGAGAACATGAGGATAAGTAAAGTAGAGGCAAGAAAAATCCGTCGAGCTTTCATATATCTACAATAACACACCAGTAGGCTTAAGGCTACGAAATTGCTATAATGGAAACATATGAACAAGATATTTCTTAAGGCAAAAGAAGAAGACCGTATACAGCTGGGCCATCCCTGGGTATTCGACAACGAGATTGGCCGTTTTCAGGGCGACTGTACAAATGGCGAGGCTGTCGAAGTTTACACGAAGGCGGGGCATTTTCTTGGCCATGGCGTGATCAACAAAAACTCCAAAATAACTGTCCGCATATTTACCCGCAAGAAGGATGAGGCTATCGACGCGGCTTTCTTTGTCCGCCGCATTCATGATGCAGCCGACGCCCGAAACTCTTTTTATTCGCAAGAGGATTCGTATCGTCTTGTTTTCGCCGAAGCGGATTTAATTCCTGGACTTGTTGTCGACCGGTTTGCCGATGTGGATGGAAAGATTTTTCTGTCGGTTCAATTCCTAACCCTTGCAGTCGATACCTTCCGTACCGAGATAATCGCAGCCCTTAAAGAGGTCGTTCATCCGGATGGAATTTTCGAGCGAAGCGACGTGCATGTCCGTGCCCTCGAGGGAATTCCCGAGCAAAAAGGCTGGATTGGAACCCCGCACGATCCGCTTATCACGATCCGCGAGAACGGGATTTTGCTGCAAGTCGATCTTGAGAACGGGCAGAAAACGGGTTACTTTCTCGACCAGAAGGAAAACCGCAAAATCGTTGCCACCCTTTCAAAAGGGCTTTCCGTGCTCGATACATTCACTCATACTGGTGCCTTCGGTCTAAATGCCTGGAAAGGTGGCGCCACTTCTGTCGTATCCGTGGACATCTCCGATGAGGCGATCGCCGGGGTGAACAAGAACATACAGCTTAACGACGCCGGAAAGGTGATGAGCGCAGTTACCGGCGACGTGTTCGATCTTCTCAAGGCATACGAAAAGGACGGCAAGCAGTTTGACCTGATTATCCTTGATCCTCCCGCTTTCACCAAAAGCGCAAAAATGATAGACAAAGCCTATGGCGGATACAAAGAAATAAATCTCCGTGCTATGAAGCTCCTGAAGTCGGGCGGCTATCTCGTAACCTGCTCGTGTTCCCATTTTTTCGGGTCCGAACATTTTCACCGCATGCTGCAGAACGCAGCCATGGACGCTCATAAAACAGTACAGATCCTCGAAAAACGCGGCCCCGGGCCAGACCATCCCGTGCTGCTTGGCTATCCCGAATCGGACTATCTTGAATGCGATGTACTTCGGGTATGGTAAGGGAGACTCTGGTCTGTGACCGCGAAAAAGCTTTTAACTGCATCGTCCTGCTAGGAGCGACTGCTTCGGGCAAGACCGGACTCGGTGTGCATCTGGCACGGAAGTTCGGCGGAGAGATTCTTTCCGCCGACTCCCGGCAGGTATATCGTGGCCTCGACATCGGCTCGGGCAAGGACCTGTGCGAGTACGCACAAATTTCGTATCACTTGATCGACGTCGCGGACCTTCCCGGCGAATACAGTGTCTTCAATTACCAGCGCGATTTTTACCGCATTTTCACCGGAGTCACGGCCCGCCATAAACTACCCGTCATCGTCGGCGGAACTGGAATGTATCTCGACTCGGTCATTCGCGGCTATGCTTTTTCGGATGTCCCCGAAAATCCCGCTCTTCGCATCGAACTTTCTTCTCTTTCTCTGGACCAGCTCGCAGAGCGGCTGCTTACCGTCAAAAAGGAGATTCACAACCGTACCGATCTTCTCGAGCGCCCCCGTCTTGTCCGTGCGATAGAAATAGCCGAACACCACCGTCTTTTTGGAAACAAGCCAATAACAAGTGCGACGCCAGAACAAGTTGAAGCTGTGGTTGAATCCGAAGCTGAGGCGCCTGTTTCCGTTCGTCCCGATATTCGCCCGCTTATTCTCGGTATACGTTTTGACCGAGCAGTTCTGCGTGCGCGTATCAGGATGCGCCTCGATGCGCGGATTGGCGAAGGCCTCTCTGCCGAAGTGTCTGGTCTCCACGAACGGGGAATCAGTTGGGAGCGTCTCGAGCGACTTGGCCTTGAATACCGCTTTACGGCCGAATTTCTGCAAGGTAAAATCGAGTGCGAAAAAACCTGGGCAGACTCGCTGTATATCGCCATTGGTCAGTTCGCCAAACGGCAGGAAACCTGGTTCCGCGGAATGGAGCGAAAGGGCATTACCATACACTGGATTGACGAAGGTCATCGTGAAACAGCAGATCGTCTCGTTTCACAATTTTTCCGGGAGGAATGAGATATGGAATTTCTGGGACTGTTGGTACTTGTTTGATACTGACGGATTTTTCCGTCTAGAATGCAGAAAATACTTTCGGCAGAGTCTGCGCCTGTAGGTGCCGTTCTTTGCCAAAACGGAGTTTATTTATGAACGTATTCAAGATAGCTATATTGGGTTGTGGTACTGTAGGCGGTGGGGTAGCACACATTTTGCTGGACAATGCAGCATTGCTAGCGGAACGAAGCGGGTTGCGTATCGAACTGATGAAAATACTGGACCTTTTTCCCGAGGCCTCTGCCCAGCGGCACAATGTACCCCGTTCTCTTTTTGCCGGCGAAGGCGCCGAACTTACTGCTGAAGCGGCTGCGAAAGCTCTTCGAGAAATACTTGCCGACAAGTCGATAGACCTCGTCGTCGAGACCATCGGTGGCTCGTCCGCTTTCATTCTTGACACCGTTCTTTCGGTCCTCGACTCGGGCAAACATCTCGTTACTGCCAACAAGGCTCTCCTTGCCAAAGAAAACCGGAAGATATTTGAAACCGCATCACGTAACCGGAAAGCCGTTGGTATCGAAGCTTCCGTGTGTGGTGCGATTCCCGTAATCAAAGGAATCAACGAGTGTATGAGCGGTGATGAAATTCAAGCCGTATCGGGAATCATGAACGGAACAAGCAATTACATACTCTCGAAAATGTCGCAAGAAGGACTATCGTTTGCCGAAGCTCTCAAGGGTGCCCAGGCTATGGGCTATGCCGAATCCGATCCGACACTCGATGTGAACGGAGGCGACGCGGGGCATAAATTGCTCATTCTCCTTAAGCTCGTTTTCGGAATCGACGTCGAAGTCGGCGCTTTTCCTGTTTCGGGGATCGACAGTATAACGTCCGATGACACACGATTTGCTGATGAGATCGGTGCGGTTATCAAACTGATCTGCTTTGCAAAAAAAGAAGGTACCGGGGTTTGTGCGACAGTGCGCCCGATGATGGTGCGAAAATCAAACATCCTTTCGGACATCAACAATGCGACCAACGCCGTCAAGCTCGAGGGAAAGTATTCGCGTGAAAACATTTTCATCGGTCAGGGAGCGGGTTCGCTCGAGACAGGAAGCGCAATTGTTTCGGACATTGTGTTCATCGCGCGATACGGTCAGGCATCGCTGAGGGAATACAAGCAAAGTGAGCTAGTGCTTGTTCCCTTTGATAACCTTAAAATTGCGTATACTATTATTTTTGAAACAGAGGATGTCCCAGGAATTACCGGTCTCGTGACGACTGCAATCGGACAGGAAGAAATCAACATCGATACAGTAAGCCACAACCTGCGCGAAAAAGGTTCAGGGAAGGCGTTTTTTTCGATATCAACTATGCCGTGTACCGGTGCCCAGATTACCCGGGCAGTTGCCGCGATTCGCGCTTCTTCTCCAGTGGTGCTTATCCGTGAACCGAAAGTAGTTCCGATTCTTGAATAGACACCCTGGAGATACTTTTTTCAGGCGATGGCGCTTACCTTGTTTTCTTCCATTTCGACAAGGAAGCCCGTTCGAACACAGCTTTCGAAAAGAATCGTGCTCATGAACTCGTCCATAATTTTTTCATAGCCGTCCAGATCGCGGTAGATGCGTACCATGAAACCGCCATCGGTTTCTCCGAGAATAGTCAGATAGTCGGCACAGCCGGGTTTGCTTCGTATGTAAAAGTTTTTCATAGACATCTCCAGATACTTCATTTTCGGGAAATGAAAAAATACCTTTAGTGTTATAATCAGGGTATGTACACAGATTCACATGCGCATCTGTATGATCTTTTCCGCCAAAGTGGCGTGGTACCCGAATTGCAGTCCGATCTGTACGTGTGCGCCTCTGCCCATGACCGTACAGAATTTTTGTGGCAGGAGGTGTTTGCCGCTGCCCATCCCGGGCGGGTGCACCTTTCTTTTGGTATTCATCCCCAAAAACCGGAGATAGATCAATTTTCCTTTTTGGAAGAACTTGCCCGTTCCCGCAGGATCCAGGCAATCGGAGAGTGCGGCTTTGATTTGTTTACCGAAGCTTTCAGACATTCCGAAGGGGAACAGATGGGTGTTTGGGATATCCAGATCGATCTTGCCCTTCGCTATTCCCTTCCGCTCGTTATTCACGCAAGAAAATCCCTGCATCACGTGTTCGCGGATACCAAGCGGCTTAAAAAACTGCCCGCGGTGGTATTCCACAGTTGGTCGGGTTCTGCGATCGAGGCTGAATCATTTTTAAAGCGGGGAATAAATGCCTGGTTTAGTAGCGGAAAAGCCCTGCTTCGGGGCGATCGGTCCCTCAGGGAGACAGTACGCAGTTTGCCAGTGGAGCGGCTGTTGTCCGAAACCGATGCACCCTACATGCAGGACCGCACCGAACCCTTTTCCGTGCTTGGTGATATCCGGACAGTAGTCGCGGAAATTGCTCATATACGAAATATGGATGAAGGTGAACTAATCAAAGCGATTTTTCGGTCGTTTATGACTGTGTACGGAGAGAATCACGAACTATCGAAAGTTCCTTGACTACCTCGCGATATTCCGATTCTATCTTTTCAAGAATCCGAAGCATCTCCGGTCCGATCCCGCTTCGAAGTCCGTTTTCGAGAACTGAAGCAGATGCTGCGAGTTTTTCGGCCCCGAGAGTAAGAACCGCGCCCTTGAGCTGGTGCATCCGGTGAATGACCTCCGTAATGTGACCCGTCTCGAGCTCCTTCCGTATAACGGCGAAATCAAGGGGTGACAGGCCGAGAAAGGTGTCGATGAGTTCCAGATATATATCTTTTTCATTGTCGAACCGTTCAAGGGCTTTTTTCGTTTCGATTATCGGCATGTTCCATTCTCCCGTGTTTGATTGAAGAAGTCTTGTCCCCGGTCATTTATGAGCACAAAAGCAGGCAAGTCCTTGAGTGTGACGAGCCGCACGGCTTCCATTCCGAGCTCGGTATAGTCAATAATTGAGCTTGCGGTGATGTTTCGTTCTGCTGCTAGAGCGGCTGCACCGCCGACGGTGCCGAGGTAGGTACCACCCCATGTTTTGCATGCACTGCGCCAGGTTTCACTTCGATTTCCCTTGGCTAGCGTGATAAGGGCCGCACCCCGGGACATAAGTTCTTCCGCATATTCGTCCATGCGTCCGGCAGTTGTGGGGCCAATGCTGCCGGTTATGGAGCCTTCGGGTGTCCGTGCGGGTCCAGCATAGAAGATTGCATGCTTTTCGAGGTAGTTGGGGAGACGTTCGTTCTGTGCAAGGAGCGAACGCCAACGGGCATGGGCTGCGTCGCGAGCAACGATGATATCGCCCGACAACAGAAGCGCCGTTCCCGGTTTGATTCCCGAAAGTATGGCTTGAAGGGCAGGGATGCCTGCATTCAGATCGAGGGTAAGAGGCTTTCCTGCAAGTTCTTGTGAGCACCCGACAGCTTCCTGCAGAAAGGGAACTGCTAGGGGATCGTTTTCGGTGTGTTCGAGATAGACGCCCGTGCCATCGATATAGCCGTGGAGATTCCGGTGCGCTGCGCAGGATACACCGATCGAGACCGGGCAGCTCGCACCGTGCCGGGGCAGTCGTAATACACGGGCTGCGATCGCGAGGGCCTTGCCTCCAAACTGGGCCCCGAGTCCGGTTTCAGCTGCAATCTGCATTACTTTTTGTTCCCATTCTGTATCGCGAAGCGGCTTTGTGCCAAAAACGCGGTAGTCCCATCCGGGTAGTTCCTGGTCGAAATAACCGGTAGTGGCGAGTTTGAGGGCCAGGATGTTTTGTTCGGGACTTAAACCTCCAACTATCACCGCTATCGTGTATGGCGGGCAGGCTGCGGTTCCCAGGTTGGCAATGTGGCGGGAAAGAAAATCGGTAAACACCTTTTCCTCGAGGAGTGCCTTGGTCGCCTGCACAAGAGACGTCTTGTTCGAGGAACCGCCGCCCTTGGCGCAGAACAGAAAGCGGTATGCAGGTTTCGAACGGCTTTGGGTGGCAGTAATCATGATCTGGGCAGGCATATTATTCTGGGGATCATCTTCCGAAAACAGGGAAGAGGGTATTGTTGTGGAAAAACGGAGATTTCTCTTCCGGTAGGTTTCTTCTATGCCTGCGGAGAGCCATGCCTCATCCTCGTCGCCTGAACAGACCGCAGCATCTTTCCAGGCAAAGATTTGCGCGATACCGGTATCCTGGCAGAGCGGATATGTTCCCTTCGCGGCTATGACCGCGTTTTCGAGCAGGATAGAGGCGACCCGACGGTCGTTCTCGCTATTTTCTGTCGATCGGGTTATAGAAACGAAATGTTCGAGGTGTTCGTGGGTGAAGGTGAAGGAAAGCCGGTCGAAAGCGGCAGCTGCGAAGGCGGACAGGGTTTCCGGAAAGATGGTGCAGGTTTCCTCTGTTTCATGTATCGGGAAACTGAGGTTGTCGATTGGCAGCCGGTCAAAATCCATAATTGTTTTAGTATAGCCCTCCGGTCCGGTTTTTGCTATACTGTGTCAGTTTTTCGGAGGGCTTATGACGGTGACAATGTATCTGTGCGCGGCTTTTTCGGTCCTGTTTTCTGCGACCTGTTTTATTCCCGCTTACGGTATCGGATTCTGGGGTTTCCCGGTGGTCATTTTGTATTCAGTGTTTTTTCTGGTTCAGGCTCGGGTTTTTCTCGTTGACCCTGATCAGCGAAAACTTGCTTTTCTCCGCAAAACGCTCGAATATCTGCCCTTCGTTCTTCTAACCGGCTTTGTAATTCGCCGGTCCGGTGCCGAAGACGGATCCTTTACGCTTGATCTTGTGTCTGTTCTCTTGTGGCTCCTTGCATCCGGTACTGCAATTTTTATCCTGCACCATCTGTCCGACAAGCGGATTCTCCGATATGTGCCGAACCTACCAGCCTCTGTGATCGTTAAAAAGACGCTGCTTGTGCAGGTTTTCGAATGGGCCGACGCCCTCGTTCAGGCAGCCTGCCTGGTACTTCTGATTAATATTTTTATTTTTCAACTGTACGCTATTCCTTCCGAGTCGATGGTTCCCGAGTTTATGATCGGTGACCGCGTTGTTGTCCTGAAAACGCCCTCTGGTCCCAAGTTTCCCCTTTCGGACGTGGGTGTTCCCCGCATGCGTGCCTACAAACGTGGCGACATAATCGTGTTCAATAATCCCCATTACAACGATACAAAGGAAGCGCGCGTCCGTTCCTTTACGTCCCAGCTTGTATACATGCTGACCTTCACCGCGGTCAATATTAACCGCGACGAGTACGGGGCAATCAAAGCCGATCCTCTCGTCAAGCGCATCACCGGCGTTCCTGGGGAAAAGCTCATGCTGGTGGACGGCGTGTTATATTCGAGGCGGGCAGGGGACAGCGGTTTTTCCCCGGTTACGGAAGATGCCTCCTGGGCTGCCTGGAATGTGGCCGCTCTGCCTCGTTCCGAATTGTCCCTCGTGAAGCGGATTCCTCTGTCGGAAGAAGGTTTTGCGCTCCTCGAGTCCGTCGAGTCAAAGCGCGCGAATGTGGATCGTACTCTTGCAGCCGATGAAGCCCGAAAGCTCGTAGCACGGTTTGCGGAACTGAAACCCGTCCCCGATTCGGTCAAAAAGGCACCGGACCTTTTTCCGCGCACCAAACGGGAAATCGTGTCGATGTTCCAGTCCAATGACGAAATCACCCGTATCCTTTTAACGACCAATGGCGGACTTGCCTGGTTCGATGCCTTTATGACTGCTTGGACGGAGGCTCCCTCCCGCGCAAACCTTTTCGCCGAGCGGTCCTTTCAGTTTGATCTCCTCTTGAAGCTTGATTTTGGCCGGCTTGTCGTCCGCAATGCCGAACTTATGGTCGCAAACAATACGGCTGCTCAGTTCGCTGCTGATAGCGAGCGGAACAGCCTTCTTTCCGAGGCCGAAACCTATAGTAACTATCTGAGTGTCCACGACCAGCGCAATATGGGTGAATTTCCCGCTGCTCCTGATGAGTATATTCCGGAAAATTGTTATTTCATGATGGGCGATAACCGTTTCAATTCTCTCGACATGCGTCATTCATACGAAATCAGGTTGGCCGCCATTGATCCCTTGGACCCCTATTCGTTCATATATCGCTCGAACCTGGCGCCCCAATATGTAAGCGTGGATCGTATTCTTGGTTCTGCAAGTTTCCGCTTCTGGCCCCTGTCCCGCGCCGGCGTTCCCGAATAAGAAAACACTAAGTCCGTGCTACCTGCACAGACACTCTGTTTTGGATAGGGATGAAATAAAAGAAACCCCCTCGAAGATTTAGGCTTCGAGGGGGTTTCTTTTTATTGTTTGACCTGTGATCCGATACTAATATGCGGGTGGGGCTGCGGCCTTTTCGATTTCTGCCGGTGTCGGTGCCCATTCGAATGCATCCGCAGATTTGTCTGCGATGGCCTTTAGCAGTTTTGCGCCATCGCCTTCAATTGGTGTCCGTTCGATACCCCGGATTCCGGTGATTTGCCACATTTCCTTACGGTAATCAAGACTGACGGCATCGCGGTATCGGTGCACGCTCAAGCGAGCTCCACCTTCCTCTGCTTGCTCCTTCCGTTCACTGTAGGGCATCCAAAGATAAAACGACACCTCGTATTCGGCATGCGCTGTTTCTTCTGTTTTACGGACGATGGAAAGAGCGGTCATTCCGTAGACAGTAAATTGTCCAGGATCTCTGAGTGCAAAAAGTCGTGCGGGGCTGATGATGCCGGTATCGTGCTCGTAAGCCTGGCGCACCTTGGTCGTAACAAAGAGGTTTGTGGTGAATTCGGTGTAGTCTGCCTTCACTCCCCTTGCAGTGTAAGCCGCGGGAATTTCCTGGTCGAGCGATTCGATTGCGGCGTAGTAGCCTGCCACTATTTCTGCTGTTCCCATACCCTTTGTCGTCGGTCTTCCCGCCATGTCGTGGAGCCAGGAACCGAAAAATACTGCGATCACGACGAATGCAATACCGATGACGGTGAGTATGCTCCTGTTTCGCCTGAAAAAGTTTTTTCGGAGCATTCTCCCGGTCCGTTTTTTTTCTGAGCTCTTTTTTGCTTTCAGAAAATCTTCAGGTTCCGGAACGCCCACGCGAGAAGCATCAAGAATGCCGTCGTAAGCGGGCCCGAAAGCAAGCAGGGTCTCTGTGCCGGTTGCGACCCCGGTCGAGATGAGCGAGTTTATGCACAAGGCTGCGGCGGGCCTGATGGCCCAGACAGCAAGCTCGAGTGGCTCGAATACCCCATTTCTTGTATTGAAGGCAAGCTCTTCTGCTTTCTGGATTCCTTCCGAGTTGAATGGTGGTTTTCCTGCCGAGATCCGGTATGCAAGCGCTCCCGCCATAAACGAGAACGCCCACGACGAATTGAGTGTGCGATAATCAGGATGGATCCACAGAAGCCGGTTTTCAATTTCATGCTTCTCGCCCTGTCCTGCAAGGCACCGGGTATAGACATCGAACGGAAGCACGAGGATGCGTCCGTCTTCTGCGATTAGCACCGCCTCGGGGCCTGCACCAGCGATGGTGGTGAGCATTTCCGCCGAAATTGTTCCACCAAGAGATGCCCGGTTGATCGCGGCTATACAGTGGTGAAACAGCCGCCATGCCTTGTCCTGGTCAATGCTGGTAATAGCTTCGAGGAGTGATACCCCGACAAATTCTGGTCCGTATACAAGCATCTTTTTTCGGGTCCGGCTTTCATCGTAGACGGTACCTTCCGGAATCCATGGCTCAACGGTTCCCGAGGGATCAAGGATGAGGCCGCTCGAGCCGAGAATCTGGGGAAATTTAGACTGGGCAAAGGCGCGGGGAGTCATCCCCGTGTCCAGTGCCAATACGGTCCGATCCTCGACCCGCCTGGTGCTGACAATATTCATGCCTATCTACCGTTCGGCGAGTACAGGTATTTAAAGAAGTCCATGTCGGTGGTTAGCACCTTTTCAAAATTGGGCACGGTGGTCTTGTAGCTTTCGATACTTTTCCAGAAGCTGTAGAATTCGGGATCGCGGCTGTACGAGTCGGCATAGATGCGGGATGCTTCGGCGTCTGCTTCGCCCTTGATGCGTTCGGCCTTGTTATATGCGCTGGACAGGAGGGTTTTTTGCTCGTTCTCGAGCTTGCCCATCCATTCCGCTTTCTTTCCTTCACCTGTCGACCGGAAGGTTTGTGCTATCTGGTTTCGTTCCTTGATCATGCGGTTGTATACGCTTTCGGTAAGCTCGTCGGAGTATTTGATCTGACGCAGCACTATGTCAAGGAGTTCGATACCGAATTCCGGTACTTTCTGCCGGGCATTGCTGGCCATCTCGTTGCTCAGTTCTTTTCGTCCACGTGTAATCGTCCCGTAGTTGATTTTTTCTGAGGTGATCTGGCCCAACTGAATTTCTTCGGAATCGGCACCCAGGGCGAAGTTTTCCTGATGCTTCAGTTCGTTGATGAGATTCGAGTTCCGAACTACGTCGTTTAGGCTGGATGACGTTATGACGGTGCGCACTGCTGAATCGATGACGTCGCTCAAGCGGGAATACGCGCCTTCGATACTGCTGACCGATTCATAGAATTTAACCGGATCTGAAATTCTCCAGCGACTCGTGGTGTCGACTATAATGAACTGATTTTCCTTCGTCGGAATACGCTGCGAGTCGCCATCGAGGGACATGACTGTTTTCGGAAAGATCGAGACGGTGTCCACGAAGGGCATTTTGAAATGGAGGCCGGCAACCTTCGACGAGTTGATGATTTCTCCGAAACGGGTTACAACAACCTGGTTTCCTTCGTCAATGACGAAAAAAGGATTGAAAATGACCGAGAGTACGATCAGAGCGGCAACGATTATCAGAACTTTGGGTGTCAGATTTTTCATCATTTTCCTCCTTTTGTCATGTTCTTGAGCGGGAGGAAGTTTTCAAGCTTTTTGTCGACAAGTGTCGTTCCTTTTTCCTCTTTGAACAGCGATTCAATGGTTTCTAGATACAGGCGACGGCGGGTTACATCGGGCGCCTTCCGGTATTCGGCATATACCGAATTGAAGCGGGCAACATCGCCCTGTGCCCGGTTTACGCGTTCTGCTGCATAACCCTGGGCTATCTGTATGAGTTTTTCGGCTTCGCCCGAGGCTTTCGGGATTTCGGCGTTGTACGCTTCCTTTCCTTCATTGATCAGGCGGTTCATGTCCTGGATTGCCTTGTTGACATCTTCGAATGCTGCCTGTACACCGGTGGGGGGGACAATATTCTGCAGCTGAACATTGATGATAGTAACACCAATGCCGAATTCCTTCAGCTGGTCGTTCATCATACTGATCGCATTGTTTTCGATCGCAGTTCGTTCCGGCCCGATAACGTCGAGTATGGCCCGGTCACCGACGAGGCTATTAATGACCGCTTGCGAGATGTCCCGTATAGTGGAGTTTCGAACATCTTGATGGACATTGAAAAGCCATGCCTTTGAATCCATGATGCGGTACTGGATAATCCATTCAACGTCGACGATATTTAGATCGCCGGTAAGCATGGTCGATTCTTTTGTCAGGTTGTTTTCATAGCTGTTGACTACGCCGCCCTTGAGGGTGCGGAAGCCGAACTGTTCGGTCTGGATGGACTTTGTTGGCACGTTAAAGCTCTTGTCGATCCCGAAGGGGAGCTTAAAATGAAGGCCGGGTCCGACTGTGGTGGTATATTTTCCGAAACGGGTTATGACCGAATCTTCGGTCTGGTCGACAATAAAAAAACTGGTGCTTCCGAGCACCAAGGCAAAGAGAATCGCGATAACGAGCAGCACAATTGATGGCGAAAGCCATCCGGGCATTTGTGTGTTCTGGTTTCCGCTTTTGGTATCCATAGAACCTCCGTATAATATTCCTTCTAATGTATCGAATTCGGGGCTCACGGGCAACAGTAGCTTGTACAAAATGCCTTTTATCTGTATATTTAAGCAATGATATTTCCATTGGAACAGCTCGTTGAATTTACGGGCAATGTATACGAGATCACCTGTGCTTCCATCCGCCGTGCGTACCAGCTTTCGATGGTGCGTGATCCTTCTATCGAAGAAAATGATGGTAAGGTAGTGTCTCTTGCAGCGAAGCAGGTCTTTACCAACCAGGTAGAGTACCAGATCGAAAAACAGTAACGCTTTCCTTCCGGAAATGGCTTCGGAAAACGACATTCCAGTATTGGTCATTTTCGGAGCCACTGCATCGGGTAAGACTGCCCTCGCCGGCAACTTGTTTGCCTCCGAAAGCCCCGGTTTATCCGCGGCAAGTCTGTTCCCGCGGTATCGCGGCAGAGCCGAAATTATCAGCGCCGATTCCATGCAAGTGTACCGCGGTATGGACATAGGGACTGCAAAACCCGATTTTTCCTTCCTTCAGATTCTTCCCCATCATCTTCTTGACTTGTGTGACCCCTGTGATCAGTTTTGTGCCGGCGATTTTGTCCGTTTGGCGGATAGTGCCTGTACCGAAATATACGAACGAGGAAAACTCCCGATCATTCTTGGGGGCACTGCCTTCTACATACGCAATTTTCTGTATGGTCTTCCCGAAACACCCGAATCGGATCCAGCGATTCGCGAAACCCTGCGCAGACGCATGGAAAGGGAGGGAGGGGCAGTTTTGTATGCGGAACTTACGGTAGTCGATCCTGAAAGCGCCCGACGCATCCATCCGAACGACGAATATCGCATAATTCGGGCGCTCGAGGTGTTCACTGCAAGCGGTCGTACTCGCAGTTCCTGTCCAATACCGGCAACGACCCGATCCGGTTACCGGTTTCTTGTTATCTCGCTTGACCGGAACCGGGAGGAACTGTTCGCTCGCATCGATCGCCGGGTGGATGAAATGTTCGCATCGGGACTAACTGCAGAGTTTTTCTCGCTCCTCGCATCGGGCTATACCGCTTCAGATCCCGGCATGCAGGCCATTGGTTACCGGGAGTTTTTCTGTACCGAACCTACGGGGAGTGACATATCACGAATCCGGGACGCAATCTGCCGGGATAGCCGCAAGTATGCGAAACGCCAGGAGACTTTCATTAGAGCGATGCATAATGTAGTGCATCTTGATGCCGACGATTTTGTAGGCGTTTACCGTGCCCTGTCTGCTTTTTACGGCATGCCCCTTGACGGTCAGGAAAAATCTGTGCATAATTGTTAGACTTTATGGATAAGGAGTGCCGACGTGCCCTGCGGAAAAAAAAGAAAACGACAGAAAATCGCGACGCATAAGCGGAAGAAAAAGCTCAGAAAAAACCGGCACAAGAAAAGATAATTGATTTCCGGGCTGCAAGCGTTTCGGCGTTTTTTTCGGCCCCTCAAATTTCTTTTCGGGTAATAGCGGTGTAACCTTCCGGTAACGGATTGGTTTTGTCGCTTTGTCTCGAGAGCGCTTATACGCTAGTAGACCGTAAACATTATATGTTTGCGGTCTTTTTTTTTTACTTTTGCGTATGCTATACTTTTATCATATGAATCGATCACTCTTGTCCGGAATCAAGTCCCCCGGGGATCTGAAAAAACTGACCGGTCCCGAAGTAACGCAACTTTCAGCGGAAATCCGCAAAAAAATAATCGAGGTTGTCGGCCAGAACGGCGGCCACCTCGCCAGCAATTTAGGGGTAGTGGAACTGACCATCGCCCTGCATCGGGTTTTTTCAAGTCCCCGGGATTCCTTTATCTGGGATGTTGGCCACCAGTGCTACACCCACAAAATGCTCACCGGCCGGTTTGACCGCTTTCATACCATTCGCAAGAAAGATGGACTGTCCGGATTCCCGAAGCGGGACGAAAGTTGTCATGACAGCTTCAATACGGGGCATTCTTCCACTTCAATTTCTGCAGCCTACGGGCTGCTTTCGGCGCAACGCCTTGCCGGAAACGATGGGAAGGTTGTTGCGGTGATCGGGGACGGTGCCCTTTCGGGCGGTATGGCGCTTGAGGCCCTCTCGCACGCAGGTCAGGGTAAAAACGATCTTATAGTGATCCTGAACGACAACAAGATGTCCATAAGCCCCAACACCGGTGCTATCTCGGAATACCTCAGCCGCCTAACGATGGGCGCAAGCTACCAGCGTTTCAAGTACCGTGTAGACCGCGCCGTCCGGAGAATTCCCTTAGCCGGAGGATCAATTGCGCATTTCATTTACCGTTTCAAGCGCGGTCTTAAGGGCCTTTTGTTCAAAGATAACCTGTTTGTAGATCTCGGTTTTGAATATGTCGGACCGCTCAATGGACACAACGAGGAAGAGCTGGAAAAGGTGCTCCGCGATGTGAAGGCGCTCGACCGGCCGGTTGTCGTCCACGTGCTTACCCGCAAGGGAAAGGGCTACAGCCTGGCCGAAAACGATCCTGCAACCTTCCACGGTATTGGCCCGTTCTGTATTAGTGACGGTACCGTCGAAAAATTCGACACGACAAGTTTTACCGAAGCTTTTTCCCGTTCCATCACCGAAGCGGCGGCCAAGGATTCGCGGATCGTCGCGATCACCGCAGCCATGTCCAAAGGGACGGGTCTTGCTTCCTTCCAACATCGCTATCCGGAACGCTTTTTTGATGTCGGCATCGCCGAACAGCATGCAGTCACTTTTGCCGGCGGGCTTGCTGCCGGTGGCCTGAAGCCGGTGGTGGCCATCTACAGTACCTTTATCCAGCGGGCTGTTGACCAGTTTATCCATGACATTGCGCTCCAGCATTTATCAGTCGTTTTCGCTTTGGACCGCGCAGGTGCAGTTCCTGATGACGGTGAAACCCATCAGGGCTTGTACGATATCGCTCTGTTCCGTCCGATCCCCGGTGTAGCCATTCTTGCTCCAGCTTCCGTAACCGAAATGAACCTCATGCTGAACTGGGCTTTGACACAGGATGGCCCGGTTATTTTGCGATATCCGAAGGCTGCCTGTCCGACCGAGTTGCCGGCATTTTCCCTTCCGCTCGAAGAAGGGCGCGGCGTTTTTACTCACAAGGATGGCTCTGATACTCTGATCGTCTGCACCGGTGGTATTTATCCCGAGGTGCACGAAGCCTCGAATATCCTGGCGCGCGGTGGATCTCCCGTGGACAGTTATCTGGTCAGATTTATAAAGCCCCTGGACGAAGTGTATTTCATCCAGTCAGTATCACTGTACAAGCACATTGTGTTTGTGGAAGACGGTATCGAAACGGGCGGAATCGGCGAGTACCTGGCAAACCTCGTGCGTTGCTCGGTTGCGCACATAGCCGTTAGTGTGATTGCCTTCGGTGAACTTTTTTACGCCCAGGGAACACGGGCCGAAATCCTTGCATCTGCCGGGATGTCACCGGCTCATATAGCCGACGAAGTCCGAACTCTGCGCAATCGTACACTTCTGGGCACTCCCGCATGAAAAGCGGTATTCCCGGCGGCTTCCTGACTTTCGCCCTCAGCGCTGACAGAGAACTGCGCACTCCTTTGCCTGCATTTATTATGGGCATACTCAATGCCACGCCTGATTCATTTTGGGAACAAAGCCGTGCCCTCTCTCTTTCCGGGGGAGTCGAGCGGGCACTTGCCCTTGTTTCCGAAGGAGCCGACATCCTCGATATTGGTGGAGAATCAACGCGTCCCGGCTCGCAGTATGTGGATGTCGAAGAAGAAATACGTCGGGTGATTCCCCTGATTCTCGAAATACGAAAGCATTCGGCAGTGCCGATTTCTGTGGATACCCGCAAAGCTGCTGTTATGGAAGCGGCTCTCAACGCGGGAGCCAATCTCTGTAACGATATTTCGGCGCTCTCTGATGATCCTTTGCTTGCTGCAGTCATTGCCCGCTCGAGTATTCCGGTGGTTCTCATGCATAAACAGGGAATCCCTGTTTCGATGCAGGACAATCCTGTATATTCAGACGTTGTGCGAAATGTCGCGGATTACTTGTTTTCGCGCGCCCGGTTTGCTGTTGAATCGGGGATAGATCGTTCACGGATCATTCTCGACCCGGGCATCGGTTTTGGTAAAAAGTATGCGGACAACTGCGCTCTTCTTGCCGGACTTGCAGAAATCGCCGCAGGAGGATACCCTGTGCTTGTTGCCCTCTCGCGGAAATCGTGCATCGGCGAGATGACCGGCCGTACCACTGCTGACAGGCTCTCCGGAACGCTCGCCGCCAATCTCGTTTCGGTTTTGAATGGCGCTACTTTCGTACGGGTGCACGATGTTGCCCAAACCAGGGACACCCTTTCGGTTTTACAGGAGATACAAACGCGTGGAATTCATTAAGCGAATTGCGGTGCTCTACACAACAATCCAGCCTGTCCTCGACATCACTGTGCTGGCTTTTCTGCTGTATATGGGATACGGAATACTGGTAAAGACTCAGGCAATACAGTTGCTTAAGGGCACCATTTCTCTCCTTATCATCTATGCGATAGCATTTGTCCTCAAGCTCAATACGCTTTTGTGGCTCCTCAACATTCTTGCGCCCGGAATTCTCATCGGTGTGGCGATTGTGTTCCAGCCGGAATTGCGCAAGATTTTCCTCAAGATCGGCCAGAGCGATTGGCTCCGCATTGGTAAACGCTCGAAGCACAGCCATCTCGAATCGGTGCTTACCACCGCCGACATTTTATCAAACCGGAGACGGGGCATGCTCGCTGTCTTTGTGCGCCGCAATACGCTCAAGGACATTGCCGAAACCGGTACGCGGCTGAATGCCGATCTCTCGTCAAGCCTTCTCGTGACCATTTTTGGTCATGACACACCACTCCACGACGGTGCCGCCATCATCCAGGGTGGCCGCATTATTGCCGCAGGTTGCTTTCTTCCCCTTTCAGAGCAACAGGATATACGCAAGACGTTCGGTACCCGTCATCGCGCGGCTCTCGGCTTGTCCGAAGAAACCGATGCAGTAATCCTGGTAGTGTCCGAGGAGACCGGCGCTATCAGCCTCGCGTACGACTCGAAACTGTATTATGATCTGTCGCCGGCAGAAATAACCCGCCAGCTGGAAGACCTGCTCGATCTCGGAGCTGATACTTCTTCAAGCGAGGATGAACATGACATTAAAGAATTTAACTGACAAAATAATGGACAATTGGCCGGCAAAGATCATTTGCCTCACCCTGTCCCTGATGCTGTTTTTGTTTTATCGCATGAGTACCCTCGAGCAGCGTTATTTCTCCGTACCGTTAATTGTAGAAACAAATGGTGATCTCGTGCCTGCGACTGCCTATCCCCGCATGGTCAAGATCGGACTTCGGGGCGAAGCCAATAGCATCTATCCAATCCTCGAAAACGATATAATCGCTACCATTGATCTTTCCGGATATACCAAAGAAGGGGAATACCGCGTGTCGGTACAAACGCGGAGTAAGGGAACGGCCCTCGATATCGAACCGCTCGAGATTTCGGTTGAACCCGTTGAAATCTCGCTACGGGTCGAACACCGTATGATAAAAAAGGTTCCGGTCACCCCGAACTTTCGCGGTTACCCCGAAGCAGGTTACGAGTTTACCGGTTTTACAGTCGAACCGGCGATAGTCGAAGTCAGCGGTCCGCGTTCCATCGTGGAAAAAATATCCGAGGTACTCACCGAATCTATCGAGTTGTCGGGACGTAATGCAAGCTTTGATGGAATCATAGCTGGGGTCAACCGGAATAATCTACTTTCAATTTCGGGTCAGGGAAAAATCAGCTTTCGTGTTGGTATAAACCAGACAACGTTGATCAAGCGTTTTGATGATGTTCCATTCTATTTTGAAAATCTCGACCCGGCCTTCTTGATAGAGACAGACATGGTTTCCGGATCGTTAGAGCTTAAGGGAACGCAGACAGATCTCGAGACCTGGACTTTGCCATACAATGCCCTGACCGTGCTGTGTGAGAATGTGACCGGACCGGGTGTATATAGCCTGCCAGTGCAGACAATCATTCCGCTCCCGTATGAGGTTATAAAAAGTGTACCCGGAGAAGTTCAGTTGACGGTGAAAAGGAAAATCGAATGATTATCGGAGTCGGACTTGATGTTGTCCATGTAACCCGGCTTGAGCGCTGGCAAAAAATCCCCGGCCTTTTTGAGCGGTATTTTCATCCGGAAGAACTCGAAGCGGCCTTGCGCAAGGGGAGCGGAGCGACTCTTTCTCTTGCCGCACGCTTTGCGGCGAAAGAGGCTTTTGGGAAGGCTATAGGCACAGGCCTGTCCGGAATCACTCTCAAGAATATTCTGGTACTCAACAATCATAACGGAAAACCCTGCATGCAACTGTTCGGGAACGCTCTTGCCGCTTTTTCGGCAAGCGGGGGCGAAATCATACATCTCAGCCTTACCCACGAGCGGGATAATGCTCTCGCTATGGTGGTGATTGAAGGAGGTTCCGGTGGCTGCCCATAACGACAAAGCACCCATGATTACGTTTTATTCAAAAGACCAGACCGAGTGCCCGATCTGCAATGCGAAGTTCAAGCGGGAGGAACTCATGTCCGGCGGAGGCCGCATGATAGCTGGTGTTCTTACCGACGAGCTACGACGCCTTTTTGAGCCTTCCGCAAAATACGGCGAAATTTTTCCTCTTGTATATACGATGACAGTCTGTCCCAAATGTCACTATGCCGCGTTTGCCCAGGATTTCTGCACCCTCGAGAAGGACAGCCTCGATCGGATCGCCGACCACATGGACGACCGTTATGATTCGGTGCGGAATCTTTTTTCCGGATTTAAATTTTCCGCCAATCGAACCCTGAATGAGGGCGCGGCCTCTTATTATCTGGCTCTCCTGTGTTACGAACAGGTCGATGCCAAATATTCGCCTACCATCAAGAAAGGCGTCTGCTCTATCCGTGCTGCCTGGCTTTTCGGCGAGCTTGGCAAGCGTTATCCCGAAGAAAACTATACGTATGTATCGAACTTGTTCTATCATAAAGCGCTTTTTTTTTATCGCCTCGCGGTCGAGCTAGAAACTTCGGGAAAGGAAATGATAGCCAACCTCAAATCGTTCGGTCCTGACCTCGACAAGAATTATGGCTTCGACGGTGTTCTCTATCTTTCCGCTTTGCTCGAAGTAAAGTACGGTTCCCGCACCGACGTACATAGGCGACTTGAGCTTATGACCTTTCACCGGCGTTCCCTCGCAAAGTTGTTCGGTCTCGGCCGCTCAACCAAAAACAAGCCAGGCCCGATTCTCGAACATGCGCGACATCTGTATGACTTGATAGTCTCCGAAATCAGCGACGAAAATGACGACGATGAAGACAACGACGAATGAACGACTCGTTCTGCGAAACATTGTCCTGACTGTTTCCTACGACGGAACGCGTTTTCTTGGCTGGCAGCGACAGAACGAAAAAGCTGCGGGGAAGGGCAGAACGGTGCAGGAAGAAATCGAGAAAGCTCTCGAAGAAATGCACCGACATCCGGTTTCTATTTGTGGTTCCGGCCGTACTGATTCGGGCGTGCATGCGACAGGGCAGGTGGCAAATTTTTTCACCGATATTGCTCGGATCCCCGCTGAACGGTTCGTACACGCGCTCAATTCACTCATGGACCGGGATATCCGCATTCTCGCATCCCGCGAAGCTCCATCTAATTTTCATGCACGCTTCAACGCGCGATCCCGTACGTACCGGTATTTCATATATTGTGGTAAACACCCTTTCGCCCACGATATGCCGTATATTTGGTACCTCGGCCGATGGCCCGATGTATCGCGGCTCAACCGCATGGCTTCATATCTTACGGGCGAGACTGACTGTACCACCTTTACCGCGATCGGAGACAAGAGCACCACGCGGATGCGTTATATATATAATGCCTGTTTTTATCCGGAAGGGGAAAAACTTGTTTTCGAGATAACCGCGAATGCCTTCTTATGGAAGATGGTTCGTTCGCTTACTGGTACGCTTCTGTGGCTCGACGAAAAGAACCGGGAACCGGCAGAATTTAAGCGTATTATGGACGCGCGTGACCGGCGACAGGCGGGACCTACCGCCCCGGGAAACGGGCTTTTTCTGTGGAATGTCCGGTACTGATTTTTTCTAGAGGAGACTTACCGGGTCCGCATCGATTTCAATGTATAACGATTGTAGACTTTTGTAGCCGGTCATAAATTGCCGTACGGCTTTCGCCAGTGGCGGAATGGACGGGCCGCGGAGAATGATCTGGTGGCGGTGATTGCCCGAAATGAGGGCAAGCGGACATTCCGAAGGACCCATGAGATCGGCTTCGGCGGGAATGCGTTCCTTGAGAATTAACGCTGCCCCTGCGGCTCCCGCTTCGGCGATTTGAAGACTCTTGCTCCGGAAGACGAGCCGTATGAGGCGTGAAAAAGGCGGGAACCCGAGGAGGGCGCGCTGTTCCAGTTCCTGTGTATAGAAGCCTTCCATATCACCCCTGCTCGCATAAACAATGGCCGGATTCGAAGGACTCCATGTCTGGATGATGACTCGTCCGTCGGGGAAAAAACGCCCGGCGCGGCCTGCAACTTGCACGATAAGGGCGAACGTACGTTCCGAGGCTCGAAAATCCGGCATGTGGAGGCCTGTATCCGCGAGGGCGATCCCTACCAGACGGACACCCGGAAAATTGAGTCCTTTGGCGACCATCTGCGTGCCGAGCAGTATATCCGTTTTTCCTTCGCGGAAATTATCGAGGGCTTCCTTCAGTTCTCCCTTTTTGGTCAGGGTGTCGGTATCGACCCGCTGAATCGTAAAACCGGGAAAGGTCTTGCGCACTTCCTCTTCAATAAATTCCGTCCCAAAACCTGCATAGCCGATGTCGAGCGAAAGACACTCGGGACAGTTTGTTGGTGGCTGTACCTGCCAGCCGCAGTAATGGCATTTCATGACGCCCGCGGAGCGGTGCCAAGTGAGAGGTACCGAACAGTTACGGCATTTGAGTTCATAGCCGCAGGTATTGCACCTGAAAAAGTGAGTAAACCCCCGGCGGTTCAAAAAAAGGATAGACTGTCTTCCTGCTTCTTTCGCGCTCCGGATTTCCGATATGAGGGTTTGTGAAAGCGCGCCCTCGGTGCCGCCGAGACTGACGATCTGTACTTCGGGTACCGAACCACCAGCGAGTCGTTTGGTTAGCGGGAAGGTGCGGAGCGAACCGGTTTTCATCTGGTACCAGGCTTCGAGTGAAGGTGTCGCGCTCCCCATAACGAGTGGGCACCGGGCATCGGCACAGCGGCGCATGGCCACCTGACGTGCATGATAACGCGGGGTTGTGCCAGATTTGTATGAGCCGTCGTGTTCCTCGTCGATGATGACGAGACCCAGGTTTTCGAGAGGCGCGAAAATGGCACTCCGCGCACCGACAACTACTCGTGCCTCGCCCCGCCTGATACGCATCCATTCGGCCAGTTTTTTGTTTCCCGAAAGACCTGAATGAAGGACTGCGGCTTCCCTTCCAAAGCGGCTAATCACGGAATCCACCACCTGATGGGTGAGCGCTATTTCGGGCACGAGATAGATGATTCCCTTTCCTCGTGCAAGGACCGCCTCGGCCGCCTGCAGAAATACTTCTGTTTTACCCGAGCCGGTGACGCCATAGAGATACGCAGGTTTGGATTCCACCAGGTCAAGAATCCCCGAGATCGCGTCTTTTTGTTCGGTCGAAAGTTCGAGGCCGCAGGGAGAAAAATCGGTATCGTCGAAGGTAAGGCTGCCAGCTTCGCTTTCCTTTTTGCCCGAAGGCAGTATAGCGGCAAGTGCCTCGCCCTCGGCGCAAAGGTAGAACGAGGCAATCCAGCGGGCAAGGGCGATTTCTTTTTCCCCGAAAAGAGGTTCGGGATCGACCACACGGAGCAGGGGTTTGATCGCTGATTCTTCGAGGGGAAAATTGGGGGGTAGAATATCAAAATCTGCAATCACGAAGGCGATCATGACGCGGGAGCCGAAGCGTACTTCCACGCGTTTGCCCGTCAGCTTCGAATCGGGTGCAAAATCGGGATTCCGGTAGGTAAAGGACTGATAGACTGGGACGTTAAGGACTACTTCGACCCATTGTGCCATATGCGGTCCAATTCGGAGCGGAACAGTTTGAGGTCTTCCCAGACAGGACGCTTGAGGCTTTCATCTGCAAGGATATCGTCGGGATGGTAGGTCGAAAGGAGCGGGATACCCTGATAGCTGTAGAAAGTACCTCGAAGGCTTTCGAGGTCGTCGTTTGTACGCAAGAGGTGCTGCGCCGATGCCCTTCCGAGTGCCAGTATGAGGACCGGTTGGAGCAGTTCAATCTGGGCGTCAAGCCAGGATGAACAGATGAAAACTTCTCGTTCTTCGGGATTTCTGAGCGGGGAGGGCATACATTTAACTAGGTTTGTCAGATAACAGTTTTCGGTTCCGGTCAGCTTGATGGCGGCAAGCATCTTGTCGAGGAGGGCTCCCCCGTTTCCGGCAAACGGGCGTCCCGGCAGTCCATCGGTCCCGCCGGGTGCCGGGCCGATAACCAGCACCGGAATACGATCAGTCGATGGTGTGCCTTCGCCCGGGACAACGATAATACGGTTTGAGGCTAACGGACAGCGGCTGCAGGCCAGGACGGCGTGTTGCAGGTCGGAAATCGAGGAAAAAACCAGCTTTTCTGCAACTTCTTCCTCGTCTATCGAGTCTGTAAACTCTGGAACGGGGTGGTCTGATTTGTATCCGGAAATCCAGTCTCCCGCGGTGGTCAAAAAGCCGAATAGGTCCGTTTTTTCTGCTACTGTCATGATTGGGTGTACTATAAACTGAATTCCCTTGTGGTTCAATATCATGCTACAATACCAACGAAACTGTTCCGTCCATCCGTCAAAGAGGTTTTACGAATGAAGATTGTCATGTGTACCGATGCGTATTGGCCCCGGGTTAACGGCGTAACCGTTTCTGTCGATTCATTCTCCCGGGCATTGATCAGGGCCGGCCATCAAGTGGTCATTATATGCTCTTTTTATCCCGAATCTCAGGCAGTCGAGCGCATGTCGAATCCGGTCATGGACAAGAGAGAAAGTGATTCGGATCCGGTTGTCATCCGGGTTCCTTCATATCCGCTCCCCATATCCAAAGAAGATCGCCTGGCCAAATTCCACAAGTGGTTCTGGGTATCAAAACAATTGAATGTATTCCAGCCCGATCTCGTGCATGTCAATTCGGAATTTGTTATTGGTGAATTCGGTTTCTATTATGCATTACTTCATAAATTGCCCGTTGTATATACCTTTCATACACTTTGGGAAGATTATGCAATCAATTACATTCCATACGCGCCGGAATTTCTGCTTCGATTTATAGCCCGGCGCATCATAAAACATATGGCCAACCGTGCAGAAACTATTATCGCGCCTTCAGACCAGATTATTGATGTACTGAAACGGTACAAGGTAAAAAGGCCGGTCCATCTTCTGCCGACCGGAATCGATCCTGCGCTTTTCAATAATGAGCAGGAAAAAATCGACAGCTTCAGGTTGAAGCTCGAAGAAAAATATCCCGAGCTTACCGGCCGCCGTATACTGCTTTTTGCCGGCCGTATCGGCAAAGAGAAAAATATCTCGTTTCTACTGCAGATAATGCCTGAAATTCTCGCTAAACAGCCAAATACTGTGCTTCTTATCGCCGGAAACGGCCCTGATTTGCCTCTGTTTCAGGATGAAGCGGCCGAACTCGGCATCTCGCCAAATTGTGTATTCACCGGCTATCTCGACCGCAAGGATCTGTCCCTTGTCTATGCAATGTCGGATATTTTCGTTTTTGCATCGCGCACCGAAACACAGGGTCTCGTTACCATCGAGGCGATGCTTTCCGGCATACCGGTAGTGGCGATCGGCGAGATGGGTACGATCACTGTTATGGGCGGTAATAACGGCGGCTTTATGGTTCAGAATGATCCGGTTGAGTTTACTTCCCGTGTGCTCGAGCTCCTGACCGATCATGTTCTGTATGAACGAAAGGTCGAAGAAGCCAGAAAACATGCTATGGCCTGGACTATCGATACCATGTCTGCCCGGCTTGAAACCATCTATCGTGATACTCTTCTGTCCCGGAAAGCCAAAAAATGACGTACGAACAGAATTGTCTTGTGGAGCGGTTTCAATCCGGTTATACTTTATTGAACATATGAAACAAAAAATTGCCTTTCTATACCTGAATACCGGAGCCGGCCATGTCGCTCCGGCCAAAGCTCTCGCGAAAGGCCTCGAGCTCGGCTATCCTGAAACATGCGAACCAGTCCTGCTCAACGGTTTCAGCGAAGGAATGAAGCTCTCGAAGCTTTTTTTCGAAAAGGGATATCAGGCTTCTTCCAATTATTTTGAAGGAGCGTATGTCCTTTTTTACCGGATGACCGAAAATCCCCTCGCGATCAGGTTCGGTAATTATTTTGTTTCAATCCACGGCGAAAGTCACCTCGCCCGTTTTTTTCGTGATGAAGGTATTACCAAGGTTGTCTGTGTTCATGAAGTGCTTATTATTATGGCACGGCGCGCCATCGATTGTGTCGATCCGTCAATTCCCCTTATTACCCTCGTTACCGATCCCTTTACGGCCCACGGTTCGTGGTTTTACGAGAAAAACATGGAACTCGTGGTTTTTTCCGAAAAATTACGCAAGGAAGCAGTAACGCGCTATGGTTACGCCCCAGAACGGGTCCACGCGTTTCCGTTTATGCTATCCAAATCCTACGAGCATACCTATTCCAACGAAGAAATTGCATCAGCCCGGGCACGACTCGGTTTTCCCCCGGATACCAAGGTCCTGCTCATCGCCGGTGGAGGGGAAGGCCTCAAAAGTGCAGATCGCATCGTTTCCCGATTTGTCAGGCGAAAACGGAGTGAAATTCTCGTTGTCGTGTGTGGAAAAAACAAGCTGCTCCGGCGGCTCGTGACCCGCATTGTGGAATGGTCCGGAGCTAAAAACGTACGTGTGTACGGCTTTGTAAACTTCATGCAGGATCTTCTCAATATTGCTGACTGTGTCATAACCAAGGGTGGCGCCTCCACTGTGATGGAAGTACTTGCCGTAGGTAAACCGGTCATTTTTTCCACCTTCATTCGGGGGCAGGAACTGGGCAACGTACTGTACGTCATCCATAACGGAGCTGGCTGGTACATCAAGAAGCCGGATGCCATCCTCGACCAGGCACAGAGGGTTCTGGAAAATCCCGAACTCGCCCGCACTGTTACTAAAAATATAGCCCGTCTCGGAATACGGAATGGGCTCGACGAAGTTGTTTCTTTTATTCATGATTTTCCTTCGAAGGACTGAGTGACTTTCATGAGACGCTTATTTGTCGCTCTGACAGGTTTTTTTTTACTTTGTACAGTATTGAATGCAGAGTCCACCGGCACGAGCTCCCTCTGTGAACTTATTCCCTCAGGACACTGGATCTATGACGCGCTAGTGTTTCTCTCTCTCGAGACGGGCCATGCAACTCTTGCCATGAACGCTCCCGCGAGTATGGCCGAAACCCGACTGTATCTGGATGCAGTTCCTTTCGAAAATCTGTCCACTCCCGGTCAGGCACTTTACCGGAAAGCTGCCTTATTTCTTGGTGCTTCCAAACCACTGTGGCAAACCGGCGCGGCTTCCCTCGACATCCGTCCACGACTTTCTCTTACTGCCCGTTTCCGGTCTTCCATTGAAGATGACAGTGATTATGAACGGTTTGCCCGATTCAACAATACTGCACCCTTTTTATCCCTTCCTCTGACAGTCAGTTTTTCTCCGTATCTTTCTGTATTTGCCGATTTTTCGGTTGGGGAGGGCTTTTGGTCAGCAAGTTTGAGCGATAATTACACAAATGTCCCCGCAACAGCCGATTCATTCGATCTCAATGTACCTTCAAAAGCTTATGCTTCCGCAGGAAACAGTTTTTTTACCGCCGTTATCGGCCGGGGCGCCCTGAATGCAGGCCGTACGCTATCCGGCAGTATGATCCTGTCGGACACCGCGGACCGGCTTGACTATGCGTCCATCGTGTTTTTCTCACCAGGTATCCGCATCTCGCTGACCCCGGTAGAACTCGCGCCCGACCGCTTTGTGTATTATCACGATATATCTGTTCAACCTTTTTCGTTCCTGACACTCCGTTTTTCCGAAGCTGCAACAGTCAACTCGACAATTGATCTCCGGTACTTGAATCCGGCAATGATCTACCACAGCTATGCTGGTTGGAAAGACGACTATGGGGAGTCTTCCGGGGACCCGGTAGGTACCCAGTTCGCCTTCGCAGCGGATCTCGTTCCTGCAAAGGGCTTGCGTCTGTACGGACAATTTGCAATGAATCAGTTCCAAACAGCATACGAGCTCGAGAACTATTCGGGAACTGCTGATGTTATACCGAATTCGCTTGGCGGACTTGCTGGTGTCGAGTACCTTCGCCCTTTTGCTGACGGTTACCTGATTTGCGGGTTCGAGGGCGTGTATACAAATCCCTGGCTCTATATTCTTTCGAATCGGGATATCAGTTTTTACTGGAGCAGGAAGGAACTTGTAGGCCCAGCGGGATACACGACAAAAGCGGTGAAGGGCTGGCTTGGTAGTCCGTATGGACCCGATGCAATTGTCTGCACCGCACAGGTCCGATATGTAGTTCCTTTTTCTCTCAAGGCAGGTTTGACCTGGCGCTACGTGTGTCGGGGTTCCTCGAGCCCGGAATTTCTGGATGCAACTGGCGATAATTACTATCCAAAAACGATTACCGAAGCTACCCGCTACACACCGACAGGCAACCCCTCTTATCGGAATTCCCTGGTTCTCGACCTCGCCCGGAGTGTAACCGAAAGACTTGAGATAAGCGGCAGATTGGTCTATAATTTGTCTATCGGGACCGAACAGAACCAGACCGTCAGTTCATCCTGTACCGTTGCGTACGCCCTCAGATAATGCACAGAAAGGATCGAACATGAAATTGAAACCTAGTTTACTTGTCTTGCTTCTGGCCTGTTTTTCGGCCGGTCTTTTTGCCCAGGTTGCGGCCGATCCCCTCGATTTTTTCTATACCGATCTTACTATATGGGAAACCTCGGGCATCATCAACAATCTGCCCGCAGCCCGGCCCTATCCTTTGCAGATGGTGAAAGAAATACTTGCTCAAGTCATTGAAAAAGGTGATACAACCCAACGTAAAATAGCCGAATCGCATTACAAACGTTTTTTCGGTCGCATTCTAACCTATGGCGGCAAATCGGATGCGGCAGTCGATACCGAAAAATCCCTCAAACAACTTGCGATTGCTCTTTCATTCGATATCAATTATGAAATGGAAGAATTTGTTTCGCTCAGCGCCTCCGTTGACGGCTGGGCGACAAATAAGCTGTTCGACCAGGAAGTCGTTCCCTCCTGGAATTATTCGGACAAGGACATCATTTCAGACAATGCCAAAGTCGGACCTATGTGGATTCTTCCATCGATCAATTCGTCCATAGCTGTTGGAACCACTGAATATTACTTGAACGCCGGCTTGATGCGCGGTTCTTTCGGCCCGTTTCCGGAAAACGGCGTTGTAGTCGGCCAGCAGGCCTTACATTCCGGCCAGTATTCATTCGCCGTGAACAAGCCCCTCTGGGGCATCAACGTTTCGATGTACTCGCTTTCCGCAACTACTGCCGATGACAGCGATTCTTTCTCGCCCGAGAAATTTCTTGCTGTACATAACTTGGAGTTTCGTCCATTCGAATGGCTATCAGTGTCGATCCTTGAATCGATCACCTATGGAGGCAGAATGGAGCTTTTGTACTTGCTGCCTATTTCCCCGTATTTCATCAGCCAGGGGTTAATGGGCCTCAATGACAACAGCTATCTCGGCGGTATGTTTACCATCAAGCCGCTTGAAGGCCTCAAGATTGATGGTGTGTTATATGCTGATGATCTCAGTTTCAACGATATTATCAAGCTGCATTTCGATACCAAATGGCGCCTTACAGGTCAGATCGGCGCTTCGTATGCGCCGCGCGAGTCCGGAATTTTCACCCTTGCAAGTCTCGACTACACGATGGTAACCCCGTACACATATTCTCATAAACCCGATGATAGCCTGTCCCTGACCGTTCCCAATTTTCAAAACTACCAGCATGCAGGCAAATCGTTCGGTGCCGCTCTTGACCCTAACTCGGACCGTGTTAACCTGAAGCTCAAGCTTCGTCCGCTCGAGGGTATCGACTTTGATATTGTGGGCATATTGATACGCCACGGAAATGTGAACGAAGGTATGGACGCGAAGCGAATCGAGGAATACATGACGCATCCATATATCACGGACGGCACTATTCTCAATCCTTCGGCAACTAACGTCGGTCATGCTTTTAATTATTCGACTCCGTTCCTTTCGCAGGATACGCTTCAGTACATCTGGCAGACAGGTTTTGATGCCACGTGCGTGCTTCCGGTGCTCAAGAGCGGCGGCTATATGGTCTTCCGCTTTGGTTACCGGTTTGAGGCAAATCTGAATGAAGATATCAACAAGGATATTTATACGAATAGTGGTACATATTCAGAATCAGCCGCAGCCATTCAACTGAGCGATTGGCGCGAAAAAGCCACCGGCACTGTCTTCAACAACTACATCAGTGCGGGTTTCGAGTATTATTACTGATTTGTTTGAATGTGACTGTATGCCGGCGATCAGTGTATCGCCGGCTTTTTTTTTACTCTGTCGGAGAAGCTGGCTTGGCCGAATTCCCGCTTACGTCAATTTCGCCGTCCTGATCGGGTGTGCGTACTGCGCCGCCGTAGAGGACTTTCGGATAGATGACGATACCGAGTTTTTTTTCGACTCGCGAAAGGTTTTTTAGTTCTTTTTCATCACCGAAAATAGCATTGATTCCTGATTTACCCGCCCGCGCCGTTCGGCCCGCACGATGGATGAAGAAATCTTCATTTTCGTTTACGTCGAGCTGGATTACGTGGGTTATGTCGGGAATATCAAGTCCACGGGCTGCAAGGTCGCTTGTCACGAGCACTTTTGAGCGGCCGGCGCGGAAATCGTCGATGGCTTTTTTGCGGCCGATCTTGTCGAGTTTGGCATAAATCCCCGAACAGGGAATTTTCTTAAAATTGAGCTGCGCAACGATATTTTCGACCTGCCCCGCGATAGCGGTAAATACGAGCGCTTTCCCGGGTTTTTCAGCGAGGAGGAAGCTGCGAAGCGCGTTTATTTTGTCTCGACCTTCGCTGTAGAAGACCCAGTGTACGATGTTCCGCTTGAGGACATCTTCCGGCGGGAGGTTGATGAGTCTGATCCGGTATTTCGAAGGTTCAGAGACTTTCTGTGGGGCTTCTGTATTGTCTTCACCGTTAGGGACGCTTTCAGGCAGGGGAGTTGCTTTCCGTTCAGGAATCATTTTCTCAAGAAGAGATGCATGATAATGGCTTAAGGTCGCAGAACAGGCAACAAACTGCGCGCTGGCGGGTAAAACGGCAAGAAGGTCGCGGATGATATCCCGCATTTCCGGCGCCAACATACGGTCCGTTTCGTCAAGTATTACCATCGAGATATTGTGAGTCTTGAATTTCTTGAGATGGATGAGCTCGAGTATGCGGGCCGGACCGCCGACAAGAATCGACGGTTTATCTTTCAGCATGTCTATTTGCCGCTTCAAGGGAGCTCCTCCGATGCAGAGCGCCGCAGTCACTGGTACATTCGCATCGCGTGCAAGATTGATGGCTTCGGACTTTATCTGGGATGCCAGCTCGTGGGTTGGGGCAATGACCAGTATCTGCGTGGCTTGCTGCTTGTCTGAAGCCAGGCATTTCATGAAGGCAGGAAGAAGGTAGCAAAATGTTTTACCCGTACCCGTTTCTGACTGAAAAAGTACGTTTTCGTCCGTCAGAAGCAATGGAATGACCAGCTCCTGCACGGGGGTCGGTATTGTAATGCCCTTATTTTCGAGGGCAGTGCACAATTCAGGAAGGATGGAAAGTTTGGAAAAAATATTCATGAACTCAGGATAGCACAATCGGTATTAAAGTGCTATAATTTAAAGAATTTGGGGCTTGATTTACGGAGGTTGTTTTTTGAAAATCGGTATAAATACCTTCGGTTGTGATCATGGACGATCCGGTATCGGATCCTATGTCCTTTCACTCGTGCGCAACCTTCCCGAATCCGAATATGATATTGATCTTTTTGGACCCGAACTTGACCGTTACACCTATTCGTCAGGACTGGAATCTGTCACTTATTCAGGCGTAGCTGTGTCTGATAGCCTGCTGGCGGAACGCCTGTGGCATATTGCTGGCTTTCCAGCTTTTGCCCGAAAGCAAAAATATGACGCAGTCCTTTTTCCTGCAGGAGTTCGCCTGCTTCCACTCAAGTTCGACGTTCCCTCGGTCATAGTTGTGCAGGATATCCTTTCAAATACGTTCAAAAATTCGGAAGATGGCATTTTTACGGGATTATTGAAAATGCAACTCAAAAAAGTACACCGTATTATCGCGGCAAGCCGTTTTATTCGTGATGACCTTGTTAACCTGCATATTCCCGAATCACGCATTACGGTAATACACAACGGTATCGATACAAGCCTTTTTTTTCCGAGACCCGTCACCAGCGATGAGGCGGTACTTATCCATCCTTTTTCGATCAGACGCCCGTACATTATCTTTGCCTCGCGCGTTGCGTATCCCTCCAAATGCCATGTTGAGCTCATACAGGCGTTTACGCTTTTCAAGCAAAAAACGGGTGCGCCTCACCGGCTCGTAATTGCCGGTGCCGACGGGGTGAACGCCGAATTGGTGCATCGTGAGGTTCTCAAGTCGCCTTTTGCGTCGGACATCCTTTTGACTGGCTATTTTCCTCATCAAAATTTGCCTGAACTGTATTCTGCCTCGGATGCCTGCATATTTCCCTCAGCTACTGAAGGGGTGGGGCTGCCGGTCCTCGAAGCCATGGCATGCGGCATTCCCGTTGCCTGCGCTCGTGCGGGAGCTCTTCCCGAAATAGCGGGGGACAGCGCCCTTTATTTTGACCAGAATAATCCGGTCGAGATTGCGGATGCAATCGGCCGTCTGATACGAACCTCCAGCGGAGAAAACGAGTCGCTTCGAAACGATCTTATTGCACGAGGAACGTCCTGGGTCGCCGGTTTTAACTGGAAAAAAAGTGCGGAGGAAACCCTCGCCTGCATTGCTTCAGTAAGCCTGAACCAATGAGCTATGTAAAAGTACCGTGGTTTACCAGAGCCTCTAATAAAAAAGCCTGCCGCTAACCGTTTTCGGTTAACATGCAGGCTTTTTTCTTTTCGATCAGTATTGTCAGGCTGTTTTTTGCGCAGTGGTTTCGATAGCCGGCTTTTGTGCCTTTTCTACCACATCCTTCGTGATGACAACTTTCTTGTTTCCTTCAATTGAGGGAATTTCAAACATGATATCCATCATCATTTTTTCGACGATAGCTCGCAAGCCGCGCGCGCCGGTATTCTGCTTGATAGCGAGGTCTGCGATCGAATCGATAGCCGCTTCGTCGAAGAGGAGTTCTACCTTGTCGATGTCGAGCGAAGCCTGGAACTGTTTTATAATCGCGTTTTTCGGCTCTACTAGTATTCGGCGAAGGTCGTCGCGAACCAGTTCATTCAAGGCTACCGTGATCGGAAGACGACCGATGAATTCGGGAATCATGCCAAACTTGATCAGATCATCCGGACTTAACTGATCATACAGTTCCTGGAGATTGCGGTCCTTGTGTAGCTTCACGTCGGCTCCGAAGCCCATGGGATGCAGTGCTACACGTGTTTCGATCATCTTGTCTAGCCCGACAAAGGCCCCGCCGCAGATGAACAGAATGTTCGTCGTATCTATCTTGATCATTTCCTGGTTCGGGTGCTTGCGTCCGCCCTGGGGAGGAACTGCAGCAACCGTGCCTTCAATGATCTTAAGGAGTGCTTGCTGCACGCCTTCGCCCGAGACGTCACGGGTTATGGAGACATTCTCGCCTTTACGTGCGATTTTGTCGATTTCGTCGATATAGATAATGCCCCGTTCTGCCGATGCAATGTTGCCTCCCGCGCTCTGGATGAGTTTGAGAAGGATGTTTTCGACATCCTCGCCCACGTATCCGGCTTCGGTAAGGGTGGTGGCATCGGCGATGGCGAAGGGTACTTTCATTTTTGCAGCGATGGTGCGGGCGAGAAGGGTCTTGCCCGAGCCGGTCGGTCCGATGAGAAGCACATTCGATTTTTCGATCACTACGTCATCCGGTTTTTTGGATGGATTTGCGATACGTTTGTAGTGATTGTAGAGCGCGACCGAGAGTGTTTTTTTTGCCTGTTCCTGACCGATGATGTACTGGTCGAGATGGGCTTTCATTTCTTTCGGGGTTGGAATTTCACCGGTAAATTCAGTGGAGAGCACCTGTGTTTCTTCGTCGAGGATACCGCGGCACACGTCAACGCAATGGTCGCAGATAAAAACTCCCGGACCGGCAATTATTCGACGTGCGGTATCTGCGTTCTTTCCGCAAAAAGAACAGGTCTGTTCCTTTTCATTTCGCAGCTTTGCCATGTTTCCTCCGGGCCATCACCTGGTCAACTATTCCGTATTCCATTGCTTCTGAAGCAGACATGAAAAAGTCGCGTTCCATATCGAGCGCGATCTGTTCGGTTGTTTTTCCGGTATGATCGGCAAAATATTGTATTGTCAGTTTTTTTAGACGAACGATTTCTCGCGCCTGAATCCCTATATCCACCGCCTGGCCCTGCACACCCCCCCAAGGCTGGTGAATCAGTACACGGGAGGAAGGAAGGGCGCAACGCTTGCCGGCGGTTCCGCCTGCAAGGATGATCGCTGCCATGCTCGCCGCCTGCCCGAGGCAGATGGTCTGTATGTCGCAGCGGATATGCTGCATGGTGTCATAGAGCGCGAGTCCCGCGGTAACCGAACCGCCAGGGCTGTTAATATAGAGGTTGATATCCTTGTCCGGATTCTGTGATTCTAGAAAAAGAAGTTGGGCTACGGCAAGGTCAGCCGTTCCATCGTTAATTTCTCCGTCGATAAAAACAATCCTGTCCTTCAGAAGGCGGGAGAATATGTCGTATGACCGTTCTCCGTTACCTGTCTGTTCGATAACGAAGGGAACCAGATTGTTCATTTGTTCATTCATGTTTTACTGCTCGTTCTTAAAGAGATCTGCAAAGGCTTTTTTAGCGCCCTTGGTAAGAGTGCACTTTTCAAGGAGCTGTGCGTAGAGGCGCTGTTCCTTGATGTCATCTATAAGATACTCTTTCCGGCGGGCATCCGCATAGTGTTTTTTGACTTCATCGACGGAGATTCCGGCTCCTTCTGCCATTTTAAGGTACTGTGCCTCGACATCTTCGGGAGTGACAGTAATTTCACGGTCTTTAAGGAGCAGTTCGACAATAACTCGGCTCTTGAGGAGTTTCTGTGCTTCCGTCCGCCATTCACCAAGCATACCTTCCTTGGTCTGGCCGGAAGAGAGGATAAGCTTTTCGAGCTGGGCAACATCGGTGCGGAAGCGCTGGGCAAGCATCTGCCAGCGGGATTCAAGTTCCGCTCCGATCATGGATTCCGGCAGTTCGAAGTCGTTTTTCTCGATAATTTTTTCGAGGAGAGAATTGCTTTTCATTTCCTTCAGTTTGTTCTCGAGAGCGGTTTCCATATTCTTCTTGATGTCGTTTTTGAGGTCATCAAGGTTTTTGTATTTTTCGTTCACGTCCTGGGCAAGTTCGTCGTCAAGATCGGGAAGTTTCCGTTCCTTGAGCGCAGTCAGTGTTACACGGAGTTTTTTGGTTGTACCGGCAAGTTCGGTATCTTCGAAATCTTTGGCGAATTTTTTGGTGAAATCTTTCGATTCACCTTTTTTCATGTCGATCACTTCGTCGTCAAACTTGAAAATATTTTGTCCGGTGCCGAGCGTGAACACGAAGTCCTCTCGGTCGGTGCCTTCGATGACCGAGCCTGCGTCGTCAAGTTCGCAGTAGTTTACCGTCGTGATATTGTCTTTGACTGCCTTGTCCCCATCATTGCGGTCAACAACGATTGCGTTGCGGTCCCGGATGGCGTCGAGTTCTTCCTTCATTTCGGCATCGGCGATAGCCACGACCGGTACTTCAATCTTGAAACCGTCGATGGTGCCAAGTTTTACTTCGGGAAAAACATCATAGGTGACAGTGAACACGAGATCCTTGCCGAGATCAAAATCGGGAGCTTTGTCCATCGCGGGTTGCGAGTAGGGAAGGGGACGTTCGAATTCGTTTGCACCTTCAAAAATCTCTCCGAGTGCCTTTTCCATGATGTCACCGGCGAGGTCGCCCTTGAGGGCTTCGCCGTATTTCTGCTCGAGGATTTTAACCGGAACCTTTCCCTTGCGGAAACCAGGAAGTTGCATGGTGCGGGAATATTTCTGGAGAAGTGCCTGGTATCCTTTCGCAAGTTCTTCCTTGCCGATGGTAACATCGAGTTGGACGCGTGATTTTTCAAGTTTGGTAAACTGCTTATTCAAATTCATGTCTGTATCCTCTTGATATGGTTTGTGTTGACTGGCTGTACGGCTGTCTGTGACAAAAGATACGCGCCTTATACGTGTATCTTTCGTGCAACATAAAAAAAAGCGATCCGGATTTTACCGAATCGCTTTCCAGAAAGAGCGGGAAACGGGAGTCGGACCCGCGACATCGACC
>JBBRWY010000025.1:0-51007 GCA_038248875.1 Treponematales bacterium
AGTCACAGAATAGGGTTAAACCGTATACTTTTCTGCACCCTGCAGTTTTCAGGGCTTCTGCGCACGCATCGAGGGTTGAGCCGGTAGTCATGAGGTCGTCGAGAAGAATAACACATTCAGGAACGGTTATTCCCGGTTTCAGGCAAATATGCCCTTTGAGATTCGAATACCGCGCAAGGCGTCCAAGCTTTTTTTGCTGGATTCCGCCCGTACGGACAAGGGCGTGCAGCACGCGAATCCCGAAAAAACGTTCCAGAAGGCCAGACAGTTCCTCGATTTGGTCCCAGCCCTTTTCGCGCATCTTTTTCGGTCGAGGGGGCACCGGTATTACTGTAATCGGAAAATCTGCACTTGCAGCTTGCAGGGCAGTCGACAGGCACTGCGCAAAGGAAAAAGAAAGCCCACGGACTCCGGTAGTCTTCCAGGCATTGAGAAGTTCCTGCCCTTCACCTGCGTACGAATACAGGGGAATGATGCGGTCGATTGCCGAAAGATTCGGCGTCAAGCGGCACATCGTACATAAACCGGCCGAGGATACAAGAGGTCTTCCGCAAATGCTGCAACGGGTCGAATCATCCTGCGTAAATGAGATCATACGTGCACTGAGAAGAAAATGGAACTCAAGGCAGGACGCGCACAGGGGACGTCCGCACAAGGAATCACGGCCGCAAACAATACAGGTTTGCGGAAAAAGGAGTGTCGCACAAAGATCGCGAAGTCGTTCTGCAAATGGTTGTTTCATGAAAATCTTGTACACACGAAAAAAGCATTTTGGCGGGTTATTTAGCGGGATACAACTGTTTTTTCCACCGGTCGATGCGTTGGAGGGCCTCGAGCGGGGTTATCGTATTAGTGTCGACCGACAAGAGTTCGTCGAGAACCAGCTCCTCGTCGGAGAAAAGCTGGCCCGCTGGGAAAACAGGTACCGGGGGAAGCACATTTTCGGTAGTGGTTCGAACGACCGGTGAAGCATCACGTTCCATGACTGGTGATGTACCTAGCGTTGCGAGTATTTCGCGGGCACGGGCGAGTACCACATCGGGGACTCCGGCCAGACGGGCCACGTGGATACCGTAGGAATTGGCAGAAGCTCCGGAAATCAGTTTTTTGAGGAATACGACCTTGCCCTCGGTTTCGAGCACTTCGAGGCAAAAGCCGGCAAGACGAGGATGTTCGAGCCGAGACAGTTCGTGGTAATGCGTAGCAAAAAGGGTTTTGGCACACACTGTATCCAGAAGGTATTCGGTTACCGCACGAGCTATGGACAGGCCGTCTTCGGTGGAGGTTCCCCGCCCGACCTCATCCATGATGACAAGGCTTTTTCGGGTTGCTGACCGGAGAATATGAGCGGTTTCGGTCATTTCTACCAGAAAGGTGGACTCACCCCGCGCAAGGTTGTCGGACGCCCCTACCCTACAGAAAATCTGGTCTACGGGAGTCAGTTCGGCAGCGGCGGCAGGTACAAAGGAACCGGTTTGCGCCATCAGGGCGATGAGGGCAGTTTGACGAAGAAAAGTACTTTTACCTGCCATGTTCGGGCCGGTAATGAGGGCAAACGAAGGTAATTCTGGTGTTTCGGCAGAAGAAAGAATGATTCCGTTCGGCACGAACTCGCCCGAAGGAAGGTGCGCCTCCACGACGGGATGACGGCCGTCTGTTATGCGCATATCCCCCGAATCGGTAAAAACTGGACAAACCCATGCATTCAATGTTGCGGCCTGGGCGAAGGACTGAAGGACGTCAATGCGGGCAATGTCGCGCGATATGGACAGAAGTGCTCGAATATGGGTGAATACACGGCTGCGTACTTCGATGAAAAGTGTTTGTTCGCATTCATTTATGTTAGCATGTACCCCGTTCAACTCGGTTTCCAGTTCTGCGAGCCGATAGGTCGAGAAACGCTCCCCATTGGCAAGGGAGCGACGGCGAATAAAATGTTGTGGAACGGAAGAAAGGTTCCCCTTTGACACTTCCAGATAATAGCCGATCATCCTGTTGTATCTGATTTTGAGATTGGGGATACCGGTTATTTCACGTTCTTCTGCGAGATAAGCTTCGAGCACCGCATGCGAATTATCGCGGAGGGAACGAAGTTCGTCAAGTTTTTTTGACCAACCGTCACAGATAATACCGCCTTCGCCGAGAACTATCGGACAATCTTCTTTAATAGAGGAATCTATCAGAGTGAAAATCTCACGGGCGCAGTCGAGATCGACCCTAGCCAGGGCTTCCTGGCCGGATTTCATTTGTTTGAAAGTTCTGCGGTTTTCAGATACAGAATTTTCAGTAACCTGATTCCTATCGCTTTCCCGCAACAGAGTATCAAGTTGTATGGCTGCAAAAAGACTTTGCTTAAGCGCGACGAGATCCTTGCCGTGAGCACGCTCCATCGCTACGCGGCCGGTGAGCCGCTCGACGTCGAGAATAGACGTAAGATGTTCGCGTGCGGCTGCAAGTGTTTTTTGTGCATGATAGAAACGTCCAACTTCTGCGAGCCGCTCGTGTATTTCATGGAGGTCTGTCAGCGGATGATGGAGCCAACTCCGAATGAGTCGGGCTCCCATTGACGTCCGGGTATGGTTGAGTACTTCAAGCAGTGTGTACGAAGAACCACCATCTCGAAGATTCTGAACGAGTTCGAGATTTTTGCGGGTTGAGTCGTCGAGGGAGACGAATTCCGATTCCGTGTATACTCTAATGCCTGAAATGTGTGAAATCGAGGCACCTGCTGTATGTTCGAGGTATTCCAGAAGAAGTGCGGCCGACGGTATTTCTGCTGCTTCGCCTTCGAGGGAGAATGCTTGCAGGCTACCGGTGCCAAAAACCGAACACAGACGCTTTCGGCCAGTATCAGAATTGAAGCTCCAGTCAGGATAGCGGTTCTGCACAAGGGACGGCTGCTCGTCGAGTATTTTTTGCATTTCGGGATAATCCGAAAGAATCGATTGCTGAATAAGAATTTCACTAGGCTTGATTCGGCCGATTTCTTTTCTGAAGCGTTCCGCGGCATCGGTTGAACCAAAAGAAGTTGCAGCAAACTCGCCCGTCGATACATCGATGTAAGCGAAACCGAAGCGGGCTTCGCCACGCCTGATACTCACGGAAAGGGACGCGAGATAGTTGTTCGCGGTCCGGTCCAAATAGGCGTCCTCGACGGCGGTACCCGGAGTGATGACTTCGACAACCTTGCGTTCGGCAAGACCCTTGCCAGGTCCTGGTATGGAAATCTGCTCACAGATCGCGATTTTTTTTCCCGCGCGCAAAAGCCGTGCTATATATACTTTTGAAGCGTGGTAGGGAATCCCGCACATCGGATTCGGACCCCGGTGCGTCAACGTCAGGTTAAGAAGCCGGCTTATTTCGATTGCATCTTCGTTGAACATCTCGTAAAAATCACCAAGACGGAAAAACAGCACCGCGTCTCGGTACTGTTCCTTAATTTCGAGATACTGGGTCATCATTGGAGTAATTTCGGCCATGGTATCCGTTATTTCCGGTATTATTGAGCCGAAGTCATCTTGCGGATCACTTTCTCCGTGATATCGACGGTTGGGCTGTACCAGATAATCGACTGATTTTCCTGCAGACTCAGCACCATGCTGCAGCCATCTTCCTCGGCAATCTTGCGAATTACGTCGTAAAGCATCGAGTAGAAATCATCATCGGTTGTCAGTTTTTTCTTGAGTGTATCGAGTTCGGAATTTTTTGCCTTCGAATATTCGAGAACAAAGTTTGTCTTTGTACTGATTTCTGTCTCCAGCCTGGACACTTTCGCCAGGTCCTTGAGTGCATCGGCGTCGACCTTCTGCTGGCGCAGATTCTTTATTTCGTCGGTCATACGCTGTATCTCGCCCTTGTACTGGCTACTTTTCTGCTCGTAGTCCCGGACACTGCGTGAATCCCGATAAAAGGTTGTGTAGATACGCGAAGTATCGACCACTGCAAAGCGGGTTATCTGCTGGGCGAACAAGGCTGAAACAAGAAAAAGGAAAAGTACAAGGACAAACAGTTTTTTCGCATTCATGTCGGCTCCTATAAAACGTCAGAAAAAGCAAATGATGAGTGTACACGGAAGTACAACCATCATTTCCTGTCAGAGATTTGAAATATTGAAGGAAAGGACGAATTTCCAGTCAGGCCCCTTGCCGTTGCCCCATTCGAATTTCCCGTCCTGAATGCGGAAGGTGTTTGCGAATATCAGGCGGAGAGGAAACTGGGGAATCGAGAATCGGAGGCTCGGACCGTAGCTGAAATAATAGTCGTTGAGGCCGAGCGAGCCAATATCCTCGAGTTCGTTCTTGGTAGCAACCGCATCAAGAAAAAAGTCCGCTGCGATGACGCCGGGTGCGAGCGGCATGCGGAGTTCCAACCAGTGGTTTACCATGATATTGCCGCGGGCGTCGGAGTTGGTGTACAAGGTACTCCAGCCACGGCCGATAAACATACCGTCGATGTAGAGCTTGTTTGTGTCACTGACCGGGTTATCGCCGACCGGACGGAGAAACGAGAGCCCGGTATAGCCTGCCAGCACGAACTTGAGGCTCCATACGCTGGTGAGCGGATAATCGAGCAGCGTAAAGTAGATTTCGGCCTTGGTGTCCGAGCGCATGTAATATTCGGACTCGAGTTTCGGAATGATGCCGTAGAAGGTGACCTGTTCGCTTGCGAACCAGCCGGTCGAAGGATCATAGTTGAGATCGCGCTTGTCGAGAGAAAAACGCGACCAGATGGAATTGCTCCAGCCCCATTTTCCCTGCTGGTCCCGGATACCTATATCGGCGGGCCGGTAAATCTGTGCATCATAGAAATTCTGGACAATAGAAAAGTTGATGCCGCCGCGAAGAGTTGCGGTTGCAAAGCCGGGGAACCAGCGATAGCCGGTCGAGGCGCCTATACCGTATTCCCAGCGGTCATACTTCATGCGGTAGGAATCATCGATGGATGTGGCCGCAGTATAATCGGCATACGAGGTGTAGGGATCGGGAACGATGGTGCCCTCGCCGTCGAATTGGGGAAAGAGGGTGTCCTGGAAGGCATACAATAGCTTATGAGCTACTGACAGGTTAAAACTGACGGTAAGTGGACTGCCGAGGAACCAGTTCTCGGAAAAGCCGAGCGAGAGACTCTGGGTGTCAGGCGAAGCGGTCAGGTTGGTGGACACGGTTTGGCCGTTACCGAGGAAATTTTTATCCTCCCACTGCACAAAGACCGACAAGGGAAAAGAATCTGCATCGGTAACACCGGAAAAGGTAACACCGAACTGGACCGAGGCTGTCGACTGCTCTTCGAGGGCGATAACCACGTCCACGAGATTTTTTTCAGATCCCTGTACAAGGTCGGGAGCAACTACAGAAAAATAGCGGAGGTTGTAGAGATTGCGTACACTGTCGAGCAGCTTTGTCTTGGAGAAAATATCACCGGGTTCGAGATTGAACTCGCGGGTTATGACCCGTTCCTTCGTCTTGGTATTACCCTTGATGATAATATGCTCGATATGACTGCGGTCACTCTCGACAATCGTTATGGTGTACGAAATACGCTTTCGGTCGTTATCCCGTTTTTCCTGCCGGTTGATATAATTTGAGGTGTAACCGTTCTCGAAATAGGTATCGGCGACAGCCTGATAGCCTTCGTTGAAACGGTTGAGGTTGAGTACATCGCCCTCTTTTATCCGTATCTTGTCGAGGAGTTCGGATGTGGAGAATACTTTATTGCCGGTTATTTCGGTCCCGCCATAGACATACTGCTCACCTTCCTTGATGACAAAGGTCAGCTTGAGGAGGTTTTTGTCCTCGGTAGATTCGCTGTCCAGGTCGCGGATGACGGTCTCTACGACAGCATCCACATAACCCCGTTCGTTATAGTAGCTTTTGATGGAAGCCTTATCTGCTTCGAGCATTGCCTCGCGGAAAGTTCCGCTGGTAAGAAATTTGACTTCCTTGAGAGACATGGTGTTACGCAGGGTTTTGGAGGCCATGACCTTGTTACCCTCGAAATTGATTGACGAAATCACCGTCTGTTTGCCTTCAGTGAGAGTAAATTGAAGGGTAATTGTCTTGTCCGTATTGGTAACCGCTTCCGAGACAACCTTAATGCCTGCATAACCCTTTTCAAGGTAGAAATCGCGAACGGCACGCTCGTCGAGGCGACTTTTCAGCTCGTTGTATATGTCGCCTTCTTTGAGAGTTACCTTGCCAAGCAACTCGGGCGTACGGATTTTTTTATTTCCGATAAATTTGATGTTCTTTATGACCGGCTTTTCGATGACAGTAAACTGAAGCAGCACCATCGTCTTCGCCGGATCGGCAGGAAGCGCGATTGGGGTGATTTCTTCAAAATATTCAAGGGCATACAATTTTTGTAGTATATCCCAGTAGAGTTCATCTTTGAAATTTTTGCCCAAATATGAGGAAAAAAGACCATCCAGCTCGGTTCGGGCAACATTCTTGAGCCCCTCGAAGGAAATTGTCCGGATAGGTTTGTTCTGGTACCAGTCTTCAGCGGTTTGGGCAAAGGCTCCTCCGATGCAGAACAGCAACAGCAGAAGGGCGATGAGTTTTGTGCGCATTACATGAGCTCCTTAAAATATACTATATCATATTTACATTCAGTATGAAAACTTCCAAGACAGGGTTACCGAGTTATCCGCGACAAATAATGTTTTCGGGCTGGTAGGCGTGAAGCCCCAGCGCAGCAGAAAGAACGGGGTAGCAACCTCGAGTCCCAGTTCCGGTTGGAACAACAAATTCCGGAAAACGCCTTGGGCGTTCCCGGTGTTATCCACGGATTTGGGGTCGTAATAGCTGAAATGCATCAGAGCATCCGCATAGATTGCCGAGCCCAGATACTTTCCCATGTAAACAGTCGTATCGTCAAAATAGTTACCGATGGTCATAGGCGCATCCGTAGGGGTTTGCATAGCCGGGCCGAGTATCGCATTCTGCAGGATGAGGGTCCGAACCGAAAAAAGGTCAAGACCTAAAAGATCCCGCACCTTGTTCTCTCCGGCACGGAACAGGCTCATTTGGGTGAAGATGTCGGAAGCGGTGATGACCGTATTCCGTAATATCGTTTCACGCGAAGTATCACCGCTCGCCGCTTGGCCGAGCAAGCTCATTATCTCGGCATCAGACTTTGGCGGATCGGAACGCAGTACCGGCATAAAAGAACTGAGCGGCTGGTTTTCTACCGACAGTATTATGCGCACCGGTTCGCCTTGCGTGTCTCGTTCACGGATTTCTGCCCGGACTGTTATCATTGGGTCGAAAATGTCCTGGTTTTCATTGAAGGAAATATTTCCCTGCCGGAGATAAAAATTCCGTTTAATGTAGAAAAGTTCGCCACCCTTAAGATTCGCCTCACCTTTCAACTGAAAACTGCGGGCTGCGGTATCAAGAGATATTTCTATCGGCTTGTCGGCCTGAATGAGACCGCGAATTATCGGAATATCGTCAGACGGCCAGCGGAATTCAACTTTTTTCCCGATGGCTATCGAAAGATTCATTTTTAAGTTGACCGGGGATGTTTTTTCAGAACCGACCTGGCGGGTAAAACCGGAAAACAGGATAGCGAAAAAACCACGTTCGAAACCGGTATTTCCCGTAATTTTTAGTCCATCGGGGTCAATACCGAGCATGAGGTCGAATGAGGCGTATCCCAAAGCCTTAAAAAGCGCATTATCTGCCCCGAGTCGGACGAATTGGCCTGGCAGGGTTGTTGTCTTGAGTTCTACAGTCGAGGGTACCCAGCGATCAAACTGAAGTACGGCTTCGGTCGTAAATGAGCCTTCCTTTGAAGAAGACACAAACGGCGGAACAGTAAGAGTCTTCCCTTCCAGACGGATGTCTATAACGGAAGCATTGTAGGTGCCCTCGAGAAATCCGGGAGCCTTTACACTGATATCGGTCGCTTTCAATTCGCCGAAAAAGTCCGGGTCGCTGATGAGGCCTTCTATTAGCATATCACCATCAAGACTGCCACTACCGAACTCGACGATTTTTAATCCGGTATACGGCCAGAACTGTGCGAGATCGGTATGAAGGCCGGCAACTGTGACGGAAAGGGATTGATTCTTGATCAGTCCGTCCGCATGGAACGTGACCGGGGTTTCTTTACCTGACTGAAGAGAGAAGGTGCCATCGTCAAGTAAAAAACCGGTAACACTGTCATTCTTGCCAGCGTAAAAGGCGGTAATGCCCGGTTCGTGCATGAAGGTACATATGAGTGGTTCTTTCGAAACGATAGAATTCCAGGTGATGTCGGATATGGTTGCCTTGACGCTGAAGCGTGTAAGAAGAGACTTCAAATCAGGGATGACGCCAGACGATGCAACACTGTGGTTCTTTTCGGGATCATCGGAGGAGAATACGACGGTAAGTCCGGCCGAAAGTCCTGATTTTCCCAAAACTCCGTTGTACCGGCTTTCAATCGAGGCATCGAGCGTGTCCAGGAGTACACTCCCTTTCATTTCCGAAAAACCTTGGGTGTTCCAGGAACCGGCTGCATCAAAAATTGTCAGTCTGCGGTCTTGCAGTAACAATTTACCCCGCGCATCGAGATCGAATCCGTTGATTTTGTACACGATCCTTTCGACGTTGGCCGAAACATACAGGTCCGAAAGAGTGCCCGAGCAGGAAAGGGTAAAACTGGCAAGATTATCTTTCTCCTGATTTTTCAAAAAACGGGCGAGCGGGCCATCTTTGACCGAGGCTTCAACTTCGAAATAGGGTTTTTCGGCAAAGGTAATACGGCCATTCATATCCCAGGATTCGCCGGATTCGGCTGACACTTGCTGGAGCTCGACATCGTACCGTTTTATGCTGTCGGTATCTTCAATTCTCTGTATCGTAGCATTGCCGGAAAGTCGTGAAAGTTCGTCCGAAAGGGTAAGATTCTCGAGAAAAATACCATTACGGTCGATGGAGCCCTTAAAACCGGCAACAGTCGACACGGGTAGAAAGCCGCTTGTGTCCTGCACGGTACCACTGTTTAAGCTGATTTTCAGGCCGGAAGCAGGATCAACAGTAAAATCAGCATTGATCGACAGGGATAAAAGCAGTTTGCCGGCGGGCACCGGGAGCCCATCCGCAGTAAGGGAACCCGAAATGGCACCCTGGTTATCGAAGGACAGGGAAGCACCAAATTTATAGTCGCCATAGAGGGAAAGCTGGCGGCTGCTATACAGTCCCGAAAAAACATAGGGAATACTGTTTATCGTGAAAGCGGAATCAAAAATAAGGGTTCCCGGTGAGTCGAAACCTGTATGTACGGTGCCAGCAATGTCATATCCCGCATAAGAGAATGAAATATCGGTAAAGTCGATGCCCTTCTCGTTTCCCTTGGCAGAAAGCAACACATACAAGCCGTCACGTTCGGATGAAGCAAGTACAAGCCGGTTGCAGTTGAAAGACAAGCTGGAAAAATCGGTCGCGAAATAGAGTTCTGTTGTCATTGCGTACGGAGTCAGAATATTTTTTTCAGCACTTCCGACTACGGTAGTCTTTGGACCCAAGAGCCCACTGACCGTACGGACGGTATCCGCGACACTGACGGAGTCGAAAGCGCAGTACAATTCGAGAAACGGTTCAGGTTTTAAGGTATAGGTACCATCAACGCCAATATGACCTGTGTCGTCATAGGCGGACAGAGTAAACTCGAGCGATCGGTTTCCGGAAACGAGGTCGACCACGACTGAGGTAAACAGGTTGTCATTTATGTTTAAGGTGGGTAAGAGGCAGGAAAAACCGCGGCCGGCAGGATTGATGTACATGTCTCCGGAAACGTTTGTTCCCGAAGGAATCTGTAATTTCTTCACTGAAAGAAACCCTTCGGGCAACATTTTTATGAGATCGAGCGAGCCGTTGTACGAGATATCGTACCGGTCCCCCGTAATTAACAGGTTTTCGACATTCATGGTAGCGGTTGTTCCGTCGCATTTGAGTAAAACGGTTGCGCCCTGCAGGAATGAATCAGGAACGTCAGCTTTCAGGTTAACCGAGAAGGTCAGCCCTTCTGCTTCAGTTATCCTGACAGACGAAGTTCCCGAAACGGAGATGTCCCGGAGGCGTGCAAAAACGGAAAAGTCATTTTTGATGGTCACGAGCCGCAGGGGTAAAAGGCGTTCACAGGAAAGCGAAGCCGTCAGGTCCTTTCGGGCAATATCCCACAAGACCTTTATGTCCACCGGCTGTAGATCCTGTACGGAACTAACTGTTACAATGCCCTCCTGGAAAGAGGCTAAAAGGCCGAGACGCAAGACTGAAAACTGGTCTCCCTCGAGGTTTCGGAACAAGAGTGAAGCGGAACCCGTGTCAAAAGCGGAGTTTACCGAACCTTTGACCGTGAGCTTAGCATCGAGAAGTCCCAGGCCCGGAAGGGTATCGCGTGCATAACGAATTCGGCTTTCCAATTCGAACAGAATTTCGCCACCCTCGATGCGTGCAAGACCCTTGCCGATATGACCGGAAAACACCTGATTCGGTCCTGTATACGAAATATCGATATTCCTGATCTGGAGGGCCAGCGCATTCTGAGCAAGTGTGCCGGAAGTGGATTTTTTTCGGGTCGAGAACCGTTCGAACAAGGCTTGGTTCCGCAAATAATCGACGGTGACCGAACCATTGCGGATAGTTATTCCCCGGAGTGCCTTCTCGGTTTCGCCGCGCATCAGTGCGAATAGGTCATAGGAGACCGTAACATTTGATAAGCTTGCAACAGTCTCGCCGCTTGCCGCGTCAGTTATTACGAGGCCGGTTATTCTGAGAGATGAAAAAATGGACGGTGAAAGGGAAGCATACGAAATACCGAAGCCAGTCGAGGATTCAACCTGTGCAGTTACTGTATCACGAAAGTGAATCAGTGCGTTTTCAAGTCGTCTTGACAGGGGCGAAAGGAGCAACAGCGCGCCAGCCACAAGTACGAAAAAAAGGAGTAGTTCAATTGTGAAAACGAGCGTAGGACGTTTCATGCCAATCTAGAATCATATCAGAATTTACTCTATTATCATATCATGATTCTGCGCAATTTTATCGTTTTTGAAGGAATAGACGGAACCGGCACAACTACACAGCTCGATGCTCTGAAAAAACGCTATGAGACAGCCAGTTCGTGTGTGCATTTTACCTGTGAGCCCACTCAAGGCGAAATTGGGCGTCTTATCAGACGGTCGCTTCGCGGCGAAATCACGTTAACAGCGAACTCAATGGCACGACTTTTCGCAGCAGACCGCGGAGAGCATCTGTACGGCGAAAACGGTATAGTCTCCCTGACCGCATCGGGAACTGCCGTGTTTTCAGACCGCTACCTTTTTTCAAGTCTTGCTTACCAGGGCGAGGCTGGCGATCCAGAACTTTCCGTGGAGCTCAACCAACATTTCCCCCTCCCTGAATACCTCTTTTATTTTGATATTGAAAGCGAAACAGCGATGAACCGCGTAGAAAAGCGGGCTGGAAAGCTTGAAATTTATGAGAAAAGGGAATTTCAAAAAAAGGTACGCATGCGTTATGCTGATATTATCGCTTCGTTTGAAAAAACAGAACCTGACATGCAGGTTATCAGAATAGACGCATCCCTACCCATCAGCGAGATAACCGAAAAGATATGGAGTATTGTTCGGAATCTGCCGAAAATGAGTACATGAAGTTGTTTCCGCGGAAATTCTGTACACTCTTTTTTGCCTTTGTCATCCTTTTTCTCCCACTTTTTCCTGCAGCTGCGTATGTGGTCAGGTACAAGGAACAGTTTTACGAGTTATATCACATTCACTACAACCAATATCCCGACGACACGATGGAAAACATCTATTGGCTCGAGCGTGCCGTCGAGGCGGATTTTTCCAATCCCCTGTATGCCCGTGCCAAGATCGCTAATGAAAAGGACTGGGAAAAATACCGATATATCTTCATGATGCACCTCAATTTGAAGCTGGTCGAACAGCACCTCCGGCTCGGCCTGAAATGGGACAAGCAGGTGGCATATTTTTATAATGCGCCCTGGAAAAAACAGAATCTCGAAAGTCTCGTTACCGCGGAAACCTGCTACAAGGCGGCACTCGGGTACTGGAACGAGGCGAAAATCTGGGCCGAAAAAGCGAATGTGCGCGAATTTCGCTTCCTGTTCCTCCTAGACCTTCAGGCTTGGGAAGACGAGAGGGAACGCATCGCAACCGGAAAACTCGATTATGAGCGAACCATTAACCGAGAACTCGCCCGGCTCGAAAAAGTACGCACCGACTTCCTTGCCATGGATGAAAATACTTACTAGAATGGATCCATGGACATCTTCAATTTTACTGTATCGACTGGCACCGTTTCAGTGCTGTTTCATCCGGAACTTACAGTTCCGATCCTTCCCCCATCGCTTGGCATCTATGTAGCCGACTCGAATACCGCCCCTCTTCTCGAAAAAGCTGCAGGTTTTAATCCTGGCGCACCGATCGTGGTGATACAAGCGGGTGAAAAAGAAAAGACACTGGCGAATGTAGAACGGATACTGAAGGCAGCTCTCGACGCCGGACTCGCACGGGACAGCCTCTTTGTCGGTTTCGGCGGTGGAGTCATTACCGACATAACTGCGTTTGCAGCGTCCCTTTATATGCGCGGAGCCGCTGTCGAACTCGTTCCGACCACCCTCCTTGCAATGGCCGATGCGGCTATCGGCGGAAAAACCGGTATCGATTTTGACAACTTCAAGAACTGTGTCGGCACGTTCTATCCCGCGCAGAAAATACACATTTCGATGCCCGTTCTCGCTTCCTTGAGCGAAGCGGAATTCCGTTCAGGCCTTGCCGAGGTGTTCAAAACGGCCCTTCTCTATGCCCCAAAACTCTTCCAGATTCTGACCGAACGCAGAGAGGAAGTGCTCGCCCGCGACGAAGTTCTCCTCGCAGAACTCGTCAAACGCTGTGTACAGGCAAAAGCCCGCGTGGTCGAACGCGATCTCCGTGAAACGGGCGAGCGCATGTACCTCAACCTCGGTCATACGTTCGGTCACGCACTCGAAAGCGTTGCGGGATTTGGTACTATCACCCACGGGGAAGCCGTCGCTTGGGGCATTGCCCGCGCGCTCGAACTCGGACGAAGGCTCGGTATCACCGATGCAGAATACATTGCCGAAGTGATCCCGGTGCTTGAAGCCTACGGCTGGTCTTCCGCCCCGGTCCATCCCGTCATTGCGGCTCGAATTTCCGAAGGAATAACGACTGCAGAAGACAATGCGAGAGCTCTTCTCTCTGCCATAAAAAATGATAAAAAGAAAAAAGATGGAAATATACGGTTTGTGCTCCAGAGAGAAATCAATTCCACTTTGGTAAGCGAGGTCGCCGACTCTGAAGTCCTCGCGGTTCTGTCATGAGCATATACCTCGATTGGGCAGCAACAAGTCCCGCTGACTGCAGTATTCTACAGGAAGCACTCGAACTTTCCTGCGACGCGTACGGAAATCCTTCGAGCGCGCACCTGGAAGGAAAAAAAGCTGCCGCTCTTCTGTGCGAAGCTCGAAAACGGTGCGCCCGTGCCCTCAATGTGAAAGACGAAACGATCATTTTTACTTCGGGTGGAACAGAAGCTGACCACCTTCCCCTCCTTGCTCTTCTCCAACGTCCGGTACGCGGAACGGTAGCCGTTAGCGCAATCGAACATCCAGCCATACTCGAACTAGCGCGTCTTCTCGAAAATACCGGCTGGAAAACGCTTATCATCCCCGCCGACAGGGAAGGATTTATCACCCCTGAAGCCGTCCTCGAAACGATTCGGAACGATACGGCTTTTGTTGCCGTGATGGCAGTAAACAACGAAACAGGGGCCATCCAGCCGGTAGCACAAATTGCCACCACCCTCGCCTCTCATTGCACTGGCAGACGCAAACCACATTTCCACGTCGACGCAGTACAGGCCGTGGGAAAAATACCGTTCGCGTTCGGTTTGCCCGGTATCGATTCCGGAGCGATCAGCGCCCACAAGATCCAGGGACCTCGCGGAATTGGACTTTTGTACCTCGCGCGCCGCGTCGAGCCGTTCATCCGTGGCGGTGGGCAGGAAGGAGGCTTTCGGCCAGGTACGGAAAATCTTGCCGGTGCCTGGGCGCTTTCCCGCTGCCTCGAAAAAAGCATAGGTACTCTTCAGGAATCCAAAGCGAATGAAACATGTGCCTACCTTATCGAACGATTGACGGCTATAAAAGGAATCAAAATAATCCCGGAATCGCGGACGCCGCTGGACAGCCGCTTCTCTCCCTGGATTGTCCAGTTCACCAATGCCCTCCTTCCCGGGGAAGTTCTGGTCCGGGCGCTATCCGACCGGGATATCTGCATCTCGACCGGCTCGGCCTGCTCGTCCCGCAAAAAAATGAGACCGGTCCTCCAGGCGATGCATGTCGTTTCAGGTGAACAGCAAAACGCGTTCCGCGTCTCGACAGGAAACACAACAACAAAAGAAGAAATAGATGCCCTCATAACCGCAGTCAGCGAACTGCTGTCGGGCTTGTAACTACAGGAGACTCATATGGAAACGGCAATATATTTGGTGAAGGTCGGCGAGCTGACCCTGAAAAGCGGCAACCTTAAGGAATTCGAACAGCGTCTCGTGCAGAACGCGCGGCACTATCTCGAAGGAAAACATGCGAACGTACAATTACGCGCGGGACGTATGTACATCGAAGGCCCGCTCGAGTCCTCGGTCGCTATCGAGTTTGCTCTTCGCCACCTCATCGGAATCACCGGCTGGGCGCGGGCCACCGTTGTTCCGAAAGAAACCGGTGCCATGCAGGCGGCAGTTCTTGCCCAGGCCATAAAGGCCCGAGACGCGGGCAAAAAATCCTTTAAGGTAGAAGCACGCCGCTCGGATAAGAGCTTTCACCTTAATTCGTATGAAATAGCGCGACTCATGGGTGAACCTGTGTACGATCAGGGGATCCTCGCCGTTGACGTACACCACCCGGACATCCAAATCACTGTCGAGGTGCGCGAGCGCTGCTTTATATACGGTGCCGAAGTGGCTGGTCACCGTGGGCTTCCCTGCGGCACCGGCGGAAGGGCGCTATTGTTACTTTCTGGCGGCATAGATTCTCCAGTCGCAGGTTACCGCATGATTCGACGTGGAATGAAGATTGATTGTCTCTATTTTCACTCACACCCCTTTACCTCTCCGGAGGCGCAACAGAAAGTCGAGGATCTTGCAAAAGTACTCGCTATATATAATATCGGCACCCACCTCAACATAGTGCCGTTCACTGCAGTTCAGCAACGCATCCGGGATTCTGCTCCACCCGACTATTCGACGATCCTCCTGCGCATGTGCATGATGAAAGTGGCAAACATGCTCTGCCCGGTAATCGGGTCAAAAGCTATCATCACCGGAGAAAGCCTCGGGCAAGTTGCAAGTCAGACGGTCGAAAACCTCGCGGTAACCAACGCATACGCCGAATATCCGGTACTTCGCCCGCTCATCGGACTCGACAAAGAAGAGATCATCGAGACCTCGAAAAAAATCGGCACCTTCGACATTTCTATTCTGCCGTATGAGGATTGCTGCGTGTTGTTTTCGCCAAAGCACCCGATACTCCGCGCTACGTTGGAAGACGCGCGGGCAATCTACGAGAAAATGGAAATAGATGGTTTGGTCGAAGAAGCCTTCAGGGCTCGCGAACACAAGCGGTTCAGCTGGCAGGACGCTGGCATCGAACGACAGTAAGCCGCAAAAAAACCCGCAGTTATTGTATAGCTTCGGGAGAAGATTCAAAAACGGTTTCAGGTATATCGGCGGACGGCGTAAGAGCATCCGCTGCTTTTTTTTTGAGTTCCCCTAAATCCTTTATTTCTTCAATGTCAGGATAGCTTTTCTTCAATTCCGCGATAAGAGAAAGTGCGTCTTCGTACCTTAAAGCCAGCACGAGCATGGCGGCATAATTGCGGCCGGTCCCGGGATCTCCGGGATTGTTCCGCCAAACCGTTTTATATAGAGCGAGCGCCTCGGTTGTCTGTCCGTTTGAGGCAAGAGCATAGGCATAGGCGGACGCTATCAAGGTGTTGTCGGGGTCCTTTGTATGCAGGCCGGCGAACGTATCGCAAGCTTGTTGCCATCTTCCCGAAAGCGCATACATGCGACCGAGCCCGTAGTTGGCTGCATTTGCATATTCCTTGCGGAGTGCAGCTTTACGATAATAGAGAATTGCCTTGTCAAATTTTGAAAGTTCGGCATATCCTTCGGCGATCGCATAGTACTCTGATGCGATGCTCTGTCCCGAGAGACCGGCATTCCCGGTTATGCAGGACGAGATCATAACTGCTAGGAGCAAAGCCGTGATCGACCAAAGGATAGGATGCCTCATTAATGGTTTCCGAGTACAATCCGTTCGATCTGACGCAGCTGCGACCGATAAAGGCCTGCAATATCAGAACCGTAATCTGCGATGAGCTGGATCATATTGCGTGGTGTATCCTCGGTATCCTTCCCATTGATGCGGTCGCCCGCATCGCCGAGTCCCGGCATGATGTAGGCCGAAGAATTGAGCACCGGATCCATCCACAGGGTATAGACGGTGCAGTTATCTAGAGCTCGCACGACGCGGAGCGCTCCTTTGAGCGCAGAAATGACGTTGAAGAAACTGATGGATTTTGGTTTAACTCCGTTGTCGATCAGATATTTAACGACGGTGACCAGGCTTCCTCCAGTCGCATTCATCGGATCGGCAAAAATGAGATCCTTTCCGTTCATGTCTTCAATATTAAAGAAAGACTTGTCCAGATCGAGGATATACTCCATATTTTTTTCTTTCTTGGAATCGTCCCGTTTGATTTTAAACAGGGCAAAGGGGGTAACATAGCCGTGCGAGGAATATTCCTCGATTTCTTTTGACAGGATCATGGACGGCAACAGTGCACCACGGAGAAGCACACACATTACCGAATTTTCAATTTTGTAGTCGATGTCCGGAATCTTGTGCACCGCGTAGTTCTGTACGGGTGCGGTTACCGGAGTTTTGACCACGAGATAGTTCTTGTTATCGGAATGGTTACGGTTATATGCAAGGCGGAACAGCATTTCGTACGCGCGCTGGGTGTAATACACAAACTCGTTGTGACCGGTGCGAATGTCGCGGAGTTTCGCAATCACGCGGGATGCTTCAGCATGACTTTGCACTTCGGTTTCGAAAGAATACACCTTGATTCCGGGGGCTTCCTTGCAGATTTCCTGCATCACGTGGCCCATTTCATTATAAATATCGATTACTTTTTTTTCTTCATTTGCAAGAGCAGAAGTAAAACCGCCGGCGGCAAGTATCTTGAAAGAATCCATCGCCCGTGCGTACAACATATCCATCCGATCGAGATGACTGTGATCTTGTTCTGTTAAATATCCATCCAGTGCATCCGCACCCAAAACGACTTTATTCATATTCACTCCTTCTTGTCTAAATGCGGATTCTAGCATAAAAAAGCCGTCCCGGAAAGGGACGGCTTGTTGTTTTACGTACTTATTTGAACCACATCCGGAAACCAAGCGACATTGGCCAGAACAGGTTTTCGGTTCCCAAGGAAGGAACGAAACGAATGCCGAACGATGGTGCGATCTGGATATACGGCTCGAAAAATCCGTTTGCCACGAACATGTTGAGCCCTAACGGAATTCGCATGCCACCCGCGAACTGAGCATCTTGGTCTTTGATCAAGGTCAGGTTTGCAAAGAAACCGACACCGAAAAACCAGTTGAGCGAAGCGTTGCCGATATTTGTTACCGGCTTGTTAAGCACCCAGTAGTCTCCGGTAATTCCGAAAGTCTGGACTGTTTCCTGGAAATACCAGTTGGCCGCGAATACGAGAGGGATGGAATCTGCCTTGAATGTCAATGCGACGCCGGGCGCAAATACTTCGTTCGCATTGTTGTTGAACTGCAGACCTAAGCCGAACGCAAACACACTAGCACTGCCTGCTACCATAAACACCGCAATCAAGCCTAACAATTTCTTTTTCATCAAAAGCTCCTTATAAGTGAATCTTAATCGAATCGGAACCAAACACCGACTGAGGCGAACCTAACCAAGGCCAAAAACAGAAGTATTTTCACATTTGGCATTGATTCTCCCTTATATGTCATCAGTACAAGAACAATGTATACCTTTTTCGACCGTAAATCAACAATGCATCACGTCAGTAGGTCTCGTAGCGTTGCGCCAGAACCGATGCCCGCCGAGAGGCTACCCGATCAGGGCAGTTGTCGGCGACGAGGTTCCAGAGGTACAGGGCCTGGATCCGCTCCCCGTGGTCGTATAAAACGGAAGCAAGAACAAGAAAAGAATCCCAGTAGCGATTATCCCGTGCCCAGGCTGCAAGTTCCCCGTTTTTTCCGATACGGTTAAACAAGTCGGGCAATCCGGAATAGACATACTCGAAGCCGGTTCGGACAAGGGCGCCGGTCAGTCGGGTAACTGCTATCGTTGCGGACAGGGCTGCTACGGGTAGGGCACGGTCCAGCCGCTTTCGGGAATCGTAGTAATAAAAGTGCGAAAGGTCAAGATAGGCCTTATATGCAGTAAAATTTGAGTGACGGTACAGCGAAAAGAATTTGTCTGTGGTAGGTTCACTTTCCAGGGTACGCAGCATGGCCCGAAGGGTGGGACTTTCCTCCCCCGGCTTTCCGAATATAGGATCTTCGGTCAGAATAATCAGAAGATATGCCTCCTGTGCACCAACTTTCTGCATATTTGCAGAAAGATCGGCCATTCGGTAAATCAGGGTATACTGTTCTTCGGCAATATCGAGCATATCGCGGTTCTTCCAGGCTTTTTCATAAAACGAGAGGGCTAGCTTGTTTTCGCCCTCGCCTTCATAGATTTTTCCAACTAAAAGGTCAGCCTCGGGATATACCAGCCGTTTTTCGAGCCAGACAAGCATGGCGGTAACCGACTTACCGAAAAAATTCGCCGGGTGGTTCAGCTGCACTGCGTCAAAAACAGCAAGAGCTGGACTGTCATTCCTTTTTTCGAGAACAGCATACACGTCCCTGATGTCATCTCCTGCTTTTCTGACTTCGGCAGGCGCGAGCGATTTTTTTAAAATTTCGATATATGCATTGATTCCGGAAGTATGCACTTCGCGTGCCTCTTCGCAATACAGAAGCGCTTCGCCGCTCTCGCCCCGTTCGAACGCCATCTGCGCGCGTTCGAGGATACGCCACGCTTCGTTTCCGGTGCTAGTTGCGGAAAAGGCATTGAAAGCGAGGAAGGTAAAAATTGCAATAAGAATGCTTCGTTGAGACAGAATGGTATTTTTCACAGGCGATTCAACTCCTCGCGAAAGGCGGCGTCTGCCGCCGTAAAACCTTCGGTAACCGAGATGGAACGAACCGTTTCACCATGACGGAAAATAAGAACGCTGTCTCCCGAACCGGTGATTCCGATATCAGCATGCTTGCCTTCCCCAGGACCATTGACGACACATCCCATAACAGCGACGGTAATGTCCCGGTTAAGCGACAAGAGTTCCTTCTGCCAGCGTGACACAAACCCATGCACATCAAAACCGTTCCGTCCGCAGCGAGGGCACGAAACGATACGCACTCCGCCTTTCCGTTTACCGCATTCACTCAATATCTCGCGGCCGGCAATGACCTCATTTTCCGTGGTATCCGAAAGGCTGACACGAACGGTAGAACCAATGCCTTCACCGAGCAATTTGCTAAAAGCCAGGGTGCTCTTAACGACCCCACCGATAAGCGGTCCGGCTTCGGTAACGCCAATATGCAAGGGCACTGCGAATTTGCGAGCAAAAACTTCGTTGCAGCTGACCGTTTCTGCGACCGAAGAGGCTTTCATGGAAACGAGTACCTGATTGAAGGAAAGTTCGTCAAAAACAGCGACTTCGCGTTCGGCAGCTTCACAGAGAGCGGCCGAGCGTGCTGCAACGGGATCGCCACCTGCCTGCAGGTTCTTTTCGATGCGATCCTGCAGGTCCCGTGGAAGGGAGCCGGAATTGACGCCAATGCGGATTGCGGTATTTTTTACGCGGGCCTTGTCTACAACGGCGCGAACCTTCTCCTTGTTGCCGATATTTCCCGGATTTATGCGTATTTTTGCAACGGTTCCATCAAGACAGCGAAGTGCGAGCCGGTAGTCAAAATGTATGTCGGCCACGAGCGGCATTGGCGTAATGGCAGCAAGGCGCACCAAAACGTCAGCACTTTCCATGTCGGGGACAGCAAAACGGACCACGTCGCAACCGAGTTGTTCCAGTCCAGCGAGTTCACGTGCTATTTCCTGGATGTCGGCGCCGCAAAGCGAGGACTTCCACATTGTTTGGATCGAAACAGAGGCGTCTCCGCCGATCAACAGGGGTCGGGTACAGCCTGCTCCGCCTATGGATATCTGGTATGGTCGTTTGAATTCATTCATGATCAATTACTATATCGGCTAAAAAAGGGGTTGTACAGAGGTTTATATGCACACGAGTATAAAACAAAACCCCGGCAACGGAAGAAACCGATACCGGGGTTCGAGATACAAAAAAGTGAATTTTATACCGAAATAAGGCCGAAGACCATAACGAAAAGTGCTACAGTTTCGCAAAGGCCGACGATGGTAATATACTGAGAAAATCCCTTGCCGGTTTCTGCGAGTGCGTCGGAACCCGAGGCGCTGGCCATTCCTTGTGCCGCAGCGGAAGAACCGATGGCAAGACCGCAGGTAACGCCAACTCCGAGAAGGTACCAGGGATCGGCGCTGGACTTCATCATCGCGCTCATCAAAAGAAATCCGTAGATTGTCTGGGTGAGCGGAGCTCCGGCAAACGCAAGCAAAATATACGGAGCGGGTTTGTTGTTCATGTAACAGCGTTTCCACGCACCGATTGTAGCCTGTCCGGCAATAGCCAGACCGATAGATGAACCTAATGCCGCAAAACCGAGGGCCGCAGCCGCACCGAACATACCAAAATTAACCATTTTCCAACTCCTATTTTTTAACCGTTTCAGAGAACGGTTCGTATTTAAAGCCTGACCAGGTCAGACCCAGATGGTTTGAAAACTCTAGCGTATTGAGTCGGACTCCATGTACCACAACAGAAAGCACGTTCATCATGAAATTGAGTCCGTGACCGAACAGGAGTAACAGAAGCCCCGCGAAAATCACGAAACCACCCATAAAATCTCCGGCCATCGAATTGATCGTTCCGCTGATCGCGGCTCCGGCAAGACCGACCGCCCACAGACGTATATAACTCATTATATCCCCGAACACGTTAACCACGCCGAGAAACATCGTAATGATATTCTTGAAACTCTCGAGAATACCCCCGACAATGCTTCCGGAATAGTTGATGAACACGAAGTTGAGCACAAATCCCACACCTATCGTACCCAAAACCAGATTGGTCATAGGAAACCTTTCGGCGTCTATGACGAGGTTAAGCACCACAAAAAACATTCCGATCGTCATGAGAAGCGAGCCGAATTCTCCAAGCACCTTGACGGTTTTGTAGTTCCGAATCATTCCAATAACATGTGCCAGGGACAGCTGTACGAGTCCCAACACGAAGCAGAATATCTTTATGTTTGTTGCAGCCTCTGGATTTCCGTTCGAGAAAGCCGGAATCGCCAGTGATTGCAAAAACACCGGTAGCGATTCGAATGGTAAGCCAAACCATGAACACGTGGATATTCCCCATGCGACGGTCATTAAACTCAGATACAAAAACATGTAGAGAGCCGTAGCTACCGGTTGTTTCTTGATGATTGAGGTCAAGATATAGTACGTACTGACCAAAACCAAAAGGGTCCCGTAACCGGCATCTCCGAAAATCATCGCGAAAAAAATACCAAAAAAGAGCAAAAACCACAGGGAAATGTCTATTTCGCGATAACCGGGAACAGTACCCAGAAAATCTATCAAGGGCGAAATGAGATTTACGAAGCGATTGTTTTTGATCTGGGTCGGCACGTTGTCTTCTTCTGAAGGATCTTCGGACACAAACGCCCAACCATTTTTTTTCGCTCCGGCGGCAATTTCGTGCTCGTCTGGCGCAGGTACGAAACCGGTCAACCAGGCAACAGACGCCTTTTTTGTATGAACCGATTCTTCCCCGAGAGCTATTAAAGGCATACTTGCGCGGATAGTCTCGAACTCCAGCTCGCGCACTGCTTCGACCTTGAGTGCAAGAATCGAACCTGCATGAACGGCTTCAACAGCAAGATTTTTTTCGGCTACGGGAATCGCCTTCCGAGCCGATTCGAGTTCTTTTTTCATCTCGTCTGTCGACTTGGCCGGCAGCACGAATTCGGCTGCACTGGCTGGAAGCCCCTGCGGTATCTGGTTCTGTTCGCACCACAGTAAACAGCGTACGATTTTCTTGTCGCGATTGACCACGAGCGTACGGACGCTTTCAGGAATAGAAGAGTACTCATCCGCCTGTACCGCGAAAGGAATCAGGTATATGCCCCGTTCCGTAAGATAGCGGAAATCGGCCGGATCGACAGAACCCCAGGGGGAAATACGTTCCAGTTCACCCTCGATCCGCACAATAGATTCCAGTGCGGTCTGACGTTCAGCGCGCAGAGCAAAAACGCGGTCAACCAATTCGAGCGTGTGTTCCTTGCTTAATTTTTTAGCAGGAACTGCTTTCTTGTCAGTTTTTATCTCGGACAAAACAGCATGCGCCTGGTCAAGCTTCGAAACAATAGCCTGCAGTTCGGTAATATTTGCATTGAAAGCTTCGCGTTTTTCTATATGCAGGACGCCGGTCTTCCGAAGCGAAGCAAGAGCTTGCTCACGATCCTGATCAAGGACAACCAGAGTGATCTTTTTCATCGGTACTATCATTCTGATGCCTCCGCCGCAGTTTTTTCGAGGTTCCGCTTGGAAATTTTACCTCGTACGACACCGGCAACCTGCTGATCACCGAGATATACAGTTATCTTCTTTATATTCGTCCGAGCTTCGGGAATCTTGACTTTCTCGAAGAGATTCACCCGCTGGGTGGTAGTTCGTAATTCTATATGCAAGAGCCGCACCTGCTCGTCGAGAATACGCGCTTCGAGATCGAGACTCAGCACCTTTTCAAGCCGGTTCGCCGCAGTATCAACCCACAGCGGTGTGGAATACAAATCGTATTGTGAGCGTTCAAAGTCAGCACCTGTAAAGACCGGTATCGAAACACCCGCGATGTTGCCGGTTGCAGTAAAAATTTCACGAACCTGCACCGTTTCGGGGGCAAAGGCATAGGACTCCCCGAATACTGCAATCCATTCCTGAAAATCTGCATTCAAGCGGTCGCGTTCAGCGCGTACTTCCTTAGCCCGCGTTTCGATAGTCCGTATCTCTGTCTGGAGCTGCTGCTTTTTGAGTTGGAGCGTGGGAAGGTATCGCCGATACATTTTCAGGCTTTCCTTCTGCGACTTCAGCTCGTTTTTAGTCAGCTTTATTGCCATGCCAAACTTCCTTTTATCACGCGGCGTTCATCGCGCCGCACCTTTTGGAACCGATATACGGTTCCGTAAAACCGTATACACAATCCCCAAGTTCAAAATAAAACTACCGTTTTATTTTGAACCCCAATACTGGTTTATCAGTTCCGACTTGATTCCGGTTTCTTCGGGCCGGAAGCACTCGGCAAGAATTTTCCAACCTGCATCCAAAGCACCTTCGAGGGGTATATTCACCGACAGATCCATCATCTGCTTTTCAAAAAGAACGCCGTATTTAAGCAATTTCGAGTCCCATTCGGACATCATGAAACCCATGGATTTTTTCTCGAGAGTATCCTTGTAGGAAGAATACAGCTTGATCATGTTATCCATCAGCGCACGATGATCGTTACGAGTTTTGCCGTTGACGTTCTGTTTGAGGCGTGAAAGGCTGCCGAACGGTTCAATGCGGCCGTTCTTTAAGTAGAACTGCCCCTCCGTGATGTAGCCGGTATTGTCCGGTACCGGGTGGGTAACGTCGTCACCGGGCATAGTAGTAACCGCAAGAATAGTTACCGATCCGGCATCATCAAAGTCGACAGCTTTCTCGTAACGGGCGGCCAATTGGCTGTAAAGGTCTCCGGGATAACCGCGATTTGACGGAACCTGTTCCTGGATAATTGCAATTTCCTTCATCGCGTCGGCAAAGTTGGTCATGTCGGTAAGGAGCACGAGAACATCCTTTCCCTGCAAGGCGAACTGCTCAGCAACCGCGAGGCACATGTCCGGAATCATCAGGCATTCAACGGTCGGATCGGCTGCGGTGTGCACGAACATTACAGTACGGCTCATAGCACCTGCGTTTTCAAGAGTATCCTTGAAAAAGAGATAGTCGTCATATTTGAGACCCATGCCCCCGAGAACGATAACATCAACCTCCGCTTGCATGGCGATGCGTGCGAGCAACTCGTTGTACGGTTCGCCCGAAATAGAAAAAATGGGCAATTTCTGGGAAACAACCAAGGTGTTAAACATGTCGATCATAGGGATGCCGGTGCGGATCATGCGTTTGGCGATTATTCGCTTCGACGGGTTTACGGAAGGTCCGCCGATCGGCACGAGGTTGTCTTTCAGGGCCGGTCCCTTGTCGCGGGGTTCGCCCGAGCCATTGAAGATGCGTCCCATCAGGTTGTCGGAAAAGCTTACCCGCATTTCGTTACCGAGAAAGCGCACATGGTCGCCGGTGGAAACACCGCGACCACCTGCGAAAACCTGCAACGAAACAAGTTCACCGTTCAGTTTATTGACCTCCGCCAAGGAAGTGCCGAACGAGGTTTCAATCTCGGCAAGCTCCCCATACTTGATGCCTTCGGCCTTGACCGTTATTACAGAACCGCTTATGGATTCAATTTTGCTGTATACCTTTTTCATGGCTTACTCCGCTTTCCTGAGCAATTTTTCGGCGGCCTCGTCGAGACTGGTTGCCTTTTCATCGATGGACGCGCGGATTTGTAGTTCAAGTTTTTTGAAACTGTCCGAATTCCATTCCGAATAATTGAAGTCGAGAAATAGAAGTCGAGTCTTGTTGAACCAGGTCCGCGCCTCTTCCTTATCCGCAAAGCTGAAAGCCGATCCGAGAATTTCCAAAATAATCCTGAAAATATAGAGTTGGCGTTCGGAGCTAACAGAAGCATCGACCGGATCGAACGAGTTCTGCTGCAGATATACCGCATCGAGAAAAGTTCCCTTGAGATACACAACGAAATCGTCGAGACTGGTTCCTTCTTCGCCGACAACCTTCATCATCTGCTCGACTTCGGTTCCGCTGCGGAGGAAGCTGCGGGCATAGTCGACCTTCTCGAACGAAATAATGCTCTTGTATTTAGACCAGGAATCGAGCGGATGGATCGCCGGAAACTTTCGGGCATCCGAACGTTCGCGGGAAAGACCGTGGAAGGCGCCGACAACCTTGAGGGTAGCCTGGGTTACGGGTTCTTCAAAGTTGCCGCCTGCAGGGGACACCGTTCCGCCGATCGTTACCGAACCGGTACTGCCGTCCTTGAGGAGGACCATGCCGGCGCGCTCGTAAAATGCAGCGATCGAAGATTCCAAATATGCGGGGAATGCTTCCTCTCCGGGGATTTCCTCGAGACGGCCGGACATTTCGCGCATAGCCTGTGCCCAGCGACTCGTAGAGTCCGCAAGAAGGAGTACATCGAGACCCATCTGGCGATAATATTCGGCGAGGGTAACACCCGTATATACGGAAGCTTCGCGGGAAGCAACCGGCATGGACGAGGTATTGCAGATGATAACGGTGCGTTCCATGAGGGAACGTCCGGTGCGGGGATCGGTAAGTTCGGGGAATTCCTTAAGGGTTTCGACGACTTCACCGGCACGCTCGCCGCAGGCAGTGATGATTACGATGTCGATTTCTGCATTGCGGCTCGTGGAGTGCTGGAGTACTGTTTTGCCTGCCCCGAACGGTCCGGGGATGCAGTAGGTACCACCCTTCGCAACCGGAAAGAAAGTATCTATCGTTCGTGTCTTCGTGGGGAGGGTTATGCTCGGCTTGAGGCGCTCGACGTAGCAATCAATTGCCCGTTTTACCGGCCAGCGGAAACTCATGGTAAGCGGAATAAGAGTGCCCTTCTCGTCGGTAACTTCGGCAATAACATCTTTGATCGAATAGTTACCCGCAGGTTTTACCGATTTGACGGTATATGTTCCGTACAGGTAGAATGGCACCATAATACGATGAGCGAAGGTTCCCTCGGGAACCGTACCGAGTGTGTCTGCGCGAACAACCTTGTCACCGACTTTAGCCACGGGAGTGAAGTCCCAGCGGTTGCTCGTCGAAAGGGGCTCAAGATACACACCGCGTTCGAGAAAGTAACCGGCCTTCGCGGCAAGCTCCGGAAGCGGATTCTGCAAACCGTCATACACCTGAGTGAGAAGTCCCGGCCCGAGTTCGACGGAAAGAAGGTCGCCGGTAAAACTGACGGCATCCCCAACTTCAATTCCTTTGGTAATCTCGAAAACTTGCAATTGAGCAATGTCCCCACGAATACGGATAACTTCACTCTTTAGACTTTTTTCGCCAACCTGTACGTAGCCTACCTCGTTCATGGCAACAATGCCGTCAAATTTGACGTTGATCATGTTGCCATTGACGGCGACTACCTTGCCTTTTGTATCCGTCATGCTATTCTCCAAGAATCTGATTATAAATGGTGGTATATGATGCACGCCCTGATTCGGCAGTGAAGCGGTCACTGCGTTCGCGAAGGAGCAACATAAGTCCGTATGCAAAAACTGCATCCGAGTCAAAACAATGAATTCCCCGCAAAAGCTCGACGTATTCCAGGCGGACACGGTCAAGATACTGTTCTGCTTCGAGCGGGTTTTCGAACCCAGCGGCAGTACGCGCTATCTGGACTGTTTCGGCCGCGTTATGGATGAGGCTTTCGGCATCGGGTGAAGCCTGAATATCCCGTTTCAGCCGCGGTGCACGAAGTCTTTCAAGGGACAAGCGCAATGCGCGTTCGCGTTCGAAGAAACCGTCGACCACTTCCGAACCCGTCTTTGCAGGATTGCGGGGTGGCTCGAGCGAAAGTCCGTCGAGAATCCGTTTGTCGCGGGATGAAAGGAAGCGGGACGCAGTTTCCCTGAATATATCATACGTGATGGAAAGCGGGGCATTTGGGAGAATTCCGGGAAGCTGGGCCATCAAGTAATAGTAACTGCTCACGTCCTCACAGCTCCTTTGCGGCAGATTTCATGATATCTGCCACACGGGGATTGAGGTAGGCGGAAAAAAGTTCCGCTACCGAGTCTGCCGAAAAGTCATAATAAGCCGCGCCGTCTTTTGTACCGATGCGGAATCCACCGGTAATCGACGCGTCACTCTTGATTTCCACACCGTTAGAGAGTGTTGTCTTGAGTGCCGAGGTAAAACCGGCCTGAAGCGAGGCTGCATCGGAGGGAGAAAGAAGTACTGAAATGTCGTCTGTACCGCCTGAAGCAACCCAAGCCTTAACAGCTGCGGGAACGAGGTCCTTCAGCATTGCGGCATCATAGCTTTTTGCCGTTTCGATTCTAACGAGGGCATCGAGTTCTACAATGATGCCGTCACGGAAAGAAATAAGTAAATTCCGTCCCGCTTGTTTGATCGCTGAAACCGCGGCATTTTCAGAACGTTCAGCTTCGGCGGTCGCCTTTTTTACTATTGAATCTGCCTCGACCTGGGCGGCCTTGACAATTGCCATTGCTTTGGTTTCTGCAGTTGTTATGATCTGTGCAGCCTTTGCTTCGGCAGTTTCAACGCCGTTTTTCTTGATCTTGTCTACGAGTTCCTGTAACTGGACGTCCATACACACCTCTCCGGTTATATAAAAATTTTATTGTTCAAAATCAAAATGCCAAATGGTTTCTTGCCGGTACTGGTCACCGGGAAGCAGAATCGAGTCGGGAAAATCTCTCTGGTTGGGCGAATCGGGAAAATGTTGAGTTTCGAGGCAGAAACCGGAATTTTTCACATACCGCTCCCCATCCTTCCCCAGTTCATTGTCGAGAAAATTGGCCGTGTAAAACTGCACACCCGGTTGCGTTGAATATACGGTCAAAGAGCAACCTGAAACAGGCTCATACACACCGGCGACCGGATTGAGGGAATCCCCGGCACGGTTGATTTCCCAGTTATGGTCAAAACCGCCGGGAACATCGGCTATGTCCCTGCCAATGTCCTTGGGTGTGCGAAAATCGAAAGGAGTTCCCGCCACATCGAGGATCTCTCCGGTAGGAATCGCGTTCGCATTCACCGGAACATACCGATCTGCAAAAAGCTGAACCTGATGATCAAGCACCGTTCCGGAATCGTGGCCGGCAAGATTGAAATAGCTGTGATTTGTCAGATTGACGGGAGTCGGCGCGTCGGTCTTGGCCGAATACCGGATGATTATATCGTTTCCGGAAGTAAGGCTGTAGGATACGCGCATATCGAGATTTCCCGGAAAACCCTGTTCTCCTGCGGGACTGGTACGGCGGAACATGACTCCCGCTTCCTTACTATTGTTGAAGGGTTCGGCCTTCCATACCATCTTGTGGTAACCGGGTTTGCCGCCATGCAAGCAGTTGGCACCGTTGTTGGCAGTCAGTTGATATGTTTCGCCTGCAATAGTGAACTTTGCATCCGCAAGGCGGTTCGCGAATCGGCCGACGAGACAGCCGAAATATGGCACGTTATCGGTATATTTCTCTATTGTCGGATAACCGAGAACGATGTCGGTGTTCTGCCCGTTCAAGCCAGGGACCATAATGCTAGTAATAATGCAGCCATAATTGGTGACCGAAATCGACATTTCATTGTTTGAAATAGTATACAGGACTGTTTTTTGGCCGGAAGATAAGGTTCCAAACGGTCTTTTTCTTATTTTCATAGCAAAAAACTCCCGATGCAAAAAGAATATACTTATAGTTTATCTGAGCCGGATGTACTTTGCAAGGGAGAATCTTGTCATTCTACAATTTTTAGCGGTATAGTTGTGGCGGGGGAACGGGAATGCAAAGTTTTTATGACCGGCTCGGAAGCATATTGCGAGACAGACTCGATTCCGACGAAGATCCTTTTGATGACTGGGAACCACATGCAGGAAGTACCCGACAAGCAGGTAACAGCACCGAACGAAATCCCCCGCCCCGTCCGGGTAACAAACCAAAACGGGTTACTGTCCCCCGTGAACTCGTCGAAGACTTTCGTGTGCTCGGTATCGCACCGGGCTCAAGTCCCGAAGAATGCAAGAGTGCCTGGAAAAGCCTTCTGAAGGAAAATCATCCCGACATGCACGCACAGGATGCGAAAAAGCAGACGGAGTCTAACCATACCGCAATTCGCATAACTAATTCCTACCGAAAAATTAAGCACTGGTACGAAACAGGATTCGTCAGCTAGATTCCGCTTCGGTATTTTCCGCGTTTTCTTCCCCGATATCGATCTTCGAATCAATACCGTACTCGTCGAGCTTCCGGTGCAGGGTTTTCCGGCCTATGCCGAGCACTTCCGCAGTCCGGGTCTTATTTCCGTTCTGTGCCGTCAGGGTCTGGATGATCACCTGCTTTTCGGCCTCGGCAATCGTCACCCCTACCGGAATATGCAATGACGGAGCCTCGTCCCGCGGACGAATTGATGGGGGAAGATCATCGAGGGTAATAACCGTGCCGGATGTCATGACCACAGCGCTTTCAATGCAGTTTCGAAGCTGACGAATGTTTCCCGGCCAGTCGTAGGCATATAGCACCGAAAGAGCTTTCGGATCGACTCCTTCGATTTTCTTACCGTTTTCGTCGGAGAATTCGCGGATGAAGGCGGTAATCATCAGCGGAAGATCGTCCTTACGTTCCCGCAGCGGCGGAACGTCGATTCTGACCACATTGAGCCGGTAGAAAAGGTCTTCGCGGAAACGACCCGCGGCGATTTCCTTCTCGAGATCGCGATTGGTAGCCGTAATTACCCGCACATCGACTTCGAGGGTTTCTTCCCCGCCTACCCGCTCGAATTTTTTATCCTGCAACACGCGAAGTATTTTTATCTGGACAGACTGTTCGATCTCCCCTATTTCATCCAGAAAGATGGTTCCCGAATGGGCGAGTTCGAATCTGCCCCGTTTTCGGGCGATCGCTCCGGTAAACGAACCTTTTTCGTGGCCGAACAGTTCACTTTCAAGAAGCGTTTCGGCGAGGGCGGCACAATGCACCTTGACGAAAGGTTTGTCCTTGCGCGGTGAAAGGTTGTGCAGGGCATTCGCGATCAATTCCTTTCCGACGCCGCTTTCCCCGGTGATGAGCACCGAGGCCTTAGTCGGAGCAACGCGCTTGACCACCTCGAATACCTTGTTGATTGCCGGGCTCTTTCCGATAATATGCTCGAAGGAACGTCTATTTTCGATTTCACGTTCGAGCTCGCGGTGTTGAAGGATCAGTTCGCGGCTTTGGAGCGCACGTTTGACGAGAAGTGAAAGGCGGTCAAGGTTAAGGGGCTTAGTCAGAAAATCATAGGCACCTGAGCGCATAGCTTCTACGGCATTCTCGACCGTGCCATGACCGGTAAGAACGATCACCGGAATTCCGGGCGTCTCGGAAGTCACCCGACGGAGCACTTCCTCCCCACTCATCCCTGGCATGCGGAGGTCGGTGATGACAAGGTCTATTTCGTTATGGAGCGCTATCTCGAGTCCCTCGGTGCCGTCACAGGCGGTAAGGACTTCGTAGCCATCAAGCTCGAGCGCGGTCGCAAGTCCAGTACGTATATTTTTTTCATCGTCTATAACGAGTATGATAAATTTCATGTGCGGCGATACTCCTCGTATTCAATCATTTTTTGGGCCCGGCGCATAACCGGCAGCTTGATAGTGAAACAGGAACCCTTGCCCTGCTCCGACTGCACACGAATATCTCCGCCGTGCTCCTTGACAACCTTGTAGGCCATCGTGAGCCCGAGGCCAGTACCATCGACCTTGGTGGTAAAATAGGGTTCGAATATCTTGTGGATCATGTGTTCGGGAATGCCGCTGCCGGTATCCTCGATTGTCAGGCGGATAAAATCGTCGGAGGTCGCAGTACCGATATGGATGATACCACCCGAAATCATGGCGCCCATCGCATTTTTGATCAGATTGATCAGCATTTGGCGAATGAAGCGTTCGTCTCCCTGGATCAAAGGCAGACCAAGTGCGAGATCAAGGGTGAGCGTTATGCCTGCGCGATTGAGTTCTTCGCCAAAAAACTCTGAAAGGCTACGGACCAGCGAATTCATATCAAGTGGAGCGAATTCAAATTTCATGGGACGAACCGCAAACAGGAAATCCACTACGATCTTGTTGAGGCGTTCTATTTCCTCGTCAACAATATCGAGATATTTTTTCGCTTGCGGGATTTCGGTGCAGCTGTGCTGGGTCATCGCTTTCCGGAGTAGCTGCACATAAATGCTGATCGAGCCGAGCGGATTTTTTATTTCGTGCGCCACGGTTGCCGCAAGATTCGTAAGGCTGGCAAGTCCTTCGAGGCGACGGTTACGCATTTCCTCGTTCTTCTTACCGGTGATATCCTCGATGGTGATGATGGTGCCGCGGACGCTCTTGCTTCGGACCAGAGGCAGAATACTTACACTCAGGTAGCGGCCCCCTGCAATCTCGTCAAGAAGGAATTCCCGAGCAGAAACGGTTTCCTCATTCTCGATGGTTTCACGAACAAACTGCGCTAGGGCGGGGTCACGGATGCAGCCCCACACGGGCTTATCCTGGATATCATGGAACTCGAGCGGCAGGATGCGGGTGGCAGCCTTGTTGTTCTGCACCATAATATGAAAAGAATCGCAGACGAGAACGCCGGTGCTGAACGAGTCGAGCACGGCATCGAGGATTTCATATTCTTCGGTGATCAGCGAAATAAGACTCTGCATTTGATCCCCGTTCATGCGCGAGGTTTTTTGCAGAGCTCGCCGGATAAACTCCCTCACAGGGCTTCCTTCATGCCAAATCGAAGCTGTTCGAGGCTCGAAGCTGGTGAAAGGTTGTAGACATCATTCGCATCGATCGCTTCGCGAAGCAACACGGTCCAACGGGTATATACCGCAGTTTCGCGGGCATCGACTGCGCCACAGCGGAGCGATTCGCGCATAAAGCGGGCAATACGGGCAAGAAACAGGTGATAGACACTGCCGGGCTTGCATTTGTTGAGAAGCGACAGAATGTGAGAAACTGTCACAGTTTCATTTGATTGGGCAGAAACTGGAACCGGAAGTATTTCGGGCATTCCTTGCAGGGGTTTTCGGCCTTCATCGATAGCTGTACGCAAAACCGAAGTGAGGAAAAGGACAGCGGCAGCGGTTATTGTTTCAGGGCTGACTGGTAAAAAACGGTTGAAATAGCCACAAAGAAGTTCTCCGGAGACCGGTGTATCATGAAACACGCGTGAAATGACCGATTCCTGGTCTGCAGGACTGCGGTCGACAAAAGCATACGTACGTACGCGGGAAAGGATTGTCGGCATAATGGCACCCCGGCGGGCCGTGGTCAAAATGAATACCACATCTGCAGGTGGCTCCTCGAGTACCTTAAGAAAAGCATTGCGTGCGCTTTCCTGCATCCTATCAGCATTTTCCACGATGAGCACTTTCTTTTTTCCACCCGGTGAAAGCCGTGCCCAGGACGAGGCATTACGCACCTGGTTGACGGGAATACTGTCGTACAAAAACTCGTTTTCAAGCTTCTCTGCGGTATCGACAAGAGACGTAACAAGTTTTTCGAGTTCCACTCCATCCTCGACAAGGGGGCGGGAAGGATCTAGTTCTTCGAGTTTTTCGTCGATTTCGGACAGATAAGGGACGATTTTTGAAAAACGGCTGTCATCTTGATCCCAGAGGACCGGACTGAATCGGAGAATAAGCTTCCGGATCGAGCGAATGAATAGATACCGGGGAGCGACTGCTCGTGTTTTAAGAAAGGCAGCGGCAGCCGCACGAATTTCGAGAATACAGTCACGAGGACCCATCACCAAAAGGTCGGGGTGCGACAGCTGTTTATGGCGGAGACAGGAGCTACAGGTACAGGTCCACAAAGCGGTACCTTCATGGCAGGAAAGGATGCGCGCAAGTTCGAGAGCGGCAGTCAGTTTCCCCGAGGCAGTTTGTCCCGAAAACAGCATAGAAGGTGGAAGCCGGGACGCTATGAGGTCATCAACGAGAAGATTCTTTGCCGGTTGCGCGATCAAGTTTTCAAACATCCTGCAATCATCCTTTATTACTTTTCTGTTTCGGTCTACCGGAACAAATGAGGCAGAGTGAGGTGCGGATCTGCAGTGAAAGGCTCGAGGATCCGCGCAAAGAGGCTTGTATCGACGAGAAAATCGGTATCCACCCACACCTGTTTTCGCATAACTATTAATATAACAATAACCAGAAGGATTCCTTCTGCTATGCCAAGGAAAAAGCCGAGTGCATGATCGAGATTTGTCAGACTCTCGCCTTGCATGGCTGTACCTGCAAGCTGTTGGACCAGTTTTACGGCGAGATACAAAACAATGAAAATCATCAGAAATGCGATTACATCAGGAAAACCGTCATTGCCTATAAAGCGGATCACATACGGGGAAAACCTGCCGTACAGAAGTATGGCACCTGCTGTACCAATAAGGACTGCCGCCTTAGAAAAAAATTCCGTGATAAAACCGACGAGGGTGACTTTCACAATAACCAGAAGCATAAGACACAGAAAAATGATGTCAAGCATGCCGACTGTCACTGTTTTATCCCTGCAAGCCGGTCCGCGATGAGGCCGGCAATGAGCGCAGCCGGCCGTACCGCACCGAGAGCGGCAGAATTGGCCGACATATCCGCATACAGTTTTTTGTTGGAGTTGAGATCCGAAAGCACGCGAGAAAGTTTTTCGGAGGTTGCATCCGCACCGGTCAGCATGATGGCAGCGCCTCGCGAGACAAAAAATTGCGCGTTCTCGATCTGGTCGCCGCGTGAGCTGCCTTTTTCGAGCGGAACGAGCACCATGGGCTTGCCGGCGGCTGCGCATTCCCAGACAGTATTCGCACCCGAGCGAGCCAGCACAATCGATGAAGCTGACAGCACATCGGGCATTTCGGCGCGAATGAATGGAAAGGGTTTGTAGCGTTCACGGGTAAGCGGATTTTCACTTTGAATAGTCTGGTCGGTATTTTGGGCACCGGTCTGATGCACCACGATAAATTGACGGCACAGATCGTCGATACAACGCGCGATCAGGTCGTTCACCTGCCGGGCACCGAGGCTACCGCCCTGCACAAAGAGAATAGGCACATCTGTTCCGGAGCAGCCGAGAAACGCCCTGCCCTTTTTTGCCGAAGCCTGATAGAAAACCGGACGCACCGGATTTCCGGTAACGGTCACCCGTGACTGAATGCTTTCCGGAAAAGCCAGACGAGTATCATCATACGAAACGTAGATGGCCGAAGCCGAACGGGCATTGATACGCGTCGCAAGACCCGGGGAAAAATCGCATTCATGGGTGATAACGGGGATGCAGAGCAGTCGTGCAGCCAGGCAGGGAGGAACGCTTACAAAACCGCCCTTGGAAAACAGGAGAACTGGTTTCAGTTTGAGCAAAAGGTATGTTGCGCCCAGAAAACCGCCTAAAATGCGGAATACATCTACTACATTGGCTACACTGAAATAACGGCGGAGTTTTCCCGACGGGATACCATAAAAACGAACGCCGTACCCTTCGACAAGCTCGCGATCAATGCCGCGCGAGGCGCCTATCCAGACAATCTCGCGTTCAGTTTTCGAGCGAAGTTCGTCAATGACGGCAAGACCGGGAAATATGTGGCCGCCGGTTCCGCCGCCGGTAAATACGATTGGATTCATACAAACCAGTGTATCACGCAGGGGAGGGATTGAAAAGATCCATCATTTTCCGGTTATTGAAGAGCTTCGCGTACGAAATAGCAGACATGCCGAGCCGGTCGGTAATTGCAGGGTTTGCGCCATGGGTTACTAGCAGCTCGGCCATTTCCTCGTCACCTCGACCAGCACAGATAATGAGGGCAGTCTGTCCATCCTTGCTCGACAAGTCGGGATCCGCTCCGTTATTAAGGAGGAGCGTTACGATTACCGTATCTCCTTTTTGCGCCGCATCCATGAGAGGGGAATAACCGCGGTCAGCTGAAATACGGTTAACATCGGCTCCGGCACTGACAAGGAGAGATACAATCTGCGGGAATTGAGCGCGTACGGCAAGCGACAGAAGCGGTGTCCCTTTGAGATCCGCTATCGAAGGACTAAAGCCTGCTTCAAGAAAAAGGGAAACGGCTTCTGTATCACCCGATCCCACAATCAGCAAGAAATTTTCCTCGAAACACGAAATACCGCGTTCCAGCAGCAGAACACGTGCACGGTTTTTTGTATCTTCGGATTTGTAGCGTACCTGTTCAGCAATAAAATATTCTTCAAATGTTTCCGGCTTGAGGATGATGCCCAAATGACGGCAATTGTCCGGCACGACTAACCGTGAATCTGTTTCGATGACAAGAACCGGGATCCCTTTTCCAAGACAAAAACCGGCAAAAAAAACGAAGGAGGAAATATCTGTAACGCCGCTTGAATAGATAAAAAGCATATGGGTTGCTGTTTCAAGCAACTTGAGGGGATTCTGACAAAAACTCTTGTCCCAGACAAGAGATTCGTCTAAATAGTCGACGGTACATGCGTGGCCGGTAATAATTGCTCCAATGGCCTTGGCTGCTGTGAAATTCTTTTTGTTGTGAAAAAGAGCAATCTTCACCGGTACCTCTTGCTAGTAAATTATAGGCGATTTTAAGCTTTTTTGTAATCAAAAAACATGCTTTTCCATAAAAAAAAGCTGTTTCCGGGGGTTCCGGTAACAGCTTTACATATCGTGCCGTCGGACAGAATTGAACTGTCGACACATGGATTTTCAGTCCATTGCTCTACCAACTGAGCTACAACGGCTTGATGAATGATTTATACTCGTTATTAAAAAAAAAGTCAATCACATTCGTTCAGGTTTAAATTTGATTTTTAAAGCATATAACAGTATAGTAACCATGGAGGTACTACAATGAAAAAACTTATTACTATCTTACTGATACTCGTTCTTGTTGCCCCAGCTATGTTCTCCGACACTGTTTCAGAATTCAATACCGCTCTTGAAGGTTTTATGACCGAGATTACCGATGCCCTGCCCGATAGTGCAGTGGTGGGTGGAACTTGGTCCGATGCCTATATCGGCCAACTGATAGGTGTCCCACCGCATTTCGGAATCGGAGTCGCAGCCGGTATCACCCGGTTTCCCGTTGCCGCACTGAGTAAGGCGGTCAAACTAACCGGAATGGATTTCCCCGCTGACACCCTGTTCCTGCCGAATGCTGCCGTTGAAGCCCGTATTGGCGGTTTCATTCTGCCGTTCGATGCCGGAATCCGGCTTGGCATGATCCCGACAATGAACATTCCGGGTCAGGATATATCGCTTTCGTATTTTAACATCGGGGCTGACGTACGGTATGCACTCCTTAAGGAAGGTCTCGTAAAACCGGATCTCAGCCTTGGACTCGGCTATTCCTACACCAGCGGAGAAATCGGTTACGGGTTTGATGCAGGAAAACTGGCGGGAATTGATCCGTCATACGGGTCGGCGCCCGGCACCCTTGCGACCACGTTCAGTACCAGTGTGATCGAAACCAAGCTGCAGGTGTCGAAGAGCCTTATTCTTGTCACTCCATATGCCGGTGCAGGACTGTACATGGCAATGTCGAACGCGGGCTATAGGGTTTCGACAGCTGCATATGGGACGAAAAAGGATGTTTCGGACACCACTTTCGGCGCCCGGGTATTTGGCGGACTATCCTTTAATATCTTGCTTCTCAAACTTGACGTTACGGGAATGTACAACGTAATGAGTAAGAACTGGGGTGTAAATCTCGGAACGCGTATACAGCTCTGATGTAGGTCAGACTGAAAACGAAGAACGGAGTGCCGGAAACGGTGCTCCGTTTTTTTTTGTGTTGCGGGGTAGACTGTCAGAGAAAGGAAGGAACAACAATCGTAAAATCGAAATTGCCACCGGTCACAGTGGTAGAAATGCGGTAATAACCGCGGCTTTTTTTTTCGAGGAATCTACACGCGACAATGTCAATTTCCTTGATGCAAACCAGCTCGCTGCAAACGATCACACGAATGCCGTAGCCGTGCTGGAGATGCAGTATATGCGATCCGTTACCGCCGGGAGAAATCGTTTCGACCTGAAAATCGGGAATGGCGCAAATGGAACCATCCTGTTCAAAAAAAAGAAATGGAATGGAAAAATCTGAAGCGGGAACCAGTACGTTAGGTTCCTGCCTGTCGGGGAGCGCCGTACTGCATTCGGCAAGGAGTGCGCGGTATTCGAGGAGCAGCGCAAGTAGTATTCGACGCGATTCGTGCACACTCCGGACTGCCTTCGAATGCGGTATCGCGTACCAAACCTCGTCCCGCACCGCACGGGCTGCAATGCTTTCTTCAGCATGTCTGCGACTGATTTCTTCGATGATCGCTCGAGGAACTGTTTTTTTCAGGATGAGGGAAAATGCTGCCGGTCTCGCGACAGAGGAGCAAATGATTGACAGATAATGCAGGGTTCCTTCGGTTTTAATCACTGCGTCGATAACCGTAGCCCGTGCCTCGATAAATCCCAGCAGCACCTGCATCCGCAGCATCCCGGACTGGACCGACAAAAAGGATGGTCGATCCGCATACAGACGCACCTGGTACAAACACTCACCACGGCTGTTCGCATAGTGTAATACGGGGAAATTATCAGATTTATACCGTTTCATTGTCGATACCATCGATTCTAATATCGACATTCTTCTCAAAGACTTGAACTATTCATGGCGATTATAAGCTCGACCTCGCCGAGGGAAATGGACATGGTACTGGCGATCATTTCGGTGGAAATATTGCGGCGCGCCATGTCGAGAACTCGTTCCTGTAACGGAATTATCGGCTCAATCTGCGTTTCGCTCCGCCTGACAGCTGGCCGGGTATATACGGTTATAGGTTGCTGAACCGGGAGCACTTGGGCCGGTGGGGCTTGCAGTACTTGCGCCGACGCAACTGCTTGCAGAATCTGTGGGGCCGGCTCCGTAGAAATTTCAACGCTGTCCGCCTGGCGGGCGATGTTAAGCACGACTGCGGTTTCCGCAGCATCCCGTCGTTTGGAAGTTTCTTTTCCCGCGAGTACTATGCGGCGGTCGGCTTCGTCCATCAGGGAGCGGAGATTGAGGATACGGCTTTCAAGAAGGGCAACGTCGCGATCGGCCTCGCGACCCAAATCGATGATCAGCTTATCTACCTCTGCGCGGACGTCGGTAAGCAGCCGTTCCCGGGAAAAACGCGAACGCATGAATAGATAAAAAAAGAACATGCCCAGAAGTTCGAGCACGAAAAGGAATATGAAAAGACCGGTCGAAATCGTCATCTATACTTAACCTGATATATCAATATTGTTACCGAGAGCGGGATCCTTGATAAATTGTTTCAACGGTTCCGTGATGCTTCCATTTTTTTCTTCGCCTTCGCGATGTTCTCCCGCTGACGTACCGCCTTGGTGCTGGGGCTCGGAACCTTCCCGCTCGTGCACCATACCTGTTATCTCGCTGCCGGCCTCGGTTTCCTGCACTCGCTTCAGCTTGTGCTCCGATTGAGCCTTGTTGGCAACCATCTGCGCTTCCTGTGCAGCCTGTGCGGCTACCTGTTGGTGCACCTGTGTCTTTGCTATCTTGTCGAGTTGGGCATACAGGGTCTGGAGGTCAATTGGTTGAATAGCCACTGGGAACCCTCTTCATGTCCTCATCCACGCCCTGATACTTGCCGTACCGTATCAATCCGTTTTCGAGAAAGAAGGTTGTTGCCTTACAGTCGCTCCGCACTTCTTCCGTTGTATCTCTGATGACTATTCTGACGCCGGCATACACCTTGACCGAGGCAGATACCTTTCCCCGCATCTTCAGCGTATTAAGGTAATCCTGTATATGTACGATTTCGGCTTCCATCTCCTCGAGATCAGTCTGGAGAATATACTGCCGCTCACCATATTTTTTGAGGGTTGCTTCCTTTTCCTCGGAGAAATCCTTTTTCTGCTTCTTCATGTTGAGGAGCGTGGTAAAATTGAGCTGAACTTCCTCGAGTTCCTTTTCATTACTGGTTTTGTTCACCAGCAATGTATCGAGTCGATCTTTGCTGCGCGGATCGAAACCAACGTTGAGGATTGTTTCTCCGGCACCGCCCGAACTTCCAAGCGTTTTCGCGTGAATCTCTTCGGCCGCACTCAGAGTACCGCCGATGATGGCAGCCCGTTTTCCCTGACACAGAATTTTGCGGTTTGCGGTAACCTGCGAATTAATAATACCATCCGATACGATGACGAACTCGCCTGCTTCCACATGGGTATTTTCGATAAACTTTGACCATATCGATTTTCCGGCGCGGACGGTGCCATCGCCCTTACCTGCGATGCCCTGACTGACAACAATATCACCCTCGGCATCAAGATCGGACTTGCCGACCGTGCCCTTAACCTCGATGTTGCCCGAAGCCTTGACCGAAAAACCATCCTCGATGTTACCGCTAATTGAAACGGTTCCAAGGAACATGATGTTACCAGTCTTGAGAGAAACGTCACCATCAATGTTGAGGACAGGTTCGACATTGATCTTGTTATTGAGGATGAGCACCTGGCCGTTTGTTTCTGCGATTATGGTCGTACCATCTTCCGCAAGGCGCGTATTTTTACCCATCGGCAGGGGAATATCCTTGCCATTTTTGGCTTCCAGATACTTTCCGGTTACTGTTTTCCCGCCCTTGCCGCGCTCTGCGAGTATTTTCTGCGCGAGTGGCTGACCCTCTACCACATTCTGCACAAGGTTCAGTTCTTTGAAGTCTACCTGACCCTGTGCAGTTTCCTTAAGCTTGATCTTGGTGCGGTCAACTTCAAAATTATACAGAATCTTCGCGTCGGCGCCTTCTTGCGGCTTGATGCCCTCGGCAACGAGATAATTCTGGCGATATACGGGACTGTCTTGAAAATCACGAATACGTTTCTCGTCGATACCAGCTACAACGCGGTTATTCTTTAGAAATGCGATGATCATATCCGCTGAAAGATCCGCACCACCAGGACCAGGGCTATTCGCGTAGAGATACGCTTTCATTTCTTGGTCGGCAATATCGACCGACATCATAGCATCATTTGCAGGGTCGTGCCGGTAGGAGCCGACTTTGATATATTCGGATTTGGGATTGGTGATGACAGGACGAATCATTTCTTCGGGTACGTTAGTTATGCCGCGTTCGCGGAGTTTTTCTACCGCATCGCGTATCGTGGCATCCTTGCCGTTACCAGCAGGAACGACAGCTTTTAGGTACACCCCGTCGGAAGCAAAGAAAACATATACAGCCCCGTTACGATCTTCAATGGCATGCAAGGTGGCCACATCAAGACCGGAGGTATCGATACCAGTTTCTTTTTGGATCGTCTTTTTCTTGTTTTGGGACATCTGGTAAGCGCGGATAAACCAGTTCCTTTTCTGGAAGCTGAAAAAATTTGTCGTTCCGCGCTGTAGTATTTCGTAGTCTATTTCACGAATAGAAACACCAAGCTGAATGGCTGCATCCGCAAGCGCGGCATCGAGGGTATCTCCGGTAACTTCTACAAAAACGCGCGACTTGTCATCTTCAAGCTGCTGAGCCATTATTTCGCGGATCTGTTCAAGATCGACCATAGGTTTCAGCCCCTTGTTAAATGATGCCCTTACGGATATTGGTCAGTTTAGCCCTAAGGCGCAAGTTTGCCTTTGTGTGCAACTGTGAGACGCGCGATTCGGTGACATTCAGCACCTGACCAATTTCCTTGAGGGTGAGGTCTTCGTAATAATACAGGACGAGAACCATCTTTTCCTTTTCGGGAAGCTCGTTGATAGCCTCGACGATGACACGCTTAATCTCTTCCCGTTCGACGATGACATCGGGGTTGAGGGATGAAGGCGATTCGATGCTGTCGCCTATGGAAATACGCTCGGAATCGTCGCCAGAGTACCACACGTCATTGAGAGACATGATGCTGGTACCGGATATCTTGAAGAGGGTTTGATGAAAATCTGTTTCGCTGACACCGAGGGAGCCGGCGATTTCCGAATCGCTAGCGGTCCGGCCGAGTTTTGATTCGAGACGGACAATAACGTCCTCGATTTCGCGAGTTTTCTGGCGCACGGACCGGGGAACCCAGTCGATCGAACGCAATTCGTCAAAAATTGAACCCCGAATACGGGTTACTGCGTAGGTCTTGAATTTAACATTCTTCGCCGGATCAAATTTATCGATCGCATCGAGGAGGCCAAACACGCCGAAACCGACGAGATCGTCAAACTCGACATTACTCGGCATTCCAACCGCGACTTTTCCTGCCACATATTTGACCAGAGGAGCATACTGCTTGATAAAAAATTCACGGATTGCGGGATCTTTTGCCTTTTTGTACTCGATCCACAATTCTTCCTCGGTTTTTTGCTCCAAAAGCGCGTTCCCCATTTACCACACCCTTTTATTAATCTGTATTCTTCCGGTTTTCAGCTGGAAAAAATTAATTGTCTTTCGCCAGAATGGTACGTATCGCTTTCACCATTGTCTCGGATTCCACCGAAGAGGAACCCGTTAAATCAGGAGCCGAAAACAGGGAATTTATCATTCCGGTTTGTTCCGACGGGGCTAATTCCATAGTTTCATCTCCGTCTTCCATCGTATCAGAAACTTGCGGGATAAAATCCTGCAAATCAGGAAGCACATCAAGACCTCCTGCAGTCGTTCCGGAAGCCGAGGATCCACGTAAACTGGCTGCCGTCGTTTTTTGCCAGTCTGTCGGCTGGAAACCATTTCCCGCCGCGAAAACGTTTTCCTGTATCTGGCCGGATTCTCCCGGTTCTCGAATCGGCACGGATCCTGCTTCCAGAAAGTCCGGTATCATATCGTTTTGGTCCGAATCCATGCTCCTGTTAAAAAGGGTATCATCTTTTCCGGATTCGTCAATCGTTATGTCAACGAAATTTCCGGTATCCGAAGCAACACCGGTTTCGTATTTGTTTTCCGAAGATGTCTGAAACAGTTCCGGAATGAAACGGAGAATGATAATGCGGGCAAAAAGAAACAGGGAACCGAACAAAAGACCCATGGAGACAGCCCTGAAAAGCATTACCAGGAATGACGCACCACTGAAAAGACCGATCAGAAGGGATAACACGAACCCGATTGAAGCACCAATTGCCGGAATCTTTGGTTCGAACATTCTTTTTCCCTCCCTCCTAATAGACTATGCGAAAAAGTGTTGCTGGTCAAGGTTTTTTTGCCGAAAGTAGTTGAGCCGTTTACCTCAATTCCATTCCCGACCGAAGAGTTTCCGCACAAACCGACCCAAACCTTCCTCGGCGGGATACTCGGTTTTCTCGATCCGTGCGACAATATGCTTGAGGCAGACGGACGCTCTGCCCTTGGGGTCGACTATGATAAATGGCTTCTGGCGCAGCACCGATTGGGATACGAGGATATCGTCGTAGATAAAACCGAGATATTCGACTTTGAGATTCAAAAACTGTGCGGCAATCTGGGTCATCCGGTCGGCGACACGCTTACCTTCAGAGGCGGACGCGACACGGTTGACGATCATCTTGAGATTGATATTCAGGTTGTCAACCTCGGTCGCAATTATCTTGATAATGCCGTAGGCATCGGTGATTGAAGTCGGTTCGGGAGTAGTGACGATGATAACTTCGTCCGCCGCAGCGACAAAGCCGAGCACGTTTTTGGAAACACCCGCGCTCGTATCAATAATGATGATGTCGGCGTCGGAAAGAGTATACATCTCGCTGATGAAAGAGTTGCGCTCTTCTTCGGTCATGTTCGCGATTTTCGAGAAGCCGGAGGCGCCGGCCACCAGGCGGATGCCGTATTCGGTTTCGAGGATGATCTCTGACATTTTTTTCTGCTTGCGGATGACGTGGTACAGGTTGTACTGGGGGATCAAGTTCATCATGACGTTGACATTGGCAAGCCCGAGATCCGCGTCGATAAGTATAACCTTTTTGCCCATCTGACCGTAAGCTATAGCCATATTGGTGGCAACATTGGTTTTGCCGACCCCACCCTTTCCACTCGTGATGGTGATAATGCGAGTCTTTCGGTTTCCACGGGTCGCGGAATCGGAGCGCTGCTCGGGAATTTCCTCGATGCGGGTCTTGTCTTTCATAAGGGTGCGAAGTTCTTCGGCCTGGTCTTCCATTTTTATCTCCATTCAAACCTTGTTTCATTGAGGGGAAACAACTCTTCAATTCGGTTCCGGTTTACCCGAAAACCTTCCAGATTGGTCAGAAACCGCACAACAGACGCTTGTTCGAAATCCTGAGGTACTCGCTGTCCATTGGTAATATAGGCGAGAGGTTTCTGCTTTTCGCAGAGCACGCTGATGATGTTACCGACACGCACCGTCTCGTCAAATTTGGTAATGATAACCGAGCGGTACCCAAACGTTTCGTACTGCTGCATTATCTCGCGCATGTCGCTTGCCTTGGTCGTCGCACTCATGGCGAGATGCACATCCGATATCGGGCCTGCAGCATCAAGAAACTGCCGCATCTCTGCTATGCGGGTATAGTCGCGAGGGCTCTTACCTATGGTGTCTATGAGCACAATATCCACATCCTGTGCGTACATAGCCATCAAGGTTTTGAGGTCATTCGGAGTCTCTGCACAGGAAACGGGAATATTCATGATACTTCCGTATATTTCGATCTGCTGCTTCGCACCGATACGGTAGTTGTCTATCGTGATAACCCGAACGTTCAAGGGTCGAGATCCCTTGGTTGCAGCAAGTGAATAGGCGGCGGCAAGTTTGGCAACCGTGGTAGTCTTCCCGACGCCGGTAGGCCCGACGAGCACGATGACGCGGGGCCGGACGCTGCCTGAGTTATCGCTGATTATGATAGATTCACCGATCCATTCGAGCACTGTATCCTGCACCAAGTCGTAGTTGTCGAGATTTTCGAGCGAAAATTCCTTCTTGATCCTTGTACAGATATTTTTCATGAAGGAAGGCGAAAAATCATTTTTTTCGAGAAGGGCTTCGATGCGGGTAATCGTAGAATGCTCTTCCGTCCGGGAATCCTGAGCTTCGGAATTTTTTTCCATCCGGGCTTCGAGCTTCTTGACGGCATCAAGAATTGTTTCGAGATTTTCATTTGCAGCGGACGAAGCTGAATGTGCAGGTGCAGCGACCTGTGCAGATACCGCAAGACGGTTAGTGGCACCCGCTGCCGATATTCTGCTGTCGAGGGAGGCAATATGCGGAGCAACCCGGCTTGCCAGTTCGGGTGAAGTCCGAGCAGCCTGATTTAAAATCTTTTTGCGCTCCTCGTCGAAATCGGGCGGCCGCGGGTTCGGCCCTGGTCCCATGCGTATTGCATCCCGGGAAATCATAAAATTGAGCTCGATAGCGTCATGCTCGAAAAAACCGAGAAATCCACCGGTACGTATTTTTTTCTGTCTGAGAACATGAATATTCGGGCCGTGTTTTTCGGTTATTTTAGAGATGCATTCGTCATAAGTCGCGGCCTGCTCAGTAAAAATATCCATTCACCCCACCTGATCCCGGCAGCCGTAGCTGCTCTTATTCCTGCTTGATTTCACCGATTGCTTCCACTTTTATATCGTTCGCCACTTCCGGAACAGAAAGTACGACCAGATCCGGAATCTCCCGCTCGGTTGAGCTTTTTACCAGAATACGAGCTTCTTCCGGACACAGAATGATCGGAATATACCCAGCTTGCTGCACAGAAGCAACCGAGCGGGTTAGTGCCCTTATCCAGGCGCGCTGTACTGCTGGTTCGAGAGCAGTAATCGGTCCGTTCACCGTATCGATGCGGCTGTCGACGATTTTCTGCACGAGAGTCGGCTCGACTGTCAGTACATGCAGTGTGCGGCTGTCATCCACGTACTGGAGGCATATTTGTCTCGCCAGGGACTGGCGGACCTTTTCGACGAGAACAGTGGTATCTTTTGTAATCGGTCGATAATCAGCGAGAGTCTCGAGAATTACCACCATATTGCGGATAGAAACCTGCTCACGCAAAAGACCCTGTAGTACTTTCTGTATTTCACCAAGGGAACAGATTTTAACGACTTCGTCGACAACCGCGGGATAGTCCTTCTTGATAGCATCTACAATTGACTGCACTTCCTGACGTCCGAGAATTTCGGAAGCATGACGTTTTATGATTTCGGTAAGATGAGTTGCAATAATGGAAGGAGGATCGACAACTGTATACCCGGCTCGCTCTGCCCGTTCCCTGTTTTCGTCAGAGATCCAAATAGCCGGCAAGCCGAAGGTTGGGTCTGTCGTCTTTTCGCCGGGAAGGTCTTCGGCGACACCACCGGGATTGATACCGAGATACCAACCCATACGGATACGGCCACGGGCAACTTCGACTCCTTTAATCTTGAAACAGTATTCGCTCGGCTCGAGACGCATGTTATCTATGATGCGGATACGCGGCACCACCAAGCCGAGATCAAGGGCGGATTCACGACGGATGCGCGTAACGCGTTCGAGCAGCTCCGCTCCCTTGTCCTTGTCGACGAGGGGAATGAGCCCATAGCCTAGTTCGAGTGACAGGGGATCGAGAGGAACGACTGGGCTGATGTCGGCAGGGCTGTCGGCCGATTTTTCTTTTTCTTTTTGCTCTGCCTTGTCCACCGCTTTGCGAAAACTGGCAGCTTCGGTCCGCTGGAGAGACCAGCCGACATAGCCGAGTGCCGCCGCAAGCGGGATGAGTACATACCAGGGAAAACCCGGAAGCAACGCAATGCCGAGAAGAGTTCCTCCGCCAATATAATACACTTTGGCATTGGCCGAAAACTGTTTTTTTATGTCGGAACCGAGCGTACCATCTGAAACGGAACGGGTTACTATCAAACCGGTCGCGATGGAAACGAAAAGGGAGGGAAGCTGCGAAAGAAGTCCATCGCCGATAGTGAGGCTTGCATACGTCTGGATAGCCATGACGAACGGCTCGTTGCGGAACATCATGCCGAAAATAAGACCAGCGATAAGATTGACGACCGTTATGAAAATTCCGATCTTAACGTTGCCCGAAACAAATTTGCTCGCACCGTCCATCGCACCGTAAAAGTCGGCTTCACGCTGGACTTGTTTTTTCCGGTCGCGTGCTTCTTCCTCGGTAATGGCCCCTGCATTGTACTCAGCCTCGATCGACATGTTTTTTGTCGGCATCGCATCCAGGGTAAACCGCGCCGCGACTTCAGCGACACGGGTCGAACCCTTGGTGATAACGAAAGCCTGTACGGCTATCAATATAATGAAAATGACGAACCCGATGACTAGTCCTTCGGTGCCGTTAGTGCCGATTACGAAAGTACTGAAGGCCTTGATCATCTTTCCCTGGAATTTCATGCCCTGCGAAAGGATGAGGCGCGTAGAGGAAACGTTAAGACCAAGCCCGAACACCGTACTGACCAGAAGCAGGGTCGGAAACACCGAAAAGTCGGTTGCCCGGTGGGTATACAGGACGATCAAGAGGATGAGTAGGTTGAGCACGAGATTGAGGGCCATCAGAAGATCGAGCAAAACGGCCGGAAGAGGAACAATGAGCATCATAACGATGATGATGGCGCCTATGGCTACAAAGAGATCGCTTCTGTTTTCAAGTACATCTTTTTCTGCCATTTACGGTGTCATAGTTCCTTGATTATTTTTGATTTTCGGGAATCGAGGGCATAAACCTTGGCCAGAATAACGGCAATGGCCTGATAATATTCATCAGGAATCATATCACCAATTTCTACTTCCGCATAGAGAGCCCTTGCCAGCGGTTTATTTTCAATGATCGGCACGTTATTATCGCGGGCGATCGACTTGATGCGGAGCGCGAACTCGTCCGCACCCTTTGCGGTGAGCATCGGCGCGCGCATGGTAGCACGGTCCCACTGCATGGCAACGGCGAAATGGGTCGGGTTGGTTATGATCACGTCGGCTTTGGGAACATTTACCGCCATGTTTTGGCTGAGGAGTTCCTGCATACGTTGCCGGAGCCGGCTTTTAACTAACGGATCTCCTTCCATCTGCTTGTATTCTTCCTTGACTTCCTGTCGGGACATCTTGAGCGATTCCATGAACTGTCGCCGCTGAAAAATGTAGTCCGGAATCGAAACAGCTAAAAAAAAGAGGGAGGCGCTCAGAAGCAAGCGCGACGTCATCGAAGCGATGAAGACGATTGCAGACCAGAGTCCGGTATTGAGCATGCTGACGAGCTTGGGCAGTTCGTTCCTGATGCTGATATAGGCTATCAGAACGATGACTGCAACCTTTACGAGCGATTTGGCCAGATTGAACAGGCCTTCGGCAGAAAAAAGTGCCTTCGAGAAAAACTTTGCAAAGTTGGGTGCAACTTTACTGAACTGTGGAGTAATCGGCTTTGTACTGAAAATGAAACCGCCATTCTGCAACACATTCGAGACAATACCGGCGACAAGGGCCGTCAGGGTGATAGGCAACACAAGCTTGACAAAATAATGGAAGAATGCCGCCACCAGAGTCGGATCGGTTATAGAAATGGTAGTACTGCGAGTAAAATAGAAACGCAGCATTTCACTGAAGGTATTGATCATTGAGGGCGCGAAAGCGATGAGAGCCAGTACCGGTAAAAGGAGCACGATGGCTCCGTTCAGCTCCTGGCTTTTTGCAACTCGGCCCTCTTCGCGGGCCTTGCGTATCTTGAACTCGGTCGGGTCTTCGGTACGGCCCTCATCCTCGGCTGCAAACCACTGGAGGTCAATCAGGCGGTAGAGTTCGGAACTCAATTAATTACCCCTCCGGCATCCACAAGCAACTGTTCAAAAGACATGAAACCCTGCTCCATAATCTGGACAAAGAGGTTAACCATGATCGGTAGTGCAACCGACAAGAGGAAAAAGGTGACCAGAATAGTAATCGGAAAACCTTCCGACAGGAGGTTCATCTGGGGTGCAGCCTTCGAGAGAAGACCCATTGCCACATTGATAAGAAACAGGGTACCGACGACGGGTAGCGCAATGATCATAGCGTTCAAAAACAGGGTCGTCAGCCCTTTCAGAAAAAAGGCGACAAACACGCCCTTCGCGCTTACGAGTGTAAAACAATTGATAGCCTGGAAACTCCGGAGGATCCCCCCGAGAAACAGGGTTTGAAAACCGTTGATCTGCAAAAACACGAGCATCGCGATGAGGTTGAGATACTGTCCCAAAAGCGGGTTTTCGATTTGTGCCAGAGCATCGTACACTTCAGAGGCACCGAAACCCATTTGGTAGGAAAAGAATTGGCCGGCTGAACTGAAGGTGGAAAAAGTCATGTTAATGAAAAATCCGCTCATGATACCGAGGAGCCCCTCTCCGACGACGAGGAGAGCATAATGCAGGCTGAAAGCCTCGACGTTCCAGCCCGCCGGATAGGCTTGCGGCATGACAAGAGCGGCGACAAGACCGGCAAGGGCTATCTTGGCGATCCGCGGAACCGACTGGATAGACAAAAGAGGCGTAGTAAGCACCATGGCAAAAATACGAACCGCAACGAGAAAGAAAACGGGAGCGTGTGCAACAAATTGGTCAAAGGGACTCATGCTTTTCAGCGCACCATCTGGGGAATAAGCATGAACAAGTTGATGGTATAATCGCGAAGCGAGGCGAACATCCAGCCGCCGAGCAGCGCGAGAACCCCAAGGATGGTCATAATTTTAGGAACAAAGGTGAGCGTCTGTTCCTGAATCGAGGTGGTCGCCTGAAAAATAGCGACTACAAGGCCGACAACCAGCGCCGAAATAAGCACTGGTGAGGCGAGCATGAGAATTTCGAAAATACCGCTCCGCATGAGAGCGACTACAGTTCCCAGGGTCATTCAGCTTGCCTCCTACAGAAATGAATTGAACAGTTGCTGGGTAAGAAGTCCCCAGCCGTCTATCAAAATGAACAAAATGAGTTTGAAGGGCATCGAAATTTGTACTGGCGGCAACATGATCATACCCATGGACATGAGCACGCTGGCGACTACCATGTCGACAATGATGAACGGAATATACAGGAGTATGCCTATTTTAAAGGCGACCGTAAGCTCGTGCAGGATAAAAGCAGGAATGAGGACCCGGGTGGGAACATCGGCGAGGGTACGGGGCTTTGCCAACTTTCCCATCGACATGAACATCGCAATATGTGAGGTGTCATTCTGCATCTGCCGGTACATGAACAGGCGTATCGGTTTTTCAGCCTCGGTATAAGCCGTCTCGATGTTCATCTGCCCGTCGGCAAGAGGCTTGAAGGATTTAACGTAAATCTCGTTGAACGTAGGCCACATGATAAACATGGTCAGGAACAGCGCTATACCGTTGAGAACCTGTGTTGGTGGTACTTGTTGCAAGGAGAGCGCGCGTTTAATAAAATCAAGCACGATCGATATGCGGAGAAAACTTGTTGTCAGGATGAGAATGCTCGGGGCGAGCGAGATAACAGTAAGGAGCAAGAGCAACTGGACCGAGAAGGCAACCTCGCGGTTGGACTGTGGTTCACGAATTTGGAAGTCTATAAACGGCACGCGAGTAGCCTGCCGGTTTGCGTTTGGCGCAGTGGTACCTGCGGTGCTTCCATTCGGGAATGTGGTCGACGCCTGTGCCGCGAGAAATGCCGGTGCGCAGACGAGCCAGACGAGCAGGAAAAAAACTACCGCAAGTCCTGTTTTAGCTTTAGTCTTTTTTTTCATTTGGGGCTTCCGTTCTTGAGTCGTTCCCGTTGTTTCTTTAGAAAATCGGTAGTAGCGAGCGCTGACACGGAATCGCCCGAAGGGGTCGAAACCGTTTCTGGGGATACCGTTTCGGTCTGTTTAACCGGTAAAAATGACTTGATAACCGCCGCGAAATTACCCACAGGCACGGAAGAGTTCCGGTCTGCTTCGAGATTCATAGCATCTATGAGTTCACGGTCAGTAATTTCTGATATAAGCGAAATTGCCTGGTCCGTGACGCCGAGTACAAAAGCCCGGGCACCAACGGTGATGACGCGTACCGACTTGTTGGGTGAAAATGAAAGAGACGCTACATTTTTGAGGTAGGGATCGTTTCCCGCATTGATTTTCGTGGTCTTTTTCAGGAAGTAAACTACGCCGTAAATTCCGGCACACACTATTGCGAGCCCCAGCACGATGCGGAGGAGGATCCAGACAGTGGAATCGGAGGAAGCTACTACCACAGGCCCTGCAGTCTCGGCTATAGGTGCGTCAAGCAGAATAGTTTTTTCGTCCAGCACCGTTGGAGCATCTTTTTGTGTAGCTGCGGTCTGAGCTCCAAGCGCACAAGCGAAAGACAGCAAGAATAGAAATAAGACAATCCGCGAGGATTGTCTTGACGAGAAAATTGTCATGTTCCCCCCACCCTGAACCAAAAACGTTACAAATCGCTTACCCGTTCGACTGGCGACAATATTTCTGTAACGCGGACACCGAAGTTTTCATCGATGACCACAACTTCGCCCTTAGCAATCGGTTTGTGATTGACTAATATATCTACCGGTTCACCGGCAAGCTTGTCGAGTTCTATAATTGTACCCTCGCCCATACCGAGGATTTCTTTGATGACCTTACGGGTTCGGCCGAGCTCTACCGTCATCTCCATGAATACGTCCATGATCAGGCCGATATTGCCCTGTTCTGTACCCATTGAATTAAGTTGCAGATTGGGAAATTGTACAGACTGGACATTCGGGTTCATACCCATGATCTGGCCCATGTTGCCCTGCATGTTACCCATATTGCCTTGCATACCGCCCATGTTCATGCCGCCCATATTACCCTGCATGTTGCCCATGTTGCCTTGCATGTTGCCCATGTTGCCTTGCATGTTGCCCATGTTGCCTTGCATGTTGCCCATGTTGCCTTGCATGTTGCCCATATTCATGCCGCCCATGTTGCCTTGCATGTTGCCCATGTTCATGCCGCCCATATTGC
>JBBRWY010000026.1:0-50852 GCA_038248875.1 Treponematales bacterium
AGGACTCGCCCGGCTCGGATACAAAAATAATTGCGGGAGTAAAAGTGGCCGGTTGTGAGTCGACATATCGCTGCGCTTCCCTGGCCGGGTTGTAGCGGGAATGGAGAGATACCGGAGGTGAAACATCGGGCATCAGGCCTCTCCGGTCAGGAATTCCAGGGTAGCGCTGACAGACGGGGCGGTACCGATAGTTTCGGCGTTAATACGTGATATTCGGTAGGCGCCGAATATTTTCTCGAGCGGTTTCATAAGCTGGAAAAAATACAGTTCGGTATCGACAGGCATCGAAGTAAAAAGCACAATATGCAGATCGAAATTATCACGGATGTACAGAATATTCGTCTGTCCGGCCTGGCGCGCAATACGATGTACCATTGCGAAGTAGACTGCCTGTATGTCTGGATCGCTTTGGAGAGCGGGAAAATCGGAAAACAAGGAAGCAAAGGAAAGGCGCGCGCGAGTTGCAATGCGTTTCGACTCGAAGGCACTCTGAACGTGGGCCTTCATCGAATCGTAGGACTGGTTTACAGAACCGGAAATCGCGAGTGCGGCCAGAGTTGCGGAATGCCCGTCGATGATTTCCAGAAAACGGGGTAGAATCTTGTCTGCTTCGGGGAGGTTGATTTTCCGTCGGTTAGCAGACAGAAGCGATTCAGCTAGTACAACATAGACAGACATGCCGGAACCAGTAACGATTGACCTGATGTGCAGGCCTGAAAGGCTGTCTCGCTCGTGTGAAGAAAAAAAAGAATAAAAATGATCGAGAGCACTGCCCGAAATTTCGTTCCATTTAGTTGCATTTGCAAGTCGTGACTTGAATTCGATAGTATCCGGACAAAAACGTCTGACAGTAGTCAGATCAAAGCCGGTATTGAGCAGAAGAATGAGTGTTCCGTCGCTTCCGGGATACAGAAGCCCGCCCTTTTCGGTCTGGCTTGCCGAAAGCATCGAACGGAAGGTATCGAGCAGAATATCGTAACTGCAGACACCCCGAATCCGGTTTAACAGTCCGGTTTTTTTTTTACCGACTGTTATTTCGGAAAGAGGTGGTTGTATGCGATTGGCCTGGTGAATCAGTCCCATACTCAGGAAATACCAAGTTCCTCGAACAGTTTGCGGTACACTTCAAAATGCTCGGAACGGGCAAACTCTTCGATTTTTTCCTCGGGCAAGCTTTCAAGAAGCTGGTCCATGTAGGCAAGCACCGACTTTATTTCGTCCTTTAGATCGACAGGCATTGCGGCAATTGCCGAAACAGGTGCCGGTTCTACCTTGGCGGCCTTAACGGGTTCGGGTTTGTTTTCGGTTTTAACCTCAGTTTCAACCTCGACTTCATCTGCTGTTTCGAAGTCTGCGGGTATGGAAACTTCCTGTTCGGGGGGAAAGGCGCTGTCCATTGAAGAAAGGTCGATATTGAATTCGGCCAGCTCGGGTTCTTCGAGTTTTTCATCATCGAAATCGATAATCTCGAGTTCTGGTTCGTCAATAGCGAGATCGTCGAGCACTGTGCCAGTCAGATCGGAACCTTCCAGATAGCTGGTTTCGTCCTCGATTTTGTTGACATGGGCGGGTTCGACGGCTATGGAAATATCAAGTTCGGGAATCTCGAAGATTGAATCGGGAAGAGTTTCGGGTACGTCGGCGTCGTCCAAATCTGCAGAAAAACCGTTAAAATCTAGAGGTGTTTCAGGAATTTCAAAATTGATTTCTGCAGTTTCACCAAGAGTATCTACCTGCATCGTGTCGATGGGTAATTCGACTTCCTCGTTTTTTTCTTCGGTAAAGTCGGCTGTGATCAAGATATTATTGAGCTCGTCACCGGTAAGTGCTATTGTTTCGTCAGTATCATCATCATTGAAAAAGCCCGAATTGTCCGTTTCTTCGATACCGGAGCCGGAAGCAGGCTGCTCGGGAGCAATGCCGGAAGCCTTGTACCCTGCAATTTCGTTCTTGAGTGTGGCCAGTTCTTTTTTTATGGATGAAAGTTCTTCCGCTATCATCATAAGCAATTGTGTTGATTTATCGTTGGTAACCACTGTTTCATCTCCTGTATCCGGAGTCAAATCGTTCAATTCCTGCTCAACTGCACTGATGTCGTCAAAATCTAGAGACACAGATCCCTCCGAGGATGAAGTTACCGATTTTTCACTATCAGGACCGGATGCTGAACTATTGTAATCCTTTATCACCGGAATATCAAGAATTTCTTCGTCTTCTTCTTCGTTGACTGAGAGGTCATACAGTTTTTTATTCGATATCTCTTCCTGTTTTACTGCCTGTAGAGGCGATGGGGAACGATCGAGGGACACCAGAAGTTCGTCAAATTCATCCGTTTCCTCAAGTTCCGCCGGAATTTTTGAATATGGAGGGATAAAGGGTGCAGTGGAATCGATCCCGGTTTCTTCAGACGAACCGAAGGCACTGCCAAAGTCGGGAAAAGAGGTGTCGGTGGTTTCTTCGATCATTTCGACACCGAACTCCGATTCGAGAAATTCTGATTTGGTAACCGCAGAACCAGTCGCCTTAATTTGCTCGGCATCTGCAATAAAGGTTTCGTCAAAATCAAGGTCAATGTCCACCGGGTCGAGCACGCTGAACAGTTTGTCCTTGTCCTCAGTCCCGGTTCCGCCCGATTCATTGAAGTCATTTATGAAGGAATCAAGATCGCTCGTATCGGTAGAAAAAGAAGACGGCTCCTCAAGTTCGAAAGTTTCCGAGTCGGAGGACAAAAGGTCGATGCCGAATGAATCATCAAGGTCAAACTCGGGAGAATCGGAAAATTCTGATAGTTCTTCTACAACCTGCACAGACTCGCCCAAAATTTCCGGTTCAACCTTCGGTACGTCTTCAGCCATGAAGGCTTCCACTGGCACTGCATCTTCCATTTCAAAAATATCTACAGATTCGAACACCCGTGATTCTGTCGATTCCTGGTACACGGGGGTTGTTACCGTTGTTTCTTTTTTGGGAGCTACAGAGGACGTTTCAAGTTCAGCGCTGTCGATATCCTCGAACACGATTTCGGAACTGTCGAAGGATGAAACGAATGGCGAATCTGTTGCTGTATCTTCTGTTTCGGTCATTTCGAAAAAACTGTCCGTATCAAGGGTATCAAATTCAGATTCCGAAACGGTTTCGGTCGGAACAGGCGCGGTGTAGACGCCGCTTGGGGTATCGTTGTCGTCGAACTCGCTGTCATCGATATCGGATGAAAGTTCATCAAGGGAGGAAAAATCGGGAAGAATTTCTTCAAAAGTAATAGTTCCGTCATCAAGTGCTTCTATTTCAGTGTCAGTTTCAGTATCGCTTTCGGCAAGATCGGAAAAATCGGGCAAGTCGGGTAAAAGGGAAATATCCGAATAGTCGGGCATTTTATCAGAAAATTCCGGCTTGGTCGAAGGAGAAGGTACCATGTCCGCTCTGAGGCTTGCATCACGGGGGCCGCTTTTTACCCACACGCCGTACATGTCAAGAGATGTGGTATCATCATTGAAATCGACAGGAAAGGCTGAGTCTTGTATTTCGTCATTATCAAAGTCTGATGTCATTCGCTACTCCCGAAATTTTAGTCGCTCTTTTCCTTATCGGCACAATAATACAGATAATGTAACTGTATAGTACAGCCTGTGCAACTGTCAATTAAATTCAAGATTTCACCTTTGCACGCCGTTATTCAGAGAGTATGAAACGTTATAAATATGTACTGCCATTTTTTGTCGGTACGCTGGTATACGGCATCCTGAGCTTCAGTGTCGGTCCCCGGGGGATGATACCCATGGCCCGTCTTGCAGAACAGAAAACAATTATATCCGGAAATCTCGCGTCATTATACGTCATCAAAGAAGATCTGAACGCCCGAATGCAGAATTTATCCGCGGATCCAGATACGATTTCCGTATACGCGCACGAATTGGGGTATATAGCCGAAGGCGAACGTCTCGTCAAGCTTGCGGGTTTTTCGGGAGGCATCGATCGAAATATGGCCGCGGGGACTCCACTCACGCCAGTACTTCCGAACTATCTGGGCGAATGGTTATGCAAATCATTCGGTATAATAGCCGGCCTGCTCGTTTTCTTCCTGTTTTTCTATTATATGCCGGGAAAAAAACGAAAGTAGCAATCTTGTTTCGCTGGAAGCGAGACTAGTCACGCTCCCAGCGGGTATCGAGTACGACAGCTTCCATAGTCAATATGTTTTTACCGTCATTATTGATAATGACGGTTTTTTTTATGCCGCTGAGTGTTTTTTGGTCGGTGGTGATCAAAAAACGCCATTCGAGGGGAGGCGCGATCGTCGCAGCCTGTTTTGCAACCGAATCGCTCAGGTCCATAAACTGTCGGGGATTTGCCATGCCTTTCTGGCGGATAACCAGGTCGCCGGCGGATAAAGAAAGCTCGAGGGGGATCGATATGCCGCTGAAAAGGATTGCAACACCGCGGCCACCCCGCAGGAGCATAACTTTTTCGATCCCTTCCTCACCTCGCCAAGATCCGGCGAGAGAGTCCAGACTGCGCACTGCCACCAGTTCGCGTGCAGGGCCAGCTACAGGTGCAGAAACAACTGTTGGGACGGCTACGGATTTGTCCCCGGGGACCGAAGGCATATCCAGTGGATCGGGAAGGGCGACAGACTGATCGAAAAGGTCGCGGACCAGCATCCGAGACTCGAGGAGTATACGGTTCGAGTTTTCGTACACCCGGGAAATAAGGCGTGTGACGGCAAAAGGGCCACCCTTCAGAACAAGTTCGAGTCTAATGCCGTCGCTGACGCCGGTGAGCGTGCCGTAAAACAGATAGTCGGTGCCGTCGAGTACCCGAAGGTCGCTAGGAAGGACATCAGAGCGCATATCGATGATGCGGTAGGTACGAACTTCTTTGATAAAGGAAAAGACAAGATCGTTGACCGTTCTGGTTACGTTTTCGCCGACGGCTTCGGAAGTGAGTGAATAGGAAGCGACGGATGGAAGGGACTGGGCATGTAACACAAACCCGGCATAAAAAATGAGAAAAACAGTAAAAAGAAAGCGTCTGTTATTCCTCATACTGGTACTGTACATCCTATCCTTCAGTTTTTTTACGGAATTCACGCTGAATATCCCGCTTCATGTCCTTTTCTCGAATGTCAGATCTCTTGTCAAACAACTTTTTACCCTTACAGATACCGAGAGATACCTTTATTTTACCGTTTTTCAGATAAAAATCGAGGGGTATTAAGGTAAAGCCCTTTTCGTCAACCTTGCGAACCAGTCGCTTGATTTCGTCTTTATGAAGCAGAAGCTTTTTGGGACGGTCGGGATCGTGGTTGAAAATAGAAGAATAGACATATTCGGTGATGTGAACGTTTTTCAGCCATATCTCGCTCTTCTGTATTTCCGCGAAAGCATCGGGAAACGAAATGTTTCCTGCACGGATCGATTTGACCTCGGTTCCTTCCAGGACAAGTCCGCATTCGATCGAGTCTTCTATAGTATAGTTGAACCGGGCTTTCCGGTTCTGGGCAAGCATTTTTACGGGTGATGTACTCATCTGTATGCGATTATAGGTTTCCCCCTTATACTTGTCAACGATAGGCCTTCATGATAGGATTTTAGAAATCACCAAAATGGAAAGAGGTTCCTGTATGCCCGCCAAATGGCACAAATATTCTTATTCTGCGCAGATAGCCGAACGCCGTACTGTTTTTTCGGTCATAGCCCTCGTCATCTGCCTGGCGGTGTTTTTTACGCTCATCCACCTGTACCTGGTAACAATGTACCATATCGCTTCCCCAACCATGGAGCCTACGATCAGTTCCGGCGACAGCGTGATAACGACACCGCTGTACCGCTATAACCCTGACCGGAATCCACATTTTTCTCCGTTTGTAAAACCGGAACGAGGTGATTTAGTCGTTATCGCGCCCCGATATTCAGCTGAATCGGGCAAGACGTTACAGGCACTCAATGCCCTGATCGCTTTTCTCACCTTCCAACGTATCCGGCCATTTGATCAAAAAGCATCCTGGGGCGAAAAGCCGGTCATCAGACGACTCATCGCCTTCCCGGGAGATTCAGTCTATATGGATGATTTTGTGCTCCACGTCAAAACAGCAGACTCCGCACATTTTTTAACTGAATTCGAAACCTCAACACGAAATTATGACCTCAAGATAGAAAAACTTCCCGAAAATTGGACAAAAGATCTTCCCTTTTCTGCCTCGTTCCCCGAAATGACCCTCGCTGCAAATGAGTTTTTCGTGCTGTGTGATAACCGCATGAGCGCAAGCGATTCGCGGGTGTGGGGCCCGGTAACTGCTGACCGGGTGAGCGCGAAAGTGCTATTCCGCTATTGGCCGCTCGGCCGCATCGGCCCGCTGTAACAGCAAATCATGAATCCGTCACTGTACGTCCATATTCCGGTATGCCTACGAAAATGCGACTACTGCGATTTTTATTCCGTTCCCGGCATAGCCGGTGGAAAACTGTCCGAAATCGTACGCGCCCTCGTTTCCGAAATCACCATACGAGAACGTACGTACGCCCCGGAAGGCTGGAAAACAGTCTATATAGGGGGTGGCACCCCGAGTCTTCTCGCTCCCGCCGACATTGAACTCTTGTGCAGGAGCATCCATCCACAAACAGTTGCAGAAGGAACTCCGATTCCCGAATGGACGATAGAAGCAAATCCCGAAGACCTGACCCCGGAATGGCTTGCCGCCTGTAAGGCCGGTGGCATAAACCGTCTTTCGCTCGGCATCCAGTCGATGGATGATGCCGTGCTTTCCGCCATAGGCCGCCGCGGCAGCAGAAAAGCAAACCTCCATGCACTTCGCCTCGTCCATGACGTCTGGACTGGTGCTTTTTCGGTCGATCTCATCGCAGGGCTCCCCGGGCAAACAGAAAGCGGTCTCGAGTCGGATATCCGGGAACTCCTGGCTTTTTCACCAAACCATGTTTCCTTGTATTCTCTCACTATCGAAGAAGGCACGCCCCTCGACACACGACTTGCCGGGAGAAACCCGCCCCAAATACCGGACGAGGACGAAAGCGCCGCACTCTGGCTATCTGGCAGGGCCTTCCTTCAGGCATCCCGCTACAAACAGTACGAAGTATCCAATTTTGCCCTTCAGGGAGCCGAAAGCGCACACAACATGACCTACTGGCATCTCGAGCCCTCTATCGGTGTTGGCCCCGGAGCTGCAGGTACTATCAATTCAGGCGATACAGCCGAACGCTTCACCGATGTTGCAGACCTGCAGCAATGGCTCAAAACCCCCACTGATAGTTTTGAAACCGAGCACATCGGTCGCGGGGCCTGCATTCGCGAGTTTCTGCTTATGGGAATGCGTCTCGCATCGGGAATTTCACGAAAACGCTTTAAAGACCGCTTCGGTCAGGATATACTTGAGCTGATCGGAAAAACCGTTCAGCGATGGCAGGACAAAGGGCTCCTCGAAGCGAACGCGGATCACGTTGCGCTCAAAAGCGATGGCCTTTTGTTCCTCAACCGGTTCCTGTCCGACTGCATGGAGGAATTGTGCTGAACCTGAAAAAAAAAATCTCCCGTTTCCTTTCGGTACTCAACCAGCCGGCGCTCAGGATCGGCAGCTTTCTCTCGCTCTTTTTCCTCGCGCTTATGACAGCAATCCTTGCTGTCGAACGCGGCTCAAACGCAAGTATGCACAACCTGTTCGATGCCCTGTGGTATACCCTCGTCACAATAACAACGATCGGTTACGGGGACATCACACCGGTAACGGTTCCCGGCAAATTGCTTGCGGTGATACTCATGATCAGCGGAATCGTGGCATTCGGCGCTGTCAGCGGCCAGATAGCCTCGATGCTCTTCAACAGACAGCAAAAAAAAGATAAAGGACTTCTTAAATTGAAAAACAAAAAAGACCATTTCATCATTTGTGGATGGAAAAGCGACCTTGACGATATACTTCGCGGAATTCTCGCAACGAATCCGGACATGGTGCCTTCCGACTTGGTGCTGGTGAACACGGCGAATGAAGAAGCGATGTACCCGATACTTTCGGCATCGGCCTTCCGCGGCATTAATTTCGTTAGTGGAGATTTCAGTGATGAAGAAACGCTGCATCGGGCAAACATCCTGGATGCAGAGAAAATTCTCGTACTTTCAGACTATTCAAAGAACTATTCGGCCATGGAGCAGGATTCCCGCACCGTATTGGCTGTCCTTATCATCAAAAAATTGAAACGTACCATCTATGTGGCCGCGGAACTCATCGACGAAAAGTTCTGTAAACATCTCGAAAGTGAACACTGCGACGAAATCATTTTGTCAAAAAACTACGAAAGGCGACTACTCGTGTCAGCTTCGAATGGTACAGGTATGAGTCATGTATTCGACCGGATGCTTGGAAGCGAGGACGGGAAGGGGATGTACATCGAGGATATTCCCGCCGACGCTATAAACAGCTCCTTTGGGGAACTGTTTGACCACTTCGAGAAAGCAGGAAAGGGCATACTAATCGGGCTGCTCGAGAATACCGGCAATTTTTACCTGCGCAAACAGGAAGCCCTCGGCGAAGCACAAAAAAACCCGGATATTGCTGGAATTGTCAGTAACCTCAAAAAGGTAAAAGAGATGAAAAGCAACCGCACCGTACTGGCTCCTGAAAAAAAGTATACAGTCAAGAAGTATTCGAGGGCTATTTTAGTCTGCGCATCAACTGAAAGTAATGGTGAAATCCTATGAACATGTCCATAATTGACCGGATACGACATATACCCATCTTTGCAGATATTGCCGCGGACACCGAACGGCTCGAAAAAGTCGCATCCCGGCTAAAAGTGCAGCACTACACGAGTGGAAGCGCAATCATCACCGAAGGTGAGGAAGGCGACACCCTCTATATCCTCAACTCGGGAAGCGTACGCATTTTACGGAACACACTTGCGAAGGAACAGTTCGCCCTGGTAAACCTCAATGCGGAAGCGAACATCTTTTTTGGAGAAATAGCGCTTATTGACAACGATCGCCGCTCGGCTACGGTTATGGCGCTCACCGATTGCGAGACGCTTGTCCTTTCGCGCAGGGATTACCTCGCGCTCTGCGAGGAGGACACCTATATTGGATTCAAGATAACCTTCCAGCTGGCCCTGCGTCTTGGCGCCTCCCTGCGGAAGTCGAACAGGGACATGATCACCATGTATCAGGCCCTGCTGGAAGAAATCAGCTAAAAAAACTATTGAGCTTGCGATAGAGCGAATTGATCCGTTCCTTGTTCTTTTCTTCCATGTTATCCGGGATCTCGTCGATCAGAGCTTCGAGGCTGGCAATGGATTCATTGAGGGCGGTGTGGAACCCGCGCGAACATTTGAACCAATACTGGCCTTTGCCGTCGGTGAAAAGGCAAATGAAGCCGAGTTCCTTACTTTTCTGCTTTGCGACGGTAACTCTGAAAAGCCACTGCAAGTTACGGAGGAGTTCTTCCGGATTGTCTGCAAATACGAAGTTCTTTCTGCGCGGCCAGTCGTTTTCGCCCGCCTGTTCGAGATTGAATGTCGTGGCTATCCGGATAATCAAGTCCATCTTCTCGCCTGCGAGCAGTTCGTGCGAACCGAAAAGGATCTTTCCGCGCAGTCCGGCTACTTGAGCGGTGAAGGAGCTGGAAAGATCAGCCGACGAGAGGGCCTTACCAAGCTGAACCCAGGGAAGATCGAGCTGCTTTTTTCCCTTGTTTTTTTTAATCTCGAAAAACTCTCCACCAAAAGTGACGCCTTCGATCTTCGCTACAGCAGAAGCTGCACCAAAGTTACCGGAAACCGCAGCGCTTTTCGCACCCTTGACTCCACGCCCACTGCCGTCGCGCCCGTCTGCTCCGTCGCGACCGGAAGCTCCGGTGGTTTCCCTTCGTTTGTCTTCAACCCCGCGCTTTCCCTTTCCCTTGCCCGACCCCGAAAGTTTCGCGACGAGGTTTTCATCGATCCGCGCAAGGAGCGTACGGCTCAAAGGTGACACGGACATGGCGTACATGCGCGAAGTGCGCACTATTTCGCCGGCAACGATATATTGAGGTTCCTCGCGGTACATGCATGAACCGGGATGGATCTGGATCCATTCAGTTGTAAGACTCCTGAAGGTGTCGCGTCCGTCGTGCACACAGACAAACTGGATCATTCCCGAAGCGATACAGCACAGGTAGTCATCTGTTGAACCGCCGGAGAGCACCGGGATGCCCATATCCGAAACAACCATCTCGAGCTGGTCCTTGATGTTCGAAATTTCCGCCATAATCCGCTCGTCAAGAAAGCTGACCTCGCAGAATCGCGCGCGGTTTTTGGCATCTTTGTGCAGGCTGAAAATCTTGAGGAACGAGGCAAAGTCGCCGGCCGGGTCGCGAAATCCGTGATGTGCCTTACGCGCGTCCATTTCTTTTCCCGGGGGAAGAATAAAGGGTTTCTGCGCCGAAAGGAATGCAGCCGCGATGATAACCTTTTCGAGCACTTCCGGGTAATTGACGATGGATTCGACGATAATGCGCGACTGCCGGGGGGGAAGAGGAAACAGGCACATGATTGTACCGATTTTTGAAAGAGTGTGGTCGGAAGCGAGGGCGCCGAGGAGATTAAGAGTATCGATGGCACCGGCAAGTCCTTCGCGGGATGGCGGCGAAATAAAATCAAACTGCTCGAATTCGGTGATGCCGAGTTCGGCCATGCGGAGCACTACCTCCGAAAGATCGGTGCGGTAGATTTCTTCGGTGGTGTACATCGGCCGCGCCTCGAAATCGGTACGCTCATAGAGACGATAACAGGTGCCCTCGCGGGTACGTCCTGCCCGGCCGCGCCGCTGATTGCAAGAAGCCTTCGAGACGGGAACCTCGACAAGGCTCGAGGTATAGGTGTGAGGATTGTAGAAATTGAGCTTGGCAAGCCCCGAGTCGATAACACTGGTGACGCCGTTAATTGTTACCGAGGTTTCCGCAATATTCGTCGAAATGATCAGTTTTTTCTTGCCGAATGGAGGCATACCGAAGACCCGTTCCTGCTCTTCCTTACTGAGCCGTCCGTACAGGGGCAGCACGTAGAGCTTGCGGAACCAGGGTTCGGCCGAGAGGCGTTCAATACAATTTTTGATCGCCCGTTCTCCCTGGAGAAACACGAGCATATCACCCGCGCGTCCGTCATTGAGAATCCGGGCAATAATGGAAGTGATTTTTTCCATTAATGCAGCCTCTGCTGCAAGGCTGCCGCCCGAGGCTGGAATGAGGGGCGCGTCGTACACCACGGTAACGGGGTAGGTGATCGCATCGATTTTGACTACCGGGCACCCGTCAAAATAATCAGAAAAGAGTTCGGTGTTGATGGTGGCAGACGAGACGATGACCTTGAAGTCATGCCGTTCGGCAAGCACGCGCTTGAGGAGTCCCAAAATGAAGTCAATATTGAGGCTCCGTTCATGGGCTTCGTCAACCATAAGCATCGAATACTTGCTGAGCCAGGGATCGAGCTTCATCTCCTGCAGAAGGATGCCGTCGGTCATTATCTTGATACGAGTGGATTGATCGGTCTTGTCCTCAAAGCGCATTTTGTAGCCGACGAGGCCGGGCATCGGAGTGCCAAGCTGCTTAGAAATAAACTCGCTCACCGAGAGAGCTGCGATGCGGCGGGGCTGGGTTACGCCTATCATACCGCTCGAGGTATAGCCGGCTTCATGCAGGATTATGGGTAGCTGGGTGGTTTTTCCCGAACCGGTGGGGCTTTCGACTACGATGACCTGATTATGCTCGAGCATGTCGAGGATGCGCTTTTTTTGTTGATATACTGGTAAATCATGGGGTTTCATGGTGCAAGTATATCCCTTACGGGCATTGTGGGCAATAACGGCAAGTAAGCGCTCATGAGCTCGCTTCGCTTGCGGAAATAGGTCTGCAAAGCCGGCGGCAGGGTATCGACGAAGGTAGTGTCAAAGAGTTTAACGACGACTCCGTGTTCCGGATCGGTAAAATTTGTCACGGGGACGGCCGTCACTTTCATTTGATCATACAGCGAATTTCCCGTACGGGACAGACGTACCTGTAACAGGATGGCGTCTCCGGTGTATTCACGCATACCCATCGGGTTATCCATCGAAGGAATCTCGCGCTGACCCGAAATGAAATTTCCCATTGAATACATGAAGAGGACCTGCCGCATGCGGTTTTCTCCGGCAGATATGTTCGCAGTTTCCCAACCCTGCATAACATGGGGATGATGGCCCCATATCACGTCCACTCCGGAAGAGGCAAGCCGTCGGAACCAGGCCTTTTTAGAGTCACTCACGGTGCGTTCATACTCACTCTCGTTCAAGTGAATGGCGAGCACAAAGGCATCGCAGGGATTATCAACCCGCATGCGTTCGAGGTTGGCTAGAAAGACCGCACGGGCAGTTTCTGTCGGAGCGACATAATAAACGAGTTTTCCTGCATCATCCTGCGCGTTGAGAATCTCGGTGACCGAGAGAAACAGAATCTTCCAGCCGTTTTTATCGATGAGAACCGGTACGGGTATGTCGGCAGCTGTCTTTTTGAGGCCTGACGCAAAAATATGCGGGGCGAACGAAGCAATGGCAGCACTTGTACCCAAAATTCCCTTCGTTCCCTGATCGTTCGAATGGTTGTTGGCGAGCGAAAAAACGTCAAAACCGCCATCAATTGCAGCCGCTAGATACGGTCGGTGTACATTGAAGCGTGGATAGGTTGATAACGGGATAGTATCGGCGATCGGTGTTTCGAGATTGCCAAAGGTCAGGTCATCATCGGTAAGGAGAGTACGCACATCGTCGTAGATTCGTTCATATTTCTTCATGTTGAAATTTACCGTATGAGCCATGATGTCGCCGGCGAAGGTAAGATCAAGAACAGCAGGAACTGGAGTCGGTTCAGGTAAAACTGCTTCTGTTGTCTGCGGCGGTGGTTCAATAGGAAGTATTTCGATGACTCGAGGAGAACGGGGGACACCGATGCAGTTGCCAAAAAAAAGCACCAGAAGGGGTATTGATAGAAGTGATGAAAAACGCCTGATTTGTTTCACGTTAAAACCAGTATAAGTTGACAGGAGAGAATTCACAAGTTACACTTTATCGAATTGTTAAACGGGTTTTGATCAGAAGGAGAAAATAATCATGGCGAAGAGCAAATTTGTGTATTTTTTTGGTGACCGCGAAGCCGAAGGCGACGGTACCAAGAAAGAGCTTCTGGGTGGAAAAGGTGCAGGCCTCGCAGAAATGACGAAAATCGGTCTTCCTGTCCCTGCCGGTTTCACTATTACTACAGAAGTGTGCGACCTCTTCTACAAGAACGGCAAAAAATATCCTGACGGCCTCAAAGAAGAAGTAGCAAAACATGTCAAAAAACTGGAAAAAATAACCGGGAAAAAACTGGGCGATCCCTCCGATCCCCTGCTCGTATCTGTCCGCTCGGGAGCCCCTGTCTCGATGCCCGGTATGATGGAAACCATCCTCAACCTGGGTCTCACCGATGCCTCGGTCGAGGGAATCGCGAAAAAAACCGGAAACCGCCGTTTTGCTCTCGACGCCTATCGCCGCTTCATCATGATGTATGGCTCCACCGGTATGGGCATGAATCGGGAAGAATTCGACCACGCATTCCTCAACGTGAAGGAAAAACTGACCCGCAAGCGCCTCGGCATTGCCGAAGGCAGCAAGATTGGCGATACCGATGTGAACGAGGATGAACTGGCCGTACTTATCCGCGATTTCAAAGCTTTGTACAAGAAAGCCATCAAAAAGGATTTCCCGCAGGATCCTCTCGAACAGCTTTGGGGTGCGACCGGGGCCGTATTCGGTTCCTGGATGGCCGAAAAGGCCGTCACCTACCGTAAGGTTGAAAAACTCTTCGGCGTCAAGGGAACAGCGGTAAATATCGTGCAAATGGTTTTCGGCAACAAGGGCGATACTTCGGGCACCGGAGTCTGCTTCACCCGTGACCCGAACACCGGCGAGAACGTCTTCTACGGCGATTATCTCATCAACGCACAGGGCGAAGACGTCGTAGCCGGCATCCGTACCCCGATCAAACTTTCTGATTTCGAAAAAAAGGATCCGAAAGCCTACAAGCAGTTGTGTGACGTTCGCAAGACTCTTGAAAAACACTACAAAGACATGCAGGATCTCGAGTTTACAGTTGAAGACGGAAAACTCTACATGCTCCAGTGCCGCACCGGAAAGCGCTCTCCTGGTGCCTCCTTCAAGATAGCTGTCGACATGGTCGGCGAAAAGCTCATCGACAAAGAAACGGCCGTCAGCCGGATAAAAACGAGCGATATAGAAGGTATTTTCTATCCCGCAATAGACAAGACACAAATCGCCCAGCTCAAGGCATCCTTTATTGTGAAGGGAATTGATGCCGTCCCCGGTGCAGCTTGTGGAAAAGTGTGCTTTTCTGCCGCGAAAGCCGAGGAACTCGCGAAGAACGGCGAAAAAGCTATTCTTGTCCGCAAGGAAACCAGCCCCGAAGACGTCGGCGGCATGCATGCAGCCCAGGGAATCCTGACTGCAACCGGTGGAAAGACGAGCCATGCGGCTGTCGTTGCACGCGGCTGGGGAAAGAGCTGCATCGTCGGATGTGAACAACTCCACATCGACTACGAAAAGAAAACCTTCTCGGCCGGCGGGTTTACCGTCAAGGAAGGAGACTTCATCACCCTCGACGGAACCACCGGAAGTGTGTACGAGGGAGAGCTCAAACTTGTCTCGCCTAAGCTTCCTGAAGCCTATGAAACCCTCATGAAATGGGTTGACGAAATCCGCAAGATTAAAATCCGTACCAATGCCGACACCCCCTACGACGCGGTCAATGCACGCAAACTCGGCGCAGAAGGCATCGGACTATGCCGCACAGAACACATGTTCTTTGATACCGAAGAACGCATTCTTGCCATCCGTCAGATGATCATCGCTGATACCGTCGATATCCGCAAAAAGGCACTCGCGAAGCTCCTTCCGTTCCAAATCAAAGATTTCGAAGGGATTTTCAAGGCAATGGACGGATTGGGTGTGACCATTCGCCTCATTGATCCGCCGCTTCACGAGTTCGTTCCCCACGACGAAGCCGGCCAGCGTTCTCTTGCCAAAGCGGCTGACGTCAGCTACGAAATCGTAAAACAACGCGTGGAAATGCTCCATGAATCAAACCCGATGCTCGGACACCGCGGATGTCGCCTCGCTATCACCTATCCCGAAATCCTCGAAATGCAGGTAACCGCGATCATTACCGCAGCCTGTAACATGGTTAAGAAAGGCATTGTCGTATTCCCGGAAATCATGATCCCGCTCGTCATTGACGCGAAGGAATTTAAGTTGCTTGAAGTCCTTACACGCACAACAGCCGATGCGGTCATCAAAAAACTCGGCGTACCGGTCAAATACCTTGTCGGAACCATGATTGAAACTCCGCGCGCGGCTCTTCTTGCGAACGAAATTGCCGAAACTGCCGAATTCTTCTCCTTCGGAACGAACGACCTCACCCAGATGACACTCGGCATGAGCCGCGATGACGCCGGAAAATTCCTTATCGATTACATCGACGAGCGCAAGACAGGTATCTTCCGCGACGATCCCTTCCAGAGCCTCGACCAGGCCGGCGTAGGCATGCTCGTCAAAATGGGCATCGAAAAGGGACGCTCGATTCGTGCCAAGTTGAAAATCGGAATCTGCGGCGAACATGGTGGGGACTCCGCTTCCGTCAAGTTCTGCTGCCGTGCCGGCATGGACTATGTTTCGGCATCGCCCTTCCGTGTACCGGTTGCCCGCCTCGCGGCTGCACAGGTCGTGATCGAAGACAACAAGGCACTTACCAAGGCCAAACCCGGAAAGCCGTCTGCGAAAAAACCAGCCCCAGCGAAAAAACCGGTGGTTAAGTCAGCAAAGACTCCTGTGGTGAAAAGCGCAGCTGACAAGCAAACAGAGAATAAAAAAACCGCAGCGGCCAAGTCAGCTACCGCGGTAACGGTCGCGAAAAAACCCGTGGCAAAAAAACTAACAGCAAAGAAGAGCGCTGGAGCGAAGAAAACTCCGGCAAAAAAGCCGGCAAAATAAGTCACGTCGGATACTCTGATCAATAGGGTGCTGTTCTTGCCAGAAAGCGGGGACAGCACCCTTTTTTTGTCCGCTGGATCATTCAGGGAGAAAAAGGTATAATTACTCAACTTTTATTCACAAGGAGTAAATTACATGAAACGTTTTATTTCAGGATTGATCCTGTTAACCCTAGTGACCGGCCTTTCCTTCGCCTCAGGTAAAAAAGACGCCGCAGTGGCGCCGGTTGAGACCATACCCGCCGCCCTGCACGTGGCAGCGCTTGTTGGACCTTCAGGCATCGGGATGGCGTATCTTTTCGGAAATCCGCCTGATCTCGGCAGCGGTACGGCAGTCACCTTCGAAGCTGCTGGCTCTGTTGACGTACTTCTCCCCAAACTGCTCAAGGGCGAACTCGATATTGGCATCCTTCCCCCGAATGTAGCCGCAAAGCTCTACAACCTGCAGAGCAACTCGGTGGTTCTCGGTGCGGTCGTCGGCAACGGCATGATCTCACTCGTAACCCGTGACGACTCGGTGAAAAACCTTGCGGACCTTGCGGGAAAGACGGTTTCCGTGGTAGGGCAGGGCGCCACACCCGAATATGTTATGCGCACACTGTTGGAAAAAAGCGGCCTAACCGCCGGTTCGGTGACCCTCGACTATTCGATTCCCGCAACCGAAATCGGCGCAGCCCTCATAAGCGGCAAGATTGCCTACGCCCTTGTGCCGGAACCCTTCGCGACCATTGCGATACTGAACGGTGCGACCGGGGACAAACCGGTGCGCAAAGCGATATTCCTTCGCGACGTATGGAAGGCAAACGGGCTTGGGGATGATTTCCCGATGACTGTATGCGTCATCCGTGCGGAGTATGCCAAACAATACCCCGCAGTTGTACGTAAATTCCTTGATTCCTACCGAACTGCGATTGCTTGGACTGTTGCTAATCCCGCCGAAGCTGGCCAGTATGTCGAAAAAGCGGGTCTTGGTCTCAAGGCTCCGATTGCAACAAAAGCAATTCCATCAAGCAACTACGTGTTCATTAACGCTATAGAATCGCGGCCGTCTGTCGAAAAACTTCTGTCGGTGTTTCTCGATTTCGCTCCCGAAGCTGTCGGCGGAAAACTTCCTGACGAAGGCTTCTACTTTAAATGACCCGCAAGGGATTCCTGACGGGAACGGTATCTGCCGTTGTGCTTATCGCCGTGTGGTACATCGCGGCCCTTGTGACCGCCTCGCCGTTTATTATGCCGTCTCCGGCGATGGTGTTCACAGACAGCTTCAATCTCGTGAGTGATCCCGAATTCGCACGAATGCTTGCGGCTACCTGTGGCCGCGGAATTCTGGCCTTTCTTGTTTCCCTCGCTTGTTCCTTTGTCCTCGGCCTCGGCTCGGGAATGTATCCTTCTTTTTCCGCGGTTATCCGGCCGTGGATGACCATAATAAAGGCAACCCCGGTTGTTTCATTCATCCTGATAGCTCTTCTATGGTTCGGCTCGTCCCTCGTACCTGTTTTCGTTTCAGTATTGATGACAGTGCCGGTTATGACCGAAGCAATCGCGCAAGGGGTGCGAAGCAGCGATAAAAAACTACTCGATATGGCCCGCATTTACCATTTCAGGAGGCGGGATGTCCTGCTTCATATTCAGCTACCCTCGGCCTTGCCGTATTTTATCGGGGGTGCTGGTGCATCGCTTGGCCTTACCTGGAAGGTAGTCGTTGCCGGTGAAATTCTCGGCTCGCCTCATTTCGGCATCGGTGCGGCCATGCAGACTGCAAAAGTACATCTCGAAACTGCACGCGTATTCTCCTTGACCTTGACAGCAATTCTTCTCAGTGTGCTCACCGAGCTATTGTTCAATTTCTTTCTCGGTTTGGCCCTGCGCCGCAGCGGACAGGAAGGAATACGCGCATGACCATTTCAGGACTTACCGTGATCTACGGAAACAGAATCCTTTACGACAATTTCTCGATGACCTTCGCGGATCATTCCACAACCGTCATCATGGGACCCTCCGGCTGTGGTAAAACAACCTTGCTCAATTCCATCGCACTCGAAAAAAATAACGCGAAAGTATCGTATATTTTTCAGGAACCCCGACTACTGCCCTGGTGCACCCTCGAAAAAAACATCACTCTCGCTTTACGAGCTGGGGTGCATCAGGGCACCATGCCCGTATATACAGACCATGAACATCGAGACCGGGCGCTCGCGTATCTCGAGAAAGTAGGGCTCATCAAGCGGGCAGGAGAGTACCCCGGAAAACTCTCGGGAGGCGAGCGGCAGCGGGCTGCCATTGCGCGCGCCTTTTCATTTCCTGCGCCAGTACTTCTCATGGACGAACCATTTCAATCACAGGATCCCGGGCTAAAGACCCAGCTCATCGAACTGGTCAAAACACTGCAAAACGAAGAAAAACGCACCATCATCGCCGTGACTCACGATGTACACGAGGCCGTGGCTCTTGCTGATCGTGCAATAATCCTGAATGGAAATCCGGTTCAGGTCATACTCGATATTCCCATCATCTCGGGTAGTGAAAAACAATTATCAGAAGTACTTGCAAACCAAACTTCATCAAGTTAGCATCATTTTATCAAATAGCACATCGTTATAACACAAGAGGTTAGTATAGAAGTTGCCTGAATATACTAAATTTCACATATCTTTAACTGCGCATAATGTATGTTCTGTCTACCAATAGATATAATTAAAAGAATAGTATCCATACGCATACAGGTCTGGAATCATTATTCTTTTAGTGCTATTACTTCAGCTATTAGTTTTCGGTTCATTTCTGCGACAGGTATAAAAGCCTCGAAAAAATCAATGGGGTCTCCCTTAGATACGGGATTGAATGCAAGACTTGCTGTCTTGTGAATTTTGATCACTTCGTGGATTGGTACAAGCGCTATTTCGGCAATCAGTTTTCGGAATGGACGATCAGAATGAAACGGAAGACGCACCTTGACCGTAGTATCGTTCGAAGCAGAAATTGATACAAGAGAACCGGGATTGGCAACGATAAAATCTGCAAAACGGACATCACCAAAAACGGTATCCATTACCTTCTTTTCGTAGAAGGTATACGCATACGTATTGCCCCACAGAAATTTGGTAAGAGCCTCGCGCCTGATAATTTTGGTCAAGGGATACACGTACGCACGCATGATACGGAGATTTTCCGGCAGAGAGTCGTTCATTACCGACATGATCTCGGTCGCTTCCATTTCACAGTCAAACAGAAACGAGGCAATTTCTTCGTCAGAACTGACACCAAGCGATAAACTCTGTGCGATCTCAAAACGTGGCAACGGATTGAAGCCCTCGGTAAAAATGACCGGAAGTCCGGAACGTTGAAATGCCTTGTGCCAGATTTCGACCAAGCTGAGATGTGGAATGAAAGCTGCTTCCTTTTTTTTGGTGAACGAAACGACGACCCGATAACTGGCCTCACCGCGATGTGCAGGTATTTCACTCAGTGCGAGTTCAACTGCAGGTTTTGCTTCGGGTTCCTCAACCTTAACGAAAGTTTTATCGCCGCATACACCGCATGACTCAACACAATCGAGCGCGCAGGCTTGGGTAAGTTCCTCACGGTCGGATCTCGCTTTTTCACGTTTCAGAAAATCCTTGGTGACACCGAGATTCACCCCATCCCAAGGCAGTACTTCGTCAAGTGCGCGTTCTCGAGTCGTCTCCGCTTCCACGTTCCAGGACGCTTCGGAAATAACTGCACGCCAGATTTCCGGTTTCGCCCAGTCGTTCCAGGCATCGAGCCGACAACCGCGCTTGTATGCTTCGAGAATAATGTCCCCTACCCGCTTGTCTCCGCGTGACATCATCGCCTCGGTAAAAGAATTAAAAGACCAGGGTGTGCTGACCTTGAACTTGCCCGGCGGCAGCGAGCGGCGGATAAAACCGAGTTTACGATCTGCTTCGATCATATTAAGCTGTTTTGACCATTGGTACGGAGTGTGCGGCTTTGGAATAAAAATACCGATATTCGCTGTGCACTGGATGCGTGTTCGGTCTTGAATATCGAGTAGGAAATTCACGATTTCTTGTTCTTCGCGCTGTCCGCCTTTTTCGACTGGAAGCCCTATCATGAAATAAAACTTCGCCTTACTCCAGCCACGTCGTTTAGCCTCGAGCATGATATCGACCATCTTGTCGCGGTACACTTCCTTGTTGAGTGCAAGCTGCCAAGCATCTACGGGAGTTTCCACTGCAAAGGTAAGGCCACTCTTGCGGATTTCGGCCATTTTTTCGAGCAGGGGCAGCGTAAAGGAATTCACTTTGAGTGAAGGCAGCTGGAACGATACGTTCTTGTGGGCATAGCGTGCAGTAAGCTCGCTGAGCAAGTTGTCGATACCGACGTAATCGCCAGACGACAGGGACATAAGGCTCACCTCTCGGTAGCCGCCACGGTGCACCAGATAGTCAACATCCGAAAGAATGCGTTCGATACCCATCATTCGCTGAGGCCGATAATACATGCCCGCATGGCAGAATCGGCAACCGTTCGGGCAACCGCGCATAATTTCGACCACGCCGTGATCTTGTACAATGCGCATATGCGGAACAGGAAAGCAAACAGCGCGGTCCGTGGAATTACCAAAATTGTCGTATACAGCACGGTGAGCACAAGAAAATCCATCAATTCGCCCCATATCCTTGGCTGCAGTCCATACCGCAGGATGAGCGGTTATGTGAGCTAGAAGGTCGCGGCGAGAAGATCCCGAACGTTTGAGAGCGGCAAGGTCAGCTACCAGCTGGAATAAACCGGCCTCGGCTTCTCCAATGAAAAAGGCGTCGATAAACTGCGCAAAAGGTGCTGGATTGGTGATGCCACATCCGCCTGCGATCACAATAGGATCGCTTTCTGTGCGGTCTATACAATGCAGGGGAACACAGCCAGTGTCGAGAATTGCGAGCACTCCCGTGATACCCGGCTCGTACCCGATGCTGAAGCCGAGGATGTCAGTCTCGTTTACCGGAATGCCACTTTCAAGGGTATACAACGGAATTTTTTTCCGCTTGAGCAGTTCCTCGAAATCTGGGGCAGGTGCGAACACCCGCTCACAACGGACGGTAGGTATTCGGTTCAATCCGTCATAGAGAATCTTGATGGCCAGATTGGACATTGCTATCTCGTACAAATCGGGAAAGGAAAGAGCAAAAGTGAGATCAGCAGATTCTTTGATTATCTGACCGTATTCACCGCCGAGATACCGTACGGGGTTCAATACGGAACCAAGCTCACGGCATAATTCGGAGGCGGCATCTATGTGTCTCATTCTAAACTCCCTGTCAGTGGTCAAGCCGACGCATACTGATACTCATCAGAAGGCCAGCAGCTATCATAGCGGTCCACAGAGAGGATCCGCCGTAGGAAAGAAACAGAAGTGGAATTCCGGTGATAGGCATCATGCCCATGACCATCCCGATATTGACAATAAAATGAAAAAAGAACATGAACACGATACCCGTCGCGATGAGGGTACCGAAGGAATTTTCTGTCTTGCGTATAATTACGAAACCGCGCGCGATAATGACCGCATAGAGAAAAAATACAAGAAATCCACCAGTAAAGCCCCATTCTTCCGAAAGAATACTAAAAATAAAATCGGTGCTCTGCTGGGGCAGAAAACGATAGTGACTCTGTGTCCCTTGCAGGAAACCCATTCCGAAAGGACCACCCGAGCCGATGGCAGTAATGGACTGTATGATGTTCCAACCGGAGCCGAGCGGATCTACGTTCGGATCAAGAAAAACGATGAGGCGCATGATCTGATAATCCTTAAGTACACGGGAGGCACCAAGAGAACCGAGCAGAGCGAGGGCGATGAGTCCGGTGCCGTAAGCAATCCAGTAATAATATTTGGACTTGAACATGAGCCTGCCAATCAACGCAAGCACCGTGATAATCGTCAGCGATACAAGGGCGATGAGCATGAAGCGCGTCTCACTAAGGATACGAAGCACCGGAACCTGGTGCTTGAGGATGTTTGATTCCCACAAAGGCAGAACAGTAAACAAGAGTAAAAGCCCGCCGCCGATGAGTACAAGGCCGAGGTATCGAAGCGGAACACCCGCGACAAAGCACATCGCAAGAAATACAGGTACATATACGGAGGCGGTACCCAGGTCAGGCTGAGAAAGAATCAGCAACATTGGTACAGCCATGATCAGGCCGGCTTTCACAAAACGTGAAAATTCCGATCCAGGTCGCTCCGAACGGTCAAGGAAATGCGCCAAAAAAAGAATATACACCAGCTTGGTGAATTCTGATGGCTGAATTCCAAGTTCGCCTATTCCCAACCAGCTTTTCGCTCCATTAACGTATCGTCCAAAAATTCTTGTATACAGGAGCAAAAAAATCGCCCCGGCAAATATAAGAAAAGTTCGGTCGGCAAACCGCCGGTAATCCACGAAAGTAATTATCAGCAAAAACACAATTCCGGTAATAGCCCAGATGATCTGCTTGATGTACTCTCCTGATACCGAAACGCCCTCGGAATTGACACCGGAAGAATAGATAAACGAAATACCTATAATTGTCAGGCAGATCACCGCGAAAAAAAGAAGATAATCAAAATAAATACTGTTTTTCAGGTTCATTCTTGTCTGCCCCTCGGTCCGGCCAGATACCTGAATCCGAGCGCATCAACCGCTTCCTGATAGGTCTGGTCGGCAAAAATACCCTGGAAGATTATATTTGTGGCATAGGGGGCCCACCATTCCCACGCATTAGCCGCTTCGACCATTACCACAACCACGATCGCTTCCTCGGGAGGGGCATTATACGGACCATAGGCAGCCATCCATGAATGCCAGTGATCGACAAGACCAACCTCTGCAGTACCGGTCTTTCCGGCAAGCTGTACAATCTTGTTCTTCATCGGAAACTGAGCAGTTCCGTCAGTAATCACATAGCGCATGTCTTCTCGAACAGTGGCAAAGACATCCTGTCTAATGGTGCTGGTAAACAGAGGGATGGGCTGATTGACCGAAATAACCGCGTTTGTCGCCGGATCGTGAACTTCCTTTAAAAGGAAAGGCTTATAAATTGTGCCTCCGTTTACTACCATAGCGACAGAATTAGCAACCTGCAAAGGCGAGGCAAGCAGGTATCCCTGCCCGATCGACATATTCATCGTATCGCCACCGAGCCAGCGTTCATGAAAACGGCGTTCTTTCCACTGCGGCGTGGGAACAAAGCCTTCGGTTTGACTCGGAAGATCAATCTGTGCTGACTGCCCAAAACCGAATTCTTGCGCATAGGAGGCTATCCGGTCCACCCCAAGATAGTCACGACCGATGGTCCAATAATAGACATCGCAGGATTGTGCAAGAGCGTTTTTCAGGTCCACAGGTCCATGCCCGGGTTTTCGGATATGGCAGCGGAAAATGCGGTCGCCATATGCTATCTCGCCAGGACAGTCGATCTTTTTGTCGGGCGAGAAGGAATTTTCCTCAAGAAGAGCAGTTGACATAATTATCTTGAACGTCGACGCGGGAGGATAACTCGCATTCACAACCCGGTTTAAAAGCGGATTATTGCGGTCATTAAGGAGCCTCAGATACTGTTCATTCGAGTTATCGAGTCCGAACAGATTTGGATCGAAATAGGGATAGGAAACCATTGCAAGAATCTCGCCTGTTGACGCCTTGAGTACCACGGCGGAACCGATCCTGTCCCCAAGCGCGTCTTCTGCCAAAAGCTGGATTTTCCGATCAATGGTCAGCACCAAATTTTTCCCCATTTCAGGTGCTTTTATAGATGTGCTGTTTTCAATGTACTTACCCTTGACATCGACAGTACGGTATTCAAATCCGTCTTGCCCGCGCAGGAGTTCGTCATACTGTTTCTCGATACCAGCTTTGCCGATAATGCTGCTCGTTGTATAACCCTTATTATAGAATATTTTCAGTTCCTCGCGGGTAATGTCACCGACATAGCCGAGCACGTGGGAAATTGAACCGCTTTCAACATAATTACGGATAGGCTTTGAATGCCAGGAAATGCCCGGAAGCTCGTCAATTGTTTCGGCAATCGAGGCAATAACCGTGTAGGGAACGTTAGCACGAATCTCCACGGCCTGAAATGAGCGGCGAATAGACTGTGGTATCTTTTTTTCAACGGAAGAAACAGAAAGGTCCAAGAGGACCGAAAGCCGTGCCAGGACAGTAGTAAACTGGTCCGCGGGAATTTCGCCCGGAGCTATGTCTACTGCGAACGAATCGATGTTAAGCACCATGGGCACAGTCGCATTGCGGTCAAAGATTTCTCCGCGCTGGGCAGGAATCTTTCGGGATCGCTGGGATATGTTCTGGGATTGCTTGCGGTACAGTTCACCATTGATAATCTGCATGGAAAATAGTTTCAGGCCATAAAGGCCGATAAAGGAAAAAATCATGGCCGAAAGCAAGAATATACGGAAGGACTGTTGGTCATCCTTGTTCATGCATGAAGCCGTTTGTTGTCGGAATACAACGATATAAACAAACCAAGGAGGGCGAACACGAGCGGTGCGCACACAGTATTCGCCAAAACTTCTAGCCAGAACATGCTTCCTGAAAGACGATACGGCATAATGCCTGCACCAAAAAATAGGGATAGAAGGCCCGTAAGGACTGCCTTGAGAATCGTTGCCGAAAAGCCCATCAGTGCGGGAATGAACAGTTTGTTTAAATTAAAGGATCCTGACAGACGGCCTGCGATATAGCCGGTTATTGCCTTGGTGAATGAATTGAGGCCTACCGGCGACGCAGACAGAAAATCAAGCATCAGACCGGAAAGGAAGCCCACCGTGGAACCTGTCACAGATGAATTAACGAAGGAAACATACACGACGATGAGAAGCACCAAATCTGGTATGACCGGCAGGAACATCAAGTTCGACAAGATCGCTGCCTCAAAAAGAGAAAAAAAGAGAACGGTTATTCCTGTCCAGAATACGATACGGGCCATCAATTCGCCTCCCGGGAAGGAATATTCATTTCGAGGACAAACACGTGCTCGAGTCGCGAAAAATCAATTACCGGTTCGATATCGAGCTCTAGAGACGTTTCATAATCGAGTCCACGAATTTTGGAGACAAAGCCCACGGGAACATTAGCCGGATAATTATAGTTTTCGCCGGAGGTAATTATCTTGTCTCCCACCTTGATTTCGTCCCGTGCGCGTTTTTTGACATACTTCATTACGAGGGGTTTGTCATTTTGACCTTGCCCGTTGACGAGCCCGTCATAGCGGCTGGTCTCGAACCGTACGGCGACAAAACACTGATAGTCGTACACCGGCATAATGAGGCTTGTATTGCGTCCGACCTGCACGATCTTTCCAACAAGTCCGGTATTACTACCTTGGAAGGAAATAACCGGCATGTTTTTCTTGATGCCGTGTCTCGCGCCTCGGTCGATGGTGATGCCGGAATACAGATTGTTCGGATCATGGCCGATGATGCGCGCAGGGATATTTTTTATCGAGACACTTTCTGAAAACCCGAGGAGTTCTTTCAGCTGATCATTTTCGACACGTATGTCAGCGTTCGAGCGCTGTAAAAGCTCGTAATCTTCGAGGCGGAGGGAAAGCTCGTTGTACTTGTTTTTCAAGTCCGACAGTTCACGTATGGCAGTAACGGTACCTGAAAAAAAAGTGGAAACCGAGTAGACGCCACGTTGCGTTCCGGACATGAGCGAAAACCCGATATCACGAAAATTGACCACAAAACCGCCGCTCGAAAAAGCGAGTAATATTCCCGACACGAGCAGGTATATTCCGAGTAAGAAAGCATCCATGCGGAGTTTGAACTGCAGTTTACTCTTAAACATCAGTTATTCAAGCTATCGTAAATGCTCCGGTCTATCGACATATCCTTAAAGATCTGGTAATACTGACCGGCACCAATCGCAACACAATCCATCGGATTTTCCGCCAAAATAACCGGTACACCGGTCTCTTTCGAAATGAGTTTGGGTAGGCCCTTCAAGAGGGAACCACCTCCGGTCATCACGATACCGCGCTCGACAATATCCGCCGCAAGTTCCGGCGGGGTTTGGGCGAGAGTACGTTTTATTTCTTCAACAATCTGGGTGATCGGATCCTTGAGTGCTTCGCGCACTTCGACTGAATCGATTTCAAGCCGTCGAGGAAGTCCAGTAATTGCATCGGTTCCCTTTATTTCAACCTTTTCGATATTTTTTTCGGGGGAAGCGTTGCCGATCTCGATCTTGAGCCGCTCTGATGTCTGTTCGCCGATGATAAGGTTATGGACAGAGCGCACATGCTTGATTATGGCTTGGTCGAACTCGTCGCCGCCGAGACGGATGGCATTAGTAACGACCATACCACCGAGAGAAATTACCGAAACCTCGGTAGTTCCGCCACCGATGTCGCAGATCATGTGACCCGCGGGTTCATGGATAGGAATTTGTGCACCAATTGCAGCCGCGAGGGATTCCTCGATAACCTGCACCTCGCGTGCACCCGCCTTGAAGGCGCTTTCCTTGACCGCGCGGTTTTCGACGTCGGTGATGCAGCTGGGAATCCCGATAACCATACGGGGCTTTATCAGGCCGTGCCGTGGCATTATTTTCGAAACGAAATAGCGAATCATTTTTTCGGTCGTGTCCATATCTGCTATAACACCGTCTTTGAGGGGCCTGATGGCGATGATATTGCCGGGGGTTTTCCAGAGCATTCGCTTCGCTTCAGCGCCGACAGCAACCACCCGTTTTGTACCGCGTTCGACGGCAACTACGGAAGGCTCATTAACCACAATACCCTTACCATGAATGTAAATAAGTGTATTACAGGTACCAAGGTCGATACCGATATCCGCAGAAAGATTTTTGAAAAATCCCATGACCGATGCTCCTTACAGTTATTGTTCAGTTGCTATAAATTCAGTTTAGCGCGGGCACCGGGGTGTACCGGATTGAGTCTGATAGCTTTGCGCCATTCGGCGCGTGAGCGGATCAAATCACCCTGAGTTTCATATATTACACCAAGTCCATAATGTGCGTCAGCAGAATTCGGGTCTTTTTCAAGAATTGTGTCGAATTCGACTTTCGCTTCTGCCAGCTTCTGCTCCATCAGAAAAATAGTACCGAGACTGTATCGAGATTTAAGCTGCAAAAGCTCGTCCCCGGTTGTACGGATGGTTTCATACAAATACTGTTTGGCCTTTTCGATGTCCTTGATCTGCAGATAGTTCTGGGAAAGGGTAAAAAGGAGCAGGTCGGAGGATTTGACGCTAAGAGCTTCAATGAAGGAAGCAATACTTGTTTCATAGTCACCCAGTAACGACGACGCAAGACCGCGGAATTCCGCGACGTCCTCGAACTTGACACCCGATCGCCACGCATAGTCCAGATATTTCATGGAGAGATCGGCGTAATAATAGCCCCGTTGATAATACGCTTTCCCAAGTACATAGGCTATGTGTGGCTTCTCAGAATCGGACACCCGATACCAAGCATTCCGAAGGTTATTTATGGATGAGACAAGGAAAGTCTGTGCCGCCGCCGGATCGTTCTGCCCGGCGTACAGGTAATATCCGGCAAACCCGCGAAGCGCGAGTACCGAGCCATCTAGTGGACGTTTATTCAGTATGAGTCCTGCATTCGCGTACACTGACTCGTAATTATTCGCATTCCAGTCCGCATACAGGGATGAAACGGAAGGCAGAAATGAAGTGGTTTTTCTGATATGAAGGACACCGAAAAAAAGTGCCATGAGTATAAAAAGAGCAATGCAAATACGAACAAAACGGGACGAAAAAAAACTGTGACGCCCCGAAAGTAGGTATTTTTTGTCGCGCGCATGCATCTTCATACTGACTGGTAACCTCTTTGGAAAAATATAAAAAAAAGCAGAGGGCGAATAAGCCGGGTTCTGTCAGAAATTCCCGGGCTGTAAAACCCGAGTTTTTCCGGAGACCATCTATCTACGAATACATGTTGCCATGTTTCTTTCGCGGCCAACCCGTAAATTCGCCGAACAAAGTTCGGCATGGGTCGGAAAACCCTTTACTGCTAGACCTTGCTCCTGATGAGGTTTACCATGCCGTCCCGTTGCCGGAAACGCGGTGGGCTCTTACCCCGCCTTTTCACCCTTACCGGTGAAAATGGCAAGCCTTTTCACCGGTGGTATATTCTCTGTGGTACTGTCTGTCGAAGACTTCTTGCGAAATCCCCTCCCGGCCATTAACCGGCATCATTTCCGAAGGAGCCCGGACTTTCCTCGACGCTTCGAACCGGTTTTAAAGCCGGTCACAAAACGCCGCGGTCTCCACTGCCCTCTGCTGACTATTCCTCGTAATCCATCTTTTCTTCGTCGCCCTCTTCATCCTCATCATCATCACCTTCAGTTTCATCGTCTTCGTCGATGAAGTCGTCAAGGTCGGAAAGACTACCAGCGTCTTCCTCGTTAAAGTATTCGTTTCCGCCTTCTTCGTTCTCGAGGTAATACAAAATGCGGCTGCAGTACGGACAATACACAATCTTGTCGCCAATGCGTACTTCGTTCGCGAACTGGGCAGGAAGGATCATATGGCAACCAGTGCAGACATTACCGTGAATAGCGACGATGCCAACGCCTTGTTTGCTTTTGATAATACGCTCGAGCTTGAATTTGGTTTCCGGATCAATACCAGGCGAAACCTCTTCCTCGCAGGCATTGAGTGCGGACAGTTCTTTGTTCATGGCGGAGATTTCCGCAGAAAGTTTTTGTTTGCGCTCGTCAAGTTCTTCTTCTTGCTGCTTGATCAGAGATTCTTCGCGTTTCAATTCTTCGTCGAGTTCCAGGAACGAGCGTTCTTCTTTCTGCATATCCTTGCGGACGAACTGTTCACTGTCGCCGGCGGCACGTATTTCCTTGTCGAGTGCTTCATACTCCCGCTGGGTATTGATCGAGTCCATCGCTTTTTCTGCCCTTTCACGGGCAGATTCTGCTTCAAACAGCTGGGATTTCAGTTCAGCGATATGAAAGCGTACTTTTTCGTACAAATCGTTTTTTTCAATATACCCTTTCTTGAGGCGGGCAAGCAGTTCTTCCTGGGTGGAGAGAAGCTTGGGGGCATCGCCGATCGATGCCTCAACAATATTCTTCTGGGCAAGAATATCCTGCAGGGCCTTGAGTTTGTCCAACACTTCCGTCATTATCATAGTATTCCCCTCTATTCGTATTGATTAATTATCCAGATAGTCTTTGAGTTTGCGGCTCCGTCTCGGGTGGCGCAGCCTGCGCAGGGCTTTCGCCTCTATCTGCCGGATACGTTCACGAGTTACATTAAAATACAGACCTACTTCTTCGAGCGTCAACGAATAACCGTCATCGAGGCCGAAGCGCATCTTGAGCACTTCCTGTTCCCGGGGTGGCAAGGTGGCAAGCACCGAACGAAGCTGTTCCTGCAGCAGGGTGAAAGCAGTCTGGTTGGCAGGATTTTCTACATCCTTGTCCTCGATGAAGTCACCAAGAAGGGAATCTTCTTCCTCGCCTATCGGTGTTTCGAGGGATATCGGCTCGCGCGCGACATTCTTAACCTGTTTGACCCGGCTCACATTCCAGCCCAGCTGTTCGGCAATTTCCTCGTCGGTAGGCTCGCGACCGAGACGCTGCATGAGCTGCCTCGATTCCCGGACAACCTTATTGATCTGTTCGATCATGTGTACCGGAACACGTATTGTACGAGCCTGGTCCGAGATGGACCGGGTAATAGCCTGTCTGATCCACCAGGTGGCGTAGGTAGAAAATTTATATCCCTTGCGGTACTCGAATTTTTCAACGGCCTTGATGAGACCAATGTTACCTTCTTGTACCAGATCAAAGAAATGGAGACCGCGGTTGGTGTATTTCTTCGCAATCGAGACGACAAGTCGGAGGTTTGCGTTTATCAGCCGGTCTTTTGCGCTCTTCATCATAACCCGGCCGCGATGTATCTCGCGAGCCATGGCGATAATTTCTTCCACCGAGTTCTCGAAATCGTACTCGAGTTTGCGGAGTTTACGATTTATAACCTGAATCTGGGTATAGATTTCCTTAATGTCGTTCGCATTAATGCCCAGTTCCTGCTCGAGTTTAGTACGTTCTCGCGCGATAGCGAGACGTTTGCCGAGATTACGCAGTTCTCCATAGTCCGAAAGACGCAGTTCTTTTTCTTTTTTCTCTTGTCGACGACGATACTCGCGTATTTTACGGGTAGCCTCGATGAATTTTTCGGAAAAGCGGTCGATTTCTTCAGAGTGAATTTCAGATTCCTGGAGTACCGGCAGAATCCGGTTGCGCACCTGAATGAGTTCCTCGTCTTCAAAAATGTTGGTTATCTGGTCCCGGTCGAAGAGTTTCTTCTTGAGGGCCATATAAAGCTTCATGTCGGGCAATACCGACTTGAGCGTCTCTCCGTACAGGAGCTTGAGGCGGCGTTTCTCGGCCATTTCCTCGTTAAGTTCCTTGCGGGGCTTGTTACTCTCATGGGGATCTATTTTGGAAAAAGCCTTCTGGGCTATCGCATAGAATTCGGGAATTATCATGCCGGAGTGTTTGATGACACTCTTGATGATGTTTTCGCCGTCTTCCATCTTTTTCGACAGCTCAACCTCCTGCTCGGCAGTGAGCAGGTTTTCCTTTCCGATTTCGCGGAGGTAGAGGCGTATAGGATCATCTATGGATGAATCCTTGTCACTATAGACAAGACGTTTGCGGTCGGTTTCCACAGGTTTTTTGTGTTCTTCCTGGGTTTCTTCATCTGCCGCAGTATCTTCTTCAAGCAGCTGTATTTTGTTTTGTTCGAGCAGCACCAGAACCTGATCCATTTTTTCCGTATTAAGGATGGTTTCAGGTAAAAGATCGTTGAGCTCATCCCAACTTAAAATCTTTTTTTCTTTCGCATACTCGAGCAGTTTTACCACAGCAGGATCAAGTGCAAGATCCGTCATTCGTTCATATCCTTCAATTTGGCAAGCTCTTCATCGATACTTTGTTTTTCGGCCATCATTTCGGTGACAGCACGCACATCGTCCGTAGTTGTTCCGCGTATCAAATTCATCCTGGTCACCAGCCGAATTTTACGCTTTTCGAGCAAGTTCCGGCGGATCAGCAAAATACTGTCTTCAATCGTTTTCTGTGCGTTTTCGGCGAATTCGCCCTTCATCACCGTCTCGGCGACGAGATTACGCAAGCTGTCGTCAGAACAGCGTTCAAGAAGACTGTCGTATGTCGTTGAATCGGCCCGGTAGCATTCCTCCAGAACAATAAACAATTCCCGTGCGACGGGATCCTCAAAATCATCGGAAGATAAACGGGAACGCATAACAGGAAAGAAACTGGTATTTGCGGCTACAGCCAAAACTGCTCGCAATTCGGCATTTCTTTTTATATTCTGCATTTTCGGCCGAACGGTTGTGTCTTGCCCAACGGGTTTATAATCGGGGCGCGGTTGTTTCCTGTTTTTAAAATCGGATAACAACGCTTTTTCACTAATTCCGAACGCGGCGGAAAGCCGGTTTATCGTTGACTCCCTTTGAATATCGGATTCCAGTACCTCAATGTATGGAAACAGTAAGGCAGATGCACGGGTTTTCCCCTCAGGACTTCCTATGTCGAAACGCGTTCCTGCGCTCAAAATAAGATAATCAAGATCTACTATAGAGTAATCGAGGAGTTTTTTCAATGCTTCACCCCCCTCATTTAGCAAAATATCGGCCGGATCCTTGCCATTTTTTATCTCTATGACCCGCACATTGAAGCCAAACTGGCGGCACATGAGAATTACCTTGAAAGTCGCCGTCTGGCCTGCCACGTCGGAATCAAACGAGAGATACACGGTTTCCGCAAAGGAGCGAACCAATTTTGCCTGGTCACTTGTAAATGCAGTCCCGAGCGGCGCGACGGCACGAAAAACACCAGCCTGGTGCCAGGCAAGAACATCCATGTATCCTTCGCAAAAAATAACTGATTTAGAAGTACGGATCTCCGGAAGAGCATGGTCGAAAGCAAAAAGTGTTTCACCCTTCTTGTACTGTGGCAGATCGCCCGAATTGAGGTACTTCGGACCTTCACCATTCAGAATCCTGCCACCGAAGGCCACAACCTGACCCTTACGATTGTTGATCGGAAACATCAGCCGATCGGAGAAAAAGGCGACTTCGGTATATTTTTTCGAGAACAGGCCTGATTTTTCCAGAAACTCCCGCGAATAGCCTTTTTTGGTCAAAAAATCATGGAGCCAGCGACGATTGGCAGGCGCATATCCGAGATTGAACTTGTCTATTATTTCGGCCGATACATGGCGGCTTTCAAGATATTTGAGAGCGGCAAGCCCCTGCGGGGATTGGGTTAACAGATAATGAAAACTGCCGGCAACGCGCTCGTAGAGGGCGGCAAGCAGTTCCTTCGTGTTATCCTTCGGAATGTCCGGTGCCGAATTGTCGCCTTCGTAAATCACTTCGATCCCTGCTTTTTTTGCCAGGGATTCGACTGCTTCGACGAAGGTGAGTTTTTCCATCTCCATAACGAAGGTTACCGGTCCGCCACCCTTGCCGCATCCAAAGCAGTGGTACATCTTTCGTTCGGAAATGACGTGGAATGACGGAGTTTTTTCGTTATGGAAGGGACAACAGCCCCACCAATCGTCACCCCGGTGCTCGAGACGGGTATATTCACCAATGATAGCGACAATGTCGGTACGCTGATTGACGGCATCTACTGTCTCGCTGGCGATCCTCGCCATCAGTTACCGGCCGCTTTTTTAAGGTCAAGTTGCCTGCCCGCCTGTACATGTTCGTCGAGAGAGCGCGTGAATGAATGGGTACCAGCTTCGGTATCGGTAAGACGAAAATATAAATACTTCGTGTCCGCAGGGCTGAATGCTGCCTTGAGGGCAACAAGGCCAGGACTCGAAATCGGACCGGGGGGAAGACCTGCCCACACATAGGTATTGTAGTCACTCGGTATCGAAAGATCGCTGACCAAAAGGCGCCCAGGATGCGGTTTGTTCTGGATTTCGGTGATGATGTATTCGATAGTCGCACAGGACTGCAGCCCCATACCGATACGGATGCGATTGGCGAATACGCTTGCAATAAGAGGCGCTTCGGCGGCCACCCGATATTCTCGCTCGATGATACTCGCAAGCACCACCTTGTCGAAGAGTTTTGACGGATCAGTTGGTACGTTATCAAGATCGGCAATTCGGGTAAAAAAGGTGTCAACCATAGTGCCGACCAGCTCATCCGCATCCATTCCCTGAGAAAAAAAATACGTATCGGGAAAAAGAAAGCCTTCGGCTGTTTTGCCCGAAATTCCATGCGCAGAAAGAACTGCAGGATCCCGTGCAGATGCGAGAAAAGCGGCAGCGCTGACGATGCCGGTATTCTCGAGATGCCGGGCGGTTTTCACGAGAGACAAGCCCTCGGGAATGGTCACCCGGGTATATTCTTGTTTTCCATCGGCTATATAGTGGAGAATGGCAAGTGTGGACATTGAGGAAGAAAGCCGATAGGTCCCCGCTTTGAGCGAGAAACTGAAGAAACGTGTCGCATAATAGGTAAAAAAGCGGGAACGGACAAGCGATTTTTCCGCAAGATTGGCGGTAATGGAATAGGCAGAGGCACCGCGGGAAACTGTAAACAGCAATTCCGGCGCATCCCTGGATACCGGTCGGTTCGACAGGTACGAGAAGGCAACAAGAGCGGTGGAGGAAATAAAGAGTATCGAGGCAAGCGCGACAAGGCTAAGTACGTATCGTTTTTTCATTGAAAAAAACCTCTGCTTCTTCTATGGTCATTATCTGGTAGATGTATTTTTCAAGAAAACATCTGAAAATATCCAGACCTGAATCGGATACCACATCGCTGTCCCGGAGCAGTCGGGCAAGCCGCTTGACTTCCGAATCGCTGAAGGAATATTCGACGGTTCCTGAACCTTTCATACAAGCATATCCTGACCTTCGCGTGCGATTACGATGTCGATGAGTCTCGTGCCGGCATAGTCGCTATACCAGTCAGCGGACTGTCGCAGTGTCGAAATTTTTTGATCGGTATAGGTCGGTTCGTGATGGAACAGAACCAGTTTCTTGATTCCCCAGTTGAGGGCAAAATCAACCGATACGGAAAAAGTTGAATGGCCCCAGCCAGTCTTTTCGAGGGCTTCACCCATCGTATATTGGGAATCCATGACAAGGATGTCCGCGTCGGTAAAGAAGGCACTCCGTTCCTCGGTTTTTAAAAAGTCATCATGGGTCAATTCGGTATCGGTGGAATAGATTATCTTCTTACCATCTTCACCAATCATGAACGCGGTACAGCCGCCAGGGTGGTTAACCGTATGCCAGGAAAGCGTGCTCGACCCGATACGGATTTGCTTGTGGTCCCCGTCGAGGTGCACAAACTCGAGGACGGCGTTGAAGCCCCCGGGCCCCTGCATCGGGATGGGAAAATATGGAGGGCTCATCTGTCTGCCAAGGATTGACCGGAGATCGGGATTGGTGCTGTAGAAAATGATGCGGTTGCGGGGATCGAAAGCCGGCGCGAAAAAGGGAAGCCCCTGAATGTGATCCCAATGAAAATGGGAAAGAAAAACATGGTAGGTATTGCCTCCGGAAGAATGAGAAGGACGCAACTTGAGATTGAGGGCAAGCTCGCGGATGCCGCTTCCGGCATCGAAAATGATGCAATCGCCGCTTTTGTTTTCGACCTCAACGCAGGAAGTGTTGCCACCGACTGTACCGAATAACCATTCAGGAAGCGAAGCCATGAATTTTTCACGGGTGTCGGCAGACTCCACATCCCTGGCGGACATGCGTTGGACAACAGCGGCGATACGGTTCTGTATCTGCAGCGGAGACAATGGTGTCGGAATGGAACCTCGAACTCCCCAGAAATGAATTCGCATACGCTGTTCCCCTTTGCCCTGTACGGTTAATGCGCTTTTCTGTGAATATACGGCTGCGACCTTCGTGTGGTCAAGTGAGCCTCGATTTCTGTACAGTCGTGCAAGGCACCCTTGTTGATTCCCGGACAGTCCTGTGCGTTGGCTTCCCACCAGTCTTCGTCAGTCACGAGCGAGGCCCAGAAGGGATAGGAAGAACACTGGAGCGGCCGCGATTCATAGGCTATACATCCGTTATCCCACAGAATACAGTCAAAATTGGCCTTTTCTTTCAAATACAGATACTCTTCGCCGTCCCCCTTGGGAACCCAGCGACACCAGGTGGCTATTAAGGCCTCACGGTCAAGATTAGCCCATTTAAGGAGTTTTTCAATATCTGTCTCCGACAGATTTACAAAGCCGGGATCAATGCGGCAGCAGGAAGAACAGCGCTGGCAGGTAAAACAAAGACCGTCTTTGTAAAAAGGTTCTATCATACACACTCATTTTGCCGGCTTCATTCCGGCGCTGATAAAAAAAAGCCTTCCTGAAACAGGAAGGCTTTATGGGGAGACAAGGATTCGAACCTTGGAAGGCGATGCCAACAGATTTACAGTCTGCCCCCTTTGACCGCTCGGGAATCTCCCCATGTAACTTGTCGCAATGTATTAAATAACCTGCTAAGCCAACTCAGGGATTCGAACCCTGGACCCCGAGATTACAAATCACGTGCTCTGGCCAGCTGAGCTAAGTTGGCATTGCGAACGAGGATTAATCTACCGGATACCCCGAAAAATGTCAAGCATCGGCGGAATAGTTTTTTTCATACAACGGTAAATAATGTCTGTCGATGATAGCATCCCAGTTGTATGTATCCCGAACGAGTCGGGCTGAATACCGGATCATCCCGAGATACGAGGGAACTGCAGTGCAACCTACACCCGGCGAGGCATCCATTGGTTCGCATAGCTTGAGCAGCAACTGGGCAAGCGGGCCGCTCTCGTTTCCGGATTGAGTTGACGAATACAGAAACCCGCTTTTTTCGTGCTCGATTTTCTGAAGTCCTCCGACTGCATGGGCCACCGGGATCGTGCCGAATATCTGTCCGATAAAATCCTCGAGTCCGCACGGCTCGAATTTGCTGGGTAGGAGCAAAAAATCCGAGACAGCTACTGCCATGCGGGCAAGGGAGCGTTCATACCCCTTCAGATACACGAATCGTCCTGCATATTTTTCGGCCAAGCCTTCAAGGATGGATTCGAGTACGGGATCGCCCTGACCGAGAATGATAAATCGGGCATGTGGAATACTCGCGAGCACGGTGTTGGCTGTCTTCTCGAGGACATCGAGTCCTTTTTGCCAGGCAATGCGCCCGTGATATGAAAAATAGATCGCATCCGACCCGGTATCGAGATGCCCGTAACAGGTAATACCGGAAATTTTCGGTACAGATTTGATGCGGGTCAGGAAGGCCTTGCGGCAACGGTACTTGCCGGCTAGATCCCCGGATTCTGGATCGAAGGCAAACGGCAACAGAGAAACAGAAGTGTCCTTCGGCTGATACTTTTCGAGATCTATGCCGTTTGTGATGCCGGTAATCTTGATTTTGCGTCGCTCGAATTCTCCGGAGAGTCCCTCGGTAAACTGGTTGTATGCACTACTCGTCAGTTCGTCCGCATACCAGGGAGAGACAGTCGTCAGTATTCCGTATTCGGCTGCAAGCAGGAAGGGTTCGACGTTACCGTGAAGCATTGCCTTCTTCAGCACGGATTCACTTAAGCCTGTGAGGGTAGCCGCGCGCTCGTAACCGGGAATAACCTGACGGTAACCGGGCCCTGCGTTGTGGATGGTAACAGCAATGGTGGTGTGCTCGAACAAAGGCGCTAGTTCGGCGTTTGTTCGAATCAAGGCAGGCAGGATTGCTGTATGGGCATCCTGACAATGGAGGACATCCGGAACGATGCCGGTTTTTACAGAATATTCGAGGGTTGCCTTTTCCAGAAGCAAATTCATGATGTCGACGTCAAAATGGCCTTTGCCTCGAATAGCGCCCGGGATGATCCGTGACTCTTCTTCGGTATAGACATAGACGGTATGCTTTTCCCGGAACAGGCTCGATTCTACAAAAATAATTTCCACCCCATGCATGTGCGCAGTCGAAAAATCGACCCGATATTCTTCCTGTGCGCAGGAAATGACACAGGAGAACAAGAAAGAGCTTTTGGAGGTGACGCAGCCATACCGGGGAATAAATACGCTGACAGTCTTGTTCTTACGCGCAAGTCCTTCGGCAAGAGAACAAGTCACGTTTTTTACCCCACCCGCCTCCGCAATACCCGCGTATTCGCGCGTTACAAGCCACACAGTCGAGACTGTATGCTTCATTCCGGAGACTGCCCGGAAAAGAAATTCGGCGCAAGGTCGGGGCGCAGTACTTCGGCTCCGTTGAGGTAGACCGGAACCGGCTTCGTATTTCCATAAAAAGTGAGAAGAATTCGTATCACCCGGGGCAAATAACCTTCGACATACTGTTCAGCACAGGCTAAAAGAGGAACCGAGACGGCCATGCCTGCAGCACGGAGGGCGGTCGCCGGATTCATGGCGGTTACATCGGCAGTAACCGAAAAAAGGATGGATACGATGTCATCTTCAATTATTGAATTGCATAACAGAAGTTCTGAATACAGGCGGGGAACTTCCGCCAAAACCGATTCTCTGGTGTTTTCACAGCAGACGGCTCCACGGACGGCATACAGACGCGCATTGATTGTCATTATACGGCATAATATGTTGTTCGGGAAAACTTTGTCAACGAGCTAGAGTCCGCGGGAAAGCAGGACGATTGTGTTTGAAAGAAGTGAAAGTACGATGCCGATGCAAAGGCATGCGAAATGTGCGGTCAGAAGCAAGGGATGCATGCGCTTCCGGCGGGTAATCCGTAGTGCGATCTCGAGCAAAATCACGGTCAAGGACAGCATGACGCTTACCAGGGCAGTACCGGAGAGGACTGCAAGTATCAAGTATTGGGTGGAATCCAGGAATTCCTGGATGTTGCCGAAAAGATAAAACAGGACCAGTCCGACCGAAAAGGAAGTCGAGAAAAGTACGGTGCGATGTAAAAATCGGGTTGTCAGCTGTTTTCGGCTTTTCCTGAGCATAAAATTGGGGTATACTCCTGACTATCACTATATCGGTAATTGCGCTCTTTTAACAGGGGAATTAATATGAAAAAAAATAGACTGACCGTACTGCTGCTGCTTGTATTTTCCGCAGCGGTTTTTTGTATCGGCTGGATACAATTCGCTGTGCCTGTCGGAAAATACGGTGTACTCGTCTCGAAAACAAGCGGTGTCGATCCAGATCCGGTGCTCCCTGCACGATTTCGCTGGCAATGGGAACGATTGATCCCCACCAACACCGTTCTCCACGTGTTCGATCTCGTTCCGATCATTGCAGATGTTACCTCAGAAGGAACGCTACCGTCCGGTGTGCTGTACAGCGGCATGCTGGAGGGAAAACCCGACTTTTCATGGAAAATGACTTTGACTGTCACCGCCCGTGTGAATCCTGCCGCCCTAAGCGGCCTCGTAAGTCGACTCAATATCACGGAACAGGCATCACTCGACAGCTGGGCAAAAGAACGGCTCGCTGCTGCGGCTGATGCAGCGGGCAGATCGGCCATTTCTGCCATGCTCGAAAATCCGGCAACCGTTGCACTTGCCGACCCGGCTTCTCTCGCCAAAACGGTCCATCTCGTGCTGTCCGCAGATACCATGGGCGACATAGAAATACTTTCAGTCAAACCTGAACTGTTCCGTTTTCCCGATTTTGCTTTATATGCGCTTGCCGCACGAACCTATGGCGAATACCAGATCCAACGGAGTTCGCTGTTCGCAAAAACGGCGGCAGCCGAGGCAAACGCTTCAGTGTCCGAGTATCTCCAGATCGAACGATTTGCCCGGTGGGGAGAAGTTCTCACCAGATATCCGATTCTCATCGATTTTCTGGCAGTTGCCCAGAACGATTCGGCCGAGGCTTTCAAGGCCGTCAGAAGCCTCCGCTAAGCTGTTCAACGGAAATACCGGAACGGAGTGGCACAACAAGCAGAAAGCGACCCGAAACCGCTTCAAGCCAAACCATGCCGGTATCAGAACGGTTACTCAGACTGAACTTGCCACCTGCCCAATCGAGTTTTTCTAGCTCCCAGTGAAATCCTCCGCTCCGGCACTCGAAAGGTCCCGCTCTGGCCGGGAATACCGAAACAGGATCTTCGGCACGAAGTCCCGACACGCGAATTGTGCGGGAATGCGAATCGGCGTCCGCAACGGCTACCACACTCATCTCACCTATCCACAAGACGGGTGCATACACCTCATCAAACAGTGCCTTCAGGGCGAAAAAATGATCGAGCCGGCCACCACTGCCACCGATGAGGATGACCTCGTCAATGTGCTTATCAGCCATCAACCGGAGAGCGATTTCGGTATCGGTAAAATCCTTGTCCTTCGGCCACACCTGAATTTTTTCCGCAGGGTATTTGGCGAGCATCGAAGTATCCGGCATGCTGTCCATATCCCCGACGATGATGTCAGGAATGATGCTGGCAGCTTCCGCTCCGCACAGTCCCGAATCGGCGGCGACGACAAAGGAAAATTGGCCGAAAAAACCTGCAGCAATACCCATGTCCGGTTGTACCCCGCCCGTAAATAAAAGACCCCGCATACGTTCCTCGCTTGTGTTCATCAAGTTTTTTTTATTATACTGCAGAGGTTATGGATAAAGTACCCGTCCCTGCTATTTTAAAAGATTTTTCGCGCTTTTTCACCGTGAACGGCTTTCAGGTCTTTTTGGTTGGTGGCGCCGTACGCGACCTTTTTCTCGAAAAAAAAGCCGAAGACTGGGACGTGGCAACCAACGCACTACCCGAGGAAGTAGCAACCCTTTTCAAACGAATAATCCCGACCGGGATTGAACACGGCACAGTAACCATTCCCTTCAGGGAAAAAATGATAGAATGCACGACGTTCCGCACCGAAACCGGATTCTCCGACGGAAGGCGGCCCGATTCAGTCTCGTTTCATTCTACAATAGAAGAAGATCTTGCCCGGCGGGATTTTACCATGAACGCCATTGCGGTTTCGCTTCCCGAGGGAAATATTGTCGATCCCTTTGGCGGACGCACAGACATCAAAGCGGGCATCATCCGCAGTGTAGGCAACGCTGCCGAGCGCTTTTCCGAAGACGGACTGCGCCCCCTGCGAGCGGTTCGCTTTGCCTCACAGCTTGGTTTCATGATCGACGGACCAACCCTTTCGGCTATAGAACCTGCTTTACCTGTTACCAGCCGTGTCGCCCGTGAACGCATCAGGGACGAACTGATCAAAATATTGGTGTCTCCCGTTCCCTCGAAAGCACTCCGCTTCATGGAGATCACCCGCCTTCTGCGGCTGATCCTTCCCGAACTCGCTGCGTGTCGCGGCATCGAACAAAAAGGCATGCACCGCCATGACGTACTCGATCACCTTTTGGCAAGTTGCGACGCCGCAAAACCGGTCAACCTCGAGCTTCGCCTTGCCGCCCTGCTTCATGACATAGGAAAGCCCCGGGTGCGCGCAATCGGCCCTGACGGTCAGTATACCTTCCACAACCATGAAGCCGAATCGGAACGTATCACTGCATCAATCATGGAGCGGCTCCGTTTTTCGCTCAAAACACAAAAAAAGGTATGTCACCTCGTGTCCCAGCACATGTTCCACTACGAATCAACCTGGACGGATGCAGCGGTACGCCGTTTTATAGTTCGTGTCGGTTTGGATCATATCACCGATCTCTTTGCTCTGCGTCGTGCAGATTCCACCGGAATCAACGGTACCAGTGCCGACCCCCTACTTCTTGCGGAGTTTCAGGATCGCATCGACTCCCTTCTCGAAATGGAACACGCTTTCAAGCTGAAAGATCTCAAGGTGAACGGAAACGATCTTCTGGCGGCAGGATTGACTGCGGGTCCGCAGACGGGGCTCATCCTCAACGAACTCCTCGAAGCGGTGCTCGAAGATCCGTCGCTCAACACGAGAGAACGTCTGCTGGAAATAGGTAGGGAAATTATTGTGAAAAGGAAGTAGAAGGTTTTGTCAGGTGTCGAGACCGAGCGATTTCCAGGCTATGCCTGCTGCGGCCTGCTCGGCTTCTTTCTTGTTTTTTCCGCTTTCCGGACCGAAGACCGTCCCGCGAAGATCCACCGTTACCCAGAATGTCCGGTCATGGTCGGGCCCGGTTTTCTTTATAAGGATATATTTGGGAACCGATTTATACTGTTTTTGGTAATATTCTTGTAAAAGAGTCTTGTAATCCTTATGGTGCCGATTCTGCAATACCATTTCTATCTGTGGATTCATGATTTCGAGCACAAACTGCTCGGCGGTACGGTATCCCGAATCGAGGTATAGTGCCCCGATAACCGCTTCTACCGCGTCAGCGAGAATCGCTTTTTTTCCGCGACCGCCGGACATTTCCTCGCCTTTCCCGAGAATCAAATATTCGTTCACATGCAACGCAAGCGCGATGACTGAAAGAGTATCCTCGGAAACAACAACGGACTTTGTCTTGGCGAGATCGCCTTCCTGCCGGTCTGCCATACATTCGTACAGGCGGGCGGCAACAACCATACCAAGTACTGCATCTCCCAAAAATTCGAGACGTTCATTATTTGTGCGGTTTTTATTGGTTTCATTGGAAAAGGAACGATGGTGTAAAGCTAAATCCAGCAGATCGATGTTCTTGAAGCGGAAACAGACCTGTTTCTGGAAAGCAAGAAGTGCCTGCTTCCGTTCGCCGCTCGTTGTTTGACGAAATGGAAACAAAACAGACACTCCCTATCTGAAAAAATGATTACTTTGACTGAGATTTAATGAAATCGTACGCGTCGCGAACAGTTTCAAATTCGTTGGCCTTTTCATCGGGAATGCTGATTCCCATTTCTTCCTCGATTGCGTATACCAATTCATAGGTATCGAGGCTGTCGGCACCGAGATCCTGACGGAAAGATGCATCGAGAGTAATCTTCGATTCATCGATTTCAAGTTTGTCCGCAATAAGTTTCTGGATTTTTACGAATAATTCGTCCATTACAAAGCTCCTTGATTAACCGTTATTTTCAGGTGTGATAACCTGGCGTCCGCGATAAAAACCGCATTTGGGGCACACGCGGTGTGTCAAAATAAGGTTTCCGCAATTTCCGCATTCACACAGGGTGGGCGCGGTGAGGCGCATGTTGATACCCTGTCTTCTGCGGGTTCGGGCTTTAGATGTTTTCGCTCTTGGCACTGCCATATATTCAACCTCGCTAAAAAATTGTTTTCTGCTTATGTCAGAAATAAAATACAAAAAGAATATAATATGCTATCAATCGGAGTGTCAAGTGCTGTTTTACATTTTTGACGATTTTGTCGAAATTGATCAGACATTAAATTTTGATCGCAAAACGCGAGCGACGGATTCGGGCACCATCGATGATACATCTCCACCGAAGGAAGCCAGTTCCTTGATTGCACTCGAGCGAAGAACAAAATACTCGGGATCGGTAGAGAGAAATATCGTCTCGATTTCGGGATTAAGTCCCCGGTTCATCATTGCAAGGTCGAATTCGTAGGAAAAATCCGACAAATTACGAACTCCGCGTATCAAAACCCGGGCATCAATCTGTTTTGCATACGCGACAATCAGATTGTTCCAGGGATGCACATGCACGTTGTCCCACTGGCTGACGAGATCCCTGATAAGGCCTACCCGCTCATCTTCCGAGAAAAGATATTTTTTTTCGCTGTTAACGGCAACTACTACATGAATTTCACTAAAAATCGTTCGTGCGCGCTCGATTATATTGAGATGTCCGAAGGTCGGCGGATCAAATGATCCCGGAAATACTGCTTTTACCATGATTTACTCTAATCTTAGTGCCGAAAAAGAGTCAACTCCCTTGCATCATTTAAAAAAACACATTTGACGGAAAGCAAGACAGAGAGTAAACTTACTTTATGAAGAAAAAATTGTATCCAGCACTTATCCTCTTCGTCTTTTTTTTCACGGCCTGCAAAACGGTTCCGGTTGATTCGGCACTCCCTGCCGATCCCGTAACGCCAATCAAACCAGGGGTAGAAACGCCTACAGAAAGCACCGTAAAGCCTATTGCGGCACCGACCGCTCCAGAAACTGTCTCGGACGAGGATACCGTCGTCGTGCAATTCGATACGATCACCATCACGAAGCAGACGTTTAAAAACACCAAATCCGAAATTCAGCTTGTGGTGGAAGATCTGAACAAGATTACCTTTTCGAAGAACTTCGAGAGCTGGCAAAATTACCTGACCGACGAATACCGCAAAAATTTTTCCGATCTGGCTATTCTCGAAAAGGTATCTGCCAGCCTTCCGGTAAAAAATGTCCAGCTGAGAACGCTTAAGGACTACTTTACCTACGTGTTCGTCCCTTCCCGACAGAACATGCGGGTAGACGACATACAATTCGTATCCCCTACCCGAGTGTATGTTATCATGGAGATAGCACCGAAATCTCCCGCCGCGATCTACATCCTCGAAAAAACAAGCGGCAAATGGAAACTGGTCCTTAAAAACCAGTAATTCGATAGTATGGTAGAGACTCTTGACTTTGTGAACAAAATAACGAATAAATATATATTATCGTTATTAAATGTTATTTTTTCAGACCATGGGAGGTCGATTCTATGCGCGTTAAACCGTTGACAATTCTGGTAGCCGTATGTCTGCTCGCTGGCTGGGCAGTTCAGGCACAAAAGGCACAACAAACAGATTCCATCATGACGGTTGAAGAGGCATACCTCAATACAGTCGAAGGCGTCATTATCAAGGGTCTGGCAGTCTCCGAAGGCCGGGACAACAAACAGGTCGCTCTCCAATACATCGAAAACGCCCTCGCCTCCGGAAGAAAATCCGAGGACATTCAGAAATCTCTCGATTCACTTGCTTCGGAAGGCATCAATTCCGTAGTCCGCGAGGACGGCCGCATGATGAACAACTTCCCTGATATCCGCGCAAAAGCCTGCGAATTGCTCGGCCAGATGGGAACCATCGCTGCTAAAGACACCCTTGTATCTGTAATGTATTCCGACAATGAACCTGCAGTCATTACCGCCGCTGTTCGATCTCTTGGCCAGCTCGGATTTAACGAGAATGACGAAGTTGTTGACATGATCAGCTGGATTACCCGCAAGTTCGATATCATCTATCCGACCAGTTCACTTGCCCTCGAAATTCTTAATACCTACGAGAAGCTCGCTCCGAACGTAAAGAACAAGACCAGTATGGTTGAAGCAATCGTCCGCATCTCTAACAACTACAATTATGTGACACCGGTACGAAACCGCGCATACGAAGTACTGAAAAATGTCAGCGGTGCTGGCAGTCCCAAAAATGGACAAAACACCACAGCAACCAAGGCGCAATAAAGCAGACACTGAGGCACAAAAAAAAACCCGGTTTGAGACCGGGTTTTTTTTTGCAGTGCTATGGAAGATGCGGGATTCGAACCCACCGCCTTTGGCTTCGGAGGCCAACGCTCTATCCAAATGAGCTAATCTTCCAAGGTGAATGAAAACCATTAAGCAGTAAATTCTGTTTTTTGTCAATCAAATACAAGGAAAACATGGAACCGATCATTTTAGCCTCGACTTCGCCCCGACGGCAGGAAATTCTGCGCAACCTGGGTATTCCCTTCAGCGTCCTCTCTCCGGTCTACGACGAACCGATGATACCACACCTGAAACCTATTGAACTTGCGGAACTTCATTCGATGAAAAAAGTAGAATCAATTATCCGTATGAACTTGCAGATAAGCATGCCTTGGGTACTGGGTGCTGACACTCTCATCTGCGCCGATGACTCAATTTACGGCAAGCCGTCGAACAGGGACGAGGCACGGACTATGATCAGCCATCTATCGGGCAGAACTCACGAAGTAATTACTGCGGTAAGCATATTCAGCTTAGCAATCAACTACATTTCTACCAAGACGAGCACAAGCCGGGTCACTTTCATGGAAATGGATGACAAACAGACCGAAAACTATCTTGACACAGGCGAATGGCAGGGGGTTGCCGGCGGATACCGCATACAAGGACTGGCCTCTTGCTTCATCAGTGAAATATCCGGTTCATACAGCGGGATAGTAGGCTTGCCAATACATGAATTATATGTAATACTGCGCGAGCTTGGATATAATTTTATATTGTAATCTATGCAACCGCCAGGCATGGCACCTGTTTTACCTTATTTCAGTCAACCTGCCATGCCGGCAAATCTTCCGGGACCGTTTATGGTTTCCGAGAATCAGAGAAGGCGGTAAGTTTGTAATACCAACTTACCAAAAGGAGTAACTCATGGCAGTTGTAACCATGAAAAGTCTACTTGAATCCGGCGTGCACTTCGGGCACCAGGTCAAGCGTTGGGATCCCCGCATGAAGAAGTATATCTTCGCAGAACGCAACGGGATTCATATCATCGATCTGCAGAAGACCATTCTTTCTATAAAGGAAGCATATGAGGCCGTTCGCAAGGTAACCTCTGCTGGAAAGACTGTCCTCTTTGTAGGCACAAAAAAACAGGCACAGCAAACCATCGCCAAGGAAGCTGAACGCTGCGGAATGTTCTTCGTGAACAATCGCTGGCTCGGTGGCATGCTCACCAATTTCACCACTATCAAAAAAAGCCTCCTCCGCCTGAAGAAAATCGAAAAGATGGAAATCGACGGAACCTTTGAAAGCCTCACCAAAAAAGAAATTGCCGCCCTCAACAAAGAAAAGGCAAAACTCGAGAAGAATCTCGGTGGCATCAAAGAAATGAAAGAACTTCCCGGAATCATCTTTGTCATCGACACCCGCAAGGAAACCATCGCTGTCGCTGAAGCGCGCCGCATGGGCATCCCGATTGTCGCCGTCGTTGATACCAACTGTAATCCCGAAGGAATCGACTATCCCATTCCCGGAAACGATGACGCTATTCGTGCTATCTCCCTGTTTACCCAGATTATCGCCAATGCGGTCGTCGAGGCGGACAACGAGAATGGCCTGAAGATCATCGAAAACCTCCAGGATGAAGACGAAGAAGCCGCCGAGCTGGATGCCGCAAAGGCACGCGAAGAGGAAGAAATCGTGGATTATAGCAATTATACTCCCGCCGAGAAAAAAACTGAGGCCCCTGCTGAAGAGCAAGAAGTTCTCGTCGACGAAGACAAACTCTACGAAGAAAAATAAGGAGATATGTCCATCATGGAAATAAAAGCATCTGATGTAAAAGCACTGCGCGATAAAACCGGTGCCGGAATGATGGAATGCAAGAATGCCCTTGCCGAATGCAACGGCGATCCTGCAGCCGCAGAAAAACACCTCAAGGAAAAAGGTCTCGCCGCCGTTGAAAAACGTGCTGGCCGGGCTACAACCGAAGGACTCGTGCTGATCAAAGTCGAAGGGAAAAAAGCGGTCATGGCTGAACTGACCTGCGAAACCGACTTTGTTTCCCGCAATGTCGAGTTCATCGCCCTCGGTGATAAGGTTATCGAAACCGCATTCAGCAAAGGCTATACCGAAGTAACATCCGACCTTTCGGCTATGGTGCTTGATCTTGCTACCAAGGTGCGCGAAAACATGGCGCTTTCCCGCCTGGTCAGCCTCACTGCGGGTGCTGATGAATATATTGCCAAATACATACACTCGGACAAGAAAACGGGCGTTCTCGTGATGCTTAAAGCAGACAAAAGTGAAATTCTCGCTTCGAAAGCGGTTCAGGAATTTGCCTATGACTGCTGTCTGCACATTGCAGCATTTACCCCGCTCTATCCGGATGCATCATGTGTCGAAAAAGCCTATATCGAAGAGCAAACCGGAATTTTCACCAAACAGGTTGAAGAACTCGACAAACCTGCCAACGTCAAGGCCGGAATCGTGCAGGGAAAGGTGAAGAAACATCTTGCGGATATCTGCTTCCTCGAGCAGGCATTCGTCAAGGACGACAAGGTTTCCGTCGCCAAAAAAATGGAAGAGATCGGAAAAGCAGCCGGTGGCACGCTTTCACTCTCAAAAATGGTTCTGTTCCAGCTTGGAGTCAAGTAACCGCTGACCATACACACTCATACGCAAAACCGGCTTTCTTCGGAAAGCCGGTTTTCTGTTTTACTTCGAGGAGAATCCTCGTTTTTAAGGAGAGATGGTGATGTCCGAAATCAATACGCCGCATATCGAGCGGATGAAAAAATCCATACAAGCCCTCAAAGATGAACTTAACACAATACGGACGGGACGTGCTTCTGCTTCCCTTTTTGACAAGATCCGTGTCGATTATTACGGCGACAAGTCTCCTCTGAGCCAGGTCGCGACTATTTCCATACCCGAAGCCCGCCTCGTGGTTATCCAGCCCTGGGACAAAGCGCTCATCGGTGAAATAGAAAAAGCAATCCAGAAATCCGAACTTTCACTCAATCCGTCAAATGATGGCAAGGTCATACGCATAGCAATTCCGCCACTTACCGAGGAGCGCCGAAAGGATCTCGCCAAGCAGGCAAAGGCACAAGCCGAACAAAGCCGCGTTGCGATTCGCAACATCAGACGCGACGGCAACGATGAACTCAAGAAAATGCAAAAAGACGGACTTATTACTGAAGACGACCTCAAGACAACCGAGGACGATCTCCAAAAATCGACCGACAAGTTTATCCAGGAAATAAATAAAATTCTGGACGAAAAAGAAAAAGAAATCATGGAAGGGTGATGAACAAGATGCCCGAAGCCGATCCCACAGCAACCATCGATCCTGACCGTCTGCCCGCCCACATCGGTGTCATCATGGACGGAAACGGGCGATGGGCTAAAAGGCGCGGTCTTTCGAGGACACAGGGCCACAAGCAGGGACTCGAGGTTGCCAAGGAAATCGTCAAGACAGCCGCCGTTTTGGGCATCAAGTACATCACGCTCTATACTTTTTCCACTGAAAATTGGAAACGTGCACAGGACGAGGTGGGATTTTTAATGAATCTCATTAAGACTCATCTGCGCGCTGAACTAGCTTTCTACGCCGAAAACGGCATCCGGGTCCTGCACACTGGAAACCTGGAAAAACTGCCCCCTGACATTGCTTCTGAAATTCGCTGGATAGTCGGTGAAACAGCCCATTACGACAAGACTTCAGTAGTACTGGCCATCAATTATGGCGGCCAAGACGAAATAATCCGTGCCATCCGCACAATTCCCTATGAAAAATTATCTACGATTGATGAAAATTCCTTCGCCTCGTATCTGGACATACCCGATTTGCCCCCGATGGACCTGATGATCAGGACGGCGGGTGAACAGAGAATAAGCAATTTTCTTCTTTGGCAATCAGCTTACGCTGAATTGTATTTCAGTGATCTTTTGTGGCCCGACTGGAACGGGGAACGGCTGATGGAGGCAATCTCCGATTATCAGGCACGGGATCGAAGGTTTGGTAACGCGAAATGAAAAAAATGATTGAACGCCTGATACTATTCGCTGTCGGCCTTCCGGCAATTATCGCTTCGGTCCTTTTTCTTCCCTACTTCAATTATCTGGTGCTCCATCTCGAACTACTTTTGTTTACCGGTTTTGCCATCTACGAAATGCGTAACTTGCTCGCCCGAAAACTCCCGGTACACTCACTCGTCATATCCCTCATCACCGGCATGATGATCCCTCTTGCATCTTTTTCATACGCTGTCTTCGATCTGCCCTTCCGCCTGATCACCTTTTCGATCGCCATAACCGCAGTACTTATACTCTTTATCGAATTTATTCTGAGCTTCACCGGGAAATTTGATAAGTCACTTGAACGAATAGCGTCCTCTTTCTTACTCGTCATCTATCCTGGATACCTGGCGATGTACCTATCTATAATGACAGTCTGGGAAAATGCCGGAATCATATTGAGCGTTTTTTTCCTTATGGTGTTCGGCTGCGATTCGCTTGCCTGGTTTTTCGGCATGCTTCTCGGCAAAAAAAACCGGGGTTTTGTGAAGGCCAGCCCAAACAAGAGCATTATGGGCTTTATCGGTGGATATGCCGGAACCATAGCGGTCGGTATCGGTGCACGCATAATCTTTCCCGAACTTTTCTCCGGCTCCTTCATTAAAGTGATCGTTCTCGCCGTCCTGACGGCGACTGCCGCAATCGTCGGCGACATTATCGAATCTGTGCTCAAACGGTCTGCAGACGTCAAAGATTCAGGAACCCTCATTCCGGGTAGAGGCGGTGTGCTTGATAGTATTGACTCGCTCCTTCTCGCAGCTCCGGTATATTATATCCTGTGCAATTTCTTGTTCGGTTTTTAAACTATGAAAACAAAAAAAATAGTGGTGCTGGGCGCCACAGGTTCTATCGGCTCCAGTTGCATCGACATCGTACGGCATAACAGAGAACTCTTTACCATCGTGGGACTATCTGCCCACCAGGACAAGAACGGACTTCTCGCCTTGGCGTCAGAATTCGACGTCAAAAAAACTGTTCTTTCCGGGGAAGAAGGAAGCCCTGCCCTTCTCAAGCTGATCCGCGAATCCGAAGCGGACATCGTGGTGAACGGCATCTCCGGCGCAAGTGGACTCGAACCTTCCATCGAAGCACTCAAGTCAGGAAAAAATCTTGCTCTTGCGAACAAGGAAACCATTGTTATGGCGGGACTGCTTATACGAAATCTCGCCGAAAAAATGGGCAAAAGCATTTTGCCGGTCGACTCGGAACACTCGGCAGTTTTTAATCTGGTAAGTGTCTATGGAAAAGAAGCGATTTCAGAAATAATCCTTACCGCATCGGGGGGACCCTTCCGTACCTGGAGCCGGGAAAGACTTGCAACAGTCACGCGCGCAGATGCGCTCAAGCACCCTACCTGGTCGATGGGGGCAAAAATCACCATCGATTCTGCAACGCTTGCCAACAAAGGACTTGAAGTCATCGAGGCATGCAGGCTTTTCGATATGGATATTGAACGGGTAAAGGTAGTGGTGCATCCGCAGAGCCTCGTCCATTCCTTCATCAGAACCAAGGACGGTGTTTTATATGCCCAGATATCAAAACCCGACATGCGCCACCCTATCCTCTCGGCTCTCACCTGGCCAGAATACCGGCCAAACCATCTTGAACAGCTTACCTTCGAACAGCTCTGTACCATGCAGTTCGAAGCACCACGCTATGATGACTTCCCGCTTCTTGGTCTCGCCTACCGCGCGGCGGGACTCGCCGGAGGTTATACAATAGCGTATAATGCGGCAAACGAAATTGCCGTGGAAGCCTTTTTGAAGGACGGAATATCCTTTGCCGCCCTTGCCGACGTTACCGCGACGGTTCTTGAACGGGACTGGTCCCGTGAACCCGCCAGTTTTGATGAGGTATTTGCCATAGACCGTGAAGCACGCGATTGTGCACGGTCGGCAATAACAGGAATGCATTGATGATCAAAATTATTACCGGATTGTGCGCACTTGGACTTGTGGTTTTCGTCCATGAACTTGGACACTTTATAGCAGCTCGACTGTGCGGTGTTACTGTCGAGACCTTTTCGCTCGGCTGGGGCCCCGTGCTTCTGAAAAAAAAGTGGGGAAACACCGAATACCGTATTTCAGCTCTACCGCTCGGAGGCTATTGCGGAATGAAGGGAGAACATGCTTTCCGCGAAGCACTCGATAAGAATCTCGACGCAATACCGGTTGAAGAGGGAAGCTTTTACGGGGTTCATCCTTTCAAGCGGATACTGATTGCCTTTGCCGGACCGGTGTCAAACCTGTTGTTCGCAGTACTCGCGCTGGCCCTCGTGAGTGCGGGCGGCTATTCCTACCGGTCCTACGACAGCCGCATTGTACCCGCGTCTTTGTATGGTGCACCGGAGGGTGGACCGGCAGATCTTGCAGGCCTCGTCG
>JBBRWY010000027.1:0-50500 GCA_038248875.1 Treponematales bacterium
CCTGGCTTGCCCCGGTTTTCCGAACGCGGTATCCCGAAGCCAAACTGGTAGCACTCAGGTACCAGGATTCACTTTTTCTCGACTCTGACGGAAGTTGGGATGCGGTTTGGCGACCCTGCAGCGGTGGCGACCTGTCCCTCTTTCTGTTCAATAGTGTCCCGGACGAGTATTTGCCCCTGACACAATTTTTTTCCTGGAAACCTTCAGACCTCGCCTGGCCCGATGCTGCACGCACAGTTTGGGCTTCCATTGCCTCGATGCTTCGTCTTCAGCAGGGCGTGATGCATACCCGAAGCCATTTTGGTCGTCGCTGGCTTTCTAATATGATTATAAACGCCGCTGGTGTGCGATTTGTAATGCATCCGGTGCATACTTCCAAACCGGTGTTGCTCGCGTGTGCAGGGCCCTCCCTCGAGCGTCAGATGCCCCTTCCTTCCGATACCTTTTATGTCTGTGCGGTATCCTCTGCGCTCACCTGCCTGAATGTGGCACCGGGTACTGTCGACCTTAGCATCGCCACTGATGGCGGGTATTGGGCCCTTGATCATTTTCGGTTGATCGATGCCGCTATCCCGATAGCTTTTCCGCTCGAGGCTGCCATTCCGTCGACCGTGCTTGAGTCCAATACGGCCCTTCTTCTCACATACGGCAGCGCTCTCGAGACGTGTTTATTCGAGCTGGCGGGAATCGTGCCCGAACATGCGGAGCGGAATGGTACCGTTTCGGGTACAGCGGCCCAGTATGCTCTTTCGCATACAGAAAACTCCGTGTTTGCTGCGGGACTCGACCTTTGCGGTTCGACCTCTTTCAGCCATGCGCGGCCCCATGCCTCGGATGCCCCGCTTGCCTCAGCTACAGACCGCTTCCATCCTTTGTCCGGGCATCTTTTTGCACAAAATCTTGAAACCGCTTCGCTTGACCTGTACGCGTCCTGGTTTGCCTCGCGCGACGAGGTTTTCAGGAAACGCTTTGTGAGGCTCCAGCCGGAAGGAAGACCGTTGTCCGGTATCCGGTCCGTACCTATCACTTCCATTCCCGGTAAAGCTGGTCTTACCACCGAAAAACCGGTGTTGCAGTGTATTCCCGTACAATCAGTACGAAGAGAGCGTATATCGCTCTGGCTTGACAAGCTCGCTGCCGCAGTTGAACCATATGCTGATCCGCTCTCTTTTCCTGCGCGGAAAGCTTCTTTTCTGTCAACGGTACTTACCAATCCTGTTCTTAACGAACTGCTGCAACTTGTATCCTATACCGACTATATCCGGATGTTAAAAAAACGAAATCAGGCAGATGGTGTGGAATTACCAGAAGCAGCAGCGAGTTTGTGCAAAAAAACCCTAATTTTTCTTGAAAAATTGCGACTGAAAATGAAAGCCGGTGAGACCGTATGATACATAAAATGGCAGATAATCCGGTTCTGGAGCGAAATCTGGAAGGGTTGCGCGCGCGCGACAGCACTCTTGCGGGCTTCGTGCTCGAAGCCATCTCTGATGGTGCTTATGCGGAGATCAGAATATCGAAGTCCGGCTTTCCCGTGCCGGTATCGAATTCGGGAATTGCGTACCACTCGCTGTACGATCCGAAAAAGGAAGCCGCTACCCTCGCTTCTTCTTTAGCTAAAGACGCCTTTATTTTATTCGCCGGTATCGCAGGCGCATTTCATATCCGCGCATATCTTTCCCTGTTTCCCGAAAGCCGCTGTATGCTTGCGGAAGCAGGATATCCTTCTTTCCGTTCGCTCGTCGAAACAGTAGACATATCCGACCTCCTTAGCGATCCGCGGGTAACGCTTCTTCCAGATTGTACGGATGAACGCACCGCAGAAATACTCCGAAATGCATATCTGCCCGCGCTCGACGGTGATTTTCGTCTTGTACCGCTCCGCTCCTGGCAAAACCGTTTTTCTTCCGAATTTTCCTTGCTTGAAACACGGGTACAGGAAGCACTGAATCAGGTTTCTGCCGACTTTTCTGTGCAGGTGCACTTTGGGCGACTGTGGTTTCGAAACTGCCTTGAAAACCTCGCAATTGCCGGAACCCGTTCCAATAACATGCCTCATTTTGACACCTCGAAAACGGCGATCATTGCAGCAGCGGGCCCGGGACTCGAAGCTTCTTTCGAGTCGCTGCGGGAACACCGCGAACGCTTGGTGATTTTTGCGACCGATACCGCCTTTTCATCTCTTGCCCAAGCTGGCATAATGGCTGACGTATTTGTGAGTATCGATCCCCAGAGCGTTTCCGCCCGCCATGTTATGCACTCGCTCCCGGCAACTCTCACCGTCATCATGGATGTGTGCGGGAATCCGGCCATCGCCCGTCGCGCTTGTGCGTGCGGCTGTTCCCTGGTCTTTGCTTCAGGCGGACATCCCCTCGCACGCTATGTCGCTTTGTTTTCCGCTCTGCCGCTGCTGGATACGGGCTCGGGAACAGTAACTATAGCTGCCCTGGACGCGGCCGGTTCGCTCGGTTTCACCGAAGTACGCCTTGCCGGAGCCGATTTCCGGTATACAGGCGGAAAGCCTTATTGCCGGGGAACCTATCTTGCTGACAGTTTTGGTACATCATCCTCGCGCCTCGTCACCGAAGAAACCTTGTATACGGCTCTCATGTTCCGCAGCCCCGTCACGCGTAGCGTCACGGACGGCATAATTTCCTATTCCACCGCCACCCTCGACCGTTACGCGGATTCATGCGCGCGTTTTCGTTCGCAAAACCGCTGGGAGGCAAACCAATGGATCCCGTTTCCTTCTTCTTCATTTTTTTTGGCTTACCGGAATGCACTCGAAAAACTGGTTCTTGAGGGCGTTCTGAAAGCTGACCGGGACGATCCGATACTTTGCACGCTGTTGCCATTAATCGCATGGAACGGCTCAAAAAATACACGGCCAGGATTCGGAAAAACGACCACCGACGCAATTAATCTTGCACTCGCCCTCATTGCGAGATATACTGAAGTATCATGAAGAAAAAGCTTGCCCTGGGTTATGGAATCGCCGCATTCGGTATATTAATTGCCGCTGTTGTCTGGTTTTCTTTCTCGATAACATCCGCCACCGCAACAGGAGCGCAGGAAGCCGAGCGCACCTTTTCCTGGATCTCGCGCGAGGCTGCAGGGTCGGCTATATCCGACGGTTTCATGACCGATGTCTACATCGGCAAACTCACTGATATTTGTTCGAAGTCCCGACTTCTTTCTGCGGCTGTCATCACTACCTCTTCGGGCTCGGTGTTTGCCTGGCCAGGACAATCACCCTCGATCGCGTACGACATGAACGGCAAGCCGCAGATCGCCGACTCATCCATGTTCATGAAGGTGTTCAGCACCAATTTGGACATCGGTGATGGTGCGACAGGTTCCGTGGTCCTCACTGCAGTGCTCTATGTGTTGCATCCTGATACGATCTTTTCTGCCAGTCGAAATTCTTTTCTGGTTATCCTGACCCTGCTCCTGGTCACTTTCCTTTTCATACTTGCCGAAACTCCCGGGACCAAAAAAAAACTGTCTACAACAGATATGGCAGGCACTTCCTTTTCGGCGCGTAACACGGTTCCCCTGAAAGAGGAAGAAATCGAAGTTCCCCTTGATTTTTTCGAATCCGATCAGTTCGAAGATGCACTCTCCGATGATTATGCTTCTCTCTCTGATGAAGCGCCGGAAAGCGACGAATGTGCTGATCAAGAACGCGCCTACCCGAACGGACCCGAGGGGCTTTTTTCCCCCGTTACCGGAATTGGTTGGGAACAGTATCTTGTAGACCGGCTGGACGCGGAACTCGTGCGTGCGGCCTCCTCGGAACAAGATCTTTCCCTTTTGGTGATCCGTGTTGCAGGACTCGTGCATACGGATCTTTTGTCCCGCAAAATAGCACAGGTGCTTTTAGATACCTTCAAATTCCGCGACCTGGTTTTTGAATTCAGTGAGAACGGATTTGCGGGAATTTTGCAGAATGTCAACCTTGACCAAGCGATGAAGATTGCCGACGGTCTGTATGTGGATATAGACGGTCTTCTGACTGAGTTCGAGTTTGAAGGACAGATTACCATCGGCATAACGACACGGACTGCTCGCCTTCTTCCTGCCTCGCGCATGATCGAGGAAGCAGTCAGTGCAGCAAAAAAAGCCGAAGAGGAACCCAGCCTGCCGATCGTCGCGTTTCGGGCCAATCCCGAAAAATACCGTAACTATGTGGCCGAAAATAATTAGTGGATACCGAGGGCTCCGAGAATCTGCTCTTTCGTTTTCATACTGATGATGTAGGCCGCACCCGTTCGGGACATTGTAAGGACCGCCGTATCTTCGCCGAGTGCGGCGAGAGAGAAAGTTATCCTTTTCCCGCTTCCCATGCCGAGTGAAACAGTCTGTTCCGGAATAGATGGAATGTTCGTAATGTCCAAAGCGCGTAGCGACCCGAGAATTCCTGAAATATGTTCAACATCCGCATTTTTTCCACGTATGAACGTTTTTGCTGTAGTTCCCCTAGAATACGATACTTCTTGTATGTCCGAACCCGCAAGAGGTTCTCGAAAAAGGGCAAGCTCTACCCACAGCGATGCCGCCGGATCAAACCAGGATGAAAAAGAATCGGCGACTTCCATAATTGTCCTCCCCGTACCGGCGCGAACATAACGCATCAAGCCATCTGCATTGGAGGAGCCAAACTCGAGTTCCGAGATGATCGTACCGTCATCCCCTGCAAGTCGAAGATACAAACTGCCAGGTTGTGCGCCCTGATGCCAAGTTGCACCTGATGAGGGATCCGTTAAACCGTATGAGCTGCCGTTTTTCGATTTCAGGTTCCGAATTGACCGGGGAGAAGCAAGTTCGGCGATACATTCGTTGATGCGGTCGTTCCGGGCGGGATAGCGTGAAATATCACCGAGAAGTAAAAACCAATGACCATCAGTTTTTTCGAAGTGCAGGGGAAACTCGGAGTCGCTGTCGTCTAAAATGATACGGGTAGTTCGTGTTCCTGCATTTGCTGGAATGAGAGAACGTTTTTCGCCAAAATGGGCGCCAAGCTGAGGAATCAACACAAATGAAAAAATAGTGAAAAGTGCAAGTATCGAGAAAACCGCAAGGATCGCCGATGTCGAACGCTGCATGCTCAGCGCTTCCGGTTCTTGAGCTCGAGAAGCTGATCTTTTCCCGAAATCCACTCGGCGCAGTTCACCATAAAATCGAGATTGGTATCGCTACCGGTATATTCGATCATATTGCCGGGAAGATATTCGTCGGCCACCACGACAACTCTGCCCCGTTCCGTATTCGCAACAACAAGAGGTCTCTTGCTTCCACTCGTACCGGACGAAAACAGGGACAGTTGCGTGCCGAAGGGATCGGTGTCGTAGGGTTCCTCCATCAGGATGGAGGCAGGGCTTGTTTCGACAAGACTTTCAATTCCGTGTATTCCATGGATACCTTCGTGCATAAAAATCTGTGAAGGCCAGAAAAACTGCAGTTCCTTCACGCCCGCCATGAGCGGATGTCCGCTTTTGATCCCGGATCGGAGAGCGGTAATCCAGAAAGGATAATTGATGTATTCATTTTTACTGTTGTCGAGCGCGGGCATAGTGATCCTGAAATTGGATATGTCCATGACAAGGGGACTTTCGATTTTCATTCCGTAAGCCTCTAGTAGGATAAGGAGATGATCTCCTGTCTTGGGGGTGGCTTTCCAGTTGCCCGCGATATTCACTGTATTCCCGGAGACAAAGAAAGCGGCGTTACCGCCTGCAGATAGAAACGCATCCACTGCGTCGGCGGTAAGCGGGTCTACGGCAGATGAGCCGAAAACGACGAGTCCTTTTGCCGGATCGAGGGTATGTACCGGGAGTTCGAGGACATCGGCTGTAAAACCTGCATATGAAAGCCAGGGGCCGACATAACTATATGCGCTTGAAGCCGCGGCGCTTGAAGCCGCGGCTTCAAGCGCTGTGGTTGTGGATTTTCCGTTTCCGTAGATAATTTGGAGCACATTTTTCTGTAATCCGAAGGCTGTGCTGTCTCGAAGTTCGAGCACAAGACGAGTCAGGTCGTATTCGAGGGTGGTGGTATCGAGCAAAAAGGGAATAATCCGGCGCTCACTGTGGTATTCCACGAGAAGTCCGGACCACAAATCTTTGACTGCCGTGCCGTCACGTTCTTTCACTTCGATCTGGCGGCTTGGTATGCCGAGGGCCGTGACCGTTTCAGTGGTTTGTGTAACGACGGGGTCAATGATCCGGTAGGTAAAAGTGCCGCCGGACGCAAGCCGGTATTCTTCCAGAAAATCCCCGATATAGCGGACTGCCGGCGTGTACTGCTGCAATGCATTCGAGCGGTACCAGGTGACCGTCATTTCGGAATCGAGTCCGGAAAGAAGGGAATGTGAATAGGGGGATAAGGTGTAGGAACCGTTTTTGGACAAATCGAAGCGAAAATGAAAGCGCGAGGCAAGAAGCGCAATAAGAGCGAGGCTTGCAAAAATAAGCAGTTCGCGGAAAAACCGTTCTTTTTTCATGGATGGATTCTCCTGTGTCGTAGGAGAACCGTATTTGCCTCGAGCGCAGCAATTGTGGGAAGGAGATAGAAAAGGATATCGCGGCTGTCCAGAATGCCACGGGCTGCGGCTTCGAGGTGCCAGGCAAACGAGAGACGGAGGACTGCCGATGCGGCCCACACTGGCAAGACAAGTGCCTGCGGGAGTATCTGGATGGTATTAAGCACAAGAAGAAGAGCCATAGTTACCAGAAACGAGACTGCGGGTAGAGAAAAGAGGACTGAAAGCAGTTGCCCCGCTGCGAGGCTCGATGCACCGTAGAAAAAGAGAAGCAGGAAGGTTGAAAATATCGCGCCGGCACTTATGTCGGCACTGGTGCCGGCACTGGTGCCGGCCGCTGTGCCGGTTTCCATGCCCAAAGCGGCGAGCATAATCGGAAGAGTGAGAATGAGCATTCCTAACCAAACCGTGAGAAGGGCGCAGAATTTACCGGCGACAAGGAGGCGATCCGATACGGGAAGGGAAAAAAGCAGTCGGTCGGTGCCCTGTTTTCGCTCGTGCGACCAGATGCCCATTGAAAGGACGGGAAGGACGAGTGCCGACAGGAACGGTATACGGACCACATACCGAGTGAAGGATGCGGCGTCTAAACCATCGGATGCAGCAAGGAAAAAGGGAATTCCCGTTCCGAGGAGAAAAAAGAGGATCCCGACCGCGGTCGCCGGAGAAATGCAAAGCGCGTACAGTTCCTTTTTCCAGAGGACGAGCAGTGGAGATCGAGTGTTTTTCATCATGCTTCCCCTTTTTTTCGGCTTTTTGCGAGCGCCACAAAGGCTTTCTCGATCGAAACGGTATGGGTGCGGCTGCATATCTCGGCTATGGTACCTTTTTCGATGAGTATGCCCCGGTCAATCATGACGACCTTGGCACAGAGAGTTTCGACTTCTTGCATGATATGGGTGGAAAGCAGAATTGTTTTGTTTGGAGCAAGTTTGAGGATGAGCGAGCGAAACTCGTCGATCTGGAGCGGATCAAGGCCGGATGTCGGCTCGTCGAGAACCAGCACCTGCGGGTCGTGGACCAGTGCCATTGCAAGCCCTGTCCGCTGCCTGAATCCCCGCGAAAGCCCTTTTGCAAGGCGATTTGCAACGTCGGTCAAACTGCAGGTATCAATGAGCCGTTCGACTGTGTCTTTGACTTGAACGCGGGACAAACCATACATTGCTGCCATAAAACGAAGCTGTTGCGAAACAGTGAGGTTGTCGTACAGGGGCACATCCTCGAAAAGGCTGCCGGTCAGGGACCTGGTTTGTCCAGGAAACTGTTCAGTATCTTTTTCGCAGATGTGTACCGTACCGGATGAGGGCAAGAGCACGCCGGAAAGAATTTTCAGGATGGTTGATTTGCCTGCGCCGTTTGGTCCGAGCAACGCGGTTACCTCGCCCGGAAGCACCTCGAAGGTGATATCTGTGCAGGCCTCGACGGTGCCATATTTTTTTGTAAGTCGATCGACCGAGATCATGGCGACTCCTCAGTCCTCGTATTCGATCGGAAAAATCATCCGATCCTTGGTCAGCACCGCCTCGGGAAATACTGCTTTAGCCTCGGTCAGCAGAACCTTGAGGTCTCCGTCGGTATAGCGGGGACTGTAATGGATGAGGCCGAGTTTTTTTACTTTTCCGTCGCGGGCGACCATTCCTGCCTGGTGGGCGGTCATGTGCTTCTTTTCTGCGGCAGTCGAAGCAAGTTCCTGCTCGAACATACCCTCGCAGATGAGGAGATCGGAGCCTTGAACCTCAGTCGCTATCGAAGGGACGTATTTGGTGTCGGTAACATAGCTGAATTTTCTGCCCTTTCGCGCCGGACCGAGAACCTCATCGGGATGTACCTCGATACCTTCGGCGACCGTCACTGTTTCACCTGCCTGCAGTTTGGACCACAGCGGACCACAGGGGACTTTTTTCTCTATGGCCTTGCCGGGATTGAAGGCGCCGGGACGGGGATGTTCTTCGAGGGTGTAGCCGACACAGGTTTTCGTGTGCTGGAGAGGGAACGAACGGACGTCGAAACCTTCTCCCGAATAGCAGATGCCGGGTTCGGTAATTTCCTTCACGATGATCTGGTAATTGATGTACATGTCCAAAACCTTTCGGCTCGTCTCGATATATTCAGCTATTTTTGGTGGGCCGAAAATGTACAGAGGGTCGTCGCGGTCAACTTGTGAGGAGAGCATGAGTAAGCCGGGAATACCGGTCACGTGGTCTGCATGTGTATGACTGACAAAAATTGCACTGATTTTTTTCCACTTGAGATTGAGTTTTCGCAGGGAAACCTGAGTTCCTTCTCCCCCGTCAAACAGGAAAAGATCGCCTTCCCGACGAAGCAGTACCGATGTAAGGTGGCGATAAGGCAGCGGCATCATGCCGCCGCAGCCGAGAACGAAGGCTTCAAGATTCATAGAAAAAAAGTATACCGGAATTGGAACTGCTTGACAATGCAACTGATTATGCTAAACTGGACAAATGGTAAATACATTGTTGATAATCGACCCCCAGAACGATTTTTGCGCCAAGGATGGCGCATTGTGTGTTCCGGGTGCAGCCGATGACTGCCTCAAACTGACCAGATTGATTGCACGGCTGGGAAACCAGTTCAGCTCGATTCACGTTACGATGGATACACACCACCTGTTTCATATTGCTCATCCACATTTCTGGCTCGACCGTAACGGGAATCCCCCTGAGCCATTCACTTTGATAACATCCTCCCTGCTAGCCGCCGGCGATTATCGGACCGCTGTTCCCCAGTATCAGCATTACGCCACCGAATACGTAAATACTCTCGAACAAACCGGCAAATACAACCTGTGCATCTGGCCTCCACACTGCCTTATCGGGTCCAAGGGCCACAACATTTACGGAATCCTCTCGGATTCGCTTATCGAGTGGGAACAGAACGTACCAGGACGGATCGTGGACTATACCTACAAGGGAAGCAATATTCGTACGGAACACTACAGTGCGATCAGAGCCGAGGTTTCGGATGCGGCCGATCCCGGATCCCGCACCAATTTCACCTTGATCGAACGTTTAAAGAGCGCGGACAATATTTTAATCGCGGGCGAAGCTCTTTCGCATTGTGTTGCGAATACGGTTCGCGACCTGATAACCTGCATTCCCGCGGATAAATTGATTGTGCTGACCGATGCAAGCTCGAATGTGCCGGGCTTTGAGCAGCTTGGTTTCGAGTTCACCGAGGAAATCGAGAAAATCGGCGTGAGGCTTATGACCTCCGTGGAGTTTCTCTCCTGAAAAGCTTGACGAGTTTTTTGTACCAAAGAGCCCTACCCGCTTCTGCTAGCCGATAGGCTGCGTACAAAAAAGGTCGCAGCGGCAGGTCTACACTGCCGGTGCGATGTACGATGGAACCCCCAAAACCGGTTTTAAAACGGTATAGTCCATACATCGGGTGCGAGGGATCGTCGACGGGCGGAATGCCATAAAAGTCATACCGATTACAATTAGCATCCTTCGCGTCCCTGATTGCCTGCCACTGAAGACTGTAGGCAGGCATCAGGTTTCTTTTTTCGTTCGACGAAGCTCCGTACAAGTACACTGCCTCATCCCCGCAAAAAAGGGTAACGATCGACGCGAGGGCACTGCCTTCGAACTCGGCTACATATACCCGCACAGAAAGCTTCCCGGTAAAAGGAAAATCGGTACCGTTTTGCAATGTGCCTCGGCGCATGAGGTCCGCATAATAATTTTTTGAATGAATGGCGATACCATCGCGTTTTGCGGTGTCGAGATACAGGCCGTAAAATATATCAATGCCTTCTGTCGCGCCCTGTTCACCTTCAAGGTATCTGACAGTCACCCCTTTTTTTTCTCCAAGCCTGATATTGTAGCGCCACTTGCCCTTCATTTCGGCGAGGAGCGTCTCTTCGCTTTTTGTAAGGTCGAGGATAACGGTATCTGGTGGCTGAATGTGTGCAGGAGCTTCTCGCACACCAACGGGCAATGGTGGTCTTACGGAACGGTTTTTCGCTGATGCTGGAGCTGCGTCCTCAGTATCTGCAGAAGTAGAGGCGCAGTTTGCTTCGGTTGTGCCCCAGGGCGGGTCGAAACGGATGCAAAGGGTATTTGAGGGAAGATAGGAAACGAGCAATGCAGAAAGATCCGCGAGTATGCGGCCCTGGCACAGCGGATCAACTTCGTCTATGGCGGGTCCAAGCGGAATATAGGCTATCGATGCGAAGCGACCAAGGCGGCGGACTAGAACGGTCAGAAAGACAGGCCCGGAGCCTGCATTGAGTCTGAAATATATTGGCGTCCAGCCGTGCTGTTCCTTGAAAGATGCCCAGAAGGGCGTCTGGAGAAATGAGGACGGCGATATGCAGACGGCGCCGGATTCAACGGAGTCGTCTGACACGATATGGAACGGATCTATGCGCTCGAGCTGCATGAGGTCAGGAAACGGAGCCGGTCGCGAATTTTTTTGAGGTGACCGGTTTTCCGTCGATGACCATTTTTGTGCCGTTAACCAGTACGGCATGATCCAGTATGATCATGGGCGCTGCAAAGAATGTGTCTGCGTCGATGGAATCGGGCTTCTTGAAAGCAGGATCGGCTCCCTCGAGTATAACCGGCGTTCCAGGTGTTGCCCAGGACGAATCGAGCACTTCGACATGCTCGACACCCTCGGCGTCGGTGAAGTTTCCGGCGAGAAGCATACCCCGGGATTCGACTCCGCGCATTTTGCGTGGCTTGAGGTTGTCCGCGATGATGATGGATTTTCCGAGGAGTTCCTCTTCCTTGAAGTACGGAACGAGTCCTGAGACGATGATTCGTTCGGTTCCGGAGCCGTCATCAAGAGTTTCGATATAGAGTTTTTCGGCATCAGGATGACGTTCAATTTTTACTATTTTTGCCGTCTTGAGGGCAATTTTTTCGTTGAACAACACATCAGCCGAAACAGCCGGTTTTACTGCTGCAGGGTCAACTTTTGGTGGCTGTGTTTGCGGCGACGCTGCCTGTGGCGATAATGTTGCAGCTGCGGCTGTTTTTTGTGCATCTTCCATTTTTTCTTCCTTTTCTTTCCGCTCTTTTTGCGAGCCGGCATATTTTTCGCGGTAGGCGGCACTCGTTGCGTCGTCCATTGGTCTGAAAATGATTTCGGGCATCAGTACGGTTTCGATTCCTTCAAGCTTGCCGAGATCCTTCCAGGATAGGGTGCCTGTAGGCGGGCGGAATTCGATCGGGTTTCCGGTAAGCCCCGCATCCACCGCCGTTTCGTCGAATACTTCACCGGACCATATTTTTTTACCTAGGAAACCGGCAATACGGCTGCAATAATCGGGCATATAGGGATGCGCAAAGATCATCAGGTCCTTGATGAGATAACACAGGTCACTGAGAAGGGCTTCGGCTTTTTCGGGATCGGTCGTGCGTGTTTTCCAGGGCTCGCCATCCTGGAAAGCCTTGTTGGCAATCGAAGACAGAAGAAATACTTCGCGGAACGCATCGCGGAGCTCAGCCCATTCGAGGAGGTTGGTTGTTTTTTTTATCGTTGAATCAGTCGCATCCCGAAGCATAGCCGAAACCGCGCGAATGTCTTCGCGGGAAGATTCAAGGCCGTTTGCCTGTGGCAGTTTACCGTCATAATAGCGTGCCACGAAAGTGAGCGTGCGGTTTACGAGGTTCCCGAGGTTACCGATGAGTTCGGAATTCATTTTTTCCTGAAAATCCTTCCAGGTGAATAGAGCATCTGCTTTTTCGGGGCGATTATAGAAGATGTAGAATCGCCATATGTCGGCGGTTATGCCCGATTCTTTCGCGTCGGAGCCGAATACACCGATACCCTTCGATTTGGAGAATTTGCCTGCTTCGTAGTTGAGGTATTCGGTGCTGGACATGTGGTGGAGCTTGGTCCAGTTTTTACCCGAACCGATGAGGCTCGAGGGAAAGATGACCGTATGGAAGGGAATATTGTCCTTGCCGATGAATTGGAAGAGATCGACTTCGGCGGGATTCTGCCACCAGGATTTCCAGCCCTTTTCGGGGCTGTCGGCAATACCGAGGCGGTCAAAGAGACATTTCGATATGGAAATATAGCCGATAGGCGCGTCGAACCAGACATAGAATACCTTGGTCTCGAAGCCCTCGCGCGGGACCGGTATGCCCCATTTAAGGTCGCGGGTTATGGCCCGTTCCTGCAGCCCGTCGCGGATCCATGCTTGAGTCATTTGGAGCGCGTTGCGTGCCCACTGGCCGTCGACGCTTGCCTGTTTCATCCATTTTTCGTATTCGGGTACTATGCCGGGAAGATCGATGTAGAGATGTTTTGTCGAGCGGATTTCGGGAGTTGCTCCGCAGCTCGAACAGCGCGGTCCCTTTAATTCGGTCGGATCGAGCAGTTTTCCGCAGTGTTCACACTGATCCCCGCGCGCTTCCTCGTAGCCGCACGAAGGACAGGTTCCGCGCACATAGCGGTCGGCAAGGAAGCGGTTGCACGAGGCGCAGAACAGTTGCTCGATCGTGTGTTCCTTGATAAAGCCGTTTTTTGCAAGATCAAGGAACATGCCCTGAGTGACTTCGGTCTGCTGGGGAGTCGAGGTGCGGCCGAAATGATCGAAAGCAATATTGAACCATTTGTAGATATCACTATGGATTGCGTGGTAGTAGTCGCAGAGCTCGCGTGGGGTTTTCCCTTCTTCCTGGGCTCTTGTTTCGGTGGCGGTACCATACTCGTCGGTGCCGCAGACATATAGGGTTTCGTAGCCGCGCATGCGGCAGTAACGGGAATAGACATCGGCGGAAAGTACCTGGATAAGGTTCCCGAGGTGCGGGATATTGTTGACGTAGGGCAATGCGGAGGTAACAAGTTTTCGGTTCATACAAGACATGATAAAATTTCGGGGCAAAACAGTCAACGGGGAACGTGTCAGGTATCGATCTTGAGAAAGGCCATTTTTTCCATTTCGAAGGATGGCCCCAGATCCACCTTCCAGTACAGGAATACGCGGACACCTTCAATTACGGTGCGGGGATGGGTGCTGGCTTCTGTCGTACAAAGCACCGGAAATACAGAGATGGAAGGATTTTCGTTTGCGTCGAGTGTGAACTTGACCCCTGTTTCCGGATCGTCGAGCTGCATCCAGGAAACATCGTCGAAATGACCGTTCTCTATAACACTTTCTTTGCGGTTGTCGTGGGCATATACAGTCATGAGATGTTTGTTATGCCGGGTTTCAGCCACGGCCAAATCGAGTTCAATCATGAAAATACCCGAAAGATTCAGGGGACTATCATTTTTGAGAATGTACTGCACTTGTATTCCTTCATTGCGGAATGAATACTGTTTGCGCAGAGTGATCGGTTGTTGGAACGGGCCGTACCGCCCGCTCACCTTCAGCAGAATTTCATGTCGTGATGGGTCTACCGCGACATCCTGGTATAGCGTTTCGGAAAAAACGGTATTGCAGGCCGTGATCTTTCCCTTGCGGACCTGGGCTATGTCATCGGGACTGATAAAATGGTCGATGAACAGGCCGCTTCCCGGTAGAGACAGATCGCAGTAGTTGCGGTTGACATTGAACACGTCAAACTCGAAAATTTTTCCACCAGCGGCATGCACGTACATGTTGAGGCTTTCGAGTTGGCACAGGTATTCTTTGATACCATCCATATCGAAGTCAAAGGTGATGACGGACGGCGAAAAAACCCCGCGGAGGCGCGTTGCTTTTTCGGCAATGAGCAGGCTCTTATAGGTGAGCGAGCGGAGACTCCGGCTGCACGAAGGTGCTTGTCCTTCGCGGATACGGTAAACCTCGCTATTTTGGGCACGCCACAGTTCTTCGCGAGCGTTCTTTTTACGTGCCTTGTCACCGCGAAGCTGGTTTACGAGCACATGAACGTACATCATCTTTGCATAGAGATTCATGATGTTCGCTGACTTTACGAGAAAATGTTTTACCGAAGTACGCGAAAGGATACGTATATCGTCCGGTACCTGTACCTCGTCAAAATCGTAAGGAGACATTCCGGAAGAAATATAGGCCCGTTTGTAGAGGGTTTTGTTTTTGAGATACCGGCCGGTGGTCGATAGTTCGATGCCCGAATCATTTTGTTGCACCTTGTCGAGGAAGGCATTGAACCAGGAATTCGATTCGTCCACCGATGCGAACAAGGATACAAGGGAGACCGGCTCGATGAACACAACGATCACTCGTTCCTGGGAAGTTTCTGTTGAGGAACGCACTTCGTCGAAAAAGGATTGAGGTGAAAAATGATCGAGGTTCCGGTACCGGTTGTCGAGCGGGAGGGCGGTAATGGTTTTTCCCGAGTCTTCAAGGGTAACCGGGGCGAAGCCGTCAACTCCGGAAAAGCCGCTTGTCTCGAGGAGAATCTTGTCGAGCAGGATGTATTCGATTCCGCAGGTGCATAGGGACGAAACAAGAGATGGTTCCCAGGCACTCGCTGTGAGCCAGGCTCCCCTGGGCCGCTTGCCGAAATACTTTCGGAGTACGGTGGTCAGAAGTTCTATCTGGCCGACGCGGTCTGCAGGGGGGATGAGCGGAAAAAGAGGTGCGTAATACCCTCCTCCGAGAATGTCTATCTGCTTGCGTGTGATCATTTCTTCGAGGATCATGAAGAACTCTTCGTGATGGCGTTCCATCCAGTCTATGAGGGTGCCGGACAGATACATCGTGAAGGGCAATTCGGGAAGGGTGTAAATAGCCGAAATGAGGGGTTTAAAGATGTTCTGGTACTGGTTTTCGTATTCCGTAGACTCAAGACCCGGCAAAAAAGAACAATTTATGCCAAAACACAGTTTTATAGATTTCAACCCGTTATTCACCGCTACCTCATTTTTCATTTGAGTATATCCCGAATGGCGGATTTTTTAAAGCCATTCAGGGTAAATTATGAAAATTGAGCGTGTAGTCACCTGCGGCCGTTTTGCAATATGCGGAAGCGTCTGTCTTGCTGCAAGCTGCGCAGAAAATATCCCGGATGTCGGTGACCGGTACGAGCGAAATCAGCTTTTTCGGACATATTTCAATGCAAAAACCGCAGCCTGTACAAGCGTCAGTTATTTGTGCAATGCCCTTGTACAGCACTATTGCATCGTTCGGGCATACAGTAACGCAGGAACCGAGGCCAAGACATCCGTGTTCGCAGACCAGATTTCCGTTAAAGATGTTGTTTTGCGTCCGGCAGTCGGTATAGCCCATCGTTGGATACCGTATGGGCACCGAAGGAGGAATTTGGTTGCACCGGATGATCGCCCGTTGGGCTACTTTTTTCTGGAAGTACTCTTTGCCGGAAAACCCCGATTTTTCGTGGCCCATTTTTTCTACTGAAGTGTCGTTTGAGGTAATATACACCACCAAAAAAAACATGATGGTAAAAAGAATAATCCCCGCGAGTACGAGGGATACCTGTAAAAGCGTTGTCAGGATCACCGCAGTACCTCCGAAAGCCACCAGGAAACGTCGGCCGAATACAGGGTCATGAAAAGGAGACCCATACTGAGCAATACGAGTGGAGCACCTTTCCAGTCGGGATGTACGTTTGCGACAGTTATGCGCTCCCGGATGGCAAACAGAATCACCGTCACGAGGCTGAAGGACAGGAAGCCCGTGCATACAATAAGGAGCGCATCGGTGAAGGAAACCGCTTCGGAAAGAGCGAGGAATACAGTGCCGAAAAAAAACAGACGCTCACCCGAATGAATTGAGCGTACTGTGGGGAACAGTTTCGATACGATAAGGTGAATTATTCCGCACACCAGGATGGTGGTCATCGGAATCAGATAGAAATACCCGTACGGAAGCAGTATCAGGGTGATCGGATACCAGAGGGCTGCAACTGACAGAAGCGTGTCGAAGAAGAGCCCGGGGATGCGCACCGGAAAACGGGAATGCGGCCGGGATTCAAAAAAGGTTTTTTCGAGTCCTATACCGTAGACGAGGACCATCGAGCAGGAAAAGGTATAAAACAGGAGTGTTGTCGCATACTGCATCAGCTGTTCCTTTTTGTCGTAGTTGCCTTGCGGCGGAGGTATTTTGCAAGCCAGGAAAAAATACCGAGAAGTATTAGCGCTCCGCCGGCTGTTCCCCAGAACCCGATACCGTATTCGGCAAATTCACCCAGAACCCGGAGCTCGAAGAGGCCTGTGCGCACCGGAATCGATATGGTACCGAAACCGAGCAGTTCCCGCACGAGCGAAAAAAGAAGAAGGACTGGAATGAAAGGTACAATCGGCAGGAAATTCCAGTCATGAAAGGAAAAACTGTCGATGCTCGACAGAAGTACGTACGAGAACGCAACAATATACACATAGAGACCGAGCGAAACCGACAGGATCGGAAACAACCCTTGCAGAACCAGGAAGAAAATGCTTGCAGAGGCACCAAGACAGGTAAGTTCTATGTAAGGGCCTGCTTCGCCGGGAGAGATTTTTTTGACCAATTCGCTGATCAAGAGTCCAGAAAAGAAAAGCCAGATGAGGTCGGCAGCAAGGATGATACCGTATGCCAGATGCGATGCTACCGGAATGAGTGGGCACAATGCAAAAAGGAAGATGATTGCGTTTTTTTTCATTTGGAAGCTCCTGTACTCAGGGCCAGAATTTCGATTTTCCGGAGCCAGTGAGAAAGAATGCGGTCTGTAATGCCGTAGTCCCCTGCCTTGGCCTTAGTATCGGAAAGACCTGCAAGTCCACAAAAAGCAGGGCCGTTCTCCTTTGACCAGTAAAAGATACCGGTGAAGGGTCCCGAATTGCCGGTTAGTGGTATCACGAACACGAGTCCTGCATTTTTCCCCTTCCCGGTGTTCCGGTAGATGCGATGTAACGACCAGCCGGCATTTTTGGGAAAAATTCGCTCTTCGAGTGGCGGAGATTTCGCGTTCCATTGAAGCAGTACCGTTTCGGCCGATTTGCGGATGCCCGCCTCGGCGGCACTGCCGGTGAGAGGCTGGAGTCCCATCAAAACCAAGCAAAGCGCGAAAAAGAGCCCTACCGTTCCCAGCATTTTTTTCAGCGCAACTGATGTTTCAGTGTTCATGCCGATGCTCCTCGCGTTGCAGTCATGCGGTTTTCGAGATATTCCAGTATCGGGTTGAGCGCATTAACCAGAATGACGGTAAATACTCCTCCGACCGGGGATCCGCCGGGGCCACACAGGATAAAGGCGATGAGACCGGCGAGAATACCCGAAGCGGCCTTGCCCCCCCGGGAACGAGGTGTCGTCGTGTAGTCGGCGAGTACGTAGAAAACGATAAACAGGATGCCGCTTGTCAGGAGGGCAAACAGGATATCTCCACCCGCAAAACCGGGCGAGAACGGCAGAAGAGAGAAAAAGCGAACGCACAGACCGTAGGCCAGGAGAAAAAACAACGGAACGATCCAATCGATGATGTTCATAGAGATCAGTACGATGGATGAAAGGAGGGTTATCACGTTGTATCTGAAGGCAGGTATCACCGAAGGTGAATTCCAGAACAGGGTGAGGTATCCTTCGGGCAATTTGATACCAAATCGACCAAACAGCCCGGTATTTATCGAATTCGTGAGGCTCTGGTCAGATACAAGCTGGGAAAAATGGTCGAGCCGGAGCGAACCAAAGGCGTCACCAACTGTGCGGATGCCATCAGCATTGACGAGAAACGGCGGAAACGCGTCTGGTTGGCTTATGTAGGCGATGCAGACAGCTGCCGCTACGGGATTCATCCAGCAGGAACCGGCTCCGCCAAAGAGGACGCGGGCAGACAGGATACCGGAAAAGGATACGGCGAAGATTATGAACAGGTTGAGATTTGACGGCAAAAGGAATCCCGTAAGGAGACCTGCGATAAGAACGGTGCCGTCTCCGAATGTATTTTTGCGTCCTGGAATGGCTGTGCACAACTCAGCCAGGATGCTGCCGATAACGGCGACTCCGATGCCGGCAAGCACGCGGTATTCACCAGAGATGGCAAGCAATGCAAGCTGGGGGATGAGTGTCAGTGCGGTTATGACGGACATCCGGGTAACGGTTGGACGGGTGATCAAAAAGGGAGCAGGTGAAACTATCCAGAGCGCTTTTTTCATTTAATAATTCCTTTTTGCTGCTCGGATGCTTCACGGATGATTTGGTGGAGGGGAATTCGTGAGGGACAGACTATCGCGCAACAGCCGCAAAATTGGCAGGCGGCGATGGACCGGATGACGACGCTTTTCATCTTGAGTTTGCGGATGGCGTAGACTACACGCATCGGGTCTATCGAGACCGGACAGACCTGCATGCAGCGGCCGCAATGAATGCATTCCCGCACGGTATACGAGGGACAGGTATCCTTGTCCATAATATGAAGGGATTTTGTGTATTTGGTAACAGGCGTATCAAGATCATAGACTGCAGTACCGGTAAGAAGGCCATTCACCACGATACGCGCAGGATCTGTCCTGAAGCCGCCGCATTCCTCTATGATGTCGCCTATAGGTGTGCCGATACGAACTTTGAGGATTGCAGGCGAACCGAGTGCCGGCCCCGAAATGGCGACATATCGCTGCAGTACCGGCTGGTTGTTCACGACGGCTTCGTAGGCAGAAAGTGCTGTGACCGGATCGATGAGTATGGGATCTTTTTCCTTGAGGAGGACCATGAACTGGCGGGCATTCCCCGATGGGTAGCATTTGTCGCTGTGCCGGATGGTAACTTTCCGTTCCCCGAAAATTTCTTCGACAAGCTTCGCCTCGGGTCCATTTCCCGCTTTCTCGTCATGGACGAGATACACTGTGCGTGCGTCGCAACTTTTTGCAAGGATTGCAGTTCCTTCGAGCACGGTGCGCAGGTGTTCCGTTGCGAGCCAAGAATCGAGCTGGCAGGTAGGATCGTAATCAAAAAGCCGGAGTGCAAGAATCGCCTTTTCAGTTTTTTTTGCCGCTCGTAGTTGGGAAACGAGGGATGCGGGATGATCGAAGGTGTTTATGACGCCTTTTTCTTCGAGGACACGAAGAATTTCGGATGCGGGCGAGAGCTGCCAGGGAAACTTCTCCTGCTTGCGACCGAGAATGTCGAAGGAACCGGCAAGTTTGATGACCGCGGCTTTGCCTCTCTTACCATCGGGGAGGGATACAGTGCGTATTTCCTGCAGGATGCCGGGAATAGAGGCATGAATGTGGGCCGAATCGTGCCCGTTTCCACGTGCCAGGAGCTGGCCTTCGCGGACTCTCTCTCCGGTTGGGACGACCGGGATAGCCGGTGTTCCTTCATTCTGCTGGAGAGGAACCAGCGCCGTAGTCGGCAGAAAGGCATTCCCCGAATGCAGGAGTACCGGAGAGTCGAAACGGATATGTTCGTTACTTCGCTTGAATCGGATAAAACGGGTCATTTTTTAAGCCTCATTACAAGAACTGTTCCCGGTATTGCCAGAAAGAACAAATACCACAACACAGAAGTGCCGCCGCTTGGCCGCGTTCCGGTTCCCGACAAGCGGGAGACGGTAACGAAACGGTTCTGGGCGATCAGCATTTTTTCGAGCGGCGTAGCGTCTTTTGAAAGCGTTTTCCGGATAAAACCTGTATTAAAGGTTTCCAGAACGCGTTTTTTTTCGGATATCACACCGTTTCCGTCAATCGTGTAGTCGGTATATTCGGCGATGCTGCTTCCGGATGGGGCGCCCGCCGGTTTTTGCACGCGCTGCCAGGCAAAGGTGGCTATTCGCCACTGTGACGCGACGAAATCACCCAGATCCGGCATGCCGCCCTTCTCTTTCAGAGATGCAAGCTCGGTATACCCGGCAAGGTCGAAACCGATACTGGCAGTATAGCGTGAGGGCGAGGGGATGTACAGGTCTTTTTCCGTGTCGGTCCGGATCCTCGGGATACTGAAGGCGAAAAGGAAAAGTCCTGTTGTGGCTGCGACAATGAGCATCAGCGACATCGTAACAGCTGGAGTACCCTTCTTTCCTCCATACAGGTCGATTGGATATCTCGCTTGCGGAAATATCGCCTGCGGCCTGAAAACCGGATGAAGGCGTTTTTTTTCATATCTTTTTTCCAGTGCCTGAGATGCCTGATGCGCGAGAAAGAGGGCCGAAATAGACGAAATCGAGGCAGCACAGTACAAGAAAAGAGGCTCGAGTCCACCCAAAGTAGCAGCGATGAGAGAAGCGAGCAGTACGCCAACTGCAAGGGGCTGTTCCCTGAGGCGCCGCAGGCGCTGCACAGTGGTAAGAAGGGTGCGTCCGCACAGGAGATCCAGGGCAAGGGTAATCCCGTACAGGGCAAAGAGAGTTGCAATAAAACAGGGGCTACTTCTGCACGACCAGGAAAGGAATATAAACGGCAGGCTGCAGGCAATTTGGTACAGCTTGTTTTTTGCCCGGAAAAGCCCTGAAAGAAGAAAAAATCCCATCAGAACCGGAGGGAAATATACGATACCTTCGGCGGTCTCGAGATGCCAGAAAAATTCGGTACCGGCGAAGCTTTCGCTTACTTTATTTTCAAGAAACGGTGTATCACTCAGGAAGAAGTAGCGGTATCCATGTTCGCTGTCGAGGAACCAGGCCGTACGTTTGGCATTGATCTCGGACAGGAATGGTTGGTCCGGGGCTTCTTTACTCGTATTAACGGTGGCCGAGACGGAAAGCGAGACCGTTTCGGTGATTCCCTGCTTTTCAAGGCGGCCCAAAATATCCTTCTCGTCTTCTTCGGCATCGACAACAAGCACACGGTACCCTTTCCAGATAGTTGCGACAGTGCGGGAGGGAAAAAATTGGAGGATAAGGAGACCTGTAAGGCACAAAACTACGGCCAGAATCAGGGGTACTCCGGATTTGTGTGATGGAAATATCATGCAGGAGGATCAGAGAGTCGAAAAAGCGACACCGATAAAAAATCCGAGAAGGATACCCGCGAGAACCTCTATCGGCCGGTGTCCTTGAATTTCTTTAACTGGCTTGAATTGATACTTTAGCCGTGCGGCTACTTTGTTTCCAAGCTCGTTGAGGGCCCGTGCTTGCTGTCCGCTCGAACGGCGTACGCCGACTGCATCCCGGATGACGACGAGGGCAAAACAGCAGGAAAAAATGAAAAGATCCGAGCCGACCCCCGATTTGAAGCCGATCGTGGTGGTGATCGACGCAACGAGGGCCGAGTGACTCGAGGGCATACCGCCTGTTTTCCAGAACAGTAGCTCCATAAACTCCCCGAACGAGGAAACAGTATGCGTGAACAAGGTAATTATGGTTTTCATAAACTGGCTTATAATCCAACTTGATACTGCGGCGAGAAAAATTGGATTATTAAACAGCAGGGAAAATTGCTGGAATACAATTCTATTCATTATGGTACTATTTTCGATAAAAGGTGCCTTTTGTCAAGTGCCATACTGGTATATACTTCCTTCAAATGGAAATGCATGCTTACAGAATAGGTACAGACGATGACGGACGCCGATTGGACCGGGTTGTTCGCCGTTTTTTGCCCGAGCAGCCCCTTTCGGCCATATATTCACTTCTCAGAAAAGGACTTATTCGCCTGGACGGCAAAAAAGCCGCTCCGGACTCCCGCGTTTTCGAAGGGTGTGAACTCGGTATAGCTGCCATAATCCCGACCGCAGCCGCTCATAATCACAGGCCCGGAATTTCGCAGGAGTCGGTGCCAGAAATCCTCCTCGAGACAGGCGATCTCCTCTTTGTCAACAAGAGCGCGGGTATCCCGGTGCACGGCGAAGGGGGGCTCGATGGCCTTATAGCCCAAAGTGCTTCATCGTTGGCTTCCCTATCCTTCCGTACTGGTCCACTGCACCGGCTCGACCGGGATACAACCGGCATTATAGCTTTCTCACGGAGTCTCGACGGCGCCCGCTGGTTTTCGAAAGCTCTCGCGGATAGAAAGTTTGAAAAATACTATCTGGGTCTCACCGGGGAAATGCTCGAAGCCAATGAAAAAGGCTTTTTTGAATGGAAAGACACAACGGACGGCGGTAAGCCGATGGTTACCCTTGTTCGGCCTCTTGCGACTTCCCGGAAACCAGGCGAAGAAGTGACCCTGGTTCTGTTTCGCATCGTTACCGGCCGGAAGCACCAGATACGCATCCAGAGTGCCCTTCGTGGGTATCCGCTTGTCGGGGACAGCCGTTACGGCAGTAAAAGGATGGAATCATCCTTTTACTTGCATGCCTGGCAGATGGTTTTTCCTGCCGATCGCCTCTCGGGTCTCCCTGATCACCTGACCGCACCGCTACCGGCACGCTTCAAGGCGAAATTGGATACGTTATTCCCTGCCAATGTGCTTGCGCAGGTGGAAGTCGGGGAATTATACTGGGAGCAACATGAAGAGCATCAGTGATCTGTATTGGTTTTTCAAAGGTGTCAACGTATATGCTCTTGTCGGGGACAGCGGGACGGGAAAAAGTTTCCGCGCCAAATTGGTTGCGCAAAAATATGGTATCGAGCTCATCATAGATGACGGTCTGTTGATCCGGGACGACAAGATTCTCGCCGGGCACTCCGCCAAGCGGGAAGCAACCTTTCTTGCTGCCGTCCGGGTCGCCCTTTTTGATGACAAGACTCACCGTGACAAGATTGCAAAGGCGCTGCAGGACGAGCTCTTCAAAAAAGTACTCATCCTTGGTACTTCCGAAAAGATGGTCAACAAGATTGCTGCCCGCCTCCAGCTGCCCCAGCCACAGAAAATCATAAAAATAGAAGAAATTGCCACACAGGAAGAAATCGAGAAGGCCATCCGTTCGAGACGGGTTGAAGGTAAACATGTCATTCCCGTTCCATCGATCGAAATCCAGCGGAGCTATCCCCAAATCTTCTACGACCGGGTGCGCGTACTCCTGAAACGGAAGCAAAATCCTCTCGGCGGTCTCAACCATTCGAAAGTATACGAAAAGTCCGTAGTTCGCCCCGAATTCTCGAAGACCGGCCGCGTTAGCATCTCTGAAGCGGCCTTGAGCCAGATGGTCATCCATTGTGTCGGCGAGTTTGATGATCAGATCCGTATCAAAAAAATGACCATAAAGACCGACGCACAGGGTTACCGACTCGTAATCGTCATCGATGTACCCTTTGGCACCCAGTTGACCGGGAAAATCCATAAGATGCAGGAATACATTGTGGAAAACATCGAACGTTTTACTGGTATCCTCATCGAGGAAGTCCACATAATAATCGACAAGATTACCCGAAACTAGGAGACAGTTGATGAAAAGACCTCTATTGAAGCTAGCTCTTCTGCTTTGCGCAGTTAGCGCTCTGAATGCACAGGCCGATTTGACTCTTGTTTCGGGCCATTATACGATACGCTTTCCCGCGAGCTTTACCGGTGCGGAACCGGCTGCGGAAACCTTCAATGCCTACTGGGCAGCTTTTAACGAGTTTTTCCGCTTCAATCCTGATACCGGAATGCATACAAACCGGGTGGTTATCCTCGAAGATAAGGTTGCCTTTGATACGTACATAACAGCTCGCATCGGCGAAAAACGGAGCGAATACATCTTCCTGAAATACCCGAAACCCGAGCTTTCCGAGCTGGTTCTCTACCTTGTTCCCGGTGCGATGTCTGACTCACCCGCCCTTGCAGGGTTCGCCTTTACAGGTCCCTCCCTGGGACGGCAGCTTTTTCTGCAGTACCTGTATTCGTACGTGAGTGAGCCGCCCCTGTGGATCCGGGACGGTTTTCAGGCCTGGTTCGAAAAAACATACTACGATCCGGTGACAAAAACCTTCCACGCAGGTGGGTATTCTGTCTGGCTCGATGCGGCGAAAAACCTTCGTGCCGATCCCGGCCGAGCGCTCGGTAGTTATGATATCCTGTCGGCCGTGACCGGTTCCCGCGAGTCGACTCAGTTTTACCCGCAGGCTTGGGCCTTTGTGTCCTTCTTGCTCAATACCGAAAAAATGGAATACCAGCGATTTTTGAGCGAAGCCTTTATACTTCTCGAAGGGGATGGCCCGTACAACGGCGAAACGCAGCAGGAAAATACCGACTTGATCAAGAACCGGTTTGCGCGTTTCAACGACGCGGGCAAGACCGATACCGACTTCGGTTTGTGGTTATCCGGACAGTTTACTTTTGCCGAGCTCATACAGGCAGGCGTATCAGCGTATAATGCCGGAAAATATGCGGACGCCAAGCGCTATTTGGCCGAAGCACTCGACATAAGCCCTGCGGATCCGATGATTTCATATTACTCGGGACTTGTTTCGTATGCGGAAAAAGACTGGGCCAGCGCGGCGCTCTGGTACGGAAAAGCTCTCAGAAACGGGGCGGATGCCTCCACGGTTAACTGGGCGCTGGGACTCAATGCCTACGCGGACAAAAAATATGCCGCAGCGAGGGTGTACCTCGAAACGGCAAAAGCTGCCAATCCCGCCCGATATGCGGAAAAGGCAGACAAACTGATCAGGTCGATGCCGAAATAGGCGGCCCTGACTTTCTTTTCCGCCGCTTGCGGGCACTGCGACTTGTTCCTGTGCCCGGCAGCCTGTTTCGTCCATCGTCGCTCTCTTCCTTGGGTACGACAGCTGTTTCGTCCATACGAACGTGCTCACGACGGTTTTCCCTGATACGGGGGGCACGAATGTTGAGCCCGCCTTCCTTGAGGCACTGGCGCACTGCAAATTCAAGTTCTACCCGGGGTGGATTCATGGGCATCACGAAGCGGCGGCATTCATTGTACACGGAGTTATAAACCTCGGAGGGTATACCGTTCCAGTCGGTGATAATATTGACGAGATCGGAGACGAGATATACCAACTTGAGCCCGAGCCGTGGATTATCGCCCCCGGCGACGAGCTCATCAAGTTTTTTGAGGCTTTTTACGTACCCGTTGGCAAACTTTGGATTCTCGTCGATGAGACTGTTGGCGGCCGGCTGCAGGTACATAAACAGATCGTATTTGAGTGCTTCGGCGATAATCCGGTGGGACTTGCCGCTGTTCAGAATCTTGATTATTTCTTCGGTGAGCCTCGAAGGAGATACCGGCTGCAGGAGTACGGATGACTTTCGAATTGCCCGGCGGACCATAAACGGAATGGTACAGTCGGTGGAAACCGCGTATTTGATGGCGCGGAGCATGCGAACCGGATCATCCCGAAAGATGTACTTGAGTGGAATAACCGGTACAAGCCTCCGGGCACGAATATCCTTGACCCCGCCTACGTAGTCTACGACCTGTTCCTTGATGGGATCATAATACAGGGCATTGAGGGTGAAGTCGCGACGCTGCACGTCCTCGTCCATCGTGCCAAAGCTGTTTCCTATCGTTCCGTCGGCGAGCGAGCGGAAGGTTGATACCTCAAAAATCTTGTCAGTAAAAAAGATATGGACGAGGCGGAAGCGTTTGCCTATGATTCGCGAGTTGCGGAAGAGGCGCTTTATTTTCGCCGGCTCAGCACTCGTAACGAGGTCAAAATCCTTCGGTGTTTTGCCAATCAGCATATCCCGCACAGCGCCGCCGACGAGATATGCCTCGAAACCGTAATTTCGTAAATGGCTGATGATCCGCAGGGCATCCGGGTCAATGAGATCCCGTTTGATGCCGTGCTCGTCTTTTGTATAGATCAAGGCTTTCTGTACCGCTTTGCCTTTGGCATCGGCGCTGTATCTGATTAACATCTGGCCTTCTATTTTCTACACATTCACGGCAAATGTCAACGGGAAGCGGAATTCCCCGTCAGAACAGATGCAATCCAGTCCAGAATGTCTTTGGTCACCTCGTCCCGGTTGGTTTCATTGAGAATTTCGTGACGAGCACCAGGATAGAGGACCAGTTTGACATTTTTGATTCCCATATTCCGATAGATGTCCGCAAGGGTTTTGATCGTTTTACCCGAACCGCTTACCGGGTCTTCGCTTCCCGAAGCGATCAAAACCGGCAGATTGAGCGGGAGGCCCGAGAGAGCCGCTTTTGTATGGATAAGCGAAAGACCTGCCATCAGGTCCTGAAAAAAGCCCGCGGTGCAGGTAAAACCCGACCAGGGGGATGCATCGTATTTTTCGACTTCTTCCGTGTCCCGGGAAAGCCATGCGTTTGGACTTTGCGCATCGGGAAACCCTTTATTGTACGAACCGAACGAGAGCTTCGTAAGCAGCGGGGACGGTTTCTTTCTGCCTGAAAAGATCGCAACGAGGTTCGCAGCCAGCTTGCCGCCATTTACGAGGGCTGGATTCGGGCCGGTTGTGCCGGTAAGTATACAGGCGGAAATGTCTTCGCCATGTTTTTCGATATAGCGCTGGGCAATGAATGAGCCGAACGAGTGGCCAAACAGGATAACAGGGGTAGACGGAAATTTCTTCTTGATGTCTAGGGTAATCTCGTATTGATCTTCGACTACCCGCTCGAATCCGTTCGTGTCGGCGAGGTAGCCGAGCTTGTCGAGCGAGACTGCGGTTTCTCCATGTCCCCGATGATCGGCGGCGAAAACCGCGTATCCGGCTTTTAGCGCTGCTTCTGCGAAGCGGTCGTAGCGCATAGCGTATTCGGCCATGCCGTGGCTGATCTGGATAACTGCCGCAGGTTTTGCAGTGGGTATCCAGGTATGAACTGCGATCCGTGCATCGTCACCTGCGTTCAAATAAAAGGTGTCTTTGGTCATGAACAAGCCTCCGCTGTTATGCTATACTTCTCTCAATATGACCAGTATAACAGAGAAAATGATAGCCGGGGGATCCTGCATTACACGAATTGACGGAAAAGCGGTATTCGTGCCGTTTTCCCTTCCCGGAGAAACCGTCGAAATTGAAATTACCGACAGCCGGAAGGATTACTCCTTCGCACGCCTCGTTTCCGTAGTAAAACCATCGCCCCATCGCATCGCACCTGCCTGTCCCCTTTTTGGCATATGCGGAGGCTGTACCCTGCAGATGGCGGACAACGCATACCAAAGCGAACTGCGCCTTTCGATCCTGCATGACGTTTTTTCCCGAGCGCACATAGAGCCAGCCGAAGGCATTTCGGTCGAATCGGGCGCACCGATGGAATACCGCTCGCGGCTCCAGTTTCATCGTACCCGCGAGGGTGGCATCGGCTTTAACGAGGCGGCAACGAACCGGGTAATCGCGATTCCTGACTGTCCGGTGGCGGTATGCGAAATCCGCGAAGCGCTCCAAAACGGCACTCTCGCGAAAAGTGCACGGCACTTCAACTCGGGCGACCGTTTCCATGTGTTTGCTTACAACGGTACACTGTGGCACGAGGATGGCGACACCGATTGTTGCATCGACATATCAGGCATTCCCGTGCGTTTTGACGTTCGCGGTTTTTTTCAATCGAATATCCCGATGCTTGAACGGATCCTTGCCGCTGTAAGCCGGGCCGCTGTAAGCCGGGCCGCTGTAAGCCGGGCCGCTGTAAGCCGGGCCGCTGGGTACGGTTCAGATGACAAGCCACTTTCGGGCGAACGCCTGCTGGATTTTTATTCAGGCGTCGGCACCTTCTCCGTTTTTGCGGGAAAAAACTTTCGCGAAACGGTGCTCGTCGAGCATAATCGCGAAGCACTCACTCTTGCGGAAATAAACCTCGCAGGCCGTGATCGCGCGCCGGTGCTGTGTGCGGTGAGTGACGAACGATGGGCTTCGCATCCGGCATCCCGCCTTACCTACGATGTCGCTATTATTGACCCACCACGGCAAGGATTGCATAAATTCACCCTCGAATGGTTTGCCTCTTCGTGCATTCCGGACATCCGGTATGTGTCGTGCGATCCCGTCACTTTCGCACGGGACGCTTTCAAGTTGATTGCTGCGGGCTACACCCTTAAAAAAGTGATACTTTTCGATTTCTATCCCCAGACGCATCATATCGAAACCCTCGGATTTTTTGAGCGATGAACCTATTGTTCAGGCTTTCGGTGGCGCTCGTCGTAGTGGCTTGTCTTGCGGGAATGCCGTTTTCAGCACCGCTGCATGCACAACAGTTCCGTGCAGTTGAAGCAGCTCCTGCCTGGAAGCGGGCACTCGCGGGCGAAACCATTGCAGGTCCACTCACCTTTGATACGCGCGTATACGCCGCCAGCGCCGACCGCTCCGTCACCTGTCTTTCCCTCGACGGTGCCTTCTTGTGGAGCCGACTGCTTCCCGGCAAACCGGCGGCCCTGATGACCGTCTCGCCAGACGGCACCGTATACGTGCCTTCCGAAAACGGGGCAATCACCGCCCTTAATCCCGACGGCAGCTTTCTGTGGCAGCTCGGTGGAAAAACACCGCCTCTTTTTGCCCCGTATCCGGGGCGTGACGGACGTCTGTTTCTGGTCTATCGGAATCGCGTCGTCTGCATCACTCCCGGTGGAGCAGTCAAGTGGACGCTCATTCTACCCCCGGCAACCCTGCAAACCAGCGTGTCAGCGGCCTTCCTTCCGCCCCCGTCCGAAACAGCCGATGGAGACCTCCTTCTGGCCGCTGCGGACAATACCGTTCTGCGGATTTCAGTGTACGGCGAACTTCTGGAAATGACCACTATGCCCTCCCCTGTCACGGCGCTCTCCCCGCTTCCCGGCGGCTATGCTGTTTCCCTTGCCGAAGGCACGGTCCGTGCCTTCGATGTCCGCAACAGAAGAGCAGGCGCAGATACCGAGCGGGTTTGGGACGCACACACGGACTCCTCAGCTCTCGCCCTGTCCGCTGCTGAAGGAACTCTGGTGTCGGTACATGCCGACGGAACAATCCGGGGTCTCAACATAACCGACGGCTCCCTCTTGTGGAAAGCCGGTTTCCTGCAAGGCAGGAAAATCCCGGTAGGCCTACCCGGCACGCAGGTTTTCATTTCATTCGATTCCGGCCAGTTCAATATCGGGTTTCCCGGCTATTCCTGCGCCATTACTCCTGCCGGCTTGCCGGTGTGGGAGATGTTTCTCCCTTCCGCACTTCGCACTCCGGTTGTTTCCGGCACGGGGTATGTGTATGCCGCAACAGCCGACTGGATTTTGTGGGGCTACCGGGCGGAAACCCGGATAAAGATAGAAAAAAAGGCCCAAAAAGCGCAAAACTACGGTATACTGAACGGGAGATCGACCGAATTCGGCATGCCGTTTGCCTCCGATCCGCTTGAAGTTCGCGCTTTTTTTGACCGCGTGACGTCTGACATCGGAGACGGCACGGTCGGCACGGGGGAAAGCGGGTATGCCCGCCGCCTTTCGGAAATTCTTGCGAACGAGACGGACAGCCGGTTTGGCGGACGCCCCTATGATGTGACCGAACGCGGTCGCGCGGCGACGCTCCTTGGCCAACTCGGCTCGTACGAATACCGCGCTTCGCTACTCGAGGCGGCTTACGGTGACTTCGATACCTCGCTTGCGATCGGCATCCTGTACGGACTCGCCTCGCTCGGAAACGATCGGGACGGTCAATCTCTCGCCACCGTGGCACATCTGGTGAAAAAGGCTGGCCCGCGCGAAAGCGCCGTCATACGGGCAGCCTGTGATGCACTGTACGCACTCATCCGGTATTCGGCTGGAAAGACTGCGCTCGAGGGAACCAGGATGCTTTCCGAGTTTCTCGAAAGCCCGTACGAAGGACAAGTTCAATTGTATGCACGAAAGATATTGGGCAATATATTACAGTAGATATGGATGGAGGAATCCGATGAAAAAATTGACAGGTATACTACTAGCCGTTCTGGCTCTGACCCTGCTTCCTGCGCTCGAGGTGGACCGCAAAGAAGTCAATCCGGGTGCTGCCGGAGCGGCGATTGAATTCGTGAACTATAATGGTCCGTATACCACGATCGACACGCTCGAAGAAATTCTCGGCATCGGATCCAGTCTCGGCTCGTCGATACTTGCCTCCGGCAACGCGGGCGACCGCAACCGGTATTACGTCATTCATGCAGTAGACCCCGTCGTCAAGACAGGCTTCGACGCAGACATCCTGATTCTCGGTAATAACATCGGCGTGGACCATATTGATAACCTTCGAAGAATCATCAGCTCCTATCTCCGCGTGGCTTACGGTTATAGCGAAAAGGATTCTTCTACCCTTGCATCCTTCATTACGGTGTACAACGCGGTGTACCGGGGCAAGATGGATACCTGGAAAGCGCGATATAAACCGGTCGTAATCGGTTATCTCACGCCGGAAGCTGTAGGTCTTTCGGTTCGGTATGACGAGTGGCCGGGCAAGACCCAAATTGTAATTCCCCTTTCGGATGTACGTCTGGCAGGCACCGTCAGTACTATCGATACGACAACGCTGACCGAAAAGGCTGTTGTAGAAAAACTGAAGGAAGATTCTGTTACCGCAACCGATACCCGTAAGGGCATGGTCGACCTGAAGGAACGCGAGACCACAGCCGCCCAAACGCGTGCCGAAGAGGCACAGAAAACTGCCGCCGAAGCCCGTACCGAGACAACGAAAACGAAAGAAGCACTTGCAGCCGCCGAAAAGGAAGCTGCGACAGCGAAGGTTGCAGCAGACGCCGCGCAGAAAGAAGCTGCTGCGAAGCCCGCTGACACGGTAGCGCAGCAGAAAGCTGTCGAGGCGCAAAAAGATGCAGAGGAAAAAACGGCAGCGGTAGAATCCAAAAAAGCGGATGCCGCAGTAGCACAGGAAAAAGTTGCCGCGGGCGAAGAAAAAGCGAAGGCAGACCAAACGCTCGCCGATACCAAGCAAAAAGAAGCGCAGACGGAACGGAAAGATATTGCTTCTGATATACAAAAAGACCTGAACACAAAGGCCGCCGAAACGAAAGCCGCCGCAGACGCTGCCCTTGCCTCCTCGATACCCGGCTACAGCCTCCGCGTCGTGGACGAAAAGACCTTCCTTGCCGAGCTTGTGCTGGTTAATCTCAACAATGGTACGATCATGAAAACGTCTACCCTCAACAGCATCCGGAACCGCACCCTTCTCGATACCGGAGCAGGACTCATGGCAGTCGCCGGCAAAAAAGGTGGCACAGGTGCCATCAAGCTTGTGCTCATCGATCCGGTAACCCTCGAGATGTCGAAGGAAGGTGCCGATTCGATAGCCGACACCAGCGTGTTGGTTCAGAGTGTAAATGATTATTATGCGGTGATCGAGCTGAACGGAAAGAACTTCGTGGGTAGATTCGACAAGAATCTCGAGGCAAAGGCAAAATCGGCCGTGGAAGTGAAGCCCTTTACCCCACTCACCGTTACCGCCAAGGGAATTCTCGTGCAGGACAGCACCGGGAAGATTCAGCTTCTCCGCGCAAACGACCTCGTCAGACAATCTAAATAAAAAATACGGCTGGCAGATTTCTGCCAGCCGTATCTACCTCATCGCCGACGGAATAATCCGCCGGCTTTTTTTATATGCTTTGCGCTGAAATTGTGTTGTCTCTAGAACAGCTTTTTGATCGCATCCGTTGCCGATTTCTCAGCTTGTTTGGCTGCTTTCTGCACGGGAGCCGCTTTTTCGGCAACTATGGCCTGAACCCGTTTTTCTGCCTCGGCCTTTTTGGCATCGAGCGTCTTTTCGTAATTCTGGATGTCCGCAAGCGCCACCTTGGCTTTGGCTGAAATATCGCCGAAGCGGGCAATCTCGGTGGCATAGACTTCTTTTTGGGAAGCAAGGTACGCGTTTCCTTCCTTCAGAATATCCGCCTTGAACCGGGCGATCTGTTTGTCCATCTCTTCGGTGAGTGCACGATTGATGACCGAATCAAGGTCGGTTGAAACGTCGAACTTTACTGCGCCGGAGGCAGCGATTTCGGCCTCGACGCCAACCTTGATTTCGGAAATCGATGCAAGCACTCCGCGGTAGGATTCATATAAAAATGCAGGTTCGAATGCGGCGGTGGTCGCCTTTGCGTTCGCTACGAGCACGGTAGATCCAAGGCGAAGTGTTTCGTCGTTCGCTACCACTACACTTCCCGAAGCGCCGAGCCTTCCGCTTATCGAGGGAATGCCTGCTTGCGTGCCGGCGGGGATTGAAAGGTTAAAACCGGACACCGTAAAATTGGTGTTTACCATTTCCGAAGCACCGGTTCGGAAGTCAATGAAGCCCTTGACCGTTTCTGCGACACGCCCCTGCGATGCGTCAACAACGATCGAGACCGGTTTGTTGATACGGTCGGCGTCGTTCGTCACATTTTGTATGACTGCACTTCCCTTGAAGACGCCTGCGGTATCCGAAGCCGAGAGGGCGATGTTTTCGAGGAGGAGCGATGGCAACGAGTCACGGCCGAATACAATAGTACGGCCCGAAAGCCGCTGTATCGCACCCGACTTGTTTTTGAGCGACTGTTTCTTGTCTTTTTTACCGGAAGCTTGCATGTTGCGCAGGAGCGTGAGTCCTTTTTCAGCATACGGATAATAGTTACCAAGTGTGTTTATGGCGAAGGTATTGAAGATTCCTCCCACTATTTTTTTACCGGAATCAATGTTGATCGAGGTCACCGAATCGGCGAGGGCCTTGATACGCATGCTGTCCGCTTTGAGTGCGGCTTCGGCTTCTTTGGCCAGATGGGCGACCTTTTTACCGTCGGTATCGACCGAAGCTGCTGTTTCTTTCGCGAGCGTGAGCGATTTTTTTGTACTCTCGAGAGCTGCATTGATTTCTTTGACTGCGGCTTGTGCCTCTTCAACAGTTTTTATCTCGTTCACCTTTAAGCTGGAAACTTTTTTACCGTCGATCATAGTCCTGTCGACTTCTGTCCGTACTTCGATATTTTTGCCTTGCCATTTGGTGGATAGTTCCGGCACCGACGAGGTAATTCCGGAAACAATTGCAGGTGATTGTAGTGCGGCTTTTTCCTTTTCGAGGAACTTGACCGGATCCATCTGGTCCTTGATTGCGGTAATACCCGAATCGACCGAAATACCCGATTTCAGTTTACCTATTTCTGCCTGTATTGCTGCGGAAACCGGATTGGGTTTTGCGTTTTTCGCGCGTGCAGCTTCCTTTTTGTCGAAGTCTTTCTGCTTTTTGGGTGGAAGTTTGCCCGAAGTCTTGCGCTCTGTACCCCAAGTGATGCCGGTTATCTCGAGATTTTTTGCCACTACCTTTCCACGGGTAAGCTCGAGGAGGTTGAAATACAGTTCGCCCTTACCGGCAGAGAACAGATTTTTCATTGGTTCGGCCTTGTTGGCGACCGTAAGGTTTTCCACCGTAAATTTGGCATCGATCAGGTTGAAATCAATCATGCCCATTTCCGCCTTTGCGCCAAACGTGCCTTCGAGAGCTGTGGTCAGGGCTGTGCGGGCGATCTGGTTGCGAAACACGGTGAGCACAAGAACGAGAACAACGATACAGATGAGTGCGGCAATTGCAGAAACCAGGTTAAAGCGGCCTTTTTGCTTTTTAAGCTGTTTTGCAATGCCATTGAGCCTCTTGACCTGCGCCGCAGCGGGAACTGCATCAGCTTTTAATTCGTATAACGTATGCCCTTTTTTGGGATCGGTTGTCGTTGTAAAGAGCGACTCGACAAATTTTTTGTCCGCGGGTACGAAGAGCTTTTTGATGATTTTCTTTTGATACTGCTTTTCGGTATATTTTTTGCGGAACAAGGGATGAATTTTCGGTATTTTTATTTTTTTCATTTGAAGAGTTCTCCCGGATTCGGGGCATTGATGATCTGTTTGATAAGGGGCAACTGCACCAATACCTTCGTTATTTTGCTGTTCGCGATCTTCGGCTGGAGCACTGTGCGGTATTTGTCGACGAAGAGACGGCATAGGGCATAAACAGGAAGGTACAGGATGATCCCTGCGACGAGACCACCGGCGACCATCGAGTTATTGAACCGGGTGAGTCCGACGAATGGAGTGTTGGACATAGTCGTATAAATACCCTCGAGAAACGGCAGAGACAGAACGCCGTAACCCGCTGCCTCGACGGCAACATCGGCGAAGGGAACGACGAAGGCCAAAAGTATCAGCGATAAGAAAAAAGCACCTTTATTCATCCGGATGAACAGGATGAATAAAAATAGGAACACCCACAAGAGGTTTGTTTTCGGCACCAGCGCAAGAAGGAGCCCCAAAGAAACGCCATGGGCAATATCACCCGGATGCGCGTTCGCGTTGAGCGCGAGAAAAAAAGATTTAATGTACCTGAACATGAAAACCTCCAAATAAACAGAAAAAAAAACTATTTCAACGCTATTAGTGCACTTTTGTAGACATCTTCATATCGTTTCGCGGATGTATCCCAGCCAAATTGCTGTTCCATACCGCGAACTTGCATTTTTTTGATGTGGTCCTTTTTGTTAAACCAGGCATACGATGCCCAACCAACGGTGTCGTAAATGCTTTGCGGAGTGAGGTTTTCGAGTACAAAACCCGTACCGTCGCCCGTCTGTTCGTTGTAGTTTTCGACCGTATCCGCAAGCCCGCCGGTTTTTCGCACAATCGGGATGGTGCCATACAAAAGCGAATACATCTGATTCAGACCGCATGGCTCGTACCGCGAAGGCATCAGGAAAAAGTCAGAGCCAGCCTCGATGAGGTGGCTCAAGGTTTCATCGTAGCCGATGAATGCGCTGAAGTTGGGGAGACTCTTGTTGAGAGCAGCCAACTCGTTTTCGCACCACAGCTCGCCCGCCCCAAGCACTACCATCTGCAGTTTAATTTCCGAACAAATGCGGAAGACCGAGCCGTAAGAGGGTCCGAAGAGTTCCGCGACGCCTTTCTGGTCAGCGAGGCGGGTAATAATGGCAACAATCGGGATTGATGCGTCAACTTCGAGTCCCATGCGTTTTTGCAGTGCTTCCTTGCAAATCGCTTTTTTATCGAGAGCTTTGGATGTGTACTGCGCCGGAATCAGCTTGTCTTTTGCCGGATTCCACACATCCGTATCGACTCCGTTGAGAATTCCCGAAAGGTCCGATCCCCGGTAACGAAGAATGCCGTCCATACGGAAACCGTACTCGGGACGCTGGATTTCCTTCGCGTAAGTAGGCGATACCGTAGTCAGCTTGTCGGCCGACACTATGGCGGCTTTCAGGAAATTCATGCGGTCCCAGTCTTCGAATCCCGCTGCGTAAAAGTTGTCCCAGCTCAAGCCTGTATACGGAAAAAGGTGTTTTCCATACACGCCCTGATACCCGATATTGTGAATTGTAAAGACGCTCGCTGTTTTAGCAAAGTGGTCATGTCGCTCGTTAAATTTAAGGAGGATGGGCGTAAGCGCTGCCGCCCAGTCGTGGGCGTGCATGATGTCCGGATACCACTGGAGCTTATGGCAGAGTTGGAATGAGGCGTGTCCCAAAAGCGAAAACCTCTGGGGATTGTCGTTGAAGTCGGTTTCGCCCATAGTGCCGTAAATACCGTCGCGCCCGAAACTTTGCTCGTGGTCGATAAAATATACCGGTATTTTTGTACCGGGAAGGACCGATTCGTAGACGCCTGTCCAGATTTCCTGGTAACCGGGATGTACACCCATGGGACCCGGAATGAGCTTGAGCTTGCTGCGGTCGATGCGGTAGTAGCGCGGCAAGACGATACGCACGTCATGCCCTGCTGCGGCGAGGGCTATCGAGAGGGCTGATACCGCGTCGGCAAGCCCGCCTGTTTTGGCAAAGGGAACCGCTTCACTCGTGATCATCAGAATTTTCATGGGATCTCCTTGAGTTTTTTCGTGTGCTACCAAGCCGCTCGTGCCTGGGCGAAGGCGTCAGCCGAATTGTCAATGGATGTAGCGGATACGCAGTACGCGAGCCGGAACCAGCCTTTTTTACCGAAGCCCGCTCCATTTACCGCAAGAATGAGGAAGGATTTAAGGTGGTCGCAAAAGGCCCCGGCATCCCGTTCGGCACTTTCGCTCTCGTCCTTTTTAGGAGGAACCCGGCAAAACAGATAAAAGGCGCCTTCGGGCTCGGCATATTCGATTCCTGCCGCCTTGAGAATTCCGGTTAGTGCGTTTTTGCGCCTCACATAGGGGCTGTAGTCTACCTTCTCGTTCCACGAAGCAGCCGCAATGCGCTGGAAAGTAGCCGGAGCGTTGACAAAGCCGAGCACCCGCGTGGCGAAAATGATGGCGTCGACCAGTTCTTTTGCATCGGGACAAGCGGGATTGACCGCCGTATAGCCGATACGCTCGCCGGGGAGACTCAGGTTTTTGGCGAACGAGGTGACAATGACGGAGGCTTTCCAGACAGGGAAGACGGGAGATACGATACGATTGTCGTAGACGATTTCGCGGTAGGGCTCGTCGGCTATGAGAAGAATGGCCCGGCCAGTTTTTGCCTCGTGCTCGGCAAGAACCGAGGCAAGGGAAGCCATGTCGCCTTTAGTATATACCTTTCCGGTAGGATTGTTCGGAGAATTGATAATGAGCGCGGCTGTTTTTTCGCTCAAGGCAGCTGCAATAACTGTTGTATCGAGTGAGAAATCTTCTTTTGTAGTAACCGGTTTTAATACTCCGCCGTGATTCCGCACATAATGGGTGTATTCCGGAAAAAAGGGAGCGGGAACGACAACTTCGTCACCCGGGGATAAAATTGCCTTAAGTACGGAGTTCATAGCACCGGCAGCCCCGACGCCCATAACAATCGAGGAAAATGGAACAATTACGCCCTGTTCGAGAGTGACTTTTTCGGCCATGGCGGTTCGGGTTTCCGGATATCCTGCGTTCGGCATATAGCCATGCAAACCTTTTACCTTGGATGAACCTATTTCGCGGAGCATCTCGGTAACCTTGGCAGGTGGCTCAAGATCGGGATTACCAATACTGAAATCGTATACCTTGTCGGCACCGAACTGGGCCTTCATCTGGATACCTTCCTCAAACATCTTCCGGATGAACGATGAAGATGACATTAATTCCCTGATGTGTGGTGCAACCAGCATAAAATCCTACCTTTTCAAATATTTCTATATATAAGGATAGCACATTGACTACTCTTTTGTAACTATTTCTCTTGATAATGCTTCTTCTGTGTGCTAGACTGTTCATAAGTTGAACATAGGTCAGTATGACCGGTAACCTGTTTCGGCGGTGCCGCGCTTCCATCCTGGCTGTCCATTTTTCCCTCCCACTTCCAAAAAAATTATGGAACAAGATTCAGAATTTTTACTCCTCAACACAATCAATGAACTCACCCGGCAAAAAGCCGACATCAGCCAGAGAGATCTATCCCGCGCGATAAACTTGTCGCTCGGTATGACGAACGTCCTTCTCAAGCGGCTGAGCCAGAAGGGCTATATTCTTATGCACAAGGCTTCCCCTCGAAACGTAACCTATGTGCTCACTCCAGATGGTATAAACGAACTCGCGGGCCGCACCTACCGATACCTCAAACGTACCATGAAAAAGGTCGTCACTTACAAAGAAACAATAGTAGCGATCGCAAAGGACGCACAGAAGCGCGGTTTTACCCGAATTGGACTCCTCGGCTCGAGCGATATCGACTTCATTATCGAATATGCCGCCGGAAATGCGGGACTTCTTTTTAGCATTTATTCCGACGAAACAGGCATTCCAAGTGATTCGTTCGTGTTTGTGTCCGAAAACTTTGCCGGAATTTGTGCCATGCCGCTCCAATCGTCGGCCCACCTCAAACAATTATTAACCGGAGAAATGTAATGTGTACCGATGTGCTCATTCTTGCGGGAGGGTCGGGTGAGCGCCTGTGGCCCGTGTCCAATACCAAAAAACCGAAACAGTTTATGGCTCTCGCCGATGGTGAGAGTTTTTTACAGGCGGCGATCCTCCGTGCTGCAGCCCTCGACATCGAGGGAGACATTTGCATCGTGACCCGCAAAGACTGGGCTGATCTCGTAGTTGCAGACGTGCGCGCCCTTGCCGACACCTTTGCAATGGGTGATCTTCTTTCGAAGGTTATTGTTATGTGCGAACCCTGCGGCAAAAATACCGCGCCCGCCATCGCCTGGACTTCCCTCTATCTCCTTTCTCTCAAGCGTACAAAACCGGTCAATATTTTGATGATGGCAAGTGACCACATTATAAAGCCCCTCGATTCCTTCATCGCCGACGTACAAACCGCCGCCTGGCACGCCGAGCGCAATAACCTGGTGTCCTTTGCCATTCCGCCTACAAGCCCTGCCACCGGTTACGGCTATATCAAGGCAGTCGCCCCGGTAGACTGCTCCCTCGACAATGCGACCCCTTCATTCAAGATAGAAACCTTTCGCGAAAAACCTGACGCAACCACGGCAAAAAACTACCTTGCAGATGGTCATTATTATTGGAATTCCGGTATTTATGCGTTCCGCGCTGATTTTTTCCTATCAGAATTGGCAATTCATAGTAGCGAAACATCTCGCGCCTTTGATTCGCTCGGCACCGTCGGGATTTCCGGCACGGGTGCGACCATCGAAATCCGGGACGGCATTCGCGTCATGACCGCCTATCCGGGGCTCGACGAAGCTTACTTAGCTGCCCCTTCTATCTCGATCGACTATGCGGTAAGCGAAAAATGTGCAAACTCGGTCACCGTCCGTGCTACCTTTCTGTGGGACGACGTCGGCACCTGGGATTCGCTTGCCAAATATTCGGACACTCTTCCGCACGACACCGTTGCGGTCGATTCACGCAACTGCTACGTACACTCCGACATTCCCGTCGCCTTGTGTGGTGTCGAAGATCTCGTCGTTGTCATCGAGAACGGTAAGGCGCTCGTGTCTCGTAAGGGCGAAACGAATCTTGTAAAAGATGCGCTTTCGCTTCTTAAACTGAAGGGGATTTCGTGACCTATCTGGTTACCGGCTGCGCGGGTTTTATCGGCTATCATACGGTGATTGCCCTCCTCGAAGCGGGACACACTGTCGCCGGCCTCGACTCAGTTAATGACTATTACCGGGTCGACCTCAAAGAAGAACGTCTCGCCCTCCTCGCCCAAGCGGGCACAAAAGCGGAAGCCGCCCTCGGCGCCGGTCGCTGGACGTTTTACCGAGGTAATCTGGAAGACCAATCCTTTATAGACGGTATTTTCACCGCTCATCGATTTGACCGCGTTATTCACCTTGCAGCCCAGGCAGGGGTGCGGTACAGCATTACAAATCCTCGCGCCTACGCATCGAGCAACCTGGACGGATTTCTCAATATCCTCGAAGCCTGCCGCAGCCACAAACTAGCTCATCTTGCCTACGCTTCCAGTTCTTCGGTATATGGACTTAATCGCAAGGTACCCTTTTCCGAAACCGACCCGGTGGACCACCCAGTCAGCCTCTACGCTGCCACTAAGCGCGCAAACGAACTGATGGCGCACTCCTACAGTCACCTCTACGGCATACCGACTACTGGTATGCGCTTCTTTACGGTGTATGGCCCCATGGGTCGCCCCGACATGGCCTATTTCTCGTTCGCCGAAGCCATACTGGCAGGAAAACCTATCAATGTGTTCAATAACGGCGATCTTCTACGGGACTTCACCTATATCGACGACGTGGTAAAGGCTGTACTTCTTATTGCCGACCGACCGGCACGGGCAGCCCCCGATTTTGATGCAAAGTTACTCGGAGTCGACCGCTCGAGCGCTCCATACCGGATATACAATATCGGAAATAGCCATAGCGAAAAACTTGAATATTTTATTCAAACCCTCGAAAACCTTCTCGGAAAAAAAGCACTTAAAAAATATCTTCCCATGCAGGCGGGAGACGTCTACATGACGGCAGCGGATACAAGTGCTCTCGAAAATGACTTTGGCTGGAAGCCTTCGACCCCGCTTGCCGAAGGACTTGCCCACTTTGCCGACTGGTTTAAAGGATTCAGCGAAAAAAAATAATAGCCTTTTTTTCACTCATATAGGGAGCTATATCCATGACGAATCCAGACATTCGCTGGAAACAGCGGTTTGACAATTATATAAAAGCACTTTCAAGACTAGACGCAGCAGTAACGCTTGCGGGTAAGCGTCCCCTATCGGAACTGGAACAACAAGGCCTCGTGCAGGCATTCGAGTTTACCCACGAGCTTTCATGGAAACTTTTAAAGGATTTTCTGGAAGACAGGGGCAATACCGGTATTTTTGGATCGAAGGACGCGATACGTGAAGCCTTCAGTGCAGGCATAATCACTAATGGCGAAATCTGGATGGATATGTTAGTCAAGCGTAATCTTTCAAACCATACGTATAACCAGTCTATCGCCGACGATATTTCCGATTCAATATTGAACCGATATATTGGTGAATTTCATTCCCTTCGAAATTTCATGGAAACTAGATGAAATTTGGCCTTCCCGACGAAACCATTATTCGTATTCAGGGGATATTTTCAGGCCATGCTTCTATAGAGCGCGTTCTTGTATACGGTTCGCGGGCAAAAGGCAACTGGCGTGAAGGATCCGATATAGATCTGGTTTTGTATGAACGAAAATAACGGATACACTGAACAGACGAACGGTTATCCCTTCGACGAAATACGATCGTGCTTAAGCTCCTTTCCCGGGATCGAACTTGTTCTCCTGTATGGCTCGTACGCGAATGGAAAAGCTAGAAAAACAAGTGATATCGATATTGCAATTGCAGCGATGAATCCTCTCGGTGTGGAAAAGAGAATCGAATTACACACCACACTTTGCACTGCCCTTAAAAAAGAAGTCGACCTCGTCGATCTTTCGACAGCGGAGGGAGTATTCCTTCATCGAATTATGCGAGATGGTAAACGTGTAATCGAGACGAAAAAAAAAGGACGGGAACTCTACCTCTATTACCAAAAAAAAGCCCTTTATTTTTATGCCGATTATTACCCCATCTATCGCCGTGATCAAGACATCAGGCTCAAACGCATTTTTCAAGGGGGAAATCATGGATCCTGATATTCTTAAAAAAAAACTTGAATCCCTCGCGCGCTGTCTTGAGCGTATTACCGCTCACACACCTGCCAGCAACGGGGAGCTCGCTCTTGATTATGACAGGCAAGATATTATCATCCTGAATCTCGAACGATCCGTGCAGATCTGTGTGGATATCGGAAGCCATATTCTCTCCGGTATAGACGATGCCCGCCTTGATACCATGTCAGCAGTCTTTACCACCATGGCGAAAAAAAAGCTGATCCCCGCAAATCTCGCTTTGCATCTCACTCGCTCAGTCGGATTTCGAAATATAGCCGTCCATGAATATTCCGAGTTGGACTGGAATATCGTCTACTCGATCATCACCGAAAGACTTCCGGATTTTTATGAATTCGGTTCACTCATACTTACGTTACTAGAACCTATGGAGAATATATAATGGCAACAATTACAGTGGCAGGAACGGGCTATGTCGGTCTGGTGTCGGGTGCGTGTCTCGCAGACTTCGGTAACACCGTTATCTGCGTGGACAACAATGCGTCAAAAATAGAAACGCTTAAAAAAGGCGGTATTCCGATATTCGAAAGCGGCCTCGATGATGTGGTTATCCGTAATATGGCTTCTGGCCGCCTTTTCTTCACTACCGATATGGCTGCAGCCGTACAGAAAAGTGACGTTATTTTTATCGCTGTTGGAACCCCTCCCGCAGACGATGGCAGTGCAGACTTAAAATATGTGGAAGCGGTGGCTCGCGAGGCTGCACGTGCCATGAACGGGTATAAAGTGTTTGTAGACAAGAGCACTGTTCCCGTCGGAACCGGTAAGAAGGTGAAGGGCTGGGTACAAGACGAGCTGGCCAAACGCGGAGCTGATGCACAAAAAATCAGCTTTGATGTCGTCTCCAACCCCGAATTTTTGCGTGAAGGCTCTGCGGTTCAGGACTTCATGCATCCGGATCGCGTCGTTATCGGGGTAGAAACCGAAAAAGCCCGAAACCTCATGAAAGACGTATACCGTTCTTTGTATATCAACGAAACCCCGTATATCGAAACGAATATCGAGACCGCCGAGATGATCAAGTACGCATCCAATGCTTTTCTCGCTGTCAAGATTACGTATATAAACGAAGTTGCCAACCTTTGCGAAAAAGTTGGCGCGAATGTACAGGATGTAGCCAAGGCCATGGGCCGGGACGGACGCATCGGCGGCAAATTCCTTCATCCGGGACCGGGATACGGCGGCAGCTGCTTTCCAAAGGATACGCTCGCTATGGCCCGAATCGGTCGAGATGCGGGCGAGCCGATGTCGATAGTCGAAACAACCATTGAAGCAAATGACCGCCAAAAAGAACGCATGATTACCAAAATCGAAAACGGCCTCGGCGGCACAGGCAGCTTGAAGGGCAAAAAAATTGCTGTGCTCGGCCTCGCTTTCAAACCAAATACCGACGACATGAGGGAAGCCCCCGCCATTACCATCCTCGAAGGCCTTGTCGCCCGCGGTGCACAAATCCGCGCCTGCGATCCCGCTGCCATCAAAGAAGCCACCTGGCGACTCGAATCAATCAAAGACAGTATTGAATTTTTTACCGACGAATACGAATCCCTCACGGGTGCCGATGCCCTCGTCCTCATGACGGAGTGGAATCAATACCGAAACTTGGATCTCGACCGGGTCAAAAAACTTTTGGTCCGCCCAGTATTTTTTGACCTCCGTAATGTCTACAAACGGGACGACGTCGAAGCAAAAGGATTTGTGTATTTTGCGGTGGGAAAGTAAATGAAAAATCTTCCGTATTCTCATTAAGATCTATAACCTTCCCATCTGTCGATTTGAAGTGTGAGTGATTTATAGGGGAACTACAAAGGACCGAAATATAGGAGTTTTGCATGAAAAGAACTCTTTCCTGGATCGATCGGTTATCTCCAGTGCTTTTTTGGGATGTGGAGCGTACCTCTATCAATGCTGAAACACACGCCCGATGGCTTCTCGAGAGGGTACTGGAACGAGGTCAATGGGAAGACTGGCTTTTGCTTCGGGATAACATGGGAAAAGAAGTTATTGCGGCACAGGCAAAACATATGCGGGTGGATCAAAAAGCCCGTAATTTTTTGGAACACTGGCTATGCCTCTCATAAAACATCCAGAAAGCGTCACGCCCGAATTACTGCGAATCTTACAAACCATAATGTCTTCATCTGCCTTTGACCAGTTTTCATTGGCAGGTGGGACGTCATTGTCCCTGCGTTTTGGCCACCGAACTTCGGTGGATATCGACCTTTTCACTGGGGAAGCCTTTGATAGCTTGCTTTTGCAGGATCAAATCTCTTCGATCTTTCCAAAAAATCAGGTGCTCAATAGAACAGAGGGAAGTCTCTGCGTCAATGTACATGATATCAAAATAGATTTTTTGCACCATGCATATCCGTTGCTTGCTGATATCGAAAATGAGGGTGGTATCCGCATTCTATCCCTTGCAGATGTTTCGGCGATGAAAATAAATGCAGTTACCAATCGCGGCTCGAAAAAGGATTTCATCGACCTCTATGCGCTGGACCTGCACGGAATTGCATTACGTCAATGCATCGTCAATTTTTGCGATAAATACAACGGAAATAAGTTTCTTGCAATCCGTAGTCTTCTGTGGTTACAGGACGCCGATCAGGATCCCGACCCCGTGTTCCTCAAACCATGGAGCTGGGAATCGATTCGGGACAAAATGCAGGAACTTGCGAATTACACTATTTTATAAGGAACTTATATGGCAAAAGAGGCAGTTTTTTCCGATGGCGAAAAATGGGACTTGGTGCTGGAGTCGAAGCGAAAGCTCTTGGACCTTCAGATTCGCGATGTAATTCGCTACCGCGATCTCGTATTCCTGTTCGTCAAACGCGATTTTGTGACGCAGTACAAGCAGACAATTCTTGGCCCTTTGTGGTTTATTATCAATCCGCTTTTTTCGACTATTATGTATTCGTTTGTGTTCGGAAATCTCGCAAAGATCGGCACCGATGGAATCCCTTTTCTTCTGTTTTACTACGCAGGTACGATGATGTGGACTTTTTTTACCGGTTGTTTTAATGATGCGTCCAATGTGTTTCTGAGCAACGCGGGACTTTTCGGCAAGGTATATTTTCCCCGCCTCACGGTACCTATCAGTAACGTATTCAGTAACCTGACGAAGACCGCCGTGCAGTTTGCGACCCTCATGTGTTTCTATGTGTATTTTATCATTATCAAGGCTCCGATTACTCCCTCCTGGTGGGCCCTCGCCTTTCCGCTCATTTTTGTGTGGATCGCAGTTTTGGCAACCGGTATGGGTATGATTGTTTCGTCGCTGACTACAAAATATCGCGACCTCAAGCAGCTTATCTCGTTCGCTCTCGGGCTGGCGATGTATGCGACCCCGGTTGTGTATCCCTTGTCTAAAATCCCTGCCAGTTTTGCCTGGGTCAATTTTGTAAATCCGGTTAGCGCTCCAGTGGAACTCTTCCGCATCTGGTTTTACGGTGCGGGCCATGTGCCCCTTTCGATGATTCTCTCCAGTCTTGCCATGACTGCCGGTTTCTTCTTTTTGGGCCTTGTCATGTTCAATCAGAACGAGCGCAATTTTATCGACGTGGTGTAATTTTTTTAAAGGGGGATCAGCAGGTACCGATGCCGCGTGGCTAACTCACATGATGCATGCGGCAATCCCGCGGTTCCCCCTGGGCGCGCACGTTGCAGCTTCGCTGCCCTTGTTGCGCGCCACCCCCTTGCGCGGGACTGGTGTAATCCTGTTTCCACACCTGTCCTAGTCAAAGTATTGCTCATTGTAACAAATTGCAAAAAATATTTCTGGCCAAGCCGGATAATTTCAAGAAAAAATTAGTGCCGCCTGTCAAGGGTATCTTGATGATCCCTATGATCAGCTGTTTTGACGATCTGTACCCGCAGAAAAATGGTGAATCGTCCTTAATGCAATTACAGATTCAACTTGTAGAACCGCTTCCTTACGATCTTGAAGTTACTCATCTTGATGAGTATAAAAATTTGCGAAAAGACTGGACAGACTGGGGTACAGTACGGCAAGTGTGTATAGATCTTGCCTTGAGTATTTTTGATTATGTAGCAAAATTTTCTTGAGATTTTGGCGAAGATCTTGGTATTAACCTATTAATTTTTAAGATCGAATGTAGTGACTTGGTGGTAATGACGAGGTATCGTCGCTTTCGAACTTCATGCGCCGGTCGGTAATCCGCGCATAGCCCGCCTGCGGGTCACTGGGCTTTCCGCTCCGATCCCTTGCGCAAAATGAGTAGTATCACTTCGGGTAATTGGAGGTACTTACAGTTATGCAAAGTAAAATAAGCTTTGAATGTCCGCCTGAAATCTTGATAGGCTTGCATTTTGATGCAGAACAATTTGCTTTTTATGCCAAATACGAAACCGCTGTATCACTTTTCAAAGAAGGAAAAATATCATCCGGTATGGCCTCAAAATGGCTTGAAATACCAAGGGTACAATTTTTGATGAAAGCGTTTTCGGATGGCGCTGAATTACTCGATAATAATACTGATGATCTCAGAAGAGAAACATCTATACTATGATCGTTTTTTCAAATACGACACCGTTTATAGCCTTGTCATGTATTAACAGATTACAGATTCTTCCCGAGTTATTCGGAGAAATTCATGTTGCTGCTTCTGTAATTGTGGAATGCGCTGATGGTGGTCGGATTTTCGTTCCGGATCTTGCTCAATTAAGATGGATCGTTCAGGAAAAGGATTCCTACGATATTAATTTACCAATACTGTTTGAACTGGATCGTGGCGAAAAACAAACCATTGCGTTAGCAATGAAAATCCCTGGTTCTATTGTTTTAATCGATGAAAAAATTGGTAGAAATATTGCTGAATATGTAGGCTTGCAAGTAACCGGTACACTAGGCGTCCTTGGGAAGGCAAAAAAATTGGGTCTAATCCCCTCATTTAAAGATGCCGCAATGGATATGATTGCTCAAGGAATCCGTTATAATCGTAAACTGATCGACAAGATTTGCATCGAACTTGGTGAATAACTCCTTTTAGGATCATCTTGTTTCCAGTTTTTGTCAGTATTCTCAGGAAAGCGGATGGTCGCATGGCCCGCCTGCGGGCCTCCGCTCTTTCCGCTTCGATCCCTTGCGCGTCGGGTGTGGATGCCTTGAACCGGGTGATTTGCAGTGTCTTGATATAAAATGAGGTATTGACGATGCGTATAAATTCCGAACAACGGCGGATTGTTATTAATAGCATCCATACAATTGATCCTGATGCACGTATTTGGCTTTTTGGTTCGCGTGTTGATAATGAGCGGCGGGGCGGCGACATTAACCTTGCGATTCTTTCGTCAAGGATAGGCAGACCGGAGTGTATGAAAATCAGAAGAAGCATCGTAGACTCGATCGGCGAGCAGAAACTTGATATCATTGTTTCCAGCGACGGTACGGATCCTTTTTTTCGGCTGGCTCTTGAAAAGGCGGTGCAACTAGATGACTAATGCGGCCATGGATGTTCTGCATGCGAATCTGAAAAATCTTTCGTCAAGTATTTTTTGGCTTCGACGTTCGTATGAGGTTTGTCAGGTGATCGGGACAAAGAAAGAATACACCGATGACGAGTTTGACGACTTTGAAAATTTGACATCCCGTTACGCACGGACGACAGATTTGATTATAAACAAGATCCTCAGAAGCATTGATATAGTCGAGTTTATAGAAACCGGAAGCGTTATTGATGCCGCCAATCATGCGGAAAAACGCGGAATTATCAATTCTGTGTCTGATCTGAGAAATTTAAAAGATCTCCGCAATGAAATCGCCCATGAATATGAAACCGATGATCTGGCAAGTTTATTTTCAGACGTGCTTAATTCCGTACCATCTCTTTTTACCATTTCCGAACGGATATCCAATTATTGTGCGGGTAAGTATACCAGCTGAAAGCAATGGGCGCATAGCCCGCCTGCGGGCCTTCGCTCTTTCCGCTCCGATCCCTTGCGCAAAATGAGTAGTATCACTTCGGGTAATTGGAGGTACTTACAGTTATGCGATGAATATGTAGGCTTGCAAGTAACCGGTACACTAGGCGTCCTTGGGAAGGCAAAAAAATTGGGGCTAATCCCCTCATTTAAAGATGCCGCAATGGATATGATTGCTCAAGGAATCCGTTATAATCGTAAATTGATCGACAAGATTTGTATCGATCTTGGTGAATAACCACACGTTCCTTGAAAGTTTTACAGTTGACCACCGGTTCATGAAGCCGAATACGGAATGTATGCAGAATTCCGCGATCCATACGCTCGAGCATCTGATAGCCACCTATATGCGGTAAAAGGTTCTACATGGGGGGACCTGCTGGTCCGATGCGACGGGGTTCTACCTTGGGAATATGTGCGTATACCCGCGGTTCCCCCTCGCTGCAGCCAAGCGTTTTGACAGCGGCTTTGAAGCCCGCCGCCCAAACGCCTGTCTTCCGCTACCCCTTTGTGCGGGTCAGGAATACGAAAAAACAGGAAACAGGTATGAACGCATCTTCCTATACCTAACGGCAGGAGAGCATTATGTGTATGGAAGAGCAAATTACAATAAATAGTAAAAATTTTGCTTTACAGCAGCAGGTTTTTGATTCTGCTGGTCGGTTAGCCGTCCGCGAGGCTCGTCTGGCAGTTTATACCCATTACGTATGTATCAGATGATTCAATTATCAAGGAATATGCAGATGGCACGACAGAAGTTTTGGGTAAAATAGCACCAAGAATTACCGTTCAAGAACGGATAATAACAATTAATGGCTGAACGAATCAGAAGATTGCGGGTTTTTGCCGGTCCGAATGGATCGGGAAAATCTACAGTAATAAAGACAGTTTTTTCGCATGTATCAAAATTGGTTTGGTACGTATATTTTAGATAAGCTACATTGAAATCCCAATGTAGCTTCCTATTTTCTATAAAAATTTGTGCTCTTTCACCCATAAACCACAACAAAACGCCCCGAACAGCACTGCTGTTCGGGGCGTAAACTACTTAGTATTTATTCAATAATGCATGGTTTTTCGAAATAGCCGTTTTTCAGGTCTTTTCCGTTCGGCTTGGTGGTAATGACAAGGTATCGTCGCTTTCGAATTTCATGCGCCGGCCGGTTATCCGTAAGGTGTCTTGACAATAGGGTCCATCATATAGTTCGCAGCTAGAAACAACAATATACTAAGGAGGTTATCAAATGCGTAGGTATGAATCATTTCTTGCCCTCGTTGCCGAGCTCGATGGCGATGAAACAGAAATATGTCGTGTACGGCAGAATAATCTTCGTGCATGGCAACGGCTAGAGGCAGGAGCAAGCGATTCCCTTGACTGGGGGGCGCTCGGTTTTACGCTCCATTCTCTGTATGGTATCTCGGAAAATTATTTTTTGCGCATCTCTAAATTTTTCGAAAATAATTTGCCTCAGGACCGATGGCATAAAGCATTGGTTGAAAAAATGGCTCTTGATATTCCGGGGATACGTCCCCCGCTTTTCTGTACTTCACAAAACACACGAGATGCTCTGGAATTATTAAAGTTTCGACATCGTATTCGAAATTTGTATGGGGAGGATCTCGATCCGGGAAAAACCGCAGAAATCCAAACTATAGCCGATCGTTTTTACTCTTCCTTTCCCGCTATTCACTCAAATTTCCGGGAGAAGATTATTGCTATTGCTAAAAATTTTGCGGCTCATACATGAGTTTTGTTGCAGACCGTTATGCGTGTGGCTTGCTACAAGCAAATGAAGCCGAACGTACTGAAATTACCATCAGGTTGGAAGCAGCTTTTTCAGAGGCAAAAAGAGTTGCCATAGCGATAAAATCTCATGATCCGGCAGTTCTCGCCGTAATCCTTTTCGGTTCAGTCGCGCGAAAAGATCCTTCAAACCTTTCTTTTGATATAGATATTGCTCTTGACGGTGGGGATACATATAAAGCCATGGATATTACCGAAACGTCCCCTTTTGATATCGATGTAGTTTCTCTCAACCTCCTCCCAGACCATGTCAGAAAGGGTATTTTGGAGTACGGTATTGTGCTTTGATTTTTACCCCATCCCGCCGCCTGTACTGCGTAAACCATTTCTTTTGTAATACATTGGTAAAAATGATATGAATTACGATTAGAAATCTTTGGCTTGGAGCTAGTTTCGGCAGCCTGAGGACCACTTTTTTTGTCATTTTTCTCAACATTTGTGCCATTTCCGAAAAATCGGATATATACCGAAGCCTTACAATTGTAGTTTCTTTCTGTTTCAGGAGCCCATGAATCTCCAACACTCCTTAAAAACCAATTTTGCCTACAGTGTGGCTCGCACGTTCTTGCAGCTTCTGTTTCCGCTTGTCACCTTTCCCTATGTGTCGCGCGTTCTTTTGCCGGAAGGTCTCGGTAAGATCCAGTTTGCGCAGTCGGTTGTTTCCTGGTTCGTGATTCTCGCATCGCTCGGGGTAAATGCCTACGGGATACGCGAGGGCGCACGGCTGCGGGACGACAAAAAGGCCCTCGGAACCTTTGCAAAAGAAATCTTTGCAATACATCTGGTGGCGACGGTCGTGGCCTACGTATTGTTCGGCATTGCCCTTTTTATGGTGCCCAAACTCGCAGAGTACCGTACGCTTCTGTTTGTCTGCAGCGCGAATATTCTGTTTACCACGTTGGGCATCGAGTGGCTGTATGGGGCTCTCGAGGAATACCGGTATATAACGGTCCGTTCGGCTTTTTTTCAGTTTCTGTCGCTGGTGCTGCTTTTCGCGCTGGTTCGTTCCCCGGACGACTATGTGGTATATGCGCTTATCGGCGTCGGCGCGAACGCGCTTTCGGCTGTCTGTAACCTGATCCTTTCTGCGAAGTATATCGATTTTCGCTCCCGCGCCTCTCTTGGGCTTTTCAAGCACCTCCGCCCTATGTTGCTTCTTTTTGGCACGACCCTTGCAATAAGTCTCTATACGATTCTGGATACGACGATGCTCGGGTTTCTTGCCGGTAATACCGAGGTCGGCCTTTATACGGCGGCGACGAAACTGACTAAGATCGTGGTGGTGCTTGTTTCGGCCTTGCCTACGGTGTGGCTGAGCCGCTTTTCCCTGTATGCAGACCGGGGCGAAGCAGACGTGATTGCCGCTCTGTTCCGGAAAGCAGCCCAATGTGTCCTTATGGTTACTCTTCCTGCGATGTGCGGTCTCTTCGTTCTTGGTAAGCCTCTTGTGTTGCTTTTTTGCGGTTCTGCCTATGCAGGTTCGATTCCGGTCATGCAACTCATAACGCCAATCGTGGTGCGGAATATGACAATATAGTTGTCGGGTTCTTTGA